>NZ_JABSSM010000071.1 GCF_013214165.1 Shewanella sp. | reverse complement strand
TAGAGGTTTACCTGGCCGGTGAGCTACTCGCCGAAGAATTACGCATGACCCAGCTCGCCTTAGCAGAGATCACAGGCAAATTCACCTCAGACGATCTACTGGGCAAGATCTTCAGCTCTTTCTGTATCGGGAAGTAATCTAACCAGATCCTAGGTTCTAGTTCCTAGGATCTAGGAACTAGATCTTGTCTCTCGCTTTGGTCTTTCCGGCAGGCTCATATAAGCACTGTCTTTCCGGCATGCTTATGGCCGGAACCCAGATCTTGTCTCTCGCTTTGGTCTTTCCGGCATGCTCATATAAGCACTGTCTTTCCGGCATGCTTATGGCCGGAATCTAGATCTTGTCTCTCGCTTTAGTCTTTCCGGCAGGCTCATATAAGCACTGTCTTTCCGGCATGCTTATGGCCGGAACCCAGATCTTGTCTCTCGCTTTGGTCTTTCCGGCAGGCTTTTGGCCGGAATCTGGATCTTAGGCAAAACCTGACTCAAAGCGAAACTCAAATTCACTGTAAAATATGCTTTATACAGCTAAATCAGCCGATAAAGTCACTATTTTCGGTGATAAAAATAGCAGATCTAGGCCTGTACGTTTTTTAATCTCGATCAAAATCATCAACAGACATATCAACAAGTAATCCAAAACTAGATCTTTTATTCACACACCAAGCAGATCAAAACCTAACGCATTGATATTAAACAGGTCTCTTTGTGGATAAACATATCGATTTTACTTGTAAATAACAAAAATTAAGATCTTAGTTGAAAAGTTATACGCAAAACGAATTTTAATTCTGCTGATCGAAATCGATCTGATCGAGCAAAGATCAAAAATAATTTTTATAACTTGGATGCATTGAAATTTATTCTCAATATATCTGTCAAAATTGACGTTAAAAAATAAAAAAGTATCAAAAAAGTGGTCATTAAAACCACTCGTTCACACATCAGTGAGCCAACCAAACGGGTCATTTTACATCGACGACTCGACTCGCCTTCTTGTATTGAATCTTCCAACCTTGCCAACGAGGTAACTCCCAGCGTTTAGGGCCGGTTTTACGAGAACCATTGGCGTACACTAGTGTCACCAACTTGCGTTTAGGCTGGTATTCCACGGTGAGCTTAAGGTTGGCTAATATCAGCTGGATCGGGTACAAGTTATCGAACTCTTGACGCAACCAATCCGGGATCCCCTCGAACAAGAGATCATCCGCCTCTATCAGTTCCAAGTCATCGAAGCTTTCTACCCCTAGTTCACTCAACCTCTGCATAAGATAGGCATCGAATTCCAAAGGCGATTCACCCAGGCTGTTAACCAGACCCGATTCGGCAAACTGCTCCTTAGCCTTTCCCAGTGCTAACCAGATATTCCAGGCGGCAATATCATTTTTCAAACGCAGGGATAAGCCCTTAAATTGACGACCGACACTTATACTACGCACGATAGCCTCTATCGCCTGCTCCCCCTCGACTTGTTTCAAACGGGAACCTATCACCCTGCCGGCATAAAGCGTCTCAACCACCAGCTTATGCCTCTGTCCCTTCTCCTTACTGTCTCCCAGACGCTCCTCACCTAACTGAGCCTCTAACAAGACGTTAAATGAGATGGGTGCCATACAAGAGGCCAGATTCAACGTCTGCTTTGCCCCCTTACCGGCAATAGAGTGCAGATCGAATATCACCGCCGCTAACGCGCTCTCCTTACCATCGACTCCCTTAAGCTCACTAGAGAAACGACTGACGCGGCCAATTTGCGCCTCGCTAAAGCCGTTTCCAAGGGCTGTGCTACGTTTTTCTCGTCTGACGTAGGCGAGTTCTGGTGCCGCCTTGAGCACGGCTAACAACCATGACCTGCGTAGCTCGATGTGTTTACTGACTAACCCGGGTGATTGCTCGACACTCTGCAAACCCAATGCCGAACGGATCTGGTTGGCCAACATGCGCGCCTCTTTACGGGCGCCTCGATGAACATAACCGGCATCGGCGTCCCCGAGAAAGTCGGGGAGCTTTTCTCTTACTATTTTGATTAACGTAAATGCGTCACAGCCCAGGGGCTCCCACTCACTCAAGAGTTTAAGATCAGACTCACTGGTGGGTAACTTGAACAGGCCTTGTGGCACACTCAGGGCCGCGGCAAGATCGACCATCAAGCCACGACACACGTCGTCGGGCATGGCACTGATAAGGTGAGCAAACTGAGTGTCTATCGGTAGCGGAGAGAGCTTCTTACCGTGGGCCGTGATCAGCCCATCTGCATCGATGGCGCCCATAGCCAGTAACTTCTGCTCGGCAATAGCCAATGACTTAACAGGCAAGTCATCGACAAACTTAAGATCAGCTAGCTTATAACCACAACAGGCTGCGGCTAGCATAGGTTCCACCAGCTCTTCACGTTGAAGTTCTGGTGGTGTCATGGCTTCCATGGGCGCACTCTTGCCCCATAAGCGAATACAGATACCAGCTTGCGTACGGCCGGCACGCCCCATTCTCTGAGCACAGCTAGCTTTAGATATTCTCGCTAGAGACAATACGGTACGGCCATTGCGCTGATGGGTACGCCGCTCGAGACCCGAATCCACCACGGCTGTTACCCCGGGGATGGTCAATGAGGTTTCTGCCACATTGGTGGCGAAAATGACTCGCTGATGATCGGCCTGCTGCAGCACATTCTTCTGCTCTTGAGGACTGATACCACCATGAAGGGCTATTAGTGCCAATCGCTTAGCGCTCGCCTGAACCAAGGGCTGACAGCCTTGCATCGCGGCTTGAATCTCACGCTTGCCCGGCAGAAAAACCAATATATCTCCGTCGGTCTGTTGCAACAGACCGGACACTGCGGTTTTTACCCCTAGTTCCACGCCGCGAATGTCAGGCAGGTGGTGACTCTCACTGGCCTGATATTTTAGTTCCACGTGGAACCTTTTACCTTCCGCGATTAAACGACGGGCAGGAAGTGCCTCTACCGCGCGGCCTCCCCCCGGCTGATCGGCTAAACCACTAGTTAAGCCCATGCTTAAATAGTTAGTCAAACGTTCACCATCTATGGTGGCCGAGGTCAGTATCAGTCTAAAATCCGCTGAAGATTGGGCCTTCAACTTCAACATGGCCAGCAGCAAGTCAGTGTCCCAACGGCGTTCGTGGAACTCATCGATGATCACAGTCGCGAAACTGGCTAAATCGGTTTCCTGCAGCCAACGTAGGGCAATGCCCGGCGTAACGAAGGCTATCTGGGTATCATGAGTCACAGTAGAATCGAAACGTATGGCATGACCCACTTTTAACTCAGTTTGCCCGCCGACAAATGAAGACAATGCCAGACAAGCGACTCTACGGGGCTCTACCACTAATACTCGCCTGAGAATTCCAGCTTGTTTCGACTCAGTCCCGCCTCGTTCAACATCCCCAGCTTCTACACTCCCGGCTTCTACACACCATAGTGGCAAGCGGGTAGATTTCCCCGAGCCGGTATCGGACTCAACCACTAGGTGATGGTCTTTTATGGCAGATTTGAACTCTGCATAGAGTTTATCTATTGGTAATGAGTTCATATAAAATTCACTTTTATTAGATAGATCAGATACATAAGTATTGGATTTATAGACTGCATACTATTACAAGGAGTATAAAAATATTAGGACAAGTCTAACGGGCTAAGGCATCAGAGGGAACACGGAAGATAGCTGAATATTATTACAGACATTAAAAACCCCAAGTAATTGTTAACTTTGCTAATTATTAGCAAAGATCCATTTATCTACTATCTTTAATAGCAATAAAAATAAAGCTAGTGTGCTAAAAGGGAATTTGCCAATGAAAGATACGCCATCGCCTGCGTCCATAACCTCACCTCATTCGCGACTAAAAATATTCGACCAATTTAATACCAGAACTAAAATAATCTTAGGCTTTAGTGTGCCCTTGTCGCTATTGGCCATCATTTCCACTGTGGTTTATCTGAGTCTTGGCCAGCTTATTGAAACCTCTACCTGGGTAAAGCATACCCAGAAGGTGATTGCCGATGGCAAGGAGCTTGAGAAACTGATGATCGACATGGAAACCGGTGAGCGAGGCTTCTTGATCACCGGTAAAGATTCATTTCTCGAGCCTTTTAACCAGGCTAAAGCCGTTTTTGACACCAAACGTCAACAACTACAGAAGCTGGTTAACGACAATCCTGAGCAGGTGGAGCGTCTCGAAACGGTTGGTAAATTGAAAAACCAATGGATAACGGAGGCCGCCGATGTCGAAATAAGCAAGAGGCGCTCGGTTAAACGAGAGAATATCAGCCTGGATTATATGCAGAATGTGCTGCGAAAGGGCCACGGCAAAAATATTCTGGATGACTTAAGAACAACGATAGACGAGCTAGATCGGCATTTTAAGCAAACCAATAATCAAGTTGGTCAAAATATTTTACTCAAAATAGCCAAGGACCTAGTGGATCAAGCGAGTGGCCAGAGAGGATTCTTGATCACAGGCGAAGACATATTTCTTGAGCCATACCATGCTGGACGAAAAAACTTAAGCTTGCATATGAGCCAACTGCGTCAATTTATTGATAATAATTATGACTCTGGTTCTGTAGCAGAACAAATAAGTCAGCTGGAACAAGATGCCGAGTCCTGGCTATTGAGCGCCGCCGAACCCGAAATAAAACTGCGCCAGCAAGTCACCTTAGGGACTAGGCAACTCGAGGATATACAAGGCACCCTGATCCAGGCTAGGGGAAAAGGCATATTGGATAGGATGAGAGTCGATATTCATGATTTAGACAAGACGTTTTCGAAGGCTGGAGATCAGCAGGCAAAAAATATATTAGCGCAGATAGCCAAGAGCTTAGTCGATAGAGAGACCGGCCAGCGAGGCTTCTTGATCACCGGCAAGAGTGAGTTTTTACAACCCTTTGAAAATGCGAAAACTGGATTACAGGCTGAGTTCGACGCACTCAAAACCCAGGTGGACCACAATTTCCCCCCGGCGCAAGTACTTCCCCTGGTGGAGAAGATACAAGACTTATCCAGCCTATGGTTACATGAAGCGGCAATGCCCGAAATAGCCGCACGCCGGAAAATAAATCAAACGGGTTTAGGTAAATTAGAGTTCATCGAAAAAATATTGAGTCGTGATCTAGGTAAAAATATTCTAGATGCAATACGCATAAACCTTGATAGCTTGAGTGCTGTTTTCATCGATAAAAATGATGTTCGGGGAGAAAACTACCTATTAAAACTGGCGAAATCCATTGTCGATCAAGAGACCGGAGAGCGAGGATTTTTACTCACGGGTGATGATGCTTACCTAGCACCTTTCCACCAGGGAAATAAGGACTTTGACAATACCATCCTAGACTTGATGCTTTATGTAAGGACCGACACTAGATATAGCCATCAAGATGGGATAAGCCGAAATATCGCGGCGATCAGAGCGCTACACGCCAGATGGAACACACAAGCCGCCAAGCCTGAAATAGAGGCGAGACGAAAAATCGATCGACAAGACAACAACAGCCTGGCGTATATTCAAAAAACATTAACTCGCGCTAGGGGTAAAGATATTCTAGACGAAATAAGGCAATTAACCTATGTATTACACGAGCAGTTTAAAGATTCAAATATACAGGCAACTGGCTATCTACTGACAATATCTAAGGCCATAATCGATCAGGAAACCGGTCAACGTGGCTTCTTGATCACCGGCGAAGACCCCTTCCTCGCCCCCTATTTCAGTGGTAAAGCCAGCCTTAGAGAAACCTTCCCCAAGCTAAAAAATATTGTGCGCGACAGTTACCAGATAGCAGACACTTTAGCCAATATCGACGCCATAGAAGGTCTCACTGCACAATGGCTCATGCAAGCAGCTCGCCCTGAAATCGCCCTGCGTAATCAGATGAATGACGCAGAGGCGAACTTCGAGCAAATTCAAGCCGTGCTCTCCCAAGGGCTGGGCAAGGGCATACAGGATAAAATACACTTCTCCCTCCAGACGCTAAAATCCAGCTTTAACCTAGCCAAAAATGATCAAGCCTATTACTTAACCCTATTGCTGGAGAAAGACATAGTCGATCGAGAAACCGGTCAACGCGGTTATCTGGTTACCGGCAGAACAGAGTTTCTCCAACCCTTTGAAGATGGCCAGAAATCACTCGAACGTCATTTAGATGAATTAACCAAATTAGTAGAGTCTGGCTTCGATAAACATCATGTCTTATCCCTGATTGAAACCCTCAGACTAAAGACCATTGAATGGGAAGAGGTGGCCGCGGCGCCTGAGATTGCCATACGTAGGGCACTAAACGATACAGGCGCCAAGATGAGTGACATCACAGCGCTGATTGAAACTGAGACAGGCAAAAAGATCATCGATGAAATAAGAGCAATATTGAGCCAGTTTGTCCTGACCGAGAATAGCTTGATGCTGATACAAGAGCGAGAAGCAGAAGATGCCGCAAGCATGACCATTTTAATCGTGGTCATCGGCTCGATCGTCGCCATCATACTCGCCTTAATCACCTCTCTTCTGGTGTCAAAAAGCATAGTGAGTAAGCTGGCGACCTTAGTAGAAGCCACCGAGAAAGTCTCTCGAGGAGACTATGAACAGCAGATAAGACTCCACTCTGAAGATGAATTTGGCCAGCTGGCCCAGTCTTTCAACAACATGACCCTAAAATTAAAATATAACACCGAAGAAATGAATGAACAAAATCAAAGATTAATAGCATCAGAGGAGGAAATGAAAGAACAGAGTGAAGAACTCAAGGCCAGCAATGAAGAACTCGAAGAGAAACAACAAGAGCTGAGGAGCAGTAACGAAGAACTGGCAAGCCAGCAGCAAGCACTAGAACTGCAATCGGCTAAATTACTAAAATCGAAGAATCAGATCGAACAAAAAGCCAATCAACTAGAGTTAACCAGTAAGTATAAATCTGAATTCTTAGCCAACATGTCCCATGAACTCAGGACTCCCCTCAACAGCTTACTGATTTTATCTAAGTCTCTATACCAGAATAAGCCGGGAAACTTGACCGAAGAACAAGTTGAAGATGCCCACATAGTCTATCAAGGCGGCCAGACACTACTGACCTTAATCAATGACATCATGGATTTATCTAAAGTTGAAGCCGGCATGCTAGACATCAATCTTGATTCGTTTTTACCCGGTGATGTTCAATACAACTTAGAAACCTTATTTAACCCTCTCGCCCTCGAGAAAAATCTAGCCTTTAGTATTAATGTCGATAACAGACTATCGAGTCAGATAAAAAATGATAAACACAGGCTCGAACAAATACTGAAGAACTTCTTGTCCAATGCATTTAAATTTACCCAAAAAGGTCAGATCACCCTGGATATTCATCCTCAGGCTGAAGATCAAGAGCTGCTGTTTTCTTCGGGCCTGGTAGATACCAATGTCATCTGTTTTAGTGTCACAGATAGCGGCATAGGTATCCCGGCAGATAAACAACAAGATATTTTTGAAGCCTTCCAACAAGCCGATGGTTCCACCAGCCGACAATATGGTGGCACAGGATTAGGTCTGACAATTTCGAAGGAACTAGCACGTTTACTGGGAGGAAAAATAACCATGACCAGTGAACCGGGCAAGGGCAGTTGTTTCACCCTGATCTTGCCGGTAAATGCACCAAGCAAACAAGCCTCCCGCCCCCAGGCGATAAACTTAGCAGATAATTCGGCCAAGACAGATCAGGCGAAGATACAAGCGAATACACACATGGCCAGCAACACCAACTGGCTTGATGACGATCGCTTTAACATTTCCACAGGGGATGAAGCCTTATTACTGATTGAAGATGATCAGGCGTTCAGTCAAATATTGATCGATCTGATCCATAGCTTAAACCTTAAAGTGATTGCCACCGATAAAGGCCGAGACGGAGTCATGCTAGCCATGGAATATTTACCTAAGGGGATATTACTCGACCTAGGCTTGCCCGACATCAGTGGCTTACATGTCCTCGAACAACTTAAACATAACCTGCAGACCCGGCATATCCCGGTACATGTGATATCGGCGAGTGATAACAAGATGGAGTCACTCCACCTGGGGGCACTGAGTTACCTAAAAAAACCCGTCGACCCCAAGATGATCACCTCAACCCTACAGGAGGTCTACGCCGGCTCACAGTTGAGCAATAAGCGCATCTTGGTGATAGAAGACGATAAGGGCACTCAACATGCGATAAACTCGCTCTTAGATGGGCCCAGTACCAAACTGAGCTACGCCAGCACAGCCAAAGAAGCCTGTGAACAGTTAACGGTTAAATACTTCAATTGCATCATACTAGACTTAAACCTACCCGATATGAGCGGCACCGAATTGGTTAAGCTGATCAGTGAGCAACCCGGTGCCGGTATCGACGTCCCCATTATCATCTATACCGGCCAGACCATCACTCAGGATGAATATCGCATTCTCAACCAGTTTACCCCCTCAATAGTAATAAAAGGCGCCGAGTCTCCCGAACGCCTACTCGATGATGTCGCCCTATTCTTACATCGTGTTGGTGATAACTTCTCCAATAAGCAGCAGCAAACACTGCAAATGCTGCATGATGAGAATCAAATGCTGGTTGGACGACGGGTACTGGTTGTCGATGATGATATGCGCAACGTCTTCTCCATCACACGTATTCTAGAACAAGCTGGGATCAAGGTGCTTCAGGCCGAAAATGGTCAGCTAGCCATAGATTTACTGACAACAGCCGAACAACCGATTGAATTGATCCTGATGGACATCATGATGCCTGTCATGGATGGTTACCAAGCCATAGAACATATTCGTAAAATGGCAGCATATCGCACCACGCCCATCATAGCCTTAACGGCCAAGGCCATGCCGGGGGATCGTCATCAGAGCATTGAAGCCGGGGCCTCCGAATACCTCACCAAGCCGCTGGATATGGACAAGGTTCTCTCCATGCTGCGCGTCTGGTTATACCGCAGAACCGACACAACGCAGACCGTTAGAAGGAGTGAAAATACGTGAGAGACAATAGGTTAATATCCGATGAGGAACACACAGATCTGGAAATCGACTTGTTATTACAGGCGGTGAATCGAGTCTATGGCTATGACTTTCACCATTATGCTAAGGCATCGTTGCGCAGACGAATGACCAACTTGATGACCAGTGAGCATATGCAACATATCTCGGAACTCATTCCCGGCATCATGCATGACAAGTTCTTATTCGAGCGCTTATTGCAAGAGATGTCGATAACCGTCACCTCTATGTTTCGCGACCCCAAGATATTCTACCTACTCAAAGAAAAGGTCGTCACCAAGCTGCAAACCTACCCTTATATCAATGTGTGGCACGCCGGCTGCGCCACCGGTGAAGAAGCATATTCAGTTGCCATCATGCTCCATGAGGCAGGTTTACTCGCAAGATCCCGTATCTATGCCACCGACTATAACAATCAGTCGTTAGCCATCGCCGAGAAAGGCATCTATCCGCTGCAGAACTTGCGTGAATACGGTGAGAATTACCGCCAGGCAGGCGGACAGGGCTCTTTTGCCGATTATTTTATTGAGCGACACGGTAAGGCCTTATTCGATCCGGCATTACGGGAAAAAATCACCTTCGCCCATCATAACCTGATGAAAGATGAGAGCTTCGCAGAAATGCATCTGATCTTATGTCGTAATGTATTGATATATTTTGACAGTGATCTAAAAAACCGAGTATTGAAAGTCATCAGCAACAGCCTGGTACAGCGGGGATTTTTGATGCTGGGCGATAAGGAAACACTCGAGCTAACCAGCGTTACTTCAGAGTTCGAGTGCATCTCACCTCGTTCACGGATTTATCAGAAAAAATTGCAGTTAAATTAACGCCGTGAAAATAGCTTGAACTCCTGTGGCGCGAAACGCAGAATAGATTTTATTTCATAATTATAGCCACCTATGCAACTTATCCACCTCTTCTGGCAAGCCGAAGACGCCCAATTCGATAATAGCGGGCAATTATATTTATGGGTGGAGAGTCAGGACCAGATAACCAGTCCCGGGTTTTATCCTTACCAGCTAGACAGCAGCTGTTTCATGGGGTTTGCCATCAGGCAGCTGAAGATGAACTCGGCCTTCGAAGAGGTAGAGGTCTGGCTGCCCTGTAACGCCCAAGGTGCAGCTACTGCCTCGCCGGTCATCGCCAACATCAATAATTTGGACGACAACCAGGGCAGTAGATTTAAGCCATTCATGCTCAACGCCATACAGGTCGATGCGCCCATCAACTTTTTAAAAGAGCTTAACTTCCAGAGTTATCACTTCGAAGAGGGGCTGATCTTAGCCGACGATGCCAAATTTTGGATCAAGATGGCCTATGAACTCAGCCATATGATCAAGCAAGATCAATATATCCCCGCCCTAGTGGCCCAGGGGAACTCAGCTAACACTCGCTATCATACCAAGTGGCAGACTATCTCATCGGAATATCACGACCGGCTGAAGATGATATCCGGCCATATGCCTCATTCGGCCTGCCTAGGAGACTTTACCGGCTTCGACACCTTGTCGGCCTTACACCACTTCTCCGATGTCAGCCTCAATGACTTGATCGCAGCCACAGCCTATAGCCAAAAAAACATCAAGTCGGTAGCGCACACGTTTATCGCCCACGCCTTAGGCCACGGCACTCAAGCCATAGATGCCGACACTTTCAAGGCATGGAAGCTATGGCAGAATAATCTCGTCTATGACCAATTTGGTGCCGATTTCACCCTGTGCTTTAAACTGCTCGAGGCCAGTGAACAACACGAGGGCGACTGGGGGCTCGAGCTACTGCTACAGTCGAAACAAGACCCCTCTTTCATGGTCAACCTGACCCAGTACCGGCAGCAAAAATCAGCCAAGCAAGGGCTTTTCGCTGAACTGCTCGGCACTTCGGTCGAGCGCACACTCCTGCTGCAACTGGGCTACGCCAGTCGAATTTACCCCGTCATCGAACACATTTTTGCCACCAAGATGCAAGAGTCAGTGATCCCACTGGATCAGCAGCAGGCATTTCAATTTCTGAAGGAAGATGCTTGGACCCTGCACGCCTGCGGCTATCGCATCATAGTCCCGGCATGGTGGACATCTAAGGGCCGTCTCAAGGCTAAGGTCAAACTCAAGGCACACAAGCACACCGCCAGCGCGTCGAACTCACCTAGTGGCTTTATCGACGCCGACAGCCTTATCCAGTTCGACTATAGCTATTCCATGGGGGAACATGAGCTGAGCAGCGAACAATGGCAACAGCTGCTGGAGACTAAATCCGATCTGGTTTATTTCAGAGGCAGCTGGATAGAGATAGATAAAGCCGAGATGGAGAAGATGCAACAGCTTATCGAAACCTCGCGCAAAGACATGCACAGCGGCGACATGCAGACCCTGTTGGCACTGACGGCAGATGAATCCAGCTACGATATTGAGCTGGAAGACGGCATCAGGGCCATAGTCGATGAGCTGAAAAACCAGGATAAGTTTAGCCTAATCACTCAGCCAGCTCAGTTGCGAGCCGAGCTTAGGCCCTATCAGAATCGCGGCACATCCTGGCTGGCCTACCTTGAAACCTTGGGCATGAACCCCTGCCTGGCCGATGACATGGGTCTGGGTAAGACCATGCAGATCATAGCGCTCATGCTATTGCAGCCCAGAAAACAGGCCGCCTTACTGGTAGCGCCAACCTCAGTGGTGGGTAATTGGCTAAAGGAAATTCAAAAATTTGCCCCCACGCTCAATGCCGTCATACATCACGGCAATCAACGCAAACAGAAACAAGCGTTTGGCACCTTGGTCGCAGAGCACGACCTGATCATCACCTCCTACGGCCTCATTCGTAAGGACAAGGCCCTGTTTAAGGAGATAACCTGGTCACGGCTGATCATAGACGAAGCGCAAAATATTAAGAACCCGGCCTCGGCACAGACCAAGGTGCTGTACGGCCTCAGTGCAGACTCGCGCATCGCCCTCACAGGCACACCGATAGAGAACCGCTTAATGGATCTCTGGTCTATCTTTAACTTCTTAAACCCAGGCCTATTGGGGACTCAGGCCAGCTTCAGGAAAAAATTCGAACTGCCGGTTCAGAGGGACAATAATTTACACCAGGGCCAGTTGCTGAAGAATATCGTCGAACCCTTCATCCTGCGCCGACTGAAGACAGACAAGAATATCATCGATGATCTTCCGGACAAGATAGAACAGAAGGTCTATTGCGAATTGAGCACAGAGCAAGCCAGCATCTATCAATCCATTGTCGATGAGATCACCGCACAGATGGAGCAGACAGAGGAGAGTAAGGGACAAAAGGTGATCATGTTATCCGCGCTCTTGAGGTTGAAGCAGTGTTGTAACCACCCGGCCCAGGTGCTCCAGGACGGCAGTGAGTTCAGCATAGAACGCTCAGTCAAACTTCAACGGCTGGTGGAGACATGCAAGGAAGCCATCCGCAATAACGAGAGTGTCCTCATCTTCAGTCAATTCACCGAGGTCTGTAGTCAGATCCAAAAAATACTTAAGAATCAGTTGGGTTTCCAGACATATTATCTCCATGGTGCCACCTCCCGCGATCGACGAGAGCAGATGGTCGAGCAGTTTCAGGCCGAAGATAGCCCGGCAGCGGCCTTCATCCTCTCCCTAAAAGCCGGCGGCGTGGGCATCACCCTCACCAAGGCTAACCATGTTATCCACTTCGACCGCTGGTGGAACCCGGCGGTGGAAGATCAGGCCACCGACAGGGCCTATCGCATCGGTCAGCAAAAAACCGTATTCGCCCATAAGTTTATTACCTTAGGTACCATAGAAGAGAAAATAGATAAGATGCTGGAGGATAAGAAGAAAATAGCCAACTCGATTGTCGGCAATGACGAGTCCTGGCTGTCCGGCCTAGATGCCAATTCATTTATCAAGCTAATCCAGCTGAGTCGGGAGGTCTGATGCAGACGCAAAAAACATGGTGGGGTAATGCATTTATTGACTCCCTAGAAGCCTTTATCGATAGCGGCCGCCTGCAACGTGGTCGCGCCTATCGAACCGACAGCCGCATGCTGAAATTTGACATCAAAGCCAACCGGATAGAGGCCAGCATACGAGGGAATATCAACCCCTACTTCGGCATCACCAAGGAGCCCAGATATCGAGTCAGCCTGGCCTTCGAAACGATCACCAGCAAACAGTGGCAGGCCATCATAGCCAAGCTCTGTGACAACCCGGGCTGGATCTCCAAGCTGATGCTCAACGAGATGCCGGAAAATATAGAGCACGCCTTCGGCAAGATCCATTTCTTACCCGAATCCTACCGGGACATTCGCGCCAGCTGCAGCTGCCCCGATGATGCCAACCCCTGTAAACATATCGCCGGAGTATATTACCGCCTGGCCAATATCCTCGACAGGGATCCCATGTTGTTGTTTCAACTACGAGGCTTACCGCCGGCAAGCTTACATAAGGCGCTGCAAAAAACTGAGTTGGGACAGGTATTCTCGGCACATATCAGCACGGCGGACAAGGTGGAGATCGAGTATCAAGACCACAGATACAGTGAATTTAAGATCACCGCTAGGGGCGAGTCAGCCGGGCCAGCGAATGCTATCGGTCAGACACAATACTGGACCATGACAGACTGGTTACCGCCACAAAAAGATGAGGCTATCACAGAGATTAATGCCTCCTTGATCAAGAAGCAGGGAGATTACCCGGAATTTTGGACCCGATCTAACTCGTTTATCGACGCCATGGAAGAGATTTACAGCACCACTAAGCGTAAGAACAACAAAACACTCAGTTGAGGTGACTTGTCACATTACATAAAGAGCACCAAGTCACTAAGTCACGTTTGAAGTTAGTCTGATGGATTCATTTGGCTGTTTTTTGTTTAGTGGATTAAAGGTAATCGTATCTTCATGGTTATCTATAGCCTACGGCGAGTCTTCGAATGTAGGCTCGTTACATTTTCTGTGTGGGTTCATCTTGATAAGTTGGTATTGGCTAGTGTGTTGAAGGTCGACCCTTCATGGTTATCTATAGCCTGCGGCGGTGCAGTGCAGGGATGCACCAATGTCGTGGAGGCAGGATGCCTAAGAACGACCTTTCCGTGCAGATACTTCTGCGAGTCGCCGGCTGTTGATTTTATAAGAGTCATCCCTATAGGCTCTGCCAAACGTCCATGTTTTGGAAGCTCACAGCCGTATCTAGATTGGTAGAGAAAGCCAGAGGTCACGTCTTCGATTTAGCTTGTTTCTTTCTCTGTGTACTCCGTGGTGATAGCTTTGATTATCTTCCTAGATTGAGTATCTAGGTTAACGTTTGAAAAAAGAGCATTCTCACCACGATAATTTGGAATAGACATAGGCATTTGATAGCCAGAAAGTAGATATATCGATCTATTTCCGCTTAATTAGCTACGACCCCTTTATTGCAAAATGGATACAATAGTGTCTATTTTTATCCTTTTTAAGCTATAATGGATATTATTGTATCCATTGGTATTTGCTATGCCTCCATTTAAATTTCTAGATGATAAAGATGTCCAGTTAGCTTTTGCTGTTCACCTGAGGAAGTTGCGACAACAACAAAACCTTTCCCGTGATGCATTAGCACTGCGTAGCTGTGTTCCTGCGCCTACGATAAAAAAATTTGAGCTAACGGGTCAGATATCATTTCGTCAACTACTCTTGCTATGGCAAAGCTTAGATGAATTGGCACGATTATATGAGTTGACGCAAACCTCCTCATTAACGAAGCACTCTAAGATGCCGACTTCAATTGAGGAGGTATTAAAGGATGAGTTTTAAGCCTATTCAGAAGCTAGTGATCGACAGAACCCTAATGTCCGGGGAGCGAGTGACTGTTGGTCAATTAGCTCAAAACCGCCAAGGTGTATACTTTCAATATAGTAATGATTACTTGCAGCAGTTCGGTAACCTCTCTCCATTTATTCTGTCTGACAGCAGCAAGTTACAACTCGCCCCTAAAACCCCTCATGGTGGTTTGCATGGCGTCTTTGCCGACAGTTTACCTGATGGATGGGGGCTTCTACTGCAAGATCGAGTGTTTAGGCAGCAGGGTATAGCGTTAGCACAAATTACCGCCATGGATCGGCTCGCCTTTGTTGGCTCCAATGCCATGGGATCACTCATTTTTACGCCTGAATACCTATACCAAGAAAAAGTGAATGATGATATCGATATCGCTCACCTAGGCTTGCAGGCACAGGCTCTGTTTGATGGCCAGACTGATGAGGTACTTGCAGCCTTAGTCACAGCAGGCAGTTCTGGCGGTGCTCGCCCTAAAGCGCAAATCTACCTGAATGAAAGTGATCATAAGACCTGTCGAACAGTGCCCAGGCAAGGTGATGAGGCTTGGCTTGTTAAGTTCACCTCAAAAAACTGGTCACTTGGCCATGAAGAGGGGCTATGTGAGGCCGTTTATCTTCAAATGGCAAACAGCTTGCAGCTTGAACCTCCAAAATGGAAATTATTGCAGGCTCCTGCAAGTAGTGGAGCTCCGGCTTGGCTGGCGTTAAAACGATTTGATTGGGTAGATAACGGCATAGATAAAACGGCTGGTCGCATTCACATGCATAGTGCATGCGGTCTTTTAGATGCTGATTTTAGAATGCCGAGTTTAGATTATGAAGACTTGATTAAGATGAGTCGTCATCTATGTAAATCACCTGCTGTAGGGAGGCTGCAATTCCGTCGTGCAATGTTTAATCTCTTTGCTAGTAATCAAGATGATCACAGTAAAAACTGGGCATTTTTGCAAGATGACTCGGGTCGCTGGAGTCCTGCACCGTTTTACGATACTACCTACAGCCCACATCCCTTTAATGAACACTCAACCTCATTTATTGGTCATGGGAAGCGCCCCCCATTACCCACGATACAGAAGCTTGCCGAAACCGCAGGCTTTAACCGCTGGCAAGAGGCCAAGCTGCATATAGAGGAGATCGTTGATATCACTGCTAGTTTTGCTGAATTAGCAAAAGATATTGGCGTATCTAAACAGACAATTAAACAGGTTGAAAGCACACTTTCACAGCGTAGAATCGAAAACAGCTCACTATTTTGAGTTAAAACAGGAGTTAACTTACTTGTCGGTTAACAAGTTTGGCAAATAGCTTTTTGGTTAGGTAATCGTATTTTCATGGTTATCTATAGCCTGCGGCAGTGCCCTGCAGGGTCTTGTATGTTCCAGACATACATTAGACATTTTCTATCTCCCTATGGGTCAGATTCACCAATACTGTGGTGACAGGGATGTCATAGAACGTCCATGTTTTGGAAGCTCGCAGCCGCATCGACACCCGTTATAAGAGGTTAATTACCAATGCTCTCAAGATATTCAACGAAAGGGGCGAAGTCGCCCTTATCAGCTTCTTTAAGGCAAAAGATATAAGCACTGCGCTCATCGCTTATATTAGCAAGATCTCCTTTGGCCCATATTAGAGGTGACTCTTCCAATAGGAAAATACGAACGACATCAGTAAAAATACGAGAATGCCTACCATTGCCATTTGGAAACGGATGAATCCATACAAGCCTGTGCTGTATACGAGCGCAAAGCTCTAAATTTGAGTAGTGTTCATACTGTATCCAAAGCTTCGCATCTTCAAGAAAGTTGCCAAGATTTACTCGAACCTGGAGCGGATCACATCCAATGCTAAGCTCGCGAGTTCTTATGTTCCCTGCCCACTTCCAAACATCACCAAATAGATTTTGATGTAGAGCCAGAACAAAGTCTGTAGAGAAGATGGAATCAAGGGTTAGATCTGTTATATAGCTAGCCCACATCTGCCCTGCAAGAATGTTGGCTTGCTCAAGTTCATTAAGCTGGTCTCTTGTTGTGACGTGCGCGTGTTTCAACCCTTCCATATCATCAGGATCGAGCGGTGTAGCGCCATCGGACTCATCAACAATCAAGCTTTCTCATCCTTACTCTGCAACCATAACTTGCGGCCGCCTTCACGCATGATCTCTTCAGCCAGCTCGTCAATCAAATACTGCTCCTTGTCCTTGCTAATGGATTGAGCTTCCAAAAACATATTCTTAGAAGCCTTTCTAACTTCCGCGGAGGCAACTTTAAAGGCTCGATCGCTAATAGTCTCAGCCACTGCCTTCTTAGGCTTTAGTGTGTATGAGAACTCACAATCCAAAGCATCTGCTAATGCTTTTAGCTGGTTGAGTGTTATATCCCCTCCTGCTTCTCGCCTCTCAAGAACAGAGACTTTATTCCTGGTCATCCCAGCTCGAACAGCGAGTTGGGCGCCTGACATGTCAAGCGCTTTTCTAATCGTTCGAACCCAGCCCTCTTTTGGTACTGCGGGGGTAAATATATTAATCACGCCATCGACGATTTCTCGATATTGTCTAAGAACGGTCTTCTTAACTGTGCCTTTTTGCTTTAATGACTTAGATTGAAAAGAGTGCATAGCAACCTCACTTCCCATGGTTCATACAAAATAACGTAACCAAACTTAACGACTAAACATGATTTTCGTATCAATTTAAGCATACAAGACTACATCAACTGTATCGATTTTTAAATACATAATGAATAAGAACGTATCTAATTATAGATACTAAAAATGAATACTGCAGGCAAGAGGCAAGATACATAGACTCGATGCCGTGACTTGTCAGCTAACAAGTTTGGCAAATAGCTTTATTTGGTTAGCCTGTTGGGTTCATTGGGCTGGTTTTTTGCTTGGTGGAGTTTTAGTGGTTCATAACATTGCTGATGTTAATCGCCTCCAGCGGGTGCTGTATAGGGATATACCTATGTCGTGATGGCAGGATGCCAATGAACGACGTATGTGCAGGTAAGCTCTCGGGACGCTGTGAAGCCATCCATGGCCGCTTCACGAAAACATCCGTGTTTTCGAGACCCTCTTGCCTACATACACCTCGTCTCTAAAAAGCAGTGTGTCTCTTCGATTTACGGCTTAGCTAGGTTACTTCTAAAGTGGAAAGTGTTGATAGACTGTGTTTTTCAAGGAATTGCGTTAGTGCTTTAGGATCGTCAGATTCAAATAAGGGGACACTTTCTTCATCATGTCCTATTTCAATATCCCATGCTGCAGAGCCGAGGCTAGTTGCAGTAGCTGTGGCCGTAACTACACCTGTTGGTAAGCCATAAATGGTCCTTCGATTTAAGTTAAACCATGCATAACTTATCACTTGTGGCTTGCAAAAAATGACTTACCTGGCATAGTTAATATCAATCTAGGAATAATTGAGTTTATTAATGCAAACAGGTATTTATGAGCAGCTGATAACGAAAGTTATCAGTAATAAGTTGGAAAAAGAAAATTTCTATATATCCGACCGAAAAATGGATACGACCGAGCAAACACTTTGGTTAACTCGTGCATTAGTGCATGTTTTTCATCTTGCTATATCTGAATCAAAAAATACAAAAGACTCCCCATTAGCCCAAATAGAACTTGCTAATGAGCTTATCTATTGGCTTCAGAATAGAGTCAATAATCTAGACTTATCAGATTACACCATAGCTCAGCCAGCAAAACTACTCACAGCAATCTTTGATAAACAAGATCCTGTTTCGGCCAAGTTATCCGCACATATTGATAAAATAACCCCGCTTACCGGCCTCACACAAAGTGAGTTATTCTGCGGTAGTAACCAAGGAATTTCACTGGAAAGTGAGATTAAGCGTGAGATTTTATCTTCCAATAGAATTTGTTGGATCGTTTCATTTATTAAATGGACTGGTCTCAGAATATTCATGGATGAACTTCGGACTTTCACGAGTAATAGCAAACATAAGCTTCAAATTATTACGACATCTTATATGGGTGCTACGGATCTTAAAGCCGTTCAATGGCTGGCGAAGTTACCTAACACCGAAGTAAAATTGAGCTATAACCATAACCAAGAGCGTCTTCATGCTAAAGCCTATTTATTCATGCGAAACTCAGGATTTCATACAGGCTACATAGGTTCTTCAAACCTATCGCGTTCAGCACTCACTAACGGGTTAGAGTGGAACTTAAAAATAACCAATCAAGAAATCCCACACATCATAGACAAAACATTTAGTACATTTGAGACTTACTGGCAACAGCCTGAATTTGATTTTTTTGATGGTTCAGAAAAAGCGAGTCGTAAACTAAAGCATTCTCTTAGCGCTGGTCGTGGTGATAAAAAATACTCAAATACTGTATTTTTTGATCTGGCACCACATCAACATCAAATTGAAATTTTAGAAAGGTTAGATGCTGAGCGTAATCTACACGACCGCAACCGGAATCTAATCGTCGCCGCTACGGGTACAGGTAAAACATTGATATCTGCCTTCGACTTCAAGCGTTTCTATCAAAAAAACCCTACAGCAAAAATTCTATTTATAGCTCATAGAGAAGAAATACTAACACAAGCAATCGAGAGTTTTAGAGCGGTACTAAAACAGCCTAACTTTGGCGAATTATGGGTAGGCCAGTATAAACCAGACTCATACGACCAACTTTTCGCATCAATTCAGAGCTTTAATAATCAAATAGATAACATAAAGCTGAAGCCAGATTACTATGATTTCATTATTATTGATGAAGTTCATCATGTATCAGCTGAAAGTTATCGAAAGTTCATCAACCATTTTTCACCTAAAATATTACTAGGACTCACGGCTACACCCGAACGTCATGACGGTAAAAATATACTGGATGATTTTTGCGGTGTGATAGCAGCTGAACTTAGATTACCTGAAGCTATCAATCTAAGGCACTTATGCCCTTTTCAATATTTCGGCATAGATGATAATACCGATCTAAGGCAGATTAAATGGGAAAATGGCCGTTATAACCCGAGTGAGTTGACCCAAGTCTATACCCAGAATGATCAACGACTGCAGAAAATACTTCAAAATATAGAAGAGCTTGTAACTAATCCATTGGAAATGCGCGCATTAGCTTTTTGTGTCAACCAAGATCATGCTCGGTACATGGCTGAAAAGTTCAGCCTTAAAGGAATACCAAGTGCGGTACTTACCAGTAAAAACACTTTTGAAAGACACTCTGTAAGGCAAGATTTGCAACTAGGAAATATTAATATTCTTTGTGTTGTCGATATATTCAATGAAGGTGTCGATATCCCAGAAATAGATACACTACTCTTCTTACGACCGACAGAGAGTTTAACCATATTTTTGCAGCAATTAGGGCGAGGTTTACGTCATAACGATGGCAAAGAGTGTGTTACTGTTTTGGATTTTGTCGGTAATGCTAGAACCGAATATGACTTCTCTCAAAAGTTCAGAGCATTGATAGGAAAAACTCATACCTCTATAAGTAAAGAAATTGATCACGGCTTTCCGCACCTTCCTCTTGGTTGTCACATTGAACTGCAGAAAAAAACTAAAGAAATAATCTTAAACAACATTAAGAAAGCCATATTAAATCAGCAAAAGCTAAAATCACATATTCAAAATTTTCAACATCATACAAATCAAAAACTGACGCTAAATAATTTTTTAACGTTTAACCCCAACATTCAGTTACTTGATATTTATAAGAAAAAACCTAAAGATGGTGGTGGATGGACTCGCCTGTTAAGCGATCTAAAATTAATAAAAAAAGTTAACGAAACAACAATCGCCGAAAATTATCACAAAGCGATTAGCAACAGCTTGATGAGATGTGATGCTCGAACTTACCTCATTTTCATTCGTTCTCTGGCACTAAATAACTTTAAGTGGATTGATAATGGCGATCCAATAGAACAGAAAATGGCTCTGATGTGCCACTATGATTTTTGGAATTGTTCAGGAAATAAGCTAGGTTTCAACTCTCTATCTGAAAGCTTATCAGCACTTACTCATCCTGAATATCAAAATGAGTTAATACAAGTTATCAATTACTTACTGGATAATAACGATACTCAAGTTCAAAGACTTCAAACAGATTTTCCTTGCCCACTTCAACTCAATGCTCGCTATACACGAGAGCAAATTATCGCAGGGTTAGGAGGCTCAAGTTTTGAAAAACAAGCAGTAAGCCGTGAAGGAGTATTCAACTTAAAAGAACTCAACGTAGAGCTGTTGTTTGTTACATTACAAAAATCAGATCAACACTTTTCACCTACGACGCTTTATCACGACTATGCAATGAGCCCTACTCACTTCCATTGGCAGACTCAGAATTCAGCAAGACCTGATAGTGGTAAGGGCTTAGCCTATATCCAGCATAAAAATATTGGTAAAAAACTTATGTTATGGGTGCGAGAATCCAATAAAGACGAAAATGGAAATACGATGGGATTTGTGAACTTAGGTTGGGTTAACTTGGCAGAAACTAGCGGCTCCCAACCTATGAATATAACTTGGGAGCTGCATGAACCTATGCCCAGCTACCTATGGAAAGATGCAGCAAAATTGGCAAACAGTTAAATATATAACTCTATTAATCGAAGAAGCTATCAGCTTTTTAGAGAAAGGTGTGGATGCGGCTGCGAGCTTCGATGACACGGCGAGGTTTCACTGCGTGAAACTCTTCGAGCGAGAGATAAGGATATCGAACTGGCCTTTAAACATGGCCGGAAATGTTCCCTACATTTTTCGGCATTCCCTACTATCCATGTAGGTCAGACGTGCTTGAATGATATCCTATCTAAGGGCCAGTTCGGCCAATTATGTCCATATAAAAAGGCCAGTTCAGCATCCATGCTTCTCGTTCATAAGCTCATGGCTATGCCATATTCACCGTCTCGCAGAAGTATCTGCACATCCCCACCGGAGGTGATAAGTCGTAATGAAGGTATGATTACCTTCAATCCTGCAAACAAAAACAAAGCCAAAAAAACCCAACAGCCTAACCAAAAAAGTTGCTGCAAGCTTGTGAACCGACAATATTCGAAGAAACACTGCTTACTCTTTGCTTGTAAGAACAGGTGTAGATGCGGCTGCGAGCTTCCAAAACAAGGATGTTTTGGCAGAGCCTATAGGGATGACTCT
>NZ_JABSSM010000070.1 GCF_013214165.1 Shewanella sp. | reverse complement strand
TAAGTTAGAGAATTACCGAACGCAATTCTCTATATGTAAATTATGCAACGAATTGGAAATTTAAATTGTCAGATTGAAACCTGAGAGTTTCTGGTATGATCGCCAGCTTCGAACCCCTTTTTAATCTTGGTAAAAGTAACCCCATGAAGCTAAACCCCGGACAAGATGAAGCCGTGCACTATGTATCAGGACCTTGCTTAGTACTTGCGGGGGCAGGTAGTGGTAAGACGCGAGTGATCATCAACAAGATCGCCCATCTAGTGCAAAACTGTGGTTATAAGGCGAGAAACATTGCGGCGGTGACCTTTACCAATAAGGCTGCACGTGAGATGAAGGAGCGTGTGGCTAAATCCATGGGGCGTAAAGAGGCTCGCGGCTTATGGATCTCGACATTTCATACTCTGGGTTTGGAGATTATCAAGAGGGAGCATAAGGTCGTTGGCCTCAAGGCTGGTTTCTCCCTGTTCGATGATCAAGATACCTTGGCCTTACTTAAAGACCTCACCGAAGATGAGCTCGATGGAGATAAGGACCTACTCAGGTCCTTGATGACGACGATCTCCAATTGGAAAGGCGATCTGGTGATCCCAACTCAGGCGGTGAAACTCGCTAAGGATGAACAATCACAATTGTTTGCCGCTCTCTACGCAAGATATGCCCAGCATATGAAGGCCTACAATGCCCTGGATTTTGATGATCTGATTTTAATTCCAACACTGATACTCAGGCACAATGCCGAGGTGAGGGCGCGTTGGCAGACCCGTATTCAATATATGCTGGTGGATGAGTACCAAGATACCAATACCAGCCAATATGAGATGGTGAAGCTTCTGGTGGGAGACCGGGCCCGCTTTACTGTGGTGGGCGACGATGATCAATCTATCTATTCATGGCGAGGGGCGAAGCCACAGAACCTGGTGTTATTGGGTAAAGACTTTCCCGCTCTACGTTTGATTAAGCTAGAGCAAAATTATCGTTCCAGTCAAAGGATCTTAAAAGCCGCGAATATTCTCATCGCTAATAACCCTCATGTATACGAGAAGACCTTGTTTAGTGAGCTTCCTTATGGTGAGCCGCTACGAGTATTGATCGCCGCTAACGAGGAGCAGGAGGCGGAGCGGGTCATTGCCGAGATGATACGTCACAAGTTTATGGGCAAGACCCAATTTGGTGATTATGCGATTCTCTATCGGGGCAATCATCAATCTCGTCTGCTGGAGCGGTCGCTGATGACGAACCGCATTCCCTATAAACTCAGTGGTGGCACCTCATTCTTCGGCAGGGCCGAGATTAAAGACATCATGGCCTATCTCAGGCTAGTGGTTAACCCTGATGATGATAATGCCTTCCTGCGCGTGGTGAATCTACCTAAACGTGGAATAGGCCCGTCGACCCTGGAACGCTTAGGCACGTTTGCCAATGAACGACAGATTTCTATGTTTGAGGCCAGTTTCGACCCTGAGTTGAATCATCATCTGCCCCCGGCGGCCATGGCTTCTCTCTACAAGTTCGGCAAGTTTATTGTCGATACCGGTGAAACTGTGACGCGAGGGGAGCCCATCGAGGCCATCAAGCACCTGATCCGTAATATCAATTATGAAGACTATCTCTACGAGACGAGTACCAGTGCCAAGGCGGCGGAGATGAGGATGAAAAACATCTCCGAATTGTATCGCTGGGTCACTGAGATGCTCGAGGGGGATGAACTCGACGAGGGCATGACCTTACCTGAGGTGGTTACCCGATTAACCCTGCGTGACATGATGGAGCGTAACAGTGAGGATGAGAATGGTGATCAGGTTCAGTTGATGACACTGCACGCCTCTAAAGGCCTGGAGTTCCCTTATGTGTTTATGGTGGGCACCGAAGAGAGAATATTACCCCACCAAAGCAGCATAGATGAGGGTAATGTCGAAGAGGAACGTCGCCTGGCCTATGTAGGGATCACCCGAGCGCAGCAACAGCTCTGGTTTGTACTGTGTCGTGAACGTCGTCAATTCGGTGAGACTATGCGCTGTGAGCCGAGTCGTTTTTTGTTGGAGCTTCCTCAGGATGATCTAATCTGGGAGAATCGTAAACAAGTGCAGAGCGAGAACCAGAGGCAGGCAACCAGCAAGTCTAATATTGCCAATTTGAGAGACATGTTTAAAAAATAGCCCCTAGATAAACGGAACACTCTAGATTAGGCTATGGAAATAAGATCGAGTCATTGAGTTTAACGACATTGAGTTAAGCGCAAAATAAATCCTTGGTGATAGAGTCCAGATGGATGACCTTGCCGAGGGCTTGACCCTGACCTAGATCGAAGCCTATCTCCAGCAGAGTCTCTTTTTGCTGCGTTGCACCAATTCCATCCACAAAAACCACCAGTTCCAATGCCTGGGCGGCTAAGTAGTGGGCTTTTAATAGCTTAAGATGTTGCTCACTGTTGAGGTGGCTGGTGTAACTTGGGTCAAGCTTTAGGCCTTGCAGTGGTAAGAAGGTTAAGCTGCTCAAGGCACTATTAGCACAGCCATAACCTGTCAGCCCCAGATTAACCTTTAGCTTTTGCAGCAGTTCAAATGCATTGATATGGTTATCCGTATCTAAGATAAAGCCTTTCTCATCGAAAAACAGCCACAACTGCTCTGGGGGGGTTATAAGCTGCTTAAGCTTATTTTTCAGCTGTCTGACGGCATGTTTATGCTTCAGGTGCATGGCTGCGATGTTGAGATGTAAGGGGAGGTGGTCTAAGGATTTTTCGCGCAGCAGCTGATGATCAGAGTTGAGCTTTTCCAGTAAATAAATATCCAGTTCTGTGGTTAAGTTGCAATGCTCGGCCATGTTATTGAGCTGGATCTGCTTGATTTTACCTAGCGAAGGATGATTCCAATACAAGCGCGGCTCTAAGGCTACCGTAGATAGTTTTTTTAAATTTTGAATCGGCAGATAACTCAGGTGAAGCTCTCGGTTCGATATCGCTTGTTTTAATTCAATTTCAAGTTCGACATCTTTTACTAGCGGTCGATGTGACTTATCATCGAAGATCACATAGCAACCCTTGCCTTGAGACTTAGCTTGATACATAGCAGCATCGGCGTCACGCAATAGGGAGTCCGCCGTATCTGATTTATGATCACAGCTAAATGCGATTCCTATACTGGCTCCTGAGGTGAAACTTTGGTTGGCTAATTCATAGGGGCGTGATAATTGGGTGAGAATACGCTCCGCTATCTCTTTGGCATCATTGTTGCTATTGATGCTGTCGAGTAAGATCACAAATTCATCGCCACCGATCCGTCCTAAGGTGTCATTATCGCGAATACACAGGCGTAGGCGCCTAGAGGTCTCAACCAGAAAGCGATCACCTTGTTGATGACCTAAGGTGTCATTAATGAGCTTGAATCTGTCGAGATCGATAAACAGCAGGCCGAAGCTGTCTAGCCTATGGCGGCGGATATGTTTTACGGCTTGTGTCAGACGCTCCATAAACATGCCGCGATTTGGCAGCCCTGTCAGACTATCGTGACCCGCGTCATAAACAAGTTGTTGTTCCGCTTTACGTCTTTGGGCTACTTCTTTCTCTAAATCTTGATTTAACATAGCCAGAGCCCGGGTTCGAACGACGACTTTCTCTTCTAGCTGTTCGTAGCTGGACTTAAGCGATTCAGCGGAGAGTTTCTTCTCGATCGCGGTAGCTATGTGTTGAGAAACGAACGTCAGCAGATCGAGATCTTTGTCTTGGTAACTCTGGGACATGCATAGGCTATAAATGGTTAAGGCACCACGAACCTGCCCATGGATAAATAAGGGGACGCCAATCCATTGATATACGTCTCGGGTATAGTTGAGTTCAGGCATCTTTGAATAGACTATCCCAGCGTCTATCAAGGCATCAAGATCGCTACGTTGAAGTAACAAGGGCCTACGGTTCTTGATGACGTATTCAGTTAAACCATCAGATGTGGCCCTAGGTTGTGGGGCTGTAGAATCGTTCTGAGTGACATAAAAAGGAAAGTGTATACGAGTCAACCTATCGTCGAGGAGGGCTATGTAGCAGTTCTTAGCCGGCATCAGATGGCTGATCACTCTATGAAGCTCCGAATAAAAGGAGTCGCTATCTATGTTAGAGGTGGCAAGATCTGCAATCTCGAATAGAGATTTCTGCAGAAGCTCGGCGCGACGCCTCTCAAACATTTCACGTTTTAGCTTGTCGTAAGCAAGGCTTAACTCTTTGGTTCTTTGCTCTATTGCCTGTTCCAATTGTTCTCTATGTTCTAAACGTTCTAGCACACCTGAGATTTGATAACTGACAAAGTGAAGCAGTTCTATTTCCATTTCGGAAAAGTTGATATCGGCAGAGTAGCTCTGTACCACCAATACCCCCGAAACTAGGTTATTGACTCTAATCGGCACGCCTAACCAAAGGTGGCATGGCGCGCCTCTACTGACAATTTTTTTAGTGGCGAGCAGCTGTTCAAAGGTGGTGTCATCACAAAGGAGTGTTTCACCTGACTTGAGCACGTATCCAGTGAGACCGCTTAACAGGGTCTCGGAAATTTCATCGATAGAATAGATGGTGTTGGGATGGGGGTCTTTTTCGTCGAGGAAAAAAGGGATATTTAATTGGTTAGTACTCGGGTCTAACAAGGCGACGAAAAAATTGTCAGTAGGGAGAAGCAATTTTAGCGAGCGATGAACTTCTGAGAAAAACGACTTAGGCGAATCCACATGAGCTGCTAGGTTTGAGATCTCTAACAGTAGATTTTGGGTGACTTCGGCTCGCTTGTATTTAAGAGCGAGACTCTTTAAGCGGGCAATCCTTTTTTGCAAACGTTCAGCTTCACGGTGTGAATGTTGAACCAATTCTTCCCTAAACATGATTTCCGCCAATCGCTATTTATTATATGAGAGCTAGGATTTGGACTAAATATAAACAAGAGGTATTGATAGCACGAAAAAACAACAGTGCCAAGTCATTATTCTGATGTTTGGTCGTTTGAATTTTGTTCGAAATGGATTATTTTGCTTAAATCACTCAAAAGGTGAGCAAACAGACGAAATAAATGATTTTAACTGTAGACGGCGGGGCAAATAATTCATATTATGTGCGCCGCTAACAAGGCAGGCACCCATAGCTCAGCTGGATAGAGCGCACCCCTCCGGAGGGTGAGGCCGAGGGTTCGAATCCTTCTGGGTGCACCAGATTGAACAGAACGCTAAGTTAGTGAAGTAAATAGTAAAGTTGTTAGAAATTTGAAAGTCAGTGGTGATTGTAGCTCAGTTGGTAGAGCCCCGGATTGTGATTCCGGTTGTCGTGGGTTCGAGCCCCATCAGTCACCCCATTTCAATCCCTTATTTAGATTTTTTGATAAGGTAGTCGTAAAGATACAAATTCTCGGTGATTAGCGCAGCCCGGTAGCGCATCTGGTTTGGGACCAGAGGGTCAGAGGTTCGAATCCTCTATCACCGACCACATTTAAAAGTATTGAATCTAGGTTCGGTATTTGAAGTTAAAGTTTAACTGTGATTAGCGCAGCCCGATAGCGCATCACGATTTACTCCCTATAAAAGAGAGTAAGAGTGGACCAGAAGGTCAGAGGTTCGAATCCTGCTTTTTATAAAAGATAAGGCCGACCACACTCAGTTTCAATAAATAAAGATTTACGGTGATTAGCGCAGCCCGGTAGCGCATCTGGTTTGGGACCAGAGGGTCAGAGGTTCGAATCCTCTATCACCGACCACTTTACGAAAAAAGCCTTCTGAGAAATCAGGAGGCTTTTTTTCGTTTAAGCCTAAAATTAATCAGAGGATTCGAATCCTAACTCTCTATAAATACAGGCCGACCACTTTACTAGAAAGCCCTTCGAGAAATCGAAGGGCTTTTTTTCGTTTAAGCCTAAAATTAATCAGAGGATTCGAATCCTCTCTTTTTATGACTGCATGGCCGACCACTTTACCTGCAAACCCTTGGAGAAATCGAAGGGTTTTCTAGTATCTATCACAATTCTAAGCTTAAGTTATCCTTTTCTTAATTCATATATGGTAATTTCACATGCAGAATGTTGTGGGGTAAAATGAAACTTTGCAATTGATAATTAACAAGTTTCTATGCCGTATAGATGTGCTATCTTGCCCCGCCTTTTATTTTTTGACAGACAAGAAGATAGATTAGATGAAATCATTAGGATTTAAGAGAACCATTATTCTCTCGACCATATTACTGGTCACCTCCTGTTTACTGGTTGCCAACTGGCTTTCCTACTCAATTTTAAAACACGATACAATCGCCGATGTGGACTTACTATCATCAACCATGGCCCAATACGAAGCTGCCAAGATGGAAGCTTGGTTGGCAGATAAAGCGCATGGTATCGATACCATGGCTAATCACTATGAGCCAAATCTACCAGCTGAGAACTATTTGAGTTTAACTCGGTATGCCAAGGAATCGAACGGATTTGCATTGCTGCTACTCGCCTTAAATGACGGGGTCGCATATACGAGTGATGGGGTCACGTCATCAGCTGAAGAGTGGGATTTTACTACTCGGCCCTGGTATATAAAAGCCAAATCTTCCAATAAAATCGAGCTAACGGACATCTACGAAGATAGATTGACTGGTAATGACGTGATTACTATCGTCAAGAACCTTGGTGATCTTGTGGTTGCGGCAGATCTTGAGCTGAGCATGCTTTACGACTCTGTAAAGGCGATAAACATCAACGGTGCCGTTACCGTCATCCTTGATGAAACAGGTAAAGCGCTGGCATCTAGCTCGGCAGTGGTTGTTGCTGGAACTCGCTTCGATGCAATGGGTATGCCTGAAGTTCATCGTGAGATGCTTGGCAATGACGAAGCAATGGTTCATTACACACTCAAGGGGGTAGAAAAAATAGCCTACACCAAGAAGATATCTCTGCCTAACGGCAAGTCATGGCATCTATTTATAGGTATCAATAAATCTATAGCTTATAAGGATGTTAATGAAGCATTAATGAGTGCGATTATTGCATCGGCCATAATGATATCCATCGCTATCTTGCTGACTGTGCTTATCCTGAATCTAGTATATCGTCCTATCCTGCTACTTAAGGAAATGGTGCTCGACTTATCCAAGGGTAACGGTGATTTAACTCGACGTATTCCAGTCACCAGTACAGATGACCTAGGAAAAATATCCAAGGGGATCAACGAATTTATTGGCAATCTACAAGAATTGATGATTGAGGTTAGTCAGAGCTCTGAACACATATCTAAGAGCGTGGATCAACTCAAGAGTCAGTCTGATGATAACATCGGCGTATTGAGAGAACACACCAAGGAGACAGAGCAGGTCGTGTCTGCGGTAGAGGAAATGAATGCTACTGCTAATGATGTCGCTCAGAATGCCGCCTCTGCATCCCTATCCACCATCGAGGCTAGCGATCAGGTGAGTAGCTCTAAGACGGATGTTCAGACAGCGGAAGATACGATTTCCCAATTAGTGAATGATGTGGAGACGACTTCACAGCGTATCGTAGAGATTGAGAGTCATACGTTAGAAATCACTAATGTGTTAAAGGTTATCGGTGAAATAGCTGACCAGACTAACCTTCTGGCATTGAATGCCGCCATCGAAGCTGCGCGAGCGGGTGAGCAAGGCCGAGGCTTTGCTGTGGTTGCTGATGAAGTTAGGGCTCTTGCAGCCAGGACCCAAACCAGTACCGCTGAGATTGAACAGACCCTGACCAAGTTACGTAACGGTTCAATGACCGCTATCAGTGCAATGGATGCTACTAAGGCTTCTTGTGAGCAAACGGCTGACAACACTGCACGGATCTCTGCAAATCTAGATGAGATCACCAAGGCTGTTATGGGTGTCAATGATCTTAATATGCAGATTGCTACAGCAGCTGAGCAACAAAGTTTTGCCTCTGAAGAGATCACCCGTAATATGACTTCAATTCATGAAATCGTAAACGTGTTGGCAACTAATGGTGAAGCTACTACAGACGAAACCAATAGCCTAGCTGCTGCAAACAGCCAGCTGATAGCTGTTGTGAATAAATTCAAACTGCAATAACCTAAGGAGGCTTCGGCCTCCTTAATTTTTCACCGCAGTGATACATGCCTCTACACCGCAGCTTGGCAAGAATATCCAAGATGATTTATTTATTCGCAGATAAGTATATGCGAGTTAGATTTCTTCAACTTCCACTGGTGGGTTGATATAGCCCATGTAGGCACTGGTTTTTAATGGTATGAAGCGTTCTAATTGCTGCTTCTCTTCTATACCTGTGACTATGACCTGAATATCTAAGCCTCTCGCGACATTGATCAAGGCTCGACACAGTTCGCTACTATGTTCACTCTCGTCATAGTAAGCGAAGGACTGGTCGAGTTTGACATAACTCGGTCTGAGGCTTTGTAAGTAGGCCATGGAACCAAATTGACGACCGAAGTGATCGATACCGAAATGGGCACCATTATCGCGAATAATAGTACATAGGGCTTCACAAGAGTCTGGGTCGCTATATACGCCAGCTTCCGGAATGTCGAAACAGATCCGTTCAGAAAGGCTAGATGCGCGTAAGAATCCATTTAACCATTCATGGAATTTAGGATCACTTAAACTGTGGAAGGTTAAGTTAATGGCGATAGGTTCATAGTTTCTTTCGAGTAATTTCTGGGTAGTTAGCGTCTCGATAAGGCATTTATCGAGCAGGGCACCCAGAGAAAGCAGTTCTACGTAGGGCATAAATTGGCCCGCATGTACGGTTTTATCGTCGATTTCCAATTGACAGTAGAGCTCTCTGTGAGTAATAGAATCACCGTCGTTGAGGTGGACAGGCTGCCACTTAAATTTGAATTGTCGCTTGCTAATCGCATTACTCAGATGCTCACGCCATTGTTCACGAGTAAATAGTTGTTTCTCGTTGGTTTCGAACCAGTGAAAAATCTTATCTTCTTTGATCGCTTTTTGAAGGGCGTTATCAGTTTGGGCTAAGATATCTGACACCGACATCTGTCCAATACGTTCGGCAATACCGATGGAGAAGTTTTCATTTGGCTTACAGCCAGCTTTAGACATCTCTTGATTTATGGTGCGGATTAACGTTTGTAGATATTTACTGGTTTGCTCATGTTCTGCGCTGGAAATTAAAAATGCAAACTCATAAGCTGAAATTCTAGCAATAACTGAGTTGGTGATAACGTCTAAATGCTCTTTCATCTTCTGAGAAAGTAGTTTTATGGTTTCGTCTCTGACCTGGTATCCGTATCTACTATGGACTTCTTCCAACCAACCAAATTTTGCCATCACGAGGGCACCAGTCTTAGGCTCATTAAGCCAGCTGCTAAGGTGTCCCATCATATATTGGCGGTTAGGTAAGCCTGAGACTTGATCGATCAGGTTTTTCTTTCTCAGCTCACCAACCTCTTCATCCAGAGAGTTAAAAATCTGCTTGAGTTGATCCGACATGCTATTAAACGCGAGTACCACAGATTTCAGTTCCATGGTTTTTGGGACTTTCATGTCCGGGCCAAATTTACGCTGGGCGATATCTTGGGCATGCTCGGCGATCTCGTGCAAGGGTCGTAGGATCCAGGTGAGACCGACACGTGCGCAGAGTATCGCTATCAGGAAAAGCACAGAAAATACTAGGATAGCGTTAGTCATGGTACCCCATAACTCGTGGTAACCAAATCCCGGGTGGGCGGTTATCTCTAACCGGGCAAGTTGGATCCAGCCCGACGTGATAGTGCTCTCCTTCTTGATGGTTTCAAAAAAGTCCAGATCGATAAACCATTGTGGCACACCTTGAATATTGACTGGGTTTTCCCACACTTGCTGTTTGCCATCGACAAGCCAGGTGAGTTTAACTTGTTGGTAGTAACCCCCTTCGAAGATCACATTGATCAAGGTTTCGGCGCCGACAATATCACCCGCTTCAAGATCCGGAATTAACATGATCCCTAAAGAGTTACTGGTATTGTTAAGATCTGACTCCATCTGCTTGGTCAGAAAATTCTGTGTCTCAGTAAACTGCACATAGCCTAGGCTTGCCACCACTAATAAAAATAGGCCAAACAGTAGTGAGTATATCTGTCGAAACAGTGTCATCTTTCTAGCTACTCCAATCTTAATTTGGGTTTTCTGAGTCTTTCGACACCCAATCTATATTTTAGGTCGTTCCACTTCGCCAGTTTCTTAGATGAACCAGCAAGAACGCCTCGTCCTTTTTCTTTGTTTAGCCATAGCTGTCGACCATTAAAACTGTATACCGGCAGCAAGTCTTTTCTTTGAGTCGCAGGTTTTATTCTTCTATCTAAATTGTCGAGTACCAAAGGAATAGAAGCGGGTCTCTCATAGTAAGCGAGCACCATGTGATATTGATTCACAGTGGTTGCTTTTACCATAGTAATCCTCAGCTTATCTTCAGGTATGCCTAACTGAAGTAAGGTGAAATATTTTGCAATCGAGAAATCCTCGCAATCGCCGCCATTGACTCCAATAAACTCCATTGGGGTAGACCAATAATTACTTTCACCCCAGAGCTTGATGTCATCAACAAAACGGAAAAGATTGAAAAAGTTATTCACCTTAGTGAGCTTCTCTCTTTCGCTGAGACCTTGAGCGCTATCGAGTACCTTAAACCAGGCCCTAGCCCTTTTGCCTGCTCGTTCACCGTATCTCGACTCGAGAGTCGAGACTATGTGCTCTTTATTCAATTTTTGCGTGGGTGAGGCATAAAGGCACGAAGCGACTAGAGCCAGTGCCACTATGGTGAATTGGCAGACTTTTTTATATGTTAATTGACGAATAAGTCTGCCTTTCATGTTGCTCTGTTAATTCCTCTATTTCACTTCTTCATCAACGGTATAGATATGCCATTTCATATCTGCCGTTGTGTCTTCTCCGGTGACTTCTGCGATGACGCGTCTGTTACGAGTGTGCGCCAAATGGGTGCCACTCTCATCTACTGGACGATCATAGCTATAACCGATAGCAGTCAGCCTGTCGGGAGCAATGCTGAAACGTTCGGCCAACAGCGAAGTCACTGCATCGGCTCTGTTTTGCGACAAGCTTAAGTTGTGCTCGTAGGAGCCTGTCTTACTACAGTGGCCTTCGATGGTAACATCCGTGTTAGGGAATTCATTCATAAACGTTGCAATGACTTCGACTTGATCGTAATACATAGGATCTATGTAGTAGGAGTCGTTGGCGAATAATATTTTTAGCTCGGAACGTTCGTGAATGGGCTTAATCTTGCCACAGCCATAATTGTCAATCGTGGCACCCATAACGGTTTCGTTACAGCGCTCGCGGGCAACAATGACACCGTCTTTGTCCATATCGTTAAGATCGTGAACCTGTGTGCTATTGCCATCCATGGTCACTATGCTGGAACATGCACTGAGCAGAGTGATGGCTAAAAGTGTGATGAAGGTTTTCATTAGTTTACTCCTCCGGCGTAATTACGCTCGCCTTGCCATACATCCGGGCGAGTGACTCGTAGAGACTCGAGTAGTCGACCGGTAGCATTTAAAATACGGTATTCAGATAGAATTTCATCGTATTCCGCTTCAAGATAGTCCTTACGTGCTTCGAATAGCTCATTCTCGGTGTCGAGCAAATCCAGTAAGGTACGTTGGCCTAAATTGAATTGCTGGCTATAGGCCACTTGAGTATCCTTTGCGGCGACCACATGGTCACGAATATACATTTTCTGCGGTACTAATAACTCGTAGGCATTCCAGGCCAGGTTGACACCTTCGACGACTTGACGATAAGCCCGCTCGCGGATCTCCTTGGCTTCACCTATCTTGTAGCTTGCCTCTCTCTCTCTGGCACGATCTCTACCACCGGCGAACAAGTTGTACTTGATCCTGACCATAGCAACTAGGTCATTACTGTGGCCACCGACATCACTGAATAGAGCAATGCCATCTTCACCATCCAAATTATTGTTCCAGTTACCGTCCAGTTCTAATGATAATTTAGGATAGTAATTAGACTGGGCGGAGTTCCGTTCATTCACCGCGGCCTCGATATCGTTGCTTGCCGATTTCAATATAGGGTGGTTCTCTTGGGCTAACCTGACGCTGGTATCGAGATCCTCCGGTAGCATGTCATCATCGGGAACCGGTACAATCAGTGCTTCCGGTTGCTGCTCTACCACACGCACAAATTGTGCCTTGGCGTCATAAAAGTTATTTTTTGCCGAGATCACATTGGCATTAGCCCTGGCCCGGCGGCCGGTGATCTGGGAGAGATCGGCAATTGAGCCTAGACCAGAGTCGGTTCTTTCTTTGATCTGTGCATAAATATCTTGATGACTTAGAAGATTTTTCTCTGCCAGAGTGAGGACTTGCTCACTTTTTATATAATTGACATAGACCTTAGCGACATCCAGCGCCATGTCTTCTGCTGCTGCAAACAGTGCCCACTGCTCGGCACTGGCTTCGAAGCTGTATCTGTCGACTTCGCTGGAGGTATAGAAACCATCGAACAGCATCTGCTTGATGCTGAAACCGGCCTCGCCACGTTCTAGCTCGATAACACCTTCATCATCGACTTCACCGACTCCTGCTTTTCTTCTCGTCGACGGGCTATTGGTCTGCTCCCAGCCGTAGCCACCGCTGATGTCTACCGTAGGCATATAACCGGCCATTGCCTGGTTAACTTGCTCTTCCCGGGCTTTGAAACGGTTGAAGGCGATACGAATTTCAGGATTAGTATCTAGTGTATGTGCGACTGCTTGCTCCAGTGTCTGGCTATATGCCGAGGCCGGAAATATCAGCGCGCCAACGACTAACGCAAGAGCGCTGCGTTTTAACTGCCGAATAGTACTGGTTTTCATGTTAACCCCTCCAGGTCGATTTTATTGGGCTTAGCGTTCTCTGAGCGCCGTGTCTTTTGCCCTTAAAATTGGATTAAGTATGTACTCTAGAACGGATCTTTGCCCAGTAATTACATCAACTGAAGTTAACATACCAGGTATAATCGGCATTTTAGTGCCATCGTCCTTAGTCAAACTGGATAAACCAGTCCTAACCCTTACAAGATAGAAACTGTTTCCCTCTTCGTCCTGTGTTGTATCTGCACTAATATGCTCTACAACGCCATTTAATCCCCCATAACGGGTGAAGTCATAGGCGGTAACCTTGACTATGGCGGGCAAGCCAGGATGTAAAAATGCGATATCTTTCGGCAGTATTTTCGTTTCGATAAGCAACTGATCTTCCGATGGTACAATCTCTATGATATCGACTCCTGGCTGGATTATTCCACCTAAGGTGTTGATATGGATTGTTTTGATGGTTCCGTTTACCGGAGATATTATCTCTGCCTTATCCACTTTATCTTGTGCGCCGACCTGTGCCTCGTTCATTCGAGAAAGCTTGGTTTGCAGTTCGTTGAGCTGAGTTCTGGCATCGGCCGCGAAATTTAATACGGCTTCGCGCCTTTTTAATATCGCTTCATCCTGAGAAGATTTGAGTTTAGGTCTTAATAATCTAAGAGAAGCCAGCTCACCTCGAATGTCGTTGACGACACGCTCGACTTTTATTAACTCGACTTCTGGCACGATACCTTTAACTGCTAAGGGCTTGGTGAGTTCCAGTTCGCGGGAAACCAACTGATAACTTCTTGAAAGTGTGTTTATCTTTGAGGCTAATTCCTTAGACTCTTGTTGTTTCTGCTGGATCTGGCGCGCTAAAATAGCCAGTTGATTAATCAGGCTATCCAATCGGCCTGTATATTCATTAGACTGACGTTGAACTAAGGCCGGCTCCTTCTCGATTAACATTCTAGGAAATTGCAGCGGGCTTGGAGTTATCTTGACCTGCTCTCTCCAGTCGACAGACATGCTGGTGATAGTGATACTGGATAATTCGGCTGTTAAACGGACCACGTTGGCTTGAAGGCTGTATACCTCTTGAGCTTGCTGTTCATAGTCAGAACGAAAACGAGTGTCATCGATGCGCATTAAGGCCTGACCTTTAGTGACCATCATGCCTTCTTTGACATACATCTCCTGCATGATGCCGCCATCCAGACTCTGAATCACCTGGATCTGTGAGGAGGGGATGACTTTTCCCATGCCAGTGGTGACCTGATCCAACTCAGAAAAATAGGCCCACACCAGAAAGCACACAATCATGGCCGCGAGTGACCAGATGATTAATCTATGGCTAGTCGGCGCGTCGGTCATCATGGCGCCGTATACGTCATCGATCATCTCTAAATCTTGGGTCGTCAGGTGCTTAGTCATTTTTCGGCTCCTGAGAGTAAGCTTTTATTCAGTTTGTCCAATACCTCGTCTTTGGGACCATCTGCGATGAGATGGCCTCGGTCCAGTACTATGATGCGATCCACAAGTTTAAGCAGATGCATTTTATGGGTGATAATCAGTAAGGTTCTGTCCCGACTGACATTCTGCATCGCACGAATGAATTGCTTCTCGGCTCTGGCATCTAAGCTGGCTGTGGGCTCATCCATTAACAGCACGGGAGGATCATTCAGGGTGGCTCTGGCCAAGGCGACAGTTTGTCTCTGCCCACGGGAGAGGGATTGACCGCCTTCGCCAACTTGTTGATCTAGCCCTTCGGTCTCCAGATCGGTAAACAGGTTGATCCCAGACAGTTGAACCGCCCTGATAAGCTGGTGCTCGGAGACCTGTCTGGCGCCAAACAAGATGTTATCTCTGATGGAACCATGGAACAGGGTGATATCCTGAGGCAGGTAGCCAAAGTTCCTGCGTAGGTCTGTGGGATGTATTTGAGCCGAATCTAACCCATCATACCTAAGGCTTCCTGTTGTCGGCTGGTATAGGCCTACAAGCATCTTAGCCAGGGTACTCTTACCCGATCCGTTGCGGCCTATGATGGCTATCCGTTCACCGGGTTTGATATTGAGTGACATCGTGTGTAGCACAGGCTTCTCAGATCCAGGATAGGAGAAGCTGATATGATCGGCATTGATTCGCCCTTCCAGTCGCTGACGGCTGACAAGGTGTCCCTTGTTTTCAAACTCATCTTCCTGCGCCATGATCTCATCTAGCTGACGCAAAGCGCTGGCGGTATGATTGCCTCGGGTCATCAAGCCAGCCAATTGGGCCATTGGCGAGATTGCACGGCTCGATAAGATAACCGCGGCGATAATGCCACCCATAGATATTGCATTATCTGCGACTCGGTAAACACCCAAGATAACCACACACACGACTGAAAGTTGCACGGTAAAGTTAGCTAGGTTAGTCACTGAGGTCGATAATTTCTTCGATTTTAACTGCCAGTTCGCCGTATGGCCTATCATCTGCTGCCAGCTTTTCTGAATCAGGCCTTCGGCGCCACTGGATTTTATTGACTCCAGAGAAGCCAGAGATTCAATCAAATGACCATGTTTGAGGCTGGAGAATTTATTACTCTCTTCTATCGCGGCCTTGAGTTTAGGCTGCACGATCAAGGTATAACCGATAATGATGATGCTGCCTATTAGCGGGATAATCGCCAGATCGCCGGCCACAACGTAGATGATGACCATGAAGAAGATAGCGAAGGGGAGATCCACCAGAGTCGTAATCGTCGCTGAGGTTAATATTTCCCGAATGCTATCAAATTCACCCAGTTGTTTTGCCATGCCACCGACACTCGGTGCACGCTTCTCTAATGGGATGCCAATGGCTTTAGCAAATAGTCGTGAGGAAACTATGATATCGACTTTTTTACCTGCAACATCAATAAGATAAGCCCTTAGTTGCCGCATGATAAAGTCAAAAATATAGGCTATGCCGGCTCCAATCGCGAGCACCCACAGAGACGCGAATGCCAGGTTAGGCACCACTTTATCGTAGACATTCATGATAAAGAGGGGCGAAACCAGGGCGAATATATTGACCAATACCGAGGCAATTAACGCATCTCGATAGATAGGAGCAGAATCTTTAAGGGTCTGTACCAGCCAGTGGCTGCTAGTGTCATGTTGGTGAACATCGAAACCCATATCGCCGCGATATTGCTGCTTTACCAAGAATAAGTAACCGACGTAGATAGCTTCTAGCTCTTCTATAGATAAGACTTGTTCTCCACCGGTTTCTGGCAGCTGAATCACGGCTCTGTCTTTATCGAAATCAATCTCCCTGAGTAGGCAGGCCTTCTTATCTTTAAGCAGCAAGATACAAGGTAAGAAGATAGGCGATACTTGATCTAGCCCCTTACGGGTTAATTTAGCCGTTAAGCCCGCACGGCCAGCAGCTTGGGGAACCAGCTCCGGAGTGAGGACGCTAGAGGATAGGGGAAGCCCTGCCGCCAGCGATTCGCTGGAGCATGGGCTACCGAAATATTCGGTAAGCAGGACTAAACTGTCTAGCAAGGGGTCGACAGAGACTCTTTGTGAGGCAGAAACTGTCCATTGCTCAGTTTTCTTAGAAGCAGTTACAGACACCTAAAACTTATCCTTAAGAATTATGCTAAGAATTTATTGAAATTATATTATTTATATTATGAAATTATTAATCATAATGACCTATATTGCTATAGGCCATGGTTAGATTTAACCTTAATTTAAGGGATTAGATGCGGGATTTGCTCATCTTGATGCTGATTTGACCCAGAACCTGAATTATCGGCAAAGACTGTAGGGCTAGATGATGCAGAAGCTTGATTATCTATGATAAGAGCGCCATCACCATTGCTGCCGAGCAAACCATTAATTATGGCTTCATCTGTAGTACCATATGCCGAGGAGAGGTCGACACCATCGAGAACGATTAACTGATCGACATGATCATCATTATTAGCATCAATCTCGATAGTCGTCGTGCCATTATCCACAGTGAAATGCAGGTACTGCCCCAGATTATCGGTATTTTCACCTTGCAGTAGGTCGCTAAGATCTAGCTTATCTTTACTTAAGTTAAAGTCAGTAATGTGATCGGTTCCCGTAGAGCCTGCTGACCAAACAAAGGTATCGGCACCGGATCCACCCGTTAGTGTGTCGTCACCGAGTCCGCCGATAAGAGTATCCTCGCCTGAGCCACCAATAAGTAGATCGTTACCGCCTTGGCCAAAGAGAAGGTCATCTCCATCTCCACCATATAGGGTGTCTGCGCCATCAGCGGTGCGAGATACATCGAATACTCCAGGGTTGGCAATGACAAACTCATGGACATCTTGCACTGAAACATCGGCAACATCTTGATTCATCTCTTGGGCCACATACTTCTGTAGCGCAGCATAGCCTTGACCTTCGATATTATCGAACTTGACTAGGTCGCCGAATATGATGTCATTACCGGCAGCGGCATCGACCCTATCATCGCCTTGAATGAGCGCTTGTTCTGATCCAAGTATGATGTTTGCAAGATTCGATGCATTGATATTGGCATGAGCCAGACCATCAGAGTCATAGGGGACTAGATCATCTAAATCAATGCCATTGCCAATTCCGATAGCTTCGATGTCCGAAATTGTATTAAGAACTGCGAATGCTGTTAACGCTTGTGCTTCCGCCTCAGAGCTGGTTCCACTCGTTATTAGGCTAACAACATAATCACCATTCTCATCTTGATTTAATACTCCTTTTGCGCTGCCCTTCCATTGACCTCTAGCTTGGGACCAAGAGTTAACATTACCGTACTCATCAACAATAACTTTACCTTCATGAATAAGCTCTTGTCCTGGAACATAGTCTGATAGTAGCTCCGATAGCTGTTTATCATTTTTCCATCCTGATGCATTGTAAACCCGAACATCATCCGGTGAGGTGTCGACGACATAGTTGTTGGTCTCGCCATCTGTTATGAAGTAAGTAAGATTCGTGCCATCGTTTGACGCAGCCTCACCATGGTTAAACCAGTCTATAGCAGACTCAAATGCCGCCTCATAGTTAGTTCTTCCCCCGCTGCTAATCGTATCTAAAGCAGCCTCTAATTGAGAAATTGCATTGGTATCGGCTAAATTGACAGAAATATTAACCTTAGTGCCGCTATCAAAGTCGACCAGTAGAATATTGACGACACCACCATGGGGTCCTGTAGCACTAGCCTGAAGCGTATTGAATACTTCTAATAGCTGAACTTTAGTGGTATCTACATTGTTACTTCCCATGCTGCCTGATGAGTCGAGAATGAAGGCGATGTTGTAGTTCTCGCCTTCAATAACTTGAATGCCGGTAGAGTCACTGACAATAAAATCATTATTTTCAGTCCCATTAATCTTGTCATCACCAAAAGACCCGCTATCTTGAACATGATCGCGCAATGAAATGTTTACTGGGACCGAGCTGGTCTCGACATCATTATTACTGGACTCAGTGCTAGTTACGCTGACTATTAAGGCAAACTCTAAATCACCGGTATAACCTTCTTCGACAGCTAATTTAAGGTCTGTTAATTGCTGAGATGATAATGTCCAGCTGCCGTTACCATGGTTGACCCCGGCTGATAGGTAAACGCCATCTGGGACATCACTTATGGTGATGTCCGACAGCGTTTCACTGCCATCGGTGTCAGCCAGTGCTAGATCAATATCGAGAGGGATCTCTTTAAGCTGTAATTGAGTGATAGAGCCATCAGGACCCACAAGATAAACACCGTCAGCAAATATCAAGCGCTCAATGCCATAGAGGTGATCGCCAACATCTAGGTTATCTGCTGAACTAGCATCAATTCCCCGGTTATCATTGAGCAGCAGGTGTGAATCGGCAGGTTGGTCGTAATTATTGCTGATTGTGTAGTCTGCAAAATTACCTGAATAGATAGCCGTGTCGGTATCAGAGCCCCCATAGATAAAATCGTCCTGGCCACCGCCGATGAATATATCATCACCTTCACCACCCACTAGGAAGTCTATTGCTGATCTGCCTATTAGGATATCATCGCCACTCCCACCTTTTAGTAGGTTAGTCTCGTCAATGCCCATGGCTGTGAGGTAATTATTTTCTGTCGAACCGCTTTGATCCACACTTCTTCCAGATAGGACCTTGTCTATAGTGATGCCAAAAACTTCATCATTAACCTGAACATTGTCAGGAATGCTAGTATCAATCGGAGCCTTATCAATCCAAACCAGGTTGGCTGCTGTAGCCGATAACTCAGGCGCATCGGCGTCAGCTGATATGTGAATTGTCACCGTGGATTCATTACTATCGGTCGTTCCGTCAGTGGCAATATAGGTGAAACTAGCCAGAGCATCGGCTTGATTCCCCATGCCGCCAAAGTTTCCGTCAGCCTGATCTTGATTCGGAGTAAATCGTACCTGCCCCGAATCAAACATCGCAGAGGTTAACTGCATACCAAGCGTTACCGCAGCCCAGCTCGCTCCGTCGTAATGCTGTAAGCTGCCGTTGGCCGCATCAGGAAGAGATACAGCCTTGATTGACAGACTACCCTGAGCCGTATCTGCGTCGTTTACATTTAAATCGCTCCACTGAAGAATAAGAGATGTATCTTCAGTGCCTTGGGCTGAGCTATTAGTCGATATAGGCGTAGCATCAACCAGAGGTGTAACCGCGAAGTTGCCCGTCACACTGTCACCGTCGCCATCAGTCGCGACAACATTAAAATCAATCTGGCCATCCGCTGGGCTTTGCATTAGCTGGAACTGATAAAACTCCCATTGACCGGTACCAGGTGTAAATTCGATTTTAAAGATCAATTCTCCATCGGACGTCTTGCCTAACATGGTGTTGCCAGACTGAGTGATTAATATGCTTTCACCCGTCGCCGTGAGAAGGGCATTCTCATCACTGCCGGTAAAGACGAGTGAACCGACACCATCGGCTCCCCACTCAGTATCGAGAGTACCAGATGTGTAGCCTATGGCTTGGCCATCTGTCCCTAGGAATTCGATAGACTTGATGGTTATATCGCTATTGTCACCGTGTGCCGCATTGAATCCATTGTCGGTCGCTTTGATGATTATCTGATCGAATCCTCCTTGGAGAGCTTCGAATGAAGCCGCGTAATCACCATCGGCTGCATCTGAGCTAAAGGTTTGTGTGCCAATGAGCTGGCCATCACGGTAGAACTCGACTACACCAACCTCTAATTCTCCACCAAACATGCTGGCAAATTCGATATTGACACCGTAGGCGATAGTGCCAGGATCGAGAGTGATAACAAGCTCTTCTGATGCTTCGCTACCGTCGGCAAAATGACGGAAGTCAACTTCGTTAGCTATGTTGTGATATGGAGAACCGACACTGCTCACACCTAAGCCATAACTGCTGCCATAAATATCGGCATTAACCAGTGTTGAATCATTCCATGATGCGAACCCTCTGGCGGTAATAGTAAAACCATCAAAGTCCAGAGAGTTGGATCTTCCATGGTGTTCTGTGAATGAGAACTCACCAATTAAGCTATCCGGGATATGTGTATCTGTGACGGCTTCTGCGGCGGAATCGGCAATTTCCGGTGCATCATCTTCTATCGTAACAGTGAAGCTGCCATTAGATGTCCCGCCGTTACCGTCATTGACATAAATGCCGATATCGATCGAAAGTACATCTTCATTGTGAGTATCAAGGTGATCTAACGGGGCGAGTAAGGTTAAGTTATAACCCCAATCTCCCGGTGTATGGCCAGCAGGTGCCGTAAGCTCGACAGACATGACTTCAAGGTAAGTGCTTTCGCCTGGAGTGCCAACGAAGCCTGTAAGAGTTTGAGAGCCAGCATCCCAAGACCATTGAATGGTTTCGCCAGCAGAAGTTAGGCCTGTTGGCCCCGAAAGAGCGACTGATAACGCATCACTATCAACATCTTGGATGCTGATAGTGCCGCTAGCCGTGACAGAGTCTGTGGTGTCCGGGTTACCAGTATCATCAATTATGCCATCAGTAAGACCTTCTTCTGAGACACTAGAGTCAGATGCATAGCTAATTATTGGTAAGTCGTTGCTGCCTTCGATGGTGATGGTGACAGTAGATGGCGTGCCATCGATGCTGGTGACATCAAATGATTCACTGTATTCGTCGCCGACATTGAGTTCATTAAAGGCGCTGTTGGCCGTGAAGGTCCATTGGCCATCGGCTGCCAGAGTAAATATACCGTAGTCGCCAACTGTGGTTACAGGGTTGAAGCTGTTGTCGGCGTTATCTACATCGCTAGCGGTAAGTGTGCCGCTTGTAGTGAGGGCTAGATCTGTTTCAGTCAGCGTGACATCAGCACTGCTAACGATTGCTGCATCATTGCTGCCTTCGATGGTGATGGTGACAGTAGATGGCGTGCCATCGATGCTGGTGACATCGAAAGTTTCGCTGTATTCGTCACCGACATTGAGTTCATCAAAGGCGCTGTTGGCAACGAAGCTCCAATGGCCATCGGCTGCCAGAGTAAATGTACCGTAGTCGCCATCGACCGTAATAGGGTTGAAGCTATTGTCGGCGTTATCTACATCATCGGCGGTAAGCGTGCCGCTTGTGGTGAGGGCTAGATCTGTTTCAGTCAGCGTGACATCTGCACTGCTAACGATCGCTGCATCGTTGCTGCCTTCTATGGTGATGGTGACAGTAGATGGCGTGCCATCGATGCTGGTGACATCAAAAGTTTCACTGTATTCGTCACCGACATTGAGCTCATCGAAGGCGCTGTTGGCCGTGAAGGTCCATTGACCATCGGCGGCCAGAGTAAATATACCGTAGTCGCCATCAACCGTAGTTGGGTTAAAACTGTTGTCGGCGTTATCGACATCATCGGCGGTAAGCGTGCCGCCAGTGGTGAGGGCCGCATCTGTCTCAGTGAGCGTGATATCGGCACTGCTGACGATCGCCGCATCATTGGTGCCTTCGATGGTGATGGTGACCGTAGATGGCGTGCCATCGATGCTGGTGACATCGAAAGTTTCGCTGTACTCGTCACCGACATTGAGTTCATCGAAGGCGCTGTTGGCCGTGAAGGTCCAGGTGCCATCGGCTGCCAGAGTGAAGCTGCCGTAAGAGCCAACTGTGGTTACAGGGTTAAAGCTATTATCTGCGTTATCCACATCGCTGGCGGTAAGTGTGCCGCCAGTAGTGAGGGCCGCATCTGTCTCAGTCAGGGTGACATCTACACTGCTAACGATCGCCGCATCGTTGCTGCCTTCGATGGTGATGGTGACAGTAGATGGCGTGCCATCGATGCTGGTGACATCAAATGATTCACTGTATTCGTCGCCGACATTAAGCTCATCGAAGGCGCTGTTGGCAACGAAGGTCCATTGACCATCGGCTGCCAGAGTAAAAGTACCGTAGTCGCCGTCAACCGTAATTGGGTTGAAGCTGTTGTCGGCGTTATCTACATCGCTAGCGGTAAG
>NZ_JABSSM010000007.1 GCF_013214165.1 Shewanella sp. | reverse complement strand
TCCTGAGTGAGCTGATGGTACTGTTTGTTCATGACAGACTCTGAATTTGTGTGTGAGAACTAAAATTCTGCCTTCAGCTCTCTCACTTTTCAACCTTAATCTGTTGCACTTATTGTATTACTCCAGCTTCTCTCACTGCTGCCACAATGACTCGCGTGGGTAAGGCGTACAAGGAGCATACCTTGTCGGTGTTTGATACATATAGAAGTTAGCCGAAAAGCTCGAAGGGCTAGCTAGCAAGGCTATCTCAGCCTCACTAACTAGCTTATCGGTTTGATAATCAGCTGTTGTTTAGAATCTCTCTACTGGGGCGCTAGCCAGCTCAGGGATGACATTTTTAACTTTGCCGTCTTGGAGATACTGAGGATGATACTTGCCAACGGGTAGTGTTCTCACCGCGTTAGCGTGTACACGTCTTGCCACTGGGATATAATCAGTGGCTGCCGTTGTTATCGCTGTTACGATTAAATCTGCCAGTAAGTTGCCAGTAGAACCTGAGGTATCTAGCACGAATGTGTTCTTGTATGACCATAAAACGTTATTAGTCTCTGCTGAAACTAGAATGTACTCCATACCCACAGTAACGTTACCTGAAATGACAAGGTAGTTCGTTTCCCAAGATATTAGCTTGATAAACAGTACCGACTCGGCGCCAAATTTATCCTTATAGGTTGAGAAAGGGACCCCTTTAAGCTGTGCGCCATCAACAATACCCGCTTCTTTGAAGATATCGCTCACAATAGGCACTGGAAGTACGTAATAACCTTTATTCGCTAGTGGTTGGGCAACCGTCGCGTTGAGAAAATCAGGCGCCTCGGCGGCTGTGGTTTCATTGATAATTGGCACTATGAGCATGGTTTGACGATTAACGTCAGAATACATGTCAGGAAATGCGGCCTCTTTAGTTGTCGTCGTCGCTGCACAGCCTGACATAAATAACACGATTGTAATTGCAATGAGTAAGCGCATGTTTTTTCCTATTTCTGATCTGATATTAAGCGTTCGATGAAGGCTTTGGACTCTGGGTACAATTGGGCTTCTTGACGGTAATAACCAATACTCTTGTCGCTGTCTCCGCGTTTGGCTGTAATGTAACCAATTTCAGCGTAAATGCCCGGAGGTACCTTTAAGCCCTTGCTCTTCGAGGTATCAATAATGTTGTTTAACTCATCGAGATGCTTGGTGACGCTTTGCTCCGATGGTGCTTTAATATATTCGTAATACGTCTCAGAGTAGTTTCCCCAGTAATATCCACTTTCGGTTACCGAGGCACAGCCTGCAAACATAAATGTTGTGGCGAGTATGAGGTATCTTGTTTTAGTTAGCATTTGTTGCTTTTCCTTTTAGAGACGTATTGTTCTGACTTGACCATCAGCTAGGTATATTTCTTTAGCGTAAAGGACTGTGCCAGTTGGGCTCTTGATAGAAAGTCTATGGGATCCCTTGTCCAATGTTATGATTAAAATTTGGCGGTTTTCATCTGCTGCATCGGCAGCGCCCGCAATACCTGTCGCATAGTCAGTTAAATCTTTGCTCTTGATGATATGGTTATCGATGGCGGCTACAGTAATAGAATGGCCAACTAATACGTCGGCAATGATGACCAGTTTTTGTTCATGCTCTAAACCCGTTGCATTTCGCTGCACATTTGATCCGCATGCAATTAAAAATACACTTAAAAATATAAATATTATTGTTCTCATATCAGTCTCATTTTATTTATCAGAAAGGTAATATTTTGATAGGTCATCACTCACCGTACCCTCAACAATATCGACGAAAGAAATTTGATCAAATTCGTCAGTGCCGTATGTTGATAGCACTTGTACTTTACCTACTTTTTTTCCAGGTAAAGAGATGAGGCCACCAGTTTGCGGGTTCTTAACTTGTCTTCCATTCTGGTAAACGATTAGTTCCATACCTTCGGAAAGGCCCTGTGCTGCGCCGCCTGAAATGATGAGGCTGCCATCCTCCTTCGATAGGAAATAGGATTTCCACGGCTTGGCCGTCATGTTTTCGACTAGATTACTGATCATTTGAGAGATGGCTTGTGATAACGCCTTATCAGTGAGACTCTGATCGAATGCAGCGGATGTGCCGGCCCCAAATGTTTTCTTCGTTTCTGTGGTCGCTTCACCAGCGCCTTCAACAGAACTTATTATTCTTCCAGTTGTGACATCGACTAAGCGCACGTTAACCTTAGTGTAAGCCTTCTGTATTTTAGACTTAGAGAATAAACCTGTGGTGCTCTCTGCTGAGCGGCCAAATTCACTGACAGAACCAAGGATTAAGTAATCGACAGCGACGCCACTATCACTTATGCCTTTTAGCACGTTCTCTGTGTTGACTTCCTCACTATCAAGGCGTTCAAACATAATAAACTTATTAGTGTCGGCCAGGCGCGCACTGAGAATATCAGCCGCTTGTTTGCCTATTCGATTGTTAGAACTGTCGACAAGAAAACTATTGGCTGCTTGGGTTTCATTTGAAAATCGTGCGATTGCTATTTTACGCTTGAGGAACGTTTGAGCAGTTTCTGGCTGTGCACTGGTTTTTACCGAGGTTGCATCCAATCCCGATGCAAACGTTGGGGCTTGAAGGCAAAAAAGTGCTACCGATGCCAATGTGAACATATTCCATCTTTTCATTTTGGTCTCTTCTGATTTTTAAGTGTTGGTACTTGTGCTACTTTATAAACATCGCAGGTTATTTTAGGGCATGCGCTCTTGTCACAAGATATCTGCAAAGAGTGAAAGTAGGGGGAAGTTTGATGTGAATCAATTGCTTACATTTAACTCTGTTCTTATTTTAAGAGAGAGCTATGAGCTTGTCTTCATCCCTGAATTCCGGTCTTACTTGGTTTCCTGTAGCCATAGGATAGCTATTTTTTATGTTTTACTCAATAGCTTTATATCTTTAACCTATTGTTAACCTAGCGAGTTTCGCCCTGATTTAATTAGGTTAGGGTTAACTGTACTGTCGATGAATGAAATATTGTCTATAAATGAAATGCAGCCATGAGTGAAGACATCATCGTCTCACTTCCCTCACTTATTCATCGAATAGGAAGGGAGGAAGTCAAACAAGCCAAAGCAATTGCACGGCAATACCACTGCGAGCTTAAGCGGGTGCGTCGCTCCAGAAATTGGAGTCTCTCTGGTGGCGCTATCAGTATTCAATCCTATTCGGCAGGATTGAAGACACAAGGGTTGAAAATGGAAAATGCCGGTGGTTTTGGTTACCTTATGCAAAAGATTGACACAGGCTTGCTCGATCATACAGACAAGCTAGAACCGTTAGAGGCAAAGCTGGCTCGCCTGCTCACTGACAACCCCAATATCACCTTGGCCGAATTGATCCATATTACCGATTGCACTACCGCCGAAGCGAGGCAAGCGCGCTTTTATGCCGACTCTTGGTGATCTAGGTTCAGACAAACAGGCTAGGTAAACCATGTCGTTCTGCATTTCGATGCCGTCTTTGAATGTGGTTTAACTCTTATTATCATCGGTATTATTCCGGGACCTTCCCTTCTTTGGTGCAAAGCGGGCATAACTAAGGCATCAAGAAAATTGGCTGCGAATTGAGTAAATGTAAACCAAGTTGAGTGTAAGTTGCTTTAATGTACGAGTGGTTTTCATATAGAATGTTGCTTTCAATGCCAAATTTGGCTGCTTAATACCGATTGGTATGAATCCGTAACGATCTATATTCGTTCTTCAACAGCAAAGGATGCTGCTCTTGTCTATTTCAATCTTCACTTCTATTCATTTTTACACAAGCTGCATGCCTCAAGCTCGTCGTTTATTCTGCTATCTCCAGGCTATGTTACTGCTGGTATTAATGCCTCAAGTGTCATTCGCTGGGCCTGACTATACCGTCGCAATCGCCCCTGTTCCTGCTTGGGTACAGATAACGGATACTTCGACACCGGATAAAGTCCCGGTTGAAGAAATTGGCTCAGGTAACTATTACTTACTGGTAGACAATCAATTGAAGGTTGGTGAAACCAGGCCTCAGGTTCGTTTTACCCGTTTACGCCAGTTAGTGGTTAATCAAAGAGGTTTAGATAAAGTCTCTCAGATAGAAGTGGGTTTCGATCCACTATATGAATATCTGACGTTTCATTCCATGCAGATCATTAGACATTCTGAAGTCATAGATAAGCTATTAGACCGTGATATATCTTTGTTAAAGCAAGAGGGGCGTATCGAACAAGGGCTCTATGATGGGCGTTTGACGGCTCACGTTATTTTAGATGATGTGCGAGTGGGTGACATCATCGAGTACAGTTATTCTATTCGTGGCGCTAATCCTGTCTATCAGAATATATTCTCCTTCGAGCGATCTTTACAGTGGTCTTTCCCTATTCATGTCCAGAGCCTAAGAGTGCTTTGGGGGAAACAAAACCCTTTATATGTCGATGTCAAAAACACTCAAGACACAGTCATCGAGAGCAGGCTGACTATAGACGATGACGCTTATATTGAATATGCCATTGTACGTACAGATAGCCCTGTACTCTTACTGGATGACAATACTCCCTCTTGGTACAAGCCGTTCGCTACAGTTTACTTTTCGGAATTGAACTCCTGGGAGCAAGTTGTCGATTGGGCAATGCCTCTCTATAGCCAAGGTTCTGTGGCCGGTGAAGGGGTGAGTCGAGTCATTGAGGATATTAAGTTACAAACCGGAGACGCTAATAAACGTGTGATGTTAGCGCTCAACTATGTGCAAGAGCAGATCCGATATTTAGGTCTTGAAATGGGAGTCAATTCTCATCAGCCATCATTGGCTGAAGATACGTTAAGCAGGCGTTATGGTGACTGTAAAGACAAGGTCATGCTGTTTATGGCGCTGCTTAACGGACTCGATATCGACGCCGACCCTGTGTTAGTCAGTACCGATTATGGCCATGAACTGCTCGCTCTGCCTGTATCGAACAATGCGTTTAACCATGTGATCGCTAAAGTACAAGTGTCTGGGAAAACGTATTGGCTAGACCCTACAATGAATTATCAAAAAGGACCGCTAGAAGATATCTATCAGGCCAATTATCACTACGGGCTGGTGATTAAATCTGGGGTCAGTGCTCTGACTGAGTTAAGCATAGGAGATCCTAAATCACAGTTAATCGTGACTGAATCCTACGATTTAAGTGCAGGTTTTAAAGGGCAGGCGTCATTATCTGTTAAGAGTCAGTATCAAGGCTTCCGGGCGCAATCATTTCGTTATCAACTCGAAGATATAGGACTAAAAGCCCTTCAAACTCGTTATGAAGATTATTATCGAGACGACTTTCCAGACATAATATCAGCCAATAAACTCATCATCGTCGACAATGAGCAAACTGGGGCCATTAATGCACAAGAAACGTATCAGATAGACAATGCATGGCAGCCTGATGGGGCAAACTTTAAGGTCAATTTCGTCAGTTATTCGCTCCTAGATGCCTTAAAAAAGCCAAAAAATGCCCATCGTCAATCGCCATTTTTCAGCCGATATCCTAATAACATCTCTCACAAGATCCATGTAAAGGTCTCTAATGGAGAGTGGGAGTTTCCGGATGAAACGACAACGCAGAGCAACCCGTATTTTATCTATGAATTTACCTCCAACTTCGACGATGCAGAGAAAACGTTAACGCTAACGTTTAATTATGAGTCTAAAACTGAGTATATCGCTGCGATGAATGTTGGCGACTACATTAACGCAATCAACAAGATTGAAGACTCGCTGTCTTACTCTGTGATGACCTATGGTGAAGGGAGTGCTACTCCTGCTGTGAGTGATACCAGCGAGTCAGAATCTGCTGCTAGTAATACGCTTGATAAAAAAGACCAACTGATTTTTCTTTGGGTGTTGCTTAACTGCTTAGGTCTAATATACGCCATTGTCACTTGGCGCTTGGATTCAAAAAGTCGACTCGAGTATCCGGATGAGAAGTATTATCCAGTTTCAAGACGTAAACTCTTCTTTCTATCACTCTTTACGGGGGGAATATATATCAGTTATTGGATGTATAGAAACTGGAAATATGTCAATCAGACCGAGCAGGGAGGGATTATGCCAATCGCCAGGGGGATTTTTAGTCCGTTTTGGTACTATGGCTTATTTGCTCACCTAGTCGATGATAGTAAGGAGAGATATAATCGAAATAGCATCATGCCAATGAGCCTTGGTGTTGTGGCTGCCATTCTCTTCTTCATTGCTAATTACACGTATAATTCAAATGATTGGTATCTAGCTGGCGTGTTATCGACACCCATACTCTTGTTTCCTTTGGTCAGCTATATCATTAAGCTCAATGGCAGAAACTCTGCAGCCTATATTGATAATTCAGCCTGGAAAATACGCCACACAGTGATTTCCTTGCTCTTTATCCCCTGGATCCTCTTCGATATTGGCAGTGAACTAACCATTTTTCCGTCGGGTAAAATCATGACCGGCGATGAGGTTTGGCAAAGTAGCGTCGACTTTATGAATGACAATCAGATCATCAAGGAAAATGAAGATATCTTGATGTTCTATAGTGATGGGGTCATCAGTTACGAGGAAGACGGTAATGGGTTCACCCATTCATCTGTGTTCTCTTATTGGGAAGAAGACGGTGAGCTTAAGGTCGCCACGGCAGATTTCGTTGATGTAAAAAATCTTAAGGTAGACTTTGGAGAGGGCGTAGAGCAAGCGACGAATATTACCGTGCAGCTCAATGATGACAGTGACTTTTTATTGATAATTTCTACAGAAGGCAAGCTGGATCTAAAGTTCTATCAAAGTTTGAGACAGCATTGGCATCAGACTAAGCAGCTTGCTGTGATTGAGGACAAGTTGAGTCTTTGATCTTAATCAAGGTGTAATAGGCCTGATAGGTTCAATATATTAGTCGAACATGATGTCGATAAATGGAAAATAATCGTGACTGATGACAAACTGATTTTGATTCTAAAGACCTGTATCACTGTGGGCGTATGTTTAATCTTACTTGGTATTTACTTGCACAACTTCAGCGACATGATCGAAGCTATGGGCGTAATAGGCATCATGATCAGTGCTATGTGTGTCGCCTTTGGCATGGCATTGTCTTTACCAACCAAGATGTACCTGACCTTTATTCTGGTTACACGGGAAACTGAAAAGCATAAGTAGCCAATCAAACCTAGTTTTTATTGTTAGCCTGAGCCGAGTCTGTATCATGCCGCTTGATGCACTGAAATTTAAGTGTATGCTTCTCGATTTCAAGCCCACACAATAAAAAAGAGAGTCGTTGATGCGTGCAGAGATGTACCTAGTTATAGCCACCTTACTGGCTGCACTAGGTTGGATAGCGTCTAAGTTAGTGGTGTTGCAGATGCCAGGGGAGGCGTTTATTGCGATAAGGTTCCTGCTTGCCAGCCTTGTTTTACTGCCGTTCTGCTATAAGCATATCGTGAAGTTAACCCTTAAGCAGGTGCTATTGGCCTGTGGCGTCGGTGTCTTTCTAGGGCTCGCATTGCAAGTTTGGGTCTATGCTGTGTCGATTAGCAGCAGCTTGTCTGAAGGGGCGTTTATCATGAGCTTAGCTATGATCATTGCCCCGGTGACCTCATGGATGTTTTTTCAGGTAAAACCGAACAAAGCCTTTTGGTTAGCCTTGCCTGTCAGCATGATGGGTATGATGTTGCTGACGTTAGGCAATGGCTGGCGAGTCGATGCAAGTCAGCTGTCTTTTCTGCTTGCAGCGGTACTTCTTTCTATTCACTTCGTGCTGAATAAGAAAATCAGCAGCCAACTCACTCCGTTAGTTTCAATATGTTTGCAGCTATTTACGGTAGGGATTGTGGGTGTAGTTTATGTAGGCTTTACTCAAGAATATGCATTTGAAATCAGTAGTAACTTAATATTTTGGTTTGTTATTTCTACCATTTTTGCGACTTCGATACGCTACTTACTGCAAACTATGGGGCAATATTCTGTAAAGATGGAAACCGCCGCTTTGATCATGATTTTAGAGCCTATCTGGACCATGATGTTGAGTGTGACCATGTTGGATGAGACGATTGAATTACAAAAGGCCTTGGGTGGTGGGGTGATTTTCCTGTCACTGTTTCTCTATATCAAGCTCTCCAGGCGATATGCATTTGTTGCAAAGTGATTGTTGATCGCGAAGTCACTTTTCGCCCATCAATAAAGCCAGTACAACATTTTCAAGAAAAGCTAAATTTGGGATGCTGTAACTGGATAGTTAGCAGGAGATGGAGAAGTTACCGATAAGCTGATTTTCACTATTAACGATTTTACCTTGGCAGGTTTCATCACAGTAAGATAACTCTATATTTCTGTTGTCTATATTACCTTTTGGATTGTTAGGGGAGTGAGCCGCTGGCTTGGTGTTGCAACCAATATTGATCGTTAAATCGTGTCTGAGCTTGGTTTTTTTGCAAGATCAATGCACTATAAGTACAAACTTACAATTAGCTTTAAGCTGTAAATGTTTATTTATAATGATATAACGAAGAAAGTGAGCAACGTAACGACATACACATAAAGCAGATGATTGAAATGTTAATATTTTGGTAGAATCGGTATAAATGAATAAGTTAAGCATGAAATATGACGTAAATGGTCATAAAACCATTTACGTCAACTTACAAAGTTAAAGCGCAACTACGTTAGCTGCTTGAAGGCCTTTTTGACCTTGCTCTACTTCGAAAGATACTTTCTGGCCTTCAGCTAAAGTCTTGAAGCCGTCAGAAGCGATTGAACGGAAGTGAACGAATACGTCAGCGCCGCCATTGTCTTGAGTAATGAAACCAAAACCTTTCTCTTCGTTAAACCATTTTACTAGACCAGTTGTTGAATTAGACATGTTGTGTCCCTTATAGTTAAATTCATAAAAAAATATCGCAGTATGCGATGTGCTGAAATTGAATTATTGAATGTGACGATGAAGATAAGGGAAACTGAGGATAACAACAATAACGAAGAAATCTAAGGTTTACTTTTTACTTATTTTATCACTAATAACTCTAAACAGCTGAGCGAGGCAAATAATACCTTATAATCAAAAATTGTACAGCATTATTTTTGTTTTTTTCATTTGGAGTATAGGTAAATAGCTTAACAGTGCTATCTACTCGTTCCCCCACCAACTCTAGGATGGCTTTGGCTCGCCAGAGAATGTTTTCGGCGCCTGCTTGATTTGTCATGGTTAAATATCTAGACGCTGAGAGTCAAGCAGTGCCGGTATCGCTTAGTCGTTAAATACTGAGTGATTTAAACCGAAAAACACTCAGAGTTTCGGTTTAGCCCCTCAAGTGCGCTCGTTTATAGGTTGAGATTAACCGGATCAGTCTTGAGTATCCGCATCCCAGTAATTGGTTGGGCGCTTGGCATAGATCTCATTGACTGCCCTGACCAAGACCTTGTTGTTTTCCGGATAGACCACCACGTCGTGCTTATCTCGGTTGCCTATGACCAGGAATACAAACTCCTGGTCTGAGTCATTTTTGAGTGTGTGAGCTATGGCTGTATCGGCATTGAAACAGATATAGTCGCCCTTCTTAAAAGGATGAGGCTCGCCATCGATGAGTAAGCTTGCTTCGCCCTCTAAGGCGTAAAGGTGTTCCTCTTCTTTGGTGTGATAGTGGGCTACGGCTGATATTTTTCCTGGAGCGAGACGCTCCATGGTCACACCTATTTTTTCACATCCAGCAGCATCGCCGATATGTTTCTGTTGGCTGGTATATTGTTCTGAATGTTGCCAGGACTCCCAGCAAATATCATCGACTTTAATTATTCCATTTATTGTCATCATACGTCCTTAGCCAGAAGCTGCCTCTCATAGTCTGACTCACTCTCGCACGAATTAAAGTGTGATTCAATATATTGAATATTTTCTGTGGTCTATTATCTTTACGCTGAGAACACGGGTCGGCATTTGAGTATGCTGGATGTGCCGATGCAGGTGTGTGGGGATGAGCTTGTGCTGCAAGGAACTGCTGGTTATTTTTCAACATAAAATGAAAAGAGACGCCATAAGCGTCTCTTGTTCGATGATGGAATTGATGAGCTTCCTAGGCCAGGGATCTCACTCTTCCTTCGGGAACTTGATTAATCCGTGTAGTTAAACAGAGACTTTACCGTATTTAATGTCCTGCTTATCTCGTCTATATTAGCCGGTGTAATGAAGATAGTATCATCACCGGCAATGGTGCCAAGAATGCCCTCTGGCTTACCTATAGAGTCGAGCAAGCGTGCAATTAGCTGGGCCGCGCCCGGGCTTGTCCTGACAACTATCATGGCCTGGTTATGGTCAACATCCAGTACCAGGTTTTTCAGCGGGCTTCCCGCCGTGGGAACACCCAGTTCGGCCGGTAAGCAGTAGACCATCTCCTGCTTGGCATTTCGGGTTCGCACCGCACCAAACTTACTCAGCATTCTGGAGACTTTCGATTGATTGATATTGCTGTAGCCCTCGGCTTGTAGGGCGATAACAATTTCACTCTGGGAGCCAAAACGCTCCTCTTTCAAAATCGACTTAAAGGTCTTAACAAGTTCGTCTTGATTTTTATTTGCTTGCATAGTTTTGTGTTCTTTTATTCAGAAATCTTCTCTATTTTGAATATTTCAGGCTTTTTTGTCAACAAATACCCTAGCAGGTTGAATAAAAATGCAAGCTGTCGAGACGGAGTTTGCTGTCTGGTCTAAGATAGCTCGACTTGGATTAAGCTGAGTACGCAAGGTGATCTGTTGAGCTTGGAGAGGGCTGGTTAATGCTTGTATCGCTTACCAGATTAGAAGGTTTCTCGATGGCAATTAGAAATAAAACCTAATCAAGACTAAGGGGGAATTGAAATTTATCCATTATTCCAGTAATGTTGCGCCGTCTTGAAAGATAGATCTATATCACAAATACCCATGAATTGACGGAGATAACTATGAAAGTTGCTGTACTTGGTGCCGCTGGTGGTATTGGCCAGGCTCTTGCCCTATTACTAAAAACACAATTGCCAGCCGGTTCAAAACTGTCCCTTTATGATATTGCTCCTGTAACACCTGGTGTTGCGGTCGATTTAAGCCATATCCCGACAGCAGTCGAAGTTAAAGGCTTTGCCGGTCAAGATCCATCTGCTGCGCTGGAAGGTGCCGATGTGGTACTTATTTCTGCCGGTGTTGCACGTAAGCCGGGCATGGATCGTTCAGATCTGTTTAACATCAACGCAGGTATCGTGAGAAACTTGGTTGAGAAGTGTGCCGCTACTTGTCCAAAAGCACTGATCGCTATTATCACTAACCCAGTCAACACCACAGTAGCGATTGCCGCTGAAGTGTTAAAAGCTGCCGGTGTTTATGACAAGAGCCGTCTATTCGGTGTGACTACACTGGATGTTATTCGTTCTGAGACCTTTATCGCCGAAGCGAAAGGACTAGACGTCGCCGATGTTAAGCTAAACGTTATCGGTGGCCACAGTGGTGTGACTATTTTGCCACTATTGTCTCAGGTTGAAGGCGTAAGCTTTACCGATGAAGAAGTTGCTGCAATGACGACTCGTATCCAGAATGCGGGTACCGAAGTGGTTGAAGCTAAAGCCGGTGGCGGCAGCGCGACACTTTCTATGGGCCAGGCTGCATGTCGCTTCGGTCTATCTTTGGTTCGCGGTCTTCAAGGTGAAGAGAATGTGGTTGAGTGTGCCTATGTCGATGGTGGCAGTGAGCATGCAGAATTCTTCGCTCAGCCAGTTCTACTGGGTAAGAATGGCGTCGAAAAAGTACTGGCTTACGGTGACGTGAGTGAGTTCGAAGCGAATGCCCGTGATGCTATGCTAGATACATTGAAAGCAGATATCACCTTAGGCGTAGAATTTGTTAAGTAAGCTTACTTAACGTTAAGCCTAATAAAAAAGGAGCCCTAGGGCTCCTTTTTTGATCTGTCTTTTAGCTAGATGATCGAGGTTTTTATCCTCTAAAACCGTGTTTGTAGCAAACAGGAACTTAAAGGCCAACACCCACTAATCGATTCTAGTGTTTTCTCTCAACCGCAATTTTAGCCAGAGAGATGAGGGCTTGCTTGTGTTCGCTATCAGGAATACAAGTTAACGCTGCTATAGCCTTATCAGACTCTTCTAAGGCTCTGTTATGGGTATATTCCAATGCGCCACAGTTTTTCAGTGCTACAAGGATCTCTTCGATGTTTTGCGTACCATCACCGAGCTCGATGGCCTTACGAATTAATGCTTGCTCTGTTGCGGTACCGTGAGCTATCGCATAGATCAGCGGTAGCGTAGGTTTTCCCTCCGCTAAGTCATCGCCTATGTTCTTACCTAACTCTTCGGTATTGGCCGTGTAGTCGAGTAGATCATCGGTTAACTGGAATGCGGTGCCTAGGTACTTACCGTAATCCGCCAGTGCAGTCTGTATTTCGATGGGGCTATCGGCTAGCACGGCTGGGAGTCGCGTGGCGGCTTCAAACAACTTGGCCGTCTTACAATAGATGACCCGCATATAGCTTGCTTCGCTAGTGTCGGGAACGTTACAGTTCATTAACTGCAGCACTTCGCCTTCGGCAAGTACATTGGTTGCGTCGGCGAGTATCTCTAACACCTTCATACTGCCTAATTCAGTCATCATCTGGAATGCTCGAGTGTAAAGGAAGTCACCGACTAACACGCTAGCACTGTTACCAAACAGGGCATTGGCCGTCTCTCTTCCTCTACGTAGCAATGATTCGTCCACGACATCATCATGGAGCAGGGATGCAGTATGGATAAACTCAACGATTGCGGCTAGCTTAAGGTGAGCCTCTCCTTGGTAATCGATTGCACGTGCAGCCAAAATGGAGAGTAATGGACGCATGCGTTTACCGCCGCCATTAATTATGTAGAAGCCTAACTGATTGATAAGGGCAACATCAGATTCAAGTTGCGTATATATAAGCTTGTTGACGTCTTGCATGTCGCTATCAGCTAACTGACGGATGGCGTTCAAATCCATAAAGAGGCTCTGGTTCGTGGGGCTGAAAAGTATTTGTCGGCCCAAAATTAATGCTTAATGTTATAATCATGGGATTCTACCTAAAAAAGCGCCGTAAAACAGCACTTGAGGAGAATAGTGCGGGTAATTATGATCTTTTTTTATTCTTTAGTGATTAGGGCTTGTCAGCTTACTCTTCTTAGCGTAGAATCCGCCACCATTGTCATTAAAGCTTTTATAACACCCCTGCCTCAATTAAATGAGCCGGCGTGTTAGAATACCGGAGTAAAATAGCTATGTATGCTGTTTTTCAAAGTGGTGGTAAGCAGCATCGTGTTGCTGAAGGCCATACATTACGTTTAGAAAAATTAGAAGTCGCTACAGGCGATACTGTTGAATTTGACCAAGTTCTTTTGGTTGCCGACGGTGAGACTGTACACATTGGTGCACCTTTAGTCGAAGGTGGAAAGGTTGTTGCTGAAGTTATCAGCCACGGCCGTCACGATAAAGTTACTATCGTTAAGTTCCGTCGTCGTAAGCATCACGACAAAAAAATGGGCCACCGTCAGTGGTTTACCGAAGTTAAAATTACAGCTATCAACGCTTAATTAGGAGTCTAACTCATGGCACATAAAAAAGCTGGCGGTTCTACTCGTAACGGCCGCGATTCAGAAAGCAAACGTCTTGGTGTAAAGCGTTTCGGTGGTGAGTCAGTTCTTGCTGGTAACATCATCGTTCGTCAACGTGGTACTAAATTCCACGCTGGTGTTAACGTAGGTATGGGTCGTGACCATACTCTATTCGCTTTGACTGACGGTAAAGTTAAGTTCGAGATTAAAGGTCCTAAGAGCCGTAAGTTCATTAGCATCGAAGGCTAATCTTTAGCTTCGGCTAAGATTGCTTATGAAAGCCCCGCCTTTGGTGGGGCTTTATTGTTTTAAATATTTAAGAATTGTTTTGGCGACCCCAAGCAGAAACGAGTATAATTCGTTTAATCTGTGGTGCCAGGAGTAGATATGAAGTTTGTCGATGAAGCTGTGATCAGAGTTGAAGCTGGTGATGGTGGTAGTGGTTGCGTTAGTTTCAGACGCGAAAAATATGTACCCGATGGTGGCCCGGATGGCGGCGATGGTGGTGATGGTGGTGATGTTTATCTGCAAGCAGATGAAAGCTTCAACACATTAATCGATTTCCAGTTTGAGCGCTTTCATCGCGCCGAGCGTGGAAAAAATGGTCGCGGACGTGATTGTACCGGTCATGGTGGTGAGGATCTGATACTTAAAGTACCAGTGGGAACCCGAGCTATCGATGAAGAGACTCAGGAGTCTCTCGGTGATCTGACTGCTCACGGTAAGAAAATGTTAGTGGCCAAAGGTGGTTTCCACGGTCTGGGTAATACTCGCTTCAAGAGTAGTACTAACCGAGCGCCAAGGCAGAAAACTCTGGGCACACCAGGCGAAGTACGTAGTCTCAAACTTGAGCTTATGTTGCTAGCCGATGTGGGCTTGTTAGGCATGCCTAATGCGGGCAAGTCGACCTTTATTCGTTCAGTATCCAAAGCCACACCTAAGGTGGCCGACTATCCGTTTACCACGCTAGTGCCAAACTTAGGGGTTGTTAATCCTAGACATGGTCAGAGCTTCGTGATTGCCGATATTCCTGGTCTGATCGAAGGTGCTGCCGATGGTGCCGGACTCGGTGTTCGTTTCTTGAAACACTTAGAACGTTGTCGTGTGCTATTGCACCTTATTGACATCGAGCCTATCGATGGCAGCGACCCTGTTGAGTCGGCACGTGCCATTGTTGGCGAACTCGAGAAGCACTCTCCTAAGCTTGCCGGCAAACCTAGATGGTTGGTGATCAATAAGATAGATCTGCTGCTCGAAGAAGAGCTTAAAGAACGTGTAGCCCACATAGTGGAAGAGCTTAAGTGGGAGGGTGAAGTCTTCACCATCTCGGCTTATAACCGTGACGGTACACAAGAGTTAAGTCTCAAGCTGATGGATTTCATTGACGCCCTGCCTGAAGAAGAGGCCATCGATAAAGACCAAGAAGTTGAATTTAAGTGGGATAACTATCATAAAGATAGTGATGAACTCAATGAAAACTTCGTTAGTGATGACCTAGATGATGATGATTTCGATGACGACGATTACGATGTCAAAGTGATCTATCAAAGGTAAGTCTTTACCGCTTGTAGTGTGGATTGGAGCACCATTTTGAGTTTATATTCTTCGGGATTGATGTGTACGCAGATACTCAGAATGAAATAACCCGGCAAGGTGTCGGGGTTGCTCAACTCCTACTAGTCTATGGCGCTGATTCTGAACTGGTCGAAGAGTTCCGTCAGCGTCTGGGCTATGCATTGGCTCTCACCAGTGTCGAAATCTCTATCTCTTCAAACTCACTAGTATTAACCAGCCTAGTTCATGGCCGCTGTATCACGACGACTCGGCGCATCCGTGGGCATGGTATTAACATGAACATGACCATGACCATTATCTGTGAACCGCAGAGAATCTGCTTACTCACAGAGAGAGGCATATATGGCCTCAATCAAGTCAGGGAGCGGTTTTCCCGGATCCAGTCTAGAACTTACCCAAAACGTTACCTAGTGCCTATGATAGGCTTGTCATGCGCGAGCTTCTGTCATTTGTTCGCTGGTGATCTTACCGCATCGATACTGACCTTTTGTGCGTCTTCGGTGGCCATGTTTGTCAGGCTTTCTATTGCTAAACATCATTTGAATATAAGTGGGTCACAGATCCCCCCCGGAGATAACAATGAAAATCGCCATGATAGCTGCGATGGCTAATAATCGTGTCATTGGAAAAAATAATCAGATGCCTTGGCATCTTCCTGAAGACCTCAAGCACTTCAAGGCCATGACCTTAGGTAAGCCGATCGTCATGGGGCGTAAGACTTATGAATCCATAGGTCGCGCGCTTCCTGGAAGGCTCAATATAGTCATTAGCCGTCAACAAGGGTTAACTATTGCTGGAGTGACCTGTGTGACCTCGTTTGAAAGCGCTGTTGCAGCGGCTGGAGAGTGTGAAGAACTGGTGGTAATAGGTGGTGGACAGCTTTATGCCGCTCTTTTAAGTCAGGCCGATAAACTATATCTCACTGAGATCAAACTAGATGTTGATGGCGATACGCATTTTCCCCGATGGGATGATGGGTCTTGGCAGCGGATCAGCCAAGAAACATCAATAAATGATAAAGGTTTAGAATATAGCTTTATCAATTTGGTAAAAAAATGTTAAATTAGCGTCAGCATTATGTTTAAAGTTTAGGGTGGGGCAAATAAAATTTTGCTAGTTTGATGCTCTACAGTATAAAAATAAATAATAAGAGGGAGTATCAGATGCGTCTGTTGCCTACAAGCATTGCTGCAATGATCGCAGCATCGGCATTTTCTATGCCAGTACAAGCCAATTCAGATCAACTTGCTGCAAATATCTGTAATTATGTTCAAACAAATGACAAGAATCGTTTGCGCAAGAAGTTAAAAGAAAATCGCGTAAAGCTGCGTAACATCTATTCGGGTGTGACATGTAATGGTGACAGTTTACTGCGTACCGCCATGAAGAGCGGTTCAGATAAAGTGGGCACTTTCATCGCTAAACGCCTCTCAGTATCAGATCTTACGGCTGCCGAAGCCGATGGTAATACCATTACTGATTGGGCCGAGGCTAATGGCCACGGTGCTAGTGCCATCACTACGGCGATAAAAGAGAGAACTGCAGGCGGTTAATCAGTTTCATGGTAGATTTTATAAAATAGCAGAACTTAAAAAAATGCCGGATACTCACGTATCCGGCATTTTTTTAGTGCTAGAATCTATTTCCTAGAATCTATTTCCTAGATTCTAGCCCTAAACCTTAAACTCTCTCACAGATGCCTGCAGTTCTTCAGCCAGCTGAGCCACTTGATGACTCGATTGAGCGGTCTGCTCGGCCCCCGTCGATGTCTCTTCCGAGATGGCGGCGATATGCTCGAGTTTCTCTGACACCTGCTGACTCACTAAGTTCTGTTCTTGAGCTGCATTGACAATATGGGTTCCCGAGTCATGTGCCTTGTGAACCGCTTCACTGATACTTTCTAATGCCAGGTTAGCCTGCTCAGTTTTCTCTACACAAGAATTTGCCTGAGTGCGTCCTAGCTCCATTACGGCAACAGCTTCTTGAGCGCCTTCTTGCAGGACTTGAATCATCTGCTGGATCTCTTGGGTTGAGTCCTGGGTTCTCGATGCCAGGTTGCGTACTTCATCGGCTACGACGGCAAAGCCTCGCCCCTGCTCACCCGCTCGTGCAGCCTCGATGGCGGCATTGAGTGCTAATAGATTGGTCTGCTCGGCGATGCCACGGATCACATCGAGAATAGAGCCAATAGAGGCACTATCGGAATGCAATTTATTGATGACTACGCCCGCTTTGGAAACTTCATCGGCTAAAGCCAAGATAGTCTGCTTATTTTCATCTGCCATTGCGCGTATATGTCGCGTTTCGTCATCGGCTTGCTTGATTTGAATCAGCGCATCATCGGCGCTTCTAGTCACCTGCTCGGCACTGGAGCTCAACTGAGTCGTCGCCGTGGCCACCTGGTCTACTTGATTCTTCTGCTCCTGGATACCCGCAGTGGTTTGGGCTGTTATTGCCGAGGTTTCTTCGGCGGCGGCAGCAAGTTGATTCGAGCGGTCGAGGATCCCCTGGATAAGGTCTCTTAAACTATCCACCAGACGATTGCAGTTGCGAGATAGTTCGGCAAACTCATCATGGCCCGAATCATCTAATTTGTGAGTCAAGTCTCCGGAAGCTAAAATATTGAGAGCGTTGTTGACTTTATCCAGTGAGCGCTTTAAAGGTGTGATCACTGCGATACTGATAACGATGGCAACGATTATGGCGAAGATGATCAGTATTAAGGTGTTTAAGCTCGCAGCATCTATATCATCGATAGCACTCTGGCTCACGCTATTCGAGACTGATTCTACTTTATTGGTCAGGCTCTGCATGCTCTCATTGACACTCAGCGCATCTTTTTCTACTTGGGCCAACATTTGAGTTGTGGAGCTCAGGAAGTTAAGCTGACGTCCTTTCATGGCTTGTATAGACCCACTGCCACCGAGCAAGCTAAATACTTTACTCGCTTCCTCATTGATGCTGTTTAACAGAGTATCATCGATAACCCCCTCCCAGTGACGGGTGACATATTCGAGTTTATTTCTGGCCTCACTGACGATGTAATCCAGTTCTTTGGAGATGGTTTGATGCTCTTGCTTAGTTTTACTGTTGATCAGATCATAGCTAGTGCTGACTATGCTGCTGAAGCTGTTATCTATGTTGCCCGCTGTGGCTGCAATCTCTTGTTCAGTGAGATCTTCACTCATCTCCAGATCAATAAGATCGAGTAGCAAGGAAGCCGTGTCATCGGCGGCTACTTCTAGATCTTCTAATTTAATGACGAGTTTTTCCTGAGTCACTAAGGAGTTCTCACGGGTCTTAATCATTTTTTCGCCATTAGAGATGAAGTTTCGGTAACTCTGGCGTAAATTTGAAATCGTACCCGAGAAGTCGGCGCGATCCTGTTGGCCGACAATGCTGGATAATTGTGCTATTTTGGCACTGAACTCTTGATCTAATGTCGAGAATTGCTTAGATATTGGGGGCAGAGCCTGGGAATGTTTAGTATGGTATGCAACTAAGATCTGCTTCTCTTGTTGAGCAATGCCATGTAAGAGATGACCACTAGACTCCAGTGCTGGAATGCTGACTTCTTGTAGCACTTGGGTGCTGGTTTTCAATTTACTATTGGTTAATAGTGAGGCTGCGCCTAATCCAACTAATAGTAAAGTAACGATACTAAACCCGCCGATGACCCGGGTAGCGACATTCATTTTCATAGGGTACTCCGATTATTATATTTTCCTGTAACATTTACGTTACTATTCCCTAATAAAAAGGTCTTTTAAAATCAAGGGCTGGCAGAAGATAAGTATTTTCATTCTTGTTATATCGGCCGAGTAGTGCGCTAGTTTAACTCTTTTTTAACTTATTTTGGATAATTTTTTGATCTGACTCCATATGCCATAACGTCAGATGCTCCCCCCAGCAACAGCCCGTATCCAGGGCATAAATATTATCGCTTTCTACTTTGCCCATCACGGCGGCCCAATGGCCGAAAATCAAGGTATGCGTCTTCTTGGTTAATCCATCACAATTAAACCAAGGTGTCAGGCTGGGATCGAGGCAATCGCTCGGAGATAGTTTACAATCGAAATCCAGCCCACCGTCGAGGTGTAGAAAGCGCATGCGAGTCAGGGCATTGATACAATATATGTTTCTTTGTAACTCTGCTGCCTTAGGGTCCCAGATATTTGCTTGATTGGTGTACATTTTTGCGATCAAGGATGGAATATAATCTTGGGCAGTTAAGGCATTACTGACACCTTGAGCCTGGCTTTTGAGAGTCTGAATATCCCACTGGGGAGGGACGCCCGCATGAGTCATAACGATATTATGCTCGGGGAGCTCCTGCACCAGAGGTTGCAGCCTTAGCCAGCCAATCAATGAGTCTAAATCGGCAGCTTCCAGCAGTGCTTCGAGCTGGTCTTTAGGGTTAACGCGTTTAATTTTTGCCGCAACCGCCATCAGGTGGAGATCGTGGTTACCCAATACCACCTTAGCGGAACCATCGAGTTGCTTGAAGTATCTTAGGGTGGCAAGTGACTCAGGTCCCCTGGCAATGAGATCGCCAACGGCCCAAAGCACATCTGTGGAAGGATTGAAGTCAACTTTGGCAAGTACTCGCTCTAGCTCTTCAAAACAACCCTGAATATCCCCGACAAAGTAGTTAGCCATCTAGTACAGCGCCTGTAAATTAGTGAAGTAAACCTGGAACGGATAATCTAAATGGATGAATAGTCGCTTGGAATTGTTCACCTTCATCTGTCACCATGCTATAGGTTCCTTGCATGACACCTAGGGGAGTCTCCAGTACAGTACCACTGGTATATTGGTAGGCATTGTCAGGCTCTATTCTCGGGGTTTCACCGACGACTCCGGCGCCTTGGACTTCACTCTTATGGTCATTAGCATCGGTTATACGCCAATGGCGGCTTTCCAATGTGACCGCTGTTTGTCCTAGGTTGATGATGGTGATGGTATATCTAAAAAGATATCTCTTCTCTTTGGGAGATGACTGTTCTTCAATATATTCAGTTGTGACTTCAACCTTGATGGTCGACCCTAGCTCAGACATAAGTTACCTTTAATGACAAAAAAAAGGAGGGCAAGCCCTCCGATTCTATTTCTATGTATTCTTGTGTTCATTCACCATCGAGAGTCCCGAGAGAATGAATTAAGTTTGCTCTCCAGCTTTCTTGTTTAAGAGCATGTTCGCCATGGAAACGTATTGCTCAACAGTTATCTGTTCGGGTCTCAATGATGAATCTATGTTAAGACCCAAGAACTCTTCATCAGAAATCATATGCTTTAGGTTGTTACGTAAGGTCTTGCGACGCATGCTGAAAGCCGTCGTTGTCATGCGCCTAAGAAATTCGACATCTTTACATGGCCAAGGTTTCTGTTTGTAAGGCACTAATCGCACCACGGCAGAATCAACCTTAGGTGATGGCGTAAAGCACCTAGGTGGCACTTCGAGTACCGGCATAACCTGGCAATGATACTGAGCCATCACGGTCAAGCGCCCATAGGCCTTAGTACCAGGCGTAGCTGACAGCCTTAATACGACCTCTTTTTGTAGCATAAAATGCATGTTCTTGATGTGTTCGGCAAATTCGAACAGATGAAACATCAAGGGAGTAGAGATGTTATAAGGCAAGTTGCCAAAAACTTTAAGTTCCTTGCCTTCTTCTATCAGTTGGCTGAAATCAAAATTTAGGGCATCTCCCTGATGGATTTCTAATTTATGTTTCAGAGTCGGGTGCTCTTGTAGCCTTGCAACCAGATCTCTATCTAGCTCAACCACAGTCAACTTATCTATGGATTCGGCAACGGGCTCTGTTAGCGCGCCGAGACCGGGACCTATCTCGACCATGACATGATCATTGTCAGGTGCTATAGCGCCGACAATACGATTAATGATGTTATGATCTGTCAGGAAGTTCTGCCCGAAACGTTTTTTGGCTGTATGGCCTAAATGTACTCTATTACTCATCTGCTATTCTATTATCCAGCTTTTACTGCCAAATCTATGGCTTTATTTAGTGCGCAGACGAAGCTTCCTATGTCTGCAGTACCCGTACCGGCGAGATCCAGCGCTGTGCCATGATCGACGGAAGTACGAATGTAAGGGAGTCCTAAGGTGATGTTGACCGAACTACCAAACCCCTGAGATTTAAGTACCGGAAGGCCTTGGTCGTGATACATGGCGAGTATCACATCGGCATCTTCGAGATACTTAGGTTGGAAAATGGTGTCTGCAGGCAGCGGACCGACAATACTAATCCCAAGCTCACGTAACTCTTCGAGTGCCGGGATGATGGTATCGAGTTCTTCACGGCCCAGATGACCATCTTCTCCTGCATGGGGATTGAGTCCACACACATATATCTTGGGTTGCTCTATGGCAAACTTGTCGATGAGATCTCTATGCAATATCTTTATAATCTGGTGCAGGCGGTCACGAGTGATCGCCTTAGAGACGTAGGCCAAGGGGATATGCGTAGTCACGAGTGCCACATGCAATCCCGGAGCCGATAACATCATGACCACATCCTGACAATTTGCTTGATTAGCAAAAAACTCGGTATGGCCGCTGAATGGGATCCCAGCCTGGTTAATGATCCCTTTATGCACAGGACCCGTCACCACGGCATCGAACTCGCCATTCATATTTTTCTCGCCGGCGAAGCGTAATGTCTCGACCACATAAGCGCTATTTTGATCGTCGAGTTTGCCACATTCACTGGCAACAGCCAGAGAGAATGGCACGATAGTCAAGGTGCCGACTTCTTGCGCCTTGGGCGCCTGATTGGGTTGATAGGGCCGAAGTTGAAGTGGCAGGCCAAGATTCTTGGCTCTCGATGTTAATAAATCAGGATCAGCACAAACAACTAGCTCAGCAGGCCAAGCCTGCTGAGCTAGTTGAATAACTAAATCTGGACCAATACCTGCGGGTTCACCCGCAGTTATGGCAATACGTTTAGTCGTCAATACGGTTAACCTCTATTGAAATCAGCTTCAAAAACTTCGATATAAGCGTCTGCTCTCATCTCGTCTAACCAAGTCTGTAATTCTTCGTTAAATTTACGACGGAAGATCAGCTGGTGTGCTTTATTGGTATTAAATTGATCCGTTGCATCTGTGGTGCGACGCTCTTCTAATTGGACTATGTGCCAGCCATGACTAGAGCGGAAGGGCTCACTGATCTCATTGACCTTAAGTTCGTTTAGTGTCTGAGCGAATGCAGGAACATAAGCGGTTGGATCAGCCCAACCTAGCTCACCGCCTTTGGCTCCAGAACCTGGATCTTCTGAATATTGGCGAGCAAGAGCCGCAAAATCGGCATCACCTGCACGGATCTGTTTAACAAATTTATCTAGCATGGCCTTAGCGCGTTCTTCTGAAAGAATAGGCGAAGGCTTGACAAGGATATGACGAGAGCGAACTTCATCAACCTCATTGGTCTGTAGGCCTCGAGCGTCCATCACCTTGATGATATGGAAACCTGCCCCACTTCTGATAGGGCCTATTATATCGTCTTTTTTGGCGTCGGATAACACTTCTGCGAAAAGAGTCGGCATCTCGTTGATGTTCATGTAGTCCCAGATCCCACCCTCGAGGGCCTTAGGACCGGCGGAAGCTGCGATAGCCGTACGGCGGAAGTCTCCACCATCTTTGACACGGTCCAATACAGTATTGGCACGGTTACTGGCTTTCTCTAGTTGTTCACTAGTGGGATTATTGGGGATCTCAATCAGAATATGGCCAATTTGGAACTCAATCTGTTTCAGGCCTTGTTCTTCTATCATGTTAACCAGGTTGTTGATCTCTTGTGGTGACACCTGAATGCGGCGCTGTACTTGAATGCGCTGAATTTCACCTAAGGTGATCTCTTCCCTTAATTGTTCACGATATTGGCCCCAACTCATGCCTTCGCTGCTGATTTTTTGTTTCATCAGTTCGACGCTGAGCTGCTGCTCCTTGGCGATATTACCTATGGTCTGGTCTAGCTGAAGGTCACCGATGTGAAGGCCTATCCTATCGGCCATCTGCATCTGCAGGCGCGTCATGATCAAACGTTCGATAACCTGGGTGCGTAAGGCTTGATCCGAAGGCAGAGATTGACCCGCGGCTGTGGCATTCGCCTTAACCGTTTTCAGCATGTTGGTGATTTCACTCTCCAGGACGATGCCTTCATTAATCTGTACCGATACCCGGTCTAATGTCGTGTTTTCAGCTAGAGCCATGTGGCTCATAGCCAAGCTCATAATCGCAATAATCAAATGTTTACAGGGTTTCATCCACAAAAATCCTTGGCATATTAATATCAGCTGCAGCGTAAATTAGTGCTGACTGGACAATCTATTTCATGATTGGACTATAAGTCTTTCTCATGGTTCATAACAATATCAATTAATTGTTTAACTAGTTTTTAAGGTATAAAGGTTTTCTATAGTTAAACAACCCATCATCTAACATATCCGTCACACCCAATGGGCCGGATCCACCGAGCCCCTTGATGACGAAGTTAAGATAAACTCCTTTCTCGAATAGTTCCCTGTCATCCACCATAGGGTTAAAGTCATCTTGATAATTGGTCTTGATGCGGTAATGATAACTTAAACGTACGGCCCAGCAACATGATTCGTATTGGAAGCCAGCGTATGTTTCTATGTTGCGGCTTTCATTGAGATCATAATACCAGTTCCCAACCAGATATAGGTTATCACTCACAGGCCAAGCCCCTCTCATACCAGCCTGAGATATGTCGACAGACTCATTGGTGTTGGTGTTGAGCAGATCTGGCACATAGCGATAACTCAGCTGCAGTAACTTATTTGTCCCTGGACGAAAATCTAGGGTGACTTCACTCTTCTGGTTTTCACTCAGCTTAGTATCATACTGAATCGCGCCACTCATATACCAGTCTTTGTAGATCTGAGTACTCAATTCCGCGGCTAAGACAGAGTTAGAGGTATTTTCTTGGGTGAAGGTTTGAGTCGACCTTCCCGGTTCATTGATACCGACGCGGCTATCCTGAAAATAGAATATTTGTCCCAGACTAAACTTAAATTTCTCCACATTATTTTCGTCAAACAAACGAGTGGTTAAGCCTAAGGTCATCTGGTTTGCATCGGCTATTCTGTCGAGTCCAGAAAAACGTCTCTCTCTGAACAGGCCATAATAATCTTCCTGTAGTTGGGCGGTATCATAGATGCCGATATTAGATTGATCTTCATAGCCTACGTAGAGATACTGAAATTGTGGCTCTAAGGTTTGGCGGTAATTTTCATTGAAGTAGTCCGTATATCGCTCGAAGTTAACCTGTCCATGAATACGCACCTGAGGCAGAGTACGGCTGACCTGGTCGTCTAGATCATCGTTTTGAGAATTGCCTCGGTTATCTTGCCAATAATAGGTCTGTAACAACTTGACTTCACTGGTTAAGGAGCCTGCGGGTCCATGAATTGGCAAGGAAATACTCGGTTCAATATGGAGACGAGTGGCGGTGGAAAATTCATTTTCTTGATGTTTGAAATTGGTGATTTCACTCATTAAATCAAAATCTAAGCCATTCCAGAGTGAAGGGGCACGATAGTTGAAATTCAATTGTGGCATCACCTGATACGGGATCTCATCTTCTCCCAAGACCTTGATATCCTGCACTCTGGCACTAAAGTCCCAATTTCTTTCGAAGTAGCTGATTTCAGCTATGCGTGATAGCTGGTTATCGGTTGCAGATTGGACATCCGAGTCCATATCGTTGAAATAGTTGTTATCAGACACCTGAGTGAAGTTGGCTAATACTCGCCAATTCTCATCGATCGCGCCCTTGTGCTGCCAATGGTACAGATAACGGTCTGGACTATTGTCTAGCATATTATCGTTAGCCAAATATTCGACGTTGAGCTGGCCCTGTTGTGATTCACCGGCTAAATATCTGAAGTCAGTCTTTAGAAACATGCCTCGAGCCGACATATAATGCGGCGTAAACGTCAGATCGTATTCTGGGGCTATGTTCCAGTAATAGGGGGCTGCGACTTCAATACCATTGGTGCTACTGGTGCTAAAAGTCGGAAATAGAAAGCCTGATTTGCGTTTATCAGACACGGGAATCGTCATATAAGGTATATAGAAGATGGGAACTCCGCCAATTTCTAGCTTGGCATTCCACAGCTCCCCCCACTCTTCACTACTGTCTATGGTGATTTTTTCGGCTTCGAGTAACCAAGAATTATCTCCCGGAGGACAGGTGGTGAAATTTGTATTGGTGAGATGCAAGTTATTATCTGAGGTTATTTCGAGCTTCTCGGCATCACCGTGTATCTGTTGACCATGAAGCCAGTATTGGGCCCCTGTAAGGGTGGCACTGTTATCTTGCATGTGAGCCACGAGTGACTCTGCTGTGATGGTGAACATCTGATCTTGGAAGACTAGATTGCCATTGGCATTCAGACGCTCACTCTCCTGATCCAGTATCGCCTCATCTGCAGCTATGTGGCGGCCACCTTGGGTGAAGGAGACATTGCCATTAAATTTGGCTTGTTTGCCCATCTGGGCTTCCGAACGATCTGAGAGTATGCGTATTTCTTGCAGCGCTAGTTCAGAGGCGTCAGGATCTAAGGATGCCATTCTAGGCACAGGGGGCTCTACCAAGCATTGTATGCTGGCATCAGGCTCGGTGGTTTCTTCAGCCAAGACTAATTGGGGAAGTAGGCTTATTGCCAAAAAATATCGGATATGCATCTTAAGTCGTTTATTATGATTTCTTAGTCTGGACAAATATTGGTGAGAAAAGTTGCACTTTTATCAGGCAACTCAGCTAAATATCAACAATGAGTTTTTTAGCTAATTCCATTTTGCTTTATAATAAAGCAAATTTTACGTAAGAGCCATGAGGCGCCCTTGTCAGATCTTAGATTTTTTCAGTTAAATACATGGTTAAACCAAGTTTTTGGAACCCAATTACAGCCATTTCTTATTTCCGGAGATGCTAGTTTTAGGCGCTACTTTAGAGTGATTCATGATGGTAAGAGTTACATAGTAATGGATTCTCCACCCGAGCTTATCCCAGTGACTCCCTTTATAAAGTTAGCCAAAGCCTATGCTGAATGCGGCGTTATTGTGCCTCAAGTTATTGAATCAAATGTTGAAAATGGTTTTTTACTCTTGAGTGACCTAGGGGATGTCCAGCTTTTGTCACGGCTTAACGATGGCAATGTCGCAGCCTATTATTCTCTGGCATTAGCGCTGTTAGATAAGATTGCGGCCTTCAAGGACAATGCCGAAGTTGGCTTAGCCCTATATGATTCTGGTTTTGTTCGCCGAGAGTTAGATATTTTTACCGATTGGTTGATAAATCATCATCTGAACCTGGTTATCGATACCAATACCCGCAAGATGCTTGAGCAGGCCTTTGGTTTGTTAGTGGTAAATGCACAGGAGCAACCCAAAGTGGGTATGCACAGAGATTACCACAGTCGCAACCTGATGCTCACAGCCGATGAGTCTGGTGTTGAGCAGCTTAGTGTGCTCGATTTTCAAGATGCCGTGGTAGGCCCTGTGACATACGATGCTGTATCACTATTACGCGATTGTTATATTCGTTGGCCCGATGCGCTGGTAGAGGGTTTGATGGGGGAACACTATGATAACCAACAGAAATCCGGTCTAGTCGACAGTTCGATAACCTTAGAAACATACCGCAGATGGTTCGATCTGATGGGGATACAGAGGCATATTAAGGCCGCAGGTATCTTTGCCCGCTTGAATTATAGAGATGGTAAGCCTGCCTACATGGCAGACATTCCTATGACACTGGCTTATATCAGGGACATCTCGGTACGCTATCCTCAACTAGATGACTTTAGCGCTTGGGTGGCGACCACTCTCATTCCCGCATTTGAGGGCAAACGATGAAGGCGATGATACTTGCGGCTGGGCGAGGTGAGAGGCTGAGGCCGCTCACTGATTTTTTGCCTAAGCCCTTGGTACGTGTCTGTGGCAAACCAATGATCGTTTATCATATAGAGAGACTCGCTGCCGCTGGGTTTGCTGAGATAGTGATCAACCACGCTTGGCTGGGGGAGAAGCTAGTCGAGCAGCTAGGTGATGGCAATCGCTGGGGCATTCGCTTGCATTATAGTGCGGAGGAGAGTGCATTAGAGACTGGCGGAGGCATTAAGCATGCCTTGCCTCTGCTAGGTGAGGAAGCATTTTTGGTGATAAACGGCGATGTGTTTATGGATGATCTGCCTCAAGATATTGAGGCTGCTCTGGCGCAGATAAATGCCGGTAAACAGGCTCATCTCTGGTTAGTGGATAATCCCAGTCAGCACCCTCAGGGTGACTTTCCTCTGCATCATGGCTTGGTTGCGGCACATAAAACTGCTGTAGGGGCGGCACTGACGTTTTCTGGAGTGGGTCTCTACCATCCTTCGCTATTCGACGACACCCCCGAAGATGGCTTTCCATTGGCGCCCCTATTGCGGGAGAAAATGTCCTCGTCTCTGGTATCGGGTAGTCATTATTCTGGCTATTGGTGCGATGTAGGCACCATAGAGCGGCTCGAGGCTCTGGAGCGTCGACTAGAAGTAAACTAGGGTGATTTTTGTATTTTATATTTGTCACTGTGATAATTTAATTTTTGATAGCTAAGGTTTTTAGATGCGTATTTGGGGTAAGTTTTTTGGTTTCGCCATAGGTTTTATGTTTGGTCGAATCATTGGGGGCCTGATTGGTCTCTGGTTAGGCCATTTATTTGATAAAAAGAGCGCTCAGTTGAGCGGCATCATAGGCAAGGGGGCTAATAGGCAGACACTTTTCTTTAATACGACATTTGCTGTGATGGGCCATGTAGCGAAAGCATCGGGGCAGGTGACTGAGAACGATATTCGTATCGCGACCATGTTGATGGATCAGATGCAGCTCAAAGGCGAGGCAAGAAAGGAGGCCCAGAAGGCATTTAGCGAAGGTAAGGCCAGTGATTTCGATATCAAGGCTTGTTTAAAAACCTTTAGAATTATCTCCATGGGGCGTAAAGAGTTATTGCAGATGTTTCTGGAGATCCAGATCCAGACTGCATTGTCCGATGGCGAGCTCGATCCCAAGGAACACGCGGTCTTACTCACCATAGCCCAAGAGTTAGGCTATAGTCGAATCCAACTAGACGAGTTGCTCAAGCGGTGGCAAGCCGAGTTTAACTTCCATAAGGGAGGCAGCGGCAGCCAGACGAGTATCGAAGATGCTTATGATCTCTTGGGCATGGCTGAATCATCCTCGGACCAAGAGATCAAACGTGCTTACCGTAAGCTGATGAACGAACACCACCCGGATAAACTAGTCGCTAAAGGCCTGCCTAAAGAGATGATGGAACTGGCCAATCGTAAGGCGCAAGATATACAAGCCGCGTACGATCGCGTTAAGTCAGACAGAGGCATGCGTTAGTCTTAGCTAATACCGTGCTACTTTATAATTAGACATAAGCATAAAAGGGAAGCAAGATGAAAAAGTATACTCAGTTACTGCTCTTGGCTTGGGTTGGCACAGGTGCCTTGTTTACAGCCTCTGCATCGGCCGAAGTTTTTGTTGCCCCTTTTGCAGGTTATAGCTTTGCTGCTAGCGAGTTCGATGTGATTGAGACTCATACCAATGAGCAGGGGAAAGTCAAAATTGCCGAAGCGGCAAATTATGGCCTGATGATGGGCGTTACCACAAATGATCCCGGTAACATTTATTTCCTCTATAGCAGTCAGAGTACAGATCTTCGCAATGGCGGTAGCTTTAGTGCCGATTCAGTCATAGACCTGACAGTCGATTATTTTCATATTGGTGGTTCGCTATTCTTTCCCAATGGTAACTTGAAGCCATATGTGACCGTGAGTATGGGCGTGACTAACATTCGCCCTAGTGGCGACTATTCTAATGAGTCACGTTTCTCAATGGGTTTTGGCGGCGGGCTAGAGTATGAAGTGACTCCTACAGTTTCATTGTTTGCCGATGTCAGGGGCTATGCTACTTTCGTCAACACTGATAACGCCCTTTTTTGTCATGGTGGTCAGTGTACATGGAATATCCATGCCGACATCATGTGGCAAGGGCAAGCCAATGCAGGAGTTAAGCTCACTTTCTAACCGGTGTGACTCGTGTCAAGAATAGCGTGAAGGAGTGGAGTGAACTAGAGCCGTTGCTCTGTACAGTCGATATCCTCTCACTACACAGTCCGTTAACCGAGACTAACGACAAGATCATTAACAGCAGTACCCTTAAGCTGATGCGGAACAGTGCCATGTTAATTAATACCGCTCGAGGTGGGTTAATCGATGAGGCTGCTTTAAAGCAGGCCTTAGACGATGGCGAAATAGCGGCTGCCGGCGTTGATGTGCTATCGACCGAGCCCCCGGAGAAAACGAATCCCCTGCTCAGTGCTAAGAATATCAGCATCAGCCCGCATAATTCATGGGCGACGCTTGAAGCCAGGCAAAACTTACTCAATATAGCGAGTCATAACTTGGCGTGTTTCTTATCCGGCGTTCATGAGGCCCGAGGAAAATTTAACAACCAAGTAAATTAAATTGAGTTTAAGGCGAGTAAACCATAGGGGCTTGCTATGAATTAGAGCCCGATTTTAATGTTAGTCAAGATTTCCCGCGGTTTATGTCCACCTTATCCTTATCCTTATCCTTATCGTCTATCGTCTAGCGTCTATCGTCTATCGTCTATTGTCTATCGTCTATCGTCTACCGTCTAGGGCTTACCACTTATCGCTCATCGCTTGAGAGTCTGGCGCTAGCTTGCATCGCGTAGACATACAGATATTGATGCAGTAGCCCTGTAATTTTAAATAGCTGGTATTGACTACGGAATGTTGAGAGAATGTTGGCTTCCGTAACCTTATACTAACTATAATAACCACCTAAATGTTGCAGTTACTGGATAATATTTAGGCATGAGGAGAGATTCGTGTTTCTGGATTACTTTGCATTGGGCGTGATTTTTTTCGTCGCTATATTTCTATTCTACGGGATCATAGTCATTCATGATATTCCCTACGAGATTGCCAAAGAGCGTAATCATCCTCAGCAAGATGCACTGCATGTGGCGGGCTGGGTGAGTCTGTTCACCTTGCATGCTATTTGGCCTTTCTTGTGGATTTGGGCAACCCTGTACCGAGAAGACAGAGGCTGGGGCTTTAACAATGTGGTGCAACGAGAGCTCGCATTAGAGGATGAAGTGAAACAACTGACTAAGACAGTGGCTCAATTAGAGCTTCGACTCCTGTCCATAGAACTGGGCTCAAATCAATCTAACGAACAAGCTGTTGTAGCTTCGACTAATGGCAAGGAGGCATAGGATGGATCTGATACTTATTCTTACCTATACCGCTATCTGTATAGCGATATTTAAGATTTTTAAAATCCCACTCAACAAGTGGACTGTGCCTACGGCAATTCTTGGTGGTGTCTTCATCGTTGGCGCGCTCGTGCTCTTGATGAACTATAACCATCCTTACACCCCTTTTGCGAAAGAATACTTTGTCACCACGCCAATTAACCCGGCGGTTAAAGGTGTAGTCACTAGTGTTGAGGTGATACCCAATACGCCGATAAAGAAAGGCGAGGTGCTTTTTAGAATCGATCCCACCCCTTTTGCCGCTATCGTGAAGCAGAAACGTGCCGCTCTGCTTGCTGCAGAGCAAGAAGTGCCGCAACTGGAGGCTGCATGGAAAGCAGCGATGGCTAGCGTAGAACGCGCTGTTGCCGATAAGGATAGGACTAAGTCGGCCTATGATCGTTATGCCAAGGGCAAGAAGAGGGGCGGTGCTAACTCGCCCTTTACCGAACTTGAACTGGATAACAAGCGTCAGCTCTATCTCTCTTCAGAGGCTCAATTAACGGCGGTCAGAGCCGATGAGCTGAGAGTGCGTCTCGCCTTCGAATCCAATATTGACGGTGTTAATACTAAGGTCGCTGGCATTCAGGGTGAGCTTGAGAAGGCCCAGTTCGATCTCGATATGACAGTCGTCAGGGCGCCTACCGATGGTATGGTGACTCAGATGGCCTTGCGTCCCGGTATCGTAGCCGTGCCTATGCCACTTCGGCCTTTGATGAGCTTTATCCCGGATGAGCAGAAGATGTTTGCTGCTGCTTTCTGGCAAAACTCGCTCTTGAGATTGAAAGAGGGCGATGAGGCCGAGGTGATCTTAGATGGTGCTCCAGGGCAGATATTTAAGGGTAAGATATCTAAAATAATACCCGCGATGGCTGAAGGTGAGATTCAATCATCCGGCGCACTCATCTCTTCGCGTCACCTGATGCAGCGCGGCCGTGTCATCGTCTTGATAGAGCTTGAAGATAATGAGATAAGAGATAGATTCCCCGCGGGGGTTGCGGGACAAGTGGCTATCTATACCGATCACTTCTCCCATGTGGCTATCATGCGTAAGGTGTTATTCAGAATGCAGGGATGGTTGAACTACGTGTTCATTTAAGCTGGAAGAATAAATAAGTGTTTCAGTGAAATAAAGGGACCGAGTGTCCCTTTTTTTGTTTCAATTCGTTAGCAAATCAATACAGCCCCATTATGCCCGTGAACGAGTCGATGAGTCTCTATACTCGTGTCATTGCTTGTGAGGCGGGAACTGAGATAAGATCTTGGTGACGACGTTCTGAGTCTCTTCCGCCTTCTTTTCACCGCCAGTATCGAAATTAAATTTATCTGTGCCGCGCCAGATTAACTTGTTGGTTTTCGGGTCGATTATATCTATTTGTATGGTCTGGATTTGGGCTGTATCACTGCCAATAGGGACGCCCACACTAGTGCCAACACGGACGCCACCACTACTGCCCCTAGTGCTAGTTCCTAATCCTATGGATAGGCCGGACTTCTTTGGCTTATCTTCGACCTTGAAGGAGTAAGTGACGCTAAAGTCAGCTTGTTGTTCAACCATTACAAACCCTTGCTTGCTTAGTGCGGCTATGATCGAGTCTTCGATACGCGATGAGCTCAATGGATCTGGAGTTTGAGCGGGGAAAATGGTTTCGAAGCGCTTAAGCTGGCTAAAATCATATTCGGTATCATAGTCACTCTTAGGCTTGCTGGTACAGGCGCTAAGCATCAAGCACGAAATGAGTACAGGGATTAGGGCTGGGATCTTCATTGTGTTACTCCTCAGTAAACTTTATTCTAATTTGAGACTAGCTTGCTCAGGTAAGCGTGGCATTTTATCTTATCTCGGTCGGTATCATACTCGGCTAGTGTGAAAATTAGCCAGCTAAGTGTAAATAAGTTATGTTTAAATTAATACTCTCTTAAACAGGTGATGCGCCCATAAGCGTAATGATGGAACAACTAGAGTTTTTTGAGATCCCCAGCCCATGTATCGGAGTGTGTCAAACCGACGCCAGAGGCTACTGCAAAGGCTGTTTACGTAGCAGAGATGAGCGATTTAATTGGCTTGAATTTTCTGCCGCCAAGAAGACTGATGTGATCCGTCTGTGCAGGCAGAGAATGCGGCGTAGAAAGCTGGTTATTCTCAAGGCTAAAAAAGCTCAGCTCACTCAAGAGCAGGCTCAAATTAATCCCGTTTTAGACTTTGGATCTCATGAAGATACTGAAGCTAACTTAGCGCTAGATGATTTTTCATTAGATTGACCGGTAACATCTATTTATGGCTTGTTGTCGATGTCACTATCGGCCAGTACAAGGTAAAGCAGGTATGGCCAGCAGTGCTTTCGACTGTCACCTTACCCTCATGTCCGTCCATGATACGCTTGATGATTGCTAATCCTAAGCCGTGGCCTTTATTACCATTTTGAATCGATTGACTGCGGTAGAAAGGTTCAAATATCTTACCTTGATCTTCAATTGGGATCCCTTGACCATCATCTGTGATAGATAGAGATACTTGTTGCTCGCTCTGCTTAATTTCAATCTTAATTGATTGACGCCCAAATCGTTGTGCGTTGGTGATCAAGTTTTGTATGGCTCTCTCTACCAGAAGGGAATCGCCAATAATATAAACGGGTTCGCTTGGCTTGATAAATTCGATCGGGGCACTGACCGAAGAGGCGAGTTTCTCAATGGCCTGCTCTGTTAACAGTTCGAGAGCACAATGCTCAAATAGAATGTCCTTCTGTTTAGACTCTAAGCTGGCATAGGTGAGTAACTCTTCCAGTAAGTTTTCCATCTCTTTGATATCTTGCTGCATCTCATCGAGAAATTCATCCCTGCGTGCAGGATCTGAATTTGATTGGCAATATTGTGGTATTAACGCTATAGCAAATTTAAGTCTGGCCAGAGGCGTACGGATCTCATGGGAGACGGCATTGGATAAATGCTTTTGATTTTCGATCAGTGTGCGGATCTGTTGCGACATCTCGTTAAATGTCATGGCTAATGGTAATACCTGAGAACGTGGGGAGAGCTCTATTTGGGTATCCCATTTGGCTTGGCCAAATTCACGGGTAGCACTCTTTAGCGTCTTGAGATCTCTCGACAGTGGCCAGACCCATATCAAGGTGACAAGGGCAAAAGAAAGATAGAAAAATAGCGTAAACAAGCTTCTAAGGCTCGCCATAGGATCGATCTCTATGGGACCGGCGATCAATACCTGTTGGCCCACTTTAATGAAGTGGAGTTCGTGATCATCACCTTGGGATGCAATGAGTATCTGGCCAGAAGTTAACTCGCTCTCTGGCGATAGAGAGATCTGGCTGGCATCGACCAATTTGAGCGGGTATTCGGCATTGTGATCTAGTTGATCTAGGTATTTTTTACGGTCTTGCTGGGGGATTTTGGCCAGTAGCTGAGCAAACGCAACCAATGGTGCATCCATTGCACCACTGTCTTCGACACTGTTCTGCCAAATACTGTCGAGTGTCCAGCCTATCCCTAAGAAGCTAAGGCTTACCAGTAGGTATAGGCTGATGAAGAGTCGTTTCAACGTTTAGTTCCGTAAAAATTAGCTGCAGCTAGTCGAGACTTAGCTAGTCCAAGCTTCTGGGGCAAACAAATAGCCTTGGCCCCAAACTGTCTTGATCCTAAATGGAGTCTCAATATTATCCCCTAATTTCTTTCTTAAGCGAGAGATACGCACGTCTATTTTTCTGTCTTTACCATCGAAATCGATATTGAGTAGGTATTGATAGATATATTGGCGGCTCAATACTTGCCCAGCCTGAGAGGCCAGTAGCCATAAGAGTTCGAATTCATGGCTAGTCAAGTCGACCTCAATATCGCCCAAGCGGATAGCTTGCGTATGGGGGTCTATACTGAGTTTACCAAAACTTAAGCAGTGCGACTCTACTTTTGGCGGCTTAGCGGTGCGGCGTAGTAGATTGTTAATCCGAGCGATAAGCAGGGCAGGTTCTACAGGTTTAACGACGTAATCATCGGCGCCAAGCTCTAAGCCTTTGATCTGATCTTCATTAGAGCCGAGTGCGCTCATCAGTAGGATAGGACCGGCAAAGTAATCGGGTAGTTTCTCACACAGGGTTAAGCCGTCCATTCCTGGCAACATGATATCTAGCAAGATGATATCGGGCTTATAGTTGATTAACCGAGTCAATACAGTATCTCCTCGGCGTTCTACTTCAACATGCATTCCATGCGACTTTAGATAATCCACAATCAGATTGGCAAGACGAATATCATCCTCTACCAGTAATACTCTATGGGTAGATTGGGGGTCGGTCATTAGAATAAACTCCATGGGTTGCGGTAGCGTCGTCGCACTTTTGGCTCTGCGGCCGGTGTAACTTTGAGTTTGACTCCAGCTAGTGTTTGGTGTGTTTCTTTATCAATCATCACAAAATGAATATCGTCAGTTGTACTGATACTTAATGTTAATGAATGAGTTTCCGCTGACTCGGCACACCATTTTGCCATCTCTTTGTAGTCAGACAAGATACAGATGGGTCTTATAAATTCGTTTTCCCACTCTAGCACTAGGGTGAGTTGGCACACATTTTCATCTGCAGATGTGATGCAAAACTCGGTGGAAAGTGTGAGTATAGCACCCAGGTCTAGCTCCTCTTCTGCCGCGGCTAAGGCGCTTACCAGAGAGAGCATTCCCAAGGGTAACAATCTAAATAATGGTACTAGTAGCTGATTCAACACGCGTATTAAAACCTATAGGCAGTGCCGACGAAGAAGGTACTGGTATGATCTTCATTAAGCAGGGGACTCGCTACTATTTCATCGGCGAGCTGTGTGTACCTAGCGAGAAAAAGCAGTTCCCAATGTTCTGTCAGTACATAATGGCTGGTCAATTCTATGCCGGTATTGATGGCCGATCTCGCCTGGAAATTTTCACTCCAGTAAGCACTTTCGGAGGGCCTGATACCGTAATAGTAGTCAACGACCTCCTCACTTTTCCAATCGAGTACTAGAGCCAATTCAAATTTCCACTCCTCTATCGAATGATTGTAGAGCCACTTTAATTTGGCCTCTGTGCCTCGATGAACATTGAGCAGGTCGTGGGCTAGAGACAGGTTGAGTATGCCAATGCGAGTGTAAATATAGGCTTCAACCCCACCTAGATAGGTAAAGTGGCGGGTCTCGAGTTCATCGGGAGTGGGGACGCCTTGATCTTCCTCTATGACTGTTGGCTGGGTCCGGATAGAAAAGGATTTAAGATCTAAGTCATTGTTATTTGTTAAAAAAATATTAGATGGATCCCAGCGACGGAAGAAGGCACTGTCATTACTGAAACTCGTGGTCAGGTTGATGGTATATTTTTCATCTTCGACTAATGTATAGCCGAAATTACCATTGTCGAAGTGCCAGTTATCGCCGTAATACGCGAAAGTAGGTGCTAGGTAAATAGGGATATCTTCATAATCTTTAAGAGGGTTACTGCGGGAGCCGTAACCTAATGCCAAGCCAATATCCCATCTGCCTATTTCGATACACTCGTATTCACTTCCGCAGGAGTCGACGGGGTCGGCCCATGCAAAAATAGGAAAGAGAATACAGGTTAACAGCAGCACATTTAGGTTTTTCATCTTGCTCGTTTATATACTCATCACAGAATTAACATATCGAGTAACAGAGTATCACCTGTGCTAGTTTTAGGTAGGGTTTTCAGTTCTCCTGATGCAAACTGATACAAACTGGGTGGCATTGTTTCCTGTGGGTGTGTTTTATGCTTGACATTGTGATTGATGTGGCAATTTAGTGTTGTGCTTGTGTTGTTTTTTGGTGTTATTGGCTGCCGATTGCTTGCCTAGTGCCTGGGCTGTTTGCATATCTTGAGTAATTGAATCTGTTGCTCGTTTAATTTGGTGTCTCTAGGCAGGGCTAGCCCGACAGTTCGCTTAAACTCGATATCCTGAAGTGGTTTAAAGCTAATGTTTCTCTGTTCAAGCAAGGCTGGAAGTGCCGGCACTAAGGCGATTCCTAAGCCTGCTGCGACTAAACCTACCGCATATTCGACGGTCTGAATTCTGGCCCTGACCTGTACTTGTATCCCTTCGAGATCCATTAATTGTTGCAGGCTCGAGAGGGCCTCGCAGGGAGCACGGTGAATAAAGGCTTGTTGATCTAAATCCTGTAAGCGTATCTGGGTCTGTAAACTCAAACTAAATGAAGAGGGAATGGCCAGTAGATAGTCATCATGCCAGATAGGATAAAAGTCCTCCCCAGTGGTCAGATCGCTGGTGGTAATGATCCTCGCTTCGGCATATTCGTTGGCTTCGACGAGTGTGAGCTCCATGTCAGCACAGGCATGGGTAAAATCTTTCAGTAGTCCACTCATCCTATGGACCCCTAAGGAGCGGATTAATCCGAGTCTAAAGGGAGTCTGCTGTTGCGCTTGTTTGAACAGAGATTCGATGGCCTGAGATTCATTGAGCAGTTTTTGCGCCAGGGGATAAAGCCTAAGCCCGGAATCTGTGGGGCTGACACCTTTTCCATGACGATGGAACAGCTGCGTATCTAGCCGGGCCTCTAGTTGCGATATTGCGGCTGAGATAGAGGGCTGGGCGACAAAACATACTTTGGCGGCACCGCTAATACTGCCTCTCTCTACCACGGCGACAAAATAACTGAGCGATCTTAGATTCAAGTTAACCTCTAGGTTAGATATAGGTATTAGCTATAGATGCTAAAGAAAAAGAATATTTCTCCTAATGGCTAATTATGCCTATGCTAAGAAAATTAGGAAATGGTTATTTTGTAGACTCAAGATTGCCTATTTTCAGCTATCAGCACAATTCAAAGGACAATATCATGGCAAGAGTGCATTTCGATTGGACCGATCCCCTGCAGTTTAACGCCTTACTCTCGGAAGAGGAGCGCATGATCCGCGACAGTGTTCACGATTATGCCCAGGACAAACTCATGCCCAGAGTATTGATGGCCAACCGACACGAACACTTCGATCGGGAGATCATGAATGAGTTAGGCGAACTCGGTTTGCTGGGGGCAACCTTGCCTGAAAAATATGCCTGTGCCAATGTCAATTATGTCAGTTATGGCCTGGTGGCTCGCGAGATTGAGCGAGTCGATAGCGGTTACCGCTCCGCCATGAGTGTGCAGTCCTCCTTAGTCATGCATCCCATCTATGCCTATGGTAGTGAAGCGCAGAGGCTCAAGTATTTACCAAAGTTGGCTAAAGGTGAGTGGATTGGTTGTTTCGGTCTGACCGAGCCCGATGTTGGCTCAGATCCAGGAGGCATGAAGACCCGAGCAGAGCGCATCGACGGCGGCTATCGCCTCAATGGTGCCAAGATGTGGATCACTAACTCACCCATTGCCGATGTGTTTATTGTCTGGGGTAAGCTGGAAGGAAAAATCCGCGGCTTCATCCTGGAAAAAGGTATGAAGGGCTTGAGTGCGCCTAAGATAGAGGGCAAGTTTTCTCTTAGGGCCTCTATCACAGGTGAAATTGTGATGGATAATGTCGAGGTACCTGAATCTGCGTTATTACCCAATGTCGAGGGCTTGAAGGGGCCTTTTGGTTGCTTGAACAAGGCGCGTTACGGCATCGCCTGGGGCGCACTTGGCGCCGCTGAGTTCTGTTGGCATGCTGCGCGCCAATATACCTTGGACAGGATCCAGTTTAATCGTCCCTTGGCGGCCAATCAGCTGATCCAGAAGAAGTTGGCAGATATGCAGACAGAGATCACCTTAGGTTTATTTGCCTGCTTACAGGCCGGGCGTCTGATGGATCAAGATGCCTTACCTGTGGAGGCTATCTCTTTGATCAAGCGCAACTCCTGTGGCAAGGCGTTAGATATTGCCCGACTGTCTCGGGATATGCACGGTGGTAATGGCATCTCAGATGAGTTCCACGTCATACGCCACGTGATGAATCTGGAGGCGGTGAATACCTATGAGGGCACTCACGACATACATGCACTTATCTTAGGTCGAGCGCAGACAGGCATTCAGGCATTTGGGTAAGACGCAATAATAAGGAGCCTAGGGCTCCTTTTTTGTCTTTGGCATTGGTATCAAATAAGTAGGCATTATGGAAGATAGAGCCCAGGTATTGGATCGTCGTTTCGTCGAGCGAGTTCAGCAGCAAGCATTTAGCGATATCGGTGAAGGTTGGGACCATCACAAGATAGGCTTAACCGACAGCGATTTCATCGGCATGTTCGAGTCTCAGCTTAAGAGCCGTCTGTTGGATCTCGAGTCGAGGCAGATGAAGGGCCGCAATCAGGGCTTCTACACCATAGGCAGCTCAGGCCATGAGGGCAATGCCGCCTATGGACTGGCCTTTAAAGTCACTGATATGGCGTTCCTGCATTATCGTAGCTGCGCCTTCATGTTGGAGCGAGGCAGACAGGTCCCAGGTGAGACCCTGTTGTACGATATCTTGCTCTCGTTTGCCGCATCCAGTGACGATCCTACCTCGGGTGGCCGGCATAAGGTATTGGGCAGTAAACGCCTCAACATTCCACCGCAGACCTCGACCATAGCCTCTCATCTGCCCAAAGCCGTTGGGGCCGCCTTGAGTATTCCGTTGACCGAACGTTTGTCATTGGCCGCTAATATGCCCAAAGACAGCCTAGTGCTGTGCAACTTCGGCGATGCCTCGGCTAATCATGCCAGCGCCCTGAGTGCGATAAATTCGGCTTGTTGGGCCGCGTACCAACAAGTCCCCATGCCCCTAGTATTTATCTGTGAAGACAATGGTATCGGCATATCGACACCGACGCCCAAGGGCTGGATCTCGGCTAACTTCAGTCAGAGACCCGGGCTTAAGTACCTTTCTTGTGATGGCAGGGACATTCTCGACTGTTACAAGGTCAGTAGGGCGGCGGCCGACTTTGCTCGTGTGCATCGAAAACCCGTGTTCTTACATGTCCGCACTGTTCGCCTGATGGGGCATGCCGGCAGTGATGCCGAGATAGCCTATATGAACAAACAGCAGATCTTCGATAATGAATCTCAAGATCCCTTGTTGGTCTCTGCTCAACAACTCATTGAAGCGGGATTGATGACTAGCGAGCAGATAGTCGCTGTTTATTTTAGTCTCAAGGTGCGTATCCAGGCCATTTCGCGTATCGCCGTGACCCGGCCCAAGCTCAGAGACGTGAAGCAGGCTATGGCAGCCATAGTGCCGCCAAAGCGTAGGCTAGAGCCTGTCCCCTACTTAGATGCGGAGCGCAGAAGCATTTTGTTGAAGGCGGATAAGCAATCCTTGAGCAAGCCGGTGCACATGGGCAAGATGATTAATCTGGCATTGACGGAATTGATGGCCAGATACAGCAATATTGTGGTCTGCGGCGAGGATGTGGGTAAGAAAGGTGGTGTGTACCATGTGACTTCACGTCTGGTCGAGCGCTTTGGTCCTAATCGAGTGATCAACACCCTGTTGGATGAGACCTCTATCTTGGGCCTCGCCATCGGCATGGCGCATAACGGTATCTTGCCGATCCCAGAGATCCAATTTTTGGCCTATGTACACAACGCCGAAGATCAGATCAGAGGCGAGGCGGCGACCTTGCCTTTCTTCTCCGACGGCCAGTTTACCAACCCTATGGTGATTAGAATTGCGGGCCTGGCCTATCAGAAAGGCTTCGGCGGCCATTTTCATAACGACAACTCCTTCGCCGTGTTCAGGGACATACCCGGACTCATCATCGCCTGTCCGTCAAATGGTCACGATGCGGTCGAGATGCTGAGGGAGTGCGTACGCTTAGCCCGAGAAGAGCAGAGGCTGGTGATCTTCCTCGAACCCATCGCCCTGTATATGACCAAAGATTTGCACAGTAAAGATGATGGCCTCTGGTGCAGCCGTTATCTGCCTGAGCAGGAGGCTGAGCCAGTCGCGTTAGGGGAGATAGCTCAGCATGGGGAGGGCCAAGACCTGTGTATCATCAGTTATGCCAACGGTTACTATCTGAGTCGTCAGGCGCAGAAGTTATTAGCGGCGAGAGGGCTCAAGGTGCGTGTGCTCGACATTCGTTGGCTGGCGCCGCTGAATATTGAGGCGATTATCGATAGCGCCAAAGCGTGTCAGCATATCTTGATTGTCGATGAGTGTAGAAAAACCGGCTCCATCAGTGAGGCGTTAATCTCAGGGTTCCATGAGGCACTCGGCAATGAATGCCCGCCATTGGCCAGATTAACCGCCGAGGATTGCTTTATCCCGCTAGCCGATGCGGCAACCTTACCCCTACCGAGCAAAGACACCATAGTGGAGGCCGCTTTGGCCTTGATGGGTAGAGAGCTTGAACATCAGTTGCTCAAAGAGGCCCTGTAATATGACTATTAATATGACTCTTAATATGGGAACGCAAGTGGCGGCAATCGATAGCGCCGAGCAGGCGGTGAATAAACCAAGAGAGCGAGTCGTGGTGGTTGCCCCAGGCCGAGGTTGCTATAACAAGGATGAACTGGGATACCTGCAACGTCTTCATTCAGATAAGCAGGCCTTTATTACCGCGATAGATCAATACCGAGAGCAGCTAAAGCAGACGGGGATAGCTAAAATCGATGCTGCGGCTAAATATTCCTTTAAACAACATACCCCAGGGGAAAATGCCTCTGCCCTCATCTATGCCTGCTCGATATGTGACTTTATGGATATCGATACCGAGCGCTATGAGGTGGTGGCGGTAACCGGTAATTCTATGGGCTGGTATATTGCCATGGCCTGCGCCGGCGCTTTGGATGCCGATGCCGCCATCGATGTGATCAATACCATGGGCTCCATGATGCAAGATGGCCTCATTGGCGGCCAACTTATCTATCCCGAGAACGATGAACTGTGGCGGCGGGACAGCAACATATCTGGCCTCATCGATAGGGTAATCGAGACCATATGTGATGCAGAGGGCTGTGAACTCTTTACCTCTATCTATCTTGGAGGCTATCGGGTGCTTGCGGGAAATGAAGCTGGGCTGAAACGAGCCGAGGAGATGCTGCCCCAGATAGACGAACGCTATCCTATGCGGTTATATAATCATGGCGCTTTCCATTCACCCTTGTTAACGCGAGTGTCCGAGAAAGGCCTAGCCTCTCTGGGAGAGTCGCTATTTGTTAAACCCAAGATCCCCATGATCGATGGCGCCGGTAGAATTTGGACCCCCTATGGCACTGATTGCTCGGCATTGCGGCAGTACACCTTAGGCGAACAGGTCACTCAGCCCTATGATTTTACCAAGGCGATTCAGGTAGCGGTGAAAGAATTTGCCCCGGATAAGGTCATAGTGCTTGGCCCAGGTAACACCTTAGGCGGGCCTACCGCCCAAGCATTAATCGATATCAACTGGTTTGATTGGGCGCATAAAGAGGCGTTTACGGCGGCTCAGCAAACATCGCCTAAGATGCTTGCCATGGGCAACGAGGAGCAGCGCTGGCAAGTGCTGGCCAAGCGTTAACCTGAAGGCTTAGGTTAAGATTAGCTAGAAACAAAGAGTGTTAATAAACAAATGATGGCATAGTGTTTTGTATATAAATTATAAATTAATGGAGTGGGTGCATGCATATACAAGATGATAAGGTCATCGAAATTCGTCATAGTGATCTCGATGACATAGGGGCGATCAAGAATATCTATGCTCATCCCTCGTGTTATAGCGGTACCTTGCAGCATCCTTTCCCCTCTTTACAGCGTTGGCAGAAGCGGCTCAGTGAGCTTCCGGAAAACGTTCATAGCTTAGTGGCTGTCATCGATGGTGTGGTGGCGGGACAAATAGGCATGGAAGTGATGACCAATCCAAGACGTAAGCATGTCGCCAATATCGGGATGGCGGTAGATGAGAAGTTTCAGGGGTTAGGAGTGGGAGAGGCTATGGTTAAAGCCATGGTGGAATTAGCGTTTAACTGGCTTGCCATAAGAAGAATTGAGCTTGAGGTCTATACCGATAATCATGTAGCCATCGCCCTCTATAAGCGTAATGGCTTCATCATAGAGGGAGAAGCCAGAGATTACGCCTTTAGAGGTGGTGAATATGTCGACGCGTTTATCATGGCAAACGTTAAAGATGCATAAAATCGTTAAATGCCGTCTTGATGCAATATCTAGGCTTTACTGTTTATAAAGGCGAGTGCGGTTTCGTCGAGTACTTGTTTAGACACATAGCTGGTGCCACCAGGATGTTTTATGAGCAAGCCCCTGTCTGTAGTGACTATCTCAGAGACATCACTCCACAATATTTGGCTGTTAACATAGAAGGAGTGGCTGCTGATCCCTTGTTCATCTAAGGTGAGTGTCACTTCATTTCCGGCCGCTTTGCTCATCATCTGTCGCCAGAGCCACCAGGTCTTCTTAAACTTCACATTACCCCATTCCAAGACACCTAGTCCGATAACAAACCAGGAAGCATAGGCATTCATGCCTGTGAGCAGCAGGGCGACGCCGACAAAAAAGAAGCCTAATGCCTTGGTGTAGGGGCGCCATGAGGTGTCGATGGTGACTGACTCATCGAAGCATTCACTAAAATGAGCCTTATCGAGACAATATTGAGTCGTGTAGCTGTAAGAGGAGTTCATAAGCATAAGCTGTTATCAAATTTAGCCAGAGTTTACCCTATCTCAGCCCAAATCTCTTGGGCAATACTCGTTGCAGAACACGGGCGGTTACTGAGGTGGCTTTATATTTAACCGTTTGGTTGAGTATTAGGGTTTTAGGCGATATAATCAAGCGTACGGTTAAAAGCGAGGTTAACCTTGAACACCAACGGCAAAGATCCACTAGACTTGGTTTTTATGTCCCTGGCAGACAGCACGCGTCGAGAAATCGTCCATATGCTGTCAATGGGGGAAAAAACAATGTCTGAACTCACTGAGCCTTTTCCCATCTCAATGGCGGCCATCTCCAAGCATGTGAAAGTGCTGGAGCGGGCAGGGTTAGTGAAAAGACGCATACAAGGGCGTTGTCATTATTTAATGCTGGTACCCGAGCGCTTAGTCGGCGCCTTGGACTGGATTAGCGTCTACCGATACTTCTGGCAGCGACGCATGGATGAGCTAGATAATATTATTTCGGAGTGTTAAATCGAGAATTAATTTTCACCTGGCGTTGGGAAGATAGCCCTAACACCACATTAGTCACAGTGTTATTTAGTGCGATAGATGAGTGTAAAAGTCACCTCACACTGGTACACAGTGAGTTTGTTGAACAAGCCTTACGAGAACGCCACCTAATGGGCTGGAAAGGCTGTTTAGATAATTTAAATAAAGCGAAATTAGCTTAAGGAGCACTGATGGAAATTTCAATCGTTATTATATTGCTTGCACTGGTACAATACTTATTGTTAACACTCAAAGTTGGCAAGTCCCGTGAAAAATATAAGGTATTGTCCCCAAAGACCGTAGGTGATGAAACCTGGGAACGTATGTTTCGTATCCAACAAAACACCTTGGAACAGCTGGTGGTATTTATCCCTGGGATGTTGATTTTTTCTCATTACGTCAGCAGCCTCTGGGTTGTACTGCCTGGTGTGCTGTTTTTAATTGGTCGTCAGGTATTTGCCATCGCGTATTTTAATGAGCCTAAATCCCGTACTCTGGGTTTTGCGCTGACATTTTTTAGCAATGTCGGACTCGTGGTTGCGGGATTGATTGGTGTCATAGTGGCCATGTTTGCCTAAATACCAATCCGACTCATAATGTAAGCTAGCAGCGGGAGTTCAAAGCGCTGTAGGCAATATATAGACATTCACAGGTCCATGCATGTGGCTTGTGGATGCTTGAAGCTAATCGTTAATCTCGGCAACAAGTTCTTGCGTAGCGCTCGACAATGACTCCTGCATTATTCTGCCTTCACCCGTCCATGGCTGTACCTCCTGAACCTGACTTCCATGGAAGGAGCATATGGAGTCTATAAATTGAGTTAATCCTTCGGTCGAGTGTCTCAAATTAGCGGAACATCTTGAGTTAACCTACAGGTAACAAATCTTAACATGACATTTACACCAAGGGCGGGTACATTGGATACTTGTCGATAATAGATTAAGGAGAAGATATGTTAATGGGTAGCATAGCCGAGCTGTTCTTCTGGTTTTTCTGGGATTGTTTACTTTCTTTCGTTTTATACACGACAGGTGCCCTGGTGTTAAGACTGGTGTCATTTGGGCGAATTAAGAAGCCTCTTTTCGCACCTGGTGTGTTTAGCAGTGAAAAAAGATTAGCGAGAAATGATTTTTTCTCGGCTTATATTTCAGGGTTTTTCTTCTATCTCGTCTTGTTGGCATTAGTTATTTGGTTAAAGTGATGTGTTTTCCATAGGTTTCTTCGGTCACATCGCCTAAAATTGGGCCGTATCTTTTTCAAGTGGATATGGCCATATTATCTAGTTCCTGCCATTAAGCTTCATCATATCTATTTCTTTGTGACGGGATATCACTCAGGTACTGCACGAATTCGACTTCATAGCCGTTAGGATCTAGGTAATAGATGTTTCTTCTAAATTCATCGATGGTGCCATCTTTGTCAGCCTGGAAGCCTGCCAGAGCCAGGCGTGCGATCACGGCATCGATATTATCGGTAACAAAGGCAAAATGAGCTAAGCCGACTTGGTGACCACAGAGATCGCGATTTTGACCTACGCCATCATCATTGAAGGTGAGATATTGATAATCGTCGCCAAAGTGTACCCAGTTCCTAGGTTTCCCATGCCAGGTTCCTTCTCCGCCACCACGTACTGACCAATGGGGCAAGGCTGCTTGATAGAAGGTGAGTGACCTTGAAATATCTTCAACCACTAAATTTAAATGTTCCAGATGTAGCATGTCTTGCTCCTCATGTTGACTTTATTATTCGATGGCGCGCCGAGCACCTAGATACTCATTTCTAACTTCTAACTTCTAACTTCTAACTTCTAACTTCTATTTATGGGCTCACATGCCGTAGCAGTATTCTTGCTGTCTTGGGTATGGCTGATGCTTGTGTCTATGTCTGATTGTAGTTGAGGCTTGGCTATGCTTACTTTCCTGCTCACCGTCCCAAAAAGCGAGGTCGTAACGGCAAAGCTCTATATGGCGCACCTGTTGGCACTCAGTAGCCTGTTTAGCGAGATAATTTGCGACCTTGGCACTCTGTGAGTCGGTTCTTTGGCTACCGCTGACGATGAGTCATTTCATTTAATAAACTTTTTTACTTATTAATTATTTTGTAATGTAAATATTTTACTTAATATTGTAGAGGATTAAAGTAAATAAAAATGTTTACTTAATATCAGGATCGGTAATAATGTAAGGGTGAAGAAAGTTGTAGAGAGGCATCATGAAAACCAGCGAAAAAATCATTCAACTGCTCAAGGCTCAAGGTCCCCTCACTGCTAAGGTCTTAGCCAGTGAATTGTCTCTGACGACCATGGGTGTGCGTCAGCATATGCAAGGTTTAGAAGATGATGGCGATGTGATCTTCGAAGATAAGAAGGCGGCTCGTGGGCGCCCGACTCGATTTTGGTCGCTGACATCTAAGAGTAATAGCCACTTCTCCGATCGCCATGAAGAGCTCTCGGTGCAGTTGATAGATTCCGTTATCACAGTATTTGGTGATAGCGGACTAGAAAAGTTAATAACCCACAGGGAGCAAGCCTCACTCTCACTCTATCGACAGAGCATGTTAGACAAAACCAGTCTTATCGATAAACTTAATGCCCTAGCCGAGCTGAGAAGCCGTGAGGGATATATGGCTAGCATAGTCGAAGATGAGTCTTGTTATTGGTTAATGGAAAATCATTGTCCAATCTGCGCCGCTGCCAGCAAGTGTGTTAATTTCTGCCGCTCCGAGCTTAACTTGTTTCAAACGCTGTTGAGCGATGAGGCTAGCGTCAGCCGTGAAGAGCATATCATCGAGGGGGCTAGGCGCTGCGCCTATAGAGTGACGCCTCTATCTGCAGTTAATCCTGCGGCTCAATAGTCAATGGAATCTAAACGTGCCAGATTAGACAGGTTCCTCAGCAGTGAGCTTAAGATCAAGCGTAAGGATATACGCTTGATGCTCGCGCAGAGCCGGGTCAGAGTCGACGGCATAGTGGCCAAAGACACACAGCAGCTGGTGGATGAATTTTCCCATGTGTCACTCGATGACAGGGTGCTTAAGAATAATACTCCCAGCTATGTGATGCTTAATAAACCTGTGGGTGTGGTGAGTGCGACCAAGGATGATAAACACAAGACAGTGATCGACCTGTTATCCCATGCTGCTAAATCTGAGCTGCATATCGTCGGTAGACTCGACTTGAATACCTCGGGATTAGTGCTGCTGACCAATGATGGTCGCTGGTCTAGAAAACTGATGTCTCCCGAATCTAAAGTCGAGAAACGTTACCGAGTGACACTGCAAAACCCACTGTCTGAAGCCTATATTCAAGCTTTTGCCGAGGGCTTCTACTTTGAATTTGAAGATATAACGACTCGAGCGGCCAAGCTTGAGATTATCGCTGAATATGTCGCGGAAGTGACCTTGACCGAAGGCAAGTATCACCAGATTAAACGTATGTTTGGCCGTTTTCGAAATCCTGTCATAGATCTACATCGCTGCTCGGTTGGGGAACTGATATTAGATGCCTACCTAAACGAGGGAGAGAGCCGGGAGCTTAGCGCCGCAGAAGTTAACGGTATATTTGGTTAGACAGAACGGATTTTTTATCTGAGGCCCGCAGCAACTTAGGCCAGATGGGGGTCGGTATGACCCGCATCCTATCAATATCCATCACGCAGACTGCTTGTCGACTGACTCTATGATCGTAGCCATGGGTATTGCACTGTGGTGTGAGTGCCATTTACTTTGCCTAGAACAGGTACTTAACGCCCGAGTAGGCTCGCACTATTTTACCTGTAGGTGAGCGTAAGAAACGTCATAGATGGCTATTTTTAGCATTAAAAAGTGAACAGGGACCTAAGCCCCTCTTCTGTCAATCTGCTCAGCCTTCCAGACTATAAACTTCTCTGTAGATTCAATAACCATTTACCGTAGAGGAAGATACCCACGGCGGAAATGGTGCCAATGGCCGCTATGATATACCAGGCCATGCCGATATTATGGCTATTGTACATCAGCGTCGTTAGCGCTTGAGCCGGCTCGCCAGTGTAGGCGACGAGTGTTGTGAAGGCTTCACCCTGTGGGATCGCACTCACATCACTGGCGCTCATGCCACGATCTTTGAGCAGGTCTAATGAAAAGATCTCCTTCGATGCATACATCTCATACAGTTTAGGGCCGAAGAAACCTTCCAGTGTCCAGCCTATGCCTTGGGGGAGCATCACAAAGCCCAGATACATGGCTTTCTTGCCTTCCGGGGCTATGTTACCCATAAACTCATTCTTCTTCGGGCTGATCATCATCTCACCGAAGGAGAACATGACGATAGCCAATACCATCATCCAGGCGGTGTTAGTGGCGCCAATAACGACGAACGCCAAGATACTCAGCAGGCAGCCAGCCAACATTGCCGTGGTGATACGATATTTAGCCGTGAGGGCGGCGACCAGGAAACATGAGGTCATTATCATGCCGGCATTGAGGTTGAGCATGCCTTCTGGCATGACCTTAGTGCCGGTGTTATCCAGCCCCAGCCAGAATTGTAATATCCCGTTTGATGTCCCTTCCGGGCCAAACAATGAGGTCACGATAACGCTGGTATCGACCCACTCGGCAATATGGATCGGTAACACATCAAACAGTGAGTTAAACAGGAACCAGAACCCCGCAAATACCAACATGTAGTAGATGACGATAGGTTTCTTTAGTTCGTGGAGGGCGTCTCTCCAGAGTGCGACCTGATGGATTTCACCGGATTTAATCTTACGGTTACGCTCTAGGCGTGCCTCTTTGCCTGGCTCTTTATAGGCGAGTAAGAAAAGGAAGTTAAACGAGATGATGGCTGCGCAAGCAAAAAACACATTATCCCAGGATAGCTGACGCATATGCACGGCGACCAAGGGACCTAAGAAGCCGCCAATATTCACCACCTGATAGAATATCCCCCAGGCCATAGAGGTGTTCTGCCTCCCGGTTGACAGTACTAGTGTGCCTTGAATACCAGGTTTAAATACCCCAGTACCGGCGGCGAGTAATATGGCGCCGAAGAGGAAACCATAGAAACTGGGGAAGAAGGCCATCACTAGATAACCGCAAATCTTGATTATCGTTGAGACAAAAATGGTTTCCTTGTAGCCGACGCGATCTGAGATACCGCCGGTAAATACCGGGATAAATGTCTGCATCATGGCCCAAATTCCGATAATCACACCATAGTCGCTGAGGCTGATCCCTAGGCCACCTTCGGATACCGGTGCTTTGGCATACAGGCCCGCACTGGCTTTAACACCATAGTAGGCAATACGCTCGACGAGCTCCATGCCACCGACTATCCAAAAAATATAACTCAAGCTGGCTATGGAGGCCCACATGCCAAGCTGTTTGACTTCCCGCAGATCATTGTCTGCATAAGCATCTTTGGAATTGCTCATCTTCTTCCTTTAAATATTATAATTATTAGTGTGTTACTAAGCCTACTTGCAACTAATGATGTGTTCATGTTGGTTTTTATGTTTTAAACGCACATCTTGACTGTTTTTAGGTTGTTCACTTGTGATGCCTGTCGACACTTTACCTAATTTACTGCAAAACACCAAAACCAATCGAGAAAACTTCACAAAACACCTGTATCACAGGTCTTACTTAGGCGTTAATCTTGTTGATAATATGTGGTTTTTCTGGCAATCATTAGGGTAGGGAGTTTGAGCGTGATACTAGATAAGATGCCAAGGGTTACTAAAGAGATAAGGCTCATAGAAGAGGCCTGGTATTAGACAAGCCTCTTCTATCGATTATTTTATATTCTCGCTTGGCTAGTCGAGTGGCCAGGTTTGATTGCCATCCACCGCCACAGCTTGAAGGTCGAGTCCGAGACAATAATCTCCCGGCGCATAGACATAAACTTGCCTTGGTATGCTGGTGTAGCTAAATCCTGCCAGCTGATCTTGGGCACTTTTCGTGGTCGCAAGTCCCCACATTTGATACAGATCACGATAATCCAATCTGGTTGAATAACTCATGGCGATTAATAAGAAGTCATTATTGGAGATAGTCTTAGCCGCATTCAAGCTATACCCACTGAAGCCAAGACTGGCACGTTTTGCCAGCCAGGCATCTTCATTGGCTTTGGCGCGCTCAAACTCGCGCAACAAGATATGTAATCTGGCCAGCAGGTGCCAACCATCTTCCAATGCGCCATGTTGTTGCGCCGCCACCATCATCTGCAGCATAGTCGCCATGCCGTTCGACCAACTGGTGAGCTTAGCATCTTGCATATATTTGAACGGATCGGCTTGCCTCATGCTGGCCTGCAGTACCTCAAACTCATCTTCAATAGACAAGCCCTGACACGATGGCAGTTTACCGCTCTCCTTATAGGCGCGAGACTTAGTGTAGTAAGAGTAGGGGTTGGTCGATGAATGACCTTCATGGCCATCGAATCTGAGGCGGCCCTTCTCTAGGCCATGGCCAAGCTCATGAATATCTCCGTGTCCCGTAGGACTAAATGACCAGCCGGCATCATAGGGATTACCCGAGCAACCCGAACCGCAGGTCGGTTGGTCGGCGTTCATATGTTTTACCGTATCGAGATTATCTATGTCCCATCCCTGAGCGATGGCAAAATCTGTGATCTCGCTCACCTCATCGATAAAGGGTCCCTTGAATCCGGCTAACACATGGGGATAATTATGCACATGGGTCATTATGGCCTGCCCCATCTTCTCCGGGGTATCCCATAGCGGTTCATGGGACATGGTGGTCTGCATCTTGTCTAGGCGTGAGTGAACCTCAAAATGTGGTGTCGCCAGCTCGGCCCAATCAAATTTAGCCAGGGTCAATTGCTGCATAAACTGAGCGCCGTCCATGCCTTCACGCCAGTAAGGGTGAAGGCCGATATGGCTAAACTTGAGTTCAGTGTCTATATCACCCTTGTCGAATTTGACTTGCATGGGGCCACCGTAGGGCGAGGTGAACTTGATGCTCTGTCCAGCTTGTATTTCGATCTGGGTCGATTGCAGGTATTTAGCCCGGTTATATCCTTGGTTATCAAATTCGTGGGTGGAGCCAGCCCTTTGAGTGTTTATAAACACCCAGGCTCTGACGTCATTGCTATCGGTTCTACTCACTGTGACCGTTTGACCGGGAAGCGCGTAGACACCGACGGAGCGGAAGCCCTTCTTGCTGCTGAGGCTTATCGTTGCGTCCGTTGGCGTGATATGGGAAAAGTCGCTGCGGCTGAAGTTACCTAGGTCACTGGGTACCGGGTTGATGTTGCGATAGTGATAGACAGTATTATCGGCAAACATGGCCTCAAGGAAGTCCATCTCGTTTGTCGTCGTCACATCCATAGGGTATTTGATTCGTGAACGGTAGCTGTCACCGAGCAAGGTGAGCAGCTTATAGAGTCGATGATCTTCTTGCTCGAACATATCCAGATGTTGAGTGTCTAGCGACTGCAGCTGGGCGCGGATATGACTCAGTGCCGGCCTGTATTGCTCATCGAACAGGGCGTCACATTGATCTGCACACCTGGCTAGATTGAAATCAGGATCCTGACTTTCGAACAGGCTTAACCACAGGTGCTCCGCCGTTAGGGAAGGTTTTGCCGTTAGCATCTCAGTATAGTTAGACCAGCTCGCCTTATCCGGGGAGAAGAAGTTCCCTGGTCCGCCGGGTCCCTGCATGGAAAAGTCCATCAGCTCGAGTACGGTTTGGGTGAGCGGCACACTGTTCCAGCTATGAAGATGCATATAGAGCAGAGGCGTGCCTTGCAACTGAGCACTCATGAGCAGTGAGCTAACACCTTGTTCACTCAGGCCGCCGCTGGAGCCTGTGATGATAAGACTGCCAGCCTGTAGGCAGGATGCTTGCGTCGCTTCATCATCACATAAAGTGACACTCCAGTTCGGGTATTGGGTCGATATCCAGCTGGTGATACGATTGACTGTGTTGCCAGCCATTAGAAACAGACGAACATCTTCAGCCTGCTCTTGGCTCAGGTCTTTATCCAATAGCCAGGCCAGTAGCCGTTTAAAGTTCTGCTGATAGGCTAAGTTGTTGCCTTGCTGCATGCTACTGATGATGTCGGTGCCAAATGCGGCATTCCTCTGCCCCGACTTGTCGCTGGCGGCCGCGAAGATTCGGCCGCCGTTACCACGGATAAGCTCGACACTTTTAACCTGGGGATAACGATGAACGGCTTGATTGAGGCGGATCATCTGCGAGTATTGCCCCGAGTCATAGACGATATCATTGCCTTGATAGACTGAGGCTAACATAGCGGCATTATCGACACGATACTGCTGAATAATGTTCAGTGCTCTGGTTATAACTTGATCTTGTAAGCCATCGATTAATGCTGGATCGCCAATGTTCACCGCTGCGGTTATCTGATCATTTAATCTGATGCTGAGACTGTCTTGGCTGCTCTTTCCTGTGCTGTCGGTGACGGTTAGCTCGAGCACTAAGTCTGCATCTTGTTGCAGTGATGAGGCATCGATACTGACAGTGTCAGTGTCGGTACCCGAGAGCGTGACCAGAGGACCGTCGATAATTTGCCACAGATACTGGGTCTCACCTTCGGCATAAACCGTGATCTGGGCTGATATGGTGATCGTTTGATGATTCCAACTTATCAGGTTGTCACCCACTTCCACATCAGGGGCCTGCAGTGAAGCCGGCGGCGTTCCCCCGCCGTCATTATTACCTGAGTCGTCATCGCTGCCGCCTCCACATCCAACTAAACTTATTAGCAAGCAACCAGAAATGAGCCATTTCATATTATTAACACCATAAACAATTTGCTCACATCTTGATGGCTTTCGATTTGTAAATCAAATAAGGATCGATGAGGTTCAATAACAGCGATAAAATGTGCTTATGTGTCGCAGGCTCATGGTTAACCACCTAGGTGTTTTTCGCTGAAGTGGATAACCTTAAATAGCTCCACTTCTATCTTATCTGACCAATAATTTTCGGGCCAGCCGCCCTTAACTTTCAGGGCATCGATAAAGGCTTTTGGGCTGGGGAAATGCGCCCAGACCTGGGGAAGAAACACGGCTCTTAATCCATCTTCCTTAAGCACTAGGCCATAATGATCCCGCGCTAGATATTTTTCGAGCTGAAGCTGGCTGCTGACGTTTAAAGGGGTAAGAGGCGAGAGTAGCGATATCTCTATCGTGACTCGACCTAACTGAGACTTCTGCAGCGGTGAGAAGCGGCGATCGTAGAAGGCGCTGCTGCTGGCCAGATCTGGGATGCTATTAGCCAGAGTTCGCTCACCTTCTATGCAGCCCATACAGCCTTTGAGTTTACCGTCGAGCGTCAGGGTCACGAAGCAACCCAGCTTCAACTCGACAAGGGTTTCATTGGGGAGTTTTCCGGGTGCAGTCATAGGGAGGTTGGCCGCTGGAACCGAGCCGAAGGCGTCAATTAAGGTGCTTCGCGCCAGTGCTAACAATTGACGTTTATCGGACTCGGTCAGGTTAACTGATGGCAAAGCTGGCATAGCCGACCACTCGATTCTTGTCAGCCCCATAGCCAGTGGCACAGTCAGCAGAGTTTTGATAACTCAGTTGACTGATCTTGAGATTATGACGTATAAGCTGGAGGGAAAGCGCATTAAGTGAACGGCAACCGCAGGCTTGCTCGGAAGATATGTCGCTGTTATTGTCCAGGATTTTCTGGCAAGTTGCCCTGTCTAATCGCTTAGCTTCATCATAGGGATGAAAGTGGCTTAGATCTGAGCTAACAACAATCAAGGTTTCCTCTCCACCCCAGACTAACTCCAACAATTCGGCCATCAGCTCAGGGGCTATGTCGCCCACTAGGATGGGAAGGATCTCAAATTCATCCAGGCAGTGCTGCAGGAAGGGCAGTTCGACTTCCAGGCTGTGCTCCTCTCGATGGGGGATATTGGAGATGATGACGCCATCATATGCCGCCAATTTTTCAGCGCCAGAGCCGTCAATGGGCAACTTGCCCAGAGGCGTGGAGAAGTGGGTGCTTGCGGGGATGGCGCAGCCTTGCAGATAAAGGGTATGGGCGGGACCGAGTATAACCACGCGTTTAATTTTATGTTTGTTGTTCTCGATGTGGGAGAAGCCATGAGCTGCCACCATGCCCGAGTAAATATAACCCGCATGAGGCACGATAATTGCCTTAGCTATCGTATTGGATATTTGAGCTAGCGGTGCCTGAGCCTGATGCATATAACTGGCTAGCTGAGCGGATAGCACCATAGGATCTGCCGGATAAAACAGTCCTGCGACGGCGGGAGGGCGAATAGAACTTAGCATCGGTTACCTAGCCAAACTTTCCACACTAGACTTTAAGTATAGGCCAAGGTGAACACATGCTGATGATGTCTAAACCGAGAACAGACTGCAATACTGTAAACACCAATCTTGTAGACCAGTCATCAACCGCGACGGGTATGAGTCAGGCGAATATTACCTGGATCACAGTGCCTATTATTACAATGCGCAACTTCCAGAACGCTGCGCTGGATCCTGTGAGCATGTCGGGCGTCAGCGGATCTCGAACGTGGTTGGTTAAGGAACAGGCATAAGCCATGAACCTGTTTCATACCCTAGCTGCGATCCATGCTCAAGTATGATTCAATCCTCCTTATATAGGTGTTTTACTAAATCTGCTGACAGTGAGATCTGGATCAATAAACTGGCTGCCATTATTCTATATTCTAAGTTGTTACATTATAACAATAAAAGGAATTTAATATGTCAGTAGTCTTAGCCATTAAGGCAGAGAGAGCCAATGCTAGCGTCGCAGTGGGTCACAATAAAACTTCTGGCCCGCTACAGCGGATGAAGTCGATTAGATTTCAGCTGCAAGCGATAGTGCTATTGACGGTCATTGCATTCATTTTTTTAGGCTATAAAGGCATTTCCGGCATGGAAGAGTCGGGAGCTTCCATCGAGGAGCTATACACCCAAGGCATGGAGCACAGTATCAATATCGGTAAGCTTCTTGACGAGTTAGGCAACGCGCGTGGCGAGCTATTGCTGGCTTTTCAACATGATCCTAGCACTAAGTCTGCGGCCATGCATGACCACTCGCTAGATAGGCATGTGCGGGCGGTGCAAGCATCCCTCGACGCGCTGCATTATATCGTCGATGAGAAGTTGCTCACCGCCTCATTAGACGCCGAAGAAAAAGTCTTGATAAATCGTCTGGCCTTCGGGCTTGACGACATCAGCACGACAGGCTTTGTGCCTGCACTGGCAGCGCTGCAGCGTGGGGACTATGAAGACTCGGAGCGGTTATTGTTGACACAGGTTAATCCACCGTTTGCCAACATAAGAGCCGCAGCCGAAGAGTTTGAGGAATTGCAGATAGCGGAGGGGGAAAAAATGTTCACCCGCTCCCAAGAGAATATTGCCGCCTTCACCCTGTTAGTCTTGCTATTTTCCGGTGTCAGTATCGTCCTTATCACCCTAGGCTCGACGCTGATCATCAGACGCATGAGTCATGCTGTCACCCAGCTGGAAAATACCGCCAATGCGATAGCGAACGGCGATCTGACTCGGCGCATCAATCTTGGGGGAGACGATGAATTTACCCATATTGCTATCACGGTCGATGCCATTGCGGCGGGATTCCAGCAGGCAATCGAAAACACTCACCTGTCGACGGTTAAGTTATCCAGTTCGGCCGAAGAAAACGCTGTGGTGGCGACCCAGACTCAGAGGAATGTGGTCGAACAACAGCTACAGACACAATTGATTGCCACGGCGATCAATGAGTTGACCGCGACGGTGAGAGAGGTTGCCCAGAGCGCCGCTGCGGCGGAGACTGCCTCGGTGGAGGCCGATGCTGCCGCCGTCAATGGTCAGTCTGTGGTGGAGGAGAGCATCAGCATGATCGAGACCCTATCCCTGGAAATGGAACAGGCAACCGAGTCGATGAAACTCCTAGAACGTCATTCCGATGAAGTTGGCGGCGTGGTGGATGTGATCCAGGGGATCTCCGAGCAGACCAATTTATTGGCGCTCAATGCCGCGATAGAGGCAGCCCGTGCCGGTGAGCAGGGACGGGGTTTTGCCGTGGTGGCGGATGAGGTTCGCACCTTGGCCAAGCGAACGCAGGATGCCACCGAAGAAATACAGCAGATGATCCAACGCATACAGCAAGGAAGTCGAGACTCAATGGTGATGATGGATCGTGGCACCGAGCAGGCACAGCTGAGCGTGGATAAATCTCGGCATGCCGGCGATGTTCTGCGACAAATAATCGCCAGCGTCGAACAGATCACAGCCATGAATGCCCAGATCGCCACCGCCTCTGAGCAGCAAAGTTCGGTTACCGAGGAGATAAATCAAAACATCATCAATATCAGTGATATTTCCGATCAGACCGCCGCAGGTGCGGAGCAGAGTAATCTCGCCACGCGTGAGCTGGTCAGCCTAGCCGAATCTATGCGGATGGAAGTTGAGCGTTACCGGATAGATTAAGCCAGCTTTCTCAGCTTGCTGATACCTGAGTCAAGTTTTTAAACTAGGCTTTAAGTATAGGCCAAGCTGGACACATGCTGATGATGTCTAAATCGAGTACCAATACAGGTGAAACTAATCGTGTTAATAGCAATGTTGGACAGACTAATATTGCACAAGCCAGTACTGTAACAACCAAGTACTGGCATCGGCTGGACGATGGTAGGGTGCAATGCGATTTATGTCCCAGACATTGTCAACTGCGCGAGGGCAAGCGCGGGGTCTGTTTCGTGCGCCAAAACATAGATAATCAGATTAAGCTCACCAGCTATGGACGCTCCAGTGGCTTCTGTATCGATCCCATCGAGAAGAAACCCCTGAATCATTTCTATCCCGGCAGTTCTGTACTTTCTTTTGGCACCGCAGGTTGTAACCTCTGTTGTAAGTTCTGTCAGAACTGGGACATCAGTAAGTCACGTGAGTTCGATACCTTAGGCTCGAGCGCCAGTCCGGAATCATTGGCGGTCACGGCCAAGCGCATGGGTTGTCGGAGCATCGCCTTCACCTATAACGATCCGGTTATCTTCCTCGAATATGCCATCGATGTGGCTCAGGCCTGTCATGAGCTGGGGATTAATTCTGTGGCGGTGACAGCGGGTTATATCTGCCCCGAGCCCAGGATCGAGTTTTATCGCTATATGGACGCGGCCAATGTGGATCTGAAAGGTTTTACTCAAGACTTCTATCACAAGATATGTAGCGGAAATCTCAGCGATGTACTCGATACCTTGCTCTATCTTAAGCATGAAACTAAAGTCTGGTTCGAGATAACCACACTCTTGATCCCCGATGAAAACGACTCAGTCAAAGAACTGGAGCAACAAACCAGGTGGATAGCCGATAACTTAGGTCATGATGTTCCCCTGCATTTCAGTGCCTTTCATCCCGACTTTCATATGTTAGACAAGCCCAGAACGCCGGCATCGACTCTGATGCGGGCCAGAGAAATTGCCCTGGCGCAGGGGCTCAACTATGTCTATACCGGCAATATCCATGACACAGATGGCGGCAGCAGTTACTGCCCGTCATGTCATCAGTTGGTCATCAATCGAGACTGGTACGAGTTAGGCGAGTATCACCTCAATCACAGCGGCAAGTGCCAATATTGCGGTACCCAAATACCAGGACGTTTCGATGGTCCCTGTGAGCATTTCGGCAGAAATAGGATCCCGATTTCGATAGGCACCTCTCCCGGCTGAAGCCGGTCCTACAACGATGGCTGTGATAACAAAAAGGGCTGTCACGATGACAGCCCTTTCTAGTGTTAGTCAAAAATGCTTGTTCCTAGGCTCTCGCTCCTAGGAACTCAACGCTTCTTCTAGCCTTCCAGCTTAGCCAATTCAGCTTTCTGCTCGGTTAGCTTGTCGATATCGCGTTGATATCCGACTTGCTTAGCACGCTCTTTGTCAATCACGGCTGCCGGGGCTTTCGCCACGAAACCTGAGTTAGACAGCTTACCTTCTATGCGCGCAAACTCAGCGGCCGCCTTCTCGAGAAGCTTGTCGATACGGGCGACTTCTTTAGCCACATCGATAAGACCCGCCATAGGGATAAGCAGCTCCATGTCACCAATCAACTGAGTGGTGGACATAGGTGCCGTCTCGTCGTCGCTGAGAATCGTCATGGACTCGAGCTTAGCCAAGGTCTTGAAGAAGGTTTGGTTTTCTTCTAGACGAGCCTTGTCTTGCTCACTGACGCCGCGTAGCAGGGCATTAAGCGGCTTAGACGGGGCAATGTTGAGCTCGGCGCGGATGTTACGTACCGCAATGATGACCTGCTTAACCCACTCGAGATCTTCCATCGCGCTGTCATCGACCTTATCGGCCTGATATTCAGGGAACTGCGCCAACATAAGCGTGTCGCCGGTAACGCCAGCTAGGGGCTGTACGCGTTTCCAGATAGTCTCTGTGATATAAGGCATCATAGGATGCATCAGACGCTGCATCTGCTCGAGTACAGTGACTAGTGTATGACGGGTACCACGCTTCTGAGCCTCGGTGCCAGTCTGCATCACAGGTTTCGTCAGCTCTAAGTACCAGTCACAGAACTGGTTCCAGGTGAACTCATAGATGGTGTTTGCCGCTAGGTCGAAACGGTAGTTCTCCATGTGCTCATCGAAGGCTTTAACGGTTTGGTTAAACAGGCCTATGATCCAGCGATCCGCAAGAGACAACTCCATGTCGCCCGGCTTACCGTCGACTAAGATTTGACCGCAATCTAATGGCTCGCCTGCGACATTGCTGTCTTGATCTTCTGACTGCACTTCTGTGTTCATCAACACATAGCGTGAGGCGTTCCAGATCTTGTTACAGAAGCTGCGGTAACCGTCGAGACGCTTCATGTCCCAGCTGATATCACGGCCAGTGGATGCCATAGACGCTAAAGTGAAACGCAGGGCATCGGTACCGTGCGCTTCAATGCCATCGGCGAATTCTTTACGTGTGCTCTTCTCGATTTTTGCAGCCAGTTTTGGCTGCATCAGGTTAGCGGTACGCTTGGTCACTAGTGACTCAAGATCGATGCCGTCGATCATGTCTAACGGATCCAGTACGTTGCCCTTAGATTTAGACATCTTATTACCGACTTCATCACGAATGAGTCCGGTCACGTAAACGGTCTTAAAGGGAACCTGTGGCTTGCCATTTTCATCTTTGATGAAGTGCATGGTCATCATGATCATGCGGGCAACCCAGAAGAAGATGATGTCGAAGCCAGTGACCAATACATCGGTTGGGTGGAAGGCTTTAAGCTCTTCGGTGTTCTTCGGCCAGCCAAGGGTCGAGAAGGTCCACAGCGCCGAGCTAAACCAGGTATCGAGTACATCCTTGTCTTGGCGTAACACGACCGAGTCATCAAGCTTATGCTTAGCACGTACTTCGGCTTCGTCGCGGCCAACGTAGACCTTACCCGCCTCGTCGTACCAGGCCGGGATCCTGTGTCCCCACCAGAGTTGGCGTGAGATACACCAATCGTTAATATCACGCATCCAGGAGTTGTACATGTTCTCGTACTGCTGGGGCACGAACTTAATATCGCCGTTATCGACCGCTTCCATGGCAGTCTTCGCCATAGGGGCAACCGACACGTACCATTGATCGGTGAGTAATGGCTCGATAACCACGCCGGAGCGATCGCCATAAGGCACTTTTAATCCGTGTGGATCTATCTTGCCCAGTAGTCCTAGGGTGTCAAATTCTGCGATGATTGCCGTACGAGCCTTGAAACGATCCAGACCAGCATAACGCTCGGGCAGGCTGCTATCTAACTCGGTATTGCTGGTGCCATCTGTGTTAACCACTTCGGCCGAGCTACGGATAGCCGCATCGAAAGTTAAGATGTTGTACATGGGCAAGGCATGACGCTTACCGACTTCGTAATCGTTAAAGTCGTGAGCAGGCGTTATCTTCACACAACCTGTACCGAAATCCATGTCGACATAATCGTCGGCAACGATAGGGATAAGACGGTTAACTATGGGCAGCAGGATAAACTTGCCGACCAAGGATGCATAACGCTCATCATCGGGGTGAACCGCGACGGCGCTGTCACCGAGTATGGTTTCAGGACGAGTGGTGGCCACTTCTAAATAGTCTTTACCGTCGCTAGTCAAGGCGCCATCGGCCAGTGGGTAGCGGAAATGCCACATGCTGCCTTGCTTCTCTTTGTTCTCGACTTCGAGATCTGAGATCGCCGTATGCAGGGCCGGATCCCAGTTAACCAGGCGCTTACCACGGTAGATCAGATCATCTTCATACAAGCGAACGAACACTTCCTGAACCGCTTCAGACATGCCTTCGTCCATGGTGAAACGTTCGCGATCCCAATCCACAGAGGCGCCAAGACGACGCAGCTGCTTAGTGATAGTGCCCCCGGACTCTTTCTTCCAGTCCCAGATTTTATCGATAAACTTATCGCGGCCAAGATCGTGACGAGTCTTGCCCTCTTCGGCTGCCAACTTGCGCTCAACCAACATCTGAGTCGCAATACCCGCGTGATCCGTACCTACCTGCCAAAGGGTGTTTTTACCCTTCATACGCTGATAACGAGTCAGAGTATCCATAATAGTATCTTGGAAGGCGTGACCCATATGCAGACTACCCGTCACATTGGGTGGCGGGATCATGATGCAATAGTTGCCTTTGGACTCGTCGCCATGTGGCTTGAAGTAACCTTTCTCTTCCCAGCTTTGGTAAAGAGACTGTTCTATAGACTGCGGGTTATATGTTTTTTCCATAGGAGCTAGTATTTCTCAAACAAAATTAAGTGGTTGTTTCGCTAAGTCTTGAGTGTTTAATGTCACTCCAAGACTCTTATACTGGCGGTAACGATCGCGTGCGATCGTCTTGTGGCCAGTATCATTGGCAACGAAATCGATAATATGGCCAAAGTTTACCGCAAATGAGGGTACTTGGTCTGCAAGATTAATCAGAAGATGACGATTTTTATTGGGCCCCAAGCTATCGAAACCGATTTCCACCGGTGCCCCCGTGAGCGGGCCTTCCCCCTTGAGGTTATGGGGCACAAAAGAATTGGGCTCAAATTGCCATAACAATTCATCGACAGCATAAGCCTGTTCTCTATCTTGGGTATGGATATAAACCAGTTGCTGACTTGCATAGGCATTCTGTGCAAGCTCACAGGCTAATCTATGTACCTGCTGCGCCGCCTCGGTGGGGCTGTTAGCCTCATCGGGCATCACGTAAAATAGGGCATTTGGCATAGTTGGGATCAGTTAGGCTTAAATGGCTGTCGAAGGGAGAGATTTTACACCAAAACCTATGCGTTAAACCAGAGTCGCTGCCAGTGTTCAGCGATTTTTTGTTGATGTAAACGTCAAATTGACTGATGAACCTTGCTTTAGCGTTAACCGATATTTTTACTCATCGCTTCTCAACTAAGTCATTAAATGGTGATAACTAAAGGCCTGATTAGAGGAGGCGCTAAAGTATAAAAGATATGCCGGTCCGATCTTTTACTCCCTATGGCGTTTCCTACATGCTTGTAGTTCAGGATGGGACTATGGAACGTTATCGACCAGCGTGAGATTTCCAGTTACTTGATCGTGAATTTGTAAGTTAACCCTTCTGGTTATCTAACACCTGCGGTGGGCGATGTGCTGACACTTCTATGACACGCTGTAAATACGTCCATGTAAGCTCTACGAAAACATCCCTGTTTCCGAAGGTCATAGCCGCGTCTGCACTTGTGTATTAAAAGCGAAGGGGTTTGGAGGCACAGGAACTCTTGAGTTGAAGTCTTATTTGCCATTCTCAACTAAGCCATTAAATGGTGATAACTAAAGGCCAGATTAGAGGATGCGCTAAAGTACAAAAGATATGCCGGTCCGATCTTTTAATTGGTGTAACACCCATGCGGACTAAGCTAATTACTGTGTTCTAGCTTCTAATGAGCATGTTCTTGGCCTGTTCGGGTTTACATTGGTAGGAAAAGACAAAAGACAAAAGACGGGACAGGCATAACTTTGTCCAAGCGTAATATCAGAAGTGCTACGCTTCCACGGAGAACATAGAGGTAAAGATGAAGGTCTCCAAAGGCTTGAACTGTTGCCTTTCTCCGTGGTGAATCGCATTTGTTCAGTTTTAATATCTTTTGAGTTAGAGCGAGTGTTCTATCTCATCTATGTCCAGCTGCTTGTTTGTCATATAGAGAAAAGCCAAATCGAAGAGAGTAATAACAGGGTGTGAACGCGGCTGCGATTTTCCGAAACAAGGCCGTTCTATGACATCCCTGTCACCACGGCATTTGTGAATCTGACCTAATTATAGGGCCTGCGATACTCCAGATATCACTCAGGCATTCCCCACGCTGACCCATAGAGATATGGGAAATGTCTTGAGATGTAGGGAGCATCTCTGACCTTGTGATCACGACATTGGTGAATCTGACCTATAGGGAGATAGGAAATGTCTAATGTATGTCTGGAACATACGAGACCCTGCACGGCACTGCTGCAAGCAATAACCCCCAATGAAGCTATGGCATTTATAAACCTAATCAAACAACAAAACCAGTACCATGAACTCAACTTAAAAAGATATTTGAAACTTGTTATCCGACAAGTGAGTCAATATCAATAGTGAATTCTGCTCACTACAAAGCAGATAGTTTTTCACCGGCTTGCTGCAATGTTTTATCCTCTTTGGCAAAGCATAAGCGAATGACTTTATCAGCCGGGGCTGTTTGGTAAAACACGCTCAGTGGGATGGCCGCTACGCCAACCTCTTTGACGAGATACTCACAAAATGACATGTCGTCTAGTGTTGAGATCTCAGAGTAATCTAGCAGTAAAAAGTAGGTGCCTTCGCTGGGTAAAATCCTAAAACGGCTATTTTGCAGCGCATTAACGAGCACGTCTCTCTTGTGTTGATAAAAAGATGCGAGTGCTGTGATATGTTCAGGCTCTTCGGCCAGCATATCTGTTAACGCCAGTTGCGCTGGGGTGAAGCTTGAAAAGGTGACATATTGGTGAATCTTCCTAAACTCTTGTGTCAGCATCCGGGGGGCTACGCAGTACCCCATCTTCCAGCCAGTGCAATGAAACGTCTTGCCAAAACTGGAGATCACGAAAGCGCGCGGAAAAAGTTCAGCATCGCCTAATACACTGATGTGGGGCGTGTTACCAAAGGTGATATGTTCATATACCTCATCACTTATTATCAGCAGATCATGCTTGAGCACCAGTGCTTTTAATTCATCAAAATCAGCTTGTTTTAACGTTTTTGCGCTGGGATTATGGGGCGTATTGATAATAATCCCGCGGGTGTTGTCGCTGATCGCGGCCGCGACCTGTTGCCAGTTTATGGCATAATCCGGCGCCTGCATTGCGATATGTACCGCACGGCCTCCGGCCAGTTCAATGGCGGGCTCATAGGAATCATAGGCCGGATCGAAGATGATTATTTCGTCGCCTGGATGAGTGATGGCCTGAATGGCGACAAACAAGGCTTCGGTCGCTCCCGACGTCACGGTTATCGTATCATTTGGATTGACATCTACGGCGTATTGACGCTCGATGAGGGAGGCAATTTGAGTTTGTAGTGGTGCCAGTCCAGAGGAGGGAGCGTACTGATTAAAACCTAGCTCGCAGTATTTGGCCAAGCCTTGCTTTAACCGTTTCGGGGCATCAAACTCAGGGAAGCCTTGAGAGAGGTTAATGGCCTTGTATTGGTTTGCCAGCCCTGTCATATACGTAAATATGCTGGTGCCAATATTCGGTAATTTACTGCTAAATTCTAAGGTACTCAATAGGACTCTCTCCGTAGTTAAACCACTCTGGTTTGTCAGTTTTTTTTCTCTGCAATCTAATCTTATTCTAAATTACCTTAATTTGATATTAGTAAAATAAGCGAGTCAAACACGGCCTTTTTTTGTCGATATTGGGGTCGCTATTTGGGTTGCAAGTGCAGCATCCATGCACAGTACCTGCTGCAAGCAGTAGATATCAATGAGGCCATGGTGTTTAGTATGCTAGCAAGTGCCCAGTAAGCCCAATGAAACCAATCAAAGAAGATATTTGAAACTTATTATCCAACAAGTGAACAAACTTTTGTCCAGGTACGTCTTAGAGTGATAGCTCTAAGCCCTACTTACCCCTTTTAAATTTAAAAATCTTGACAGTTTAGTCGGTTTTATTAATCGTTTGGTATTGCTATTTATTATTTTAAATCAATGTGATACAATCAATGTCAATTAACTAAATCGCTGACGATTTTATGAAATAATGGGCTATATTGGTATGAAAAAGAAAACCAAAAAATTTAAGCGTATTGTGATTATTAGCTCGATTTTTTTAATCTCTCCAATTGTGCTTTCTTATGTCTACCAGTTTGGCCATGGTGGCCTTTCTAATAAGACTCAAGATTGGGCGAACTTTAGTACATATGTTGGTGGTTTATTAACCCCAATAATCACATTTTTTACGATAGTTTTTTTGTATTTTCAAATCAGGAGTTCTCGCGAAGAAAGTGAGCTGCAAATTGCAGAAAACTCAAGATCAGTTGAGCGCCAGTTATGTCATTTGCAGGATACTAGAACTATTGAAATGATAACGGCAGAAATTAATTATTTGGTTTCTGTTTTATTTAATATGATATCGGAACCTCAAAAAGTACCAGATGAAAACATAAAAATATGCCTAGATAAAATTAATTTCAAACGCTGGGACCATGACCATGCAAATAAACAAGTAATCTTTCATAGGCATGACGGAGAATCATCCACTATTGAGTGGGCTGATGTGGTGATTTATCTGAAATCGTTATATGAAAACTATAGCGAAGAAGAAGTTGCTATAATCCTTAAAAACTACAAATATGCCCATGTATATTCAACCATTTCTTCTTTACTTGGACACCTTGTACTTCATTGTTATAGATTGGCTCACATTGATAAAAATTCATACGATATTATTAAAACACACCTCTCTCTATTTAGTCCAACAGTGTTTTACTTGAAAAAGGCTGGTTATATTAGTGAGGACATAGAGGAGGAAATTTGCATTTTACAATCTCTATCACGTCCAATAACACGAACTGATTACGTCGATTTTAACGGTATGTTTTCCAGTGAAATAAATGAGTTGGGATGGTTTGACGCAGAGGTTAAGCCCTGTGACATTACAAATATCCGGATCAAGTTAGATGGAGGGCCAAATAACAGACATGTCATTTATACAATGGATTATATGAGGAATAAATTAACCAGACGTAATTCTAACTGGATTAAATAATTTAGATGCTTATTCTGAAAAACAGCCATCAATACCCAGATAGTTGTTTTAGTATAAAGTTAGGTTCTTAGGTTGAGTCATCGTGGAGCACCTTATGTCCGTAGTTAATCTCAGTTAAGCCATACTAAACTTAATGAGAATAACCGAGTTTAAAGCTGAAGCTGCAGACTCGTTTCTGTCCAGAAATGAGTTACTAACCAAAAAATCTTAAATCGAAGAGATAAATAACCTGATGTAGATGCGGCTGTGGGCTTCGGTTTCAGGGATGAAACCGCAGAGCGTATAGGGACATATTTATAGCGTCCCACAGAAGTATTTACATGTGAGTCTGCTGCAAGCAATTAACACCAATGATGCTATGGTACTTAGCAAGCTAATCAAATAACTAACCAGCCCAATAAAGCCAACTTAAAAAGATATTTGAAACTTGTGATCCGACAAGTCAGTCAGACTGATGCTTTAATTGCCTTAGCCAAGGCAAACAGTCCATTGGTGCGCGAGGGGCTGAGTTGTCCGGTTAAGCCTAATCGATCGAAGTAGGCCTCAGTATCGAACGCTGCAATCTCGTCTGCGCTCTTGCCATGACAAGCGGTCAGCAATAGCGCAACTAGGCCTTTGACTATGCGGGCATCGCTGTCGGCGAGATAGTAATGCTTGCCGTCTATCTCACTATGATAGAGCCAGGCATTACTCTCGCAGCCCCTGACCTGGGCCTGCTCCACACGAAACTCATCTTCGAGTTTAGGTAAGGTCTTGCCCAGGAGCATTATCTGGCGATAGCGCTCCTGCCAGTTGTTGGCATTGTCGAATTTAGGCAATATCTCACCGCTATCGAACTTAAGGGCTAAAAATGTCTCTGTGGCGGGCTGTACTGCTGAGCTCATAAAATTGACCTGAATTAGTGACCTTGAATGATGCTTAAATAACATGCTCGAACCTAGACCCTTAATCTAACAACATCTCTTTTACCGATGTTAGCGCCTCTATGAAGCGATCGATATCTTCTTTACTGGTATAGACGCCTATGGATGCGCGGCAGCAGCCCTTGATCGCTAAACTCTGCATCAGGGGCATGGCGCAGTGATGGCCACAGCGGACGGCGATCCCTTGTTGATCCAGTAAGATCCCCACATCCTGATGATGTTCAGCGGCCAAGTTAAAGGCGACGGCGCCGATATTGTTTTCATTGGCACCGTAGAGCTTAATGTCGCCTAAATCGGTTAACTGAGTTTGCAGATAAGCCAACAGTTGCTGCTCCCGTTGAACCGTCTCAGCTTTAGGTAGATTTTGTATGAATTCGATGGCAGCACCCAGCCCAATCACTTCGGCTATGGGCGGTGTTCCGGCCTCGAGTCTATTGGGTAAGACATTAAACTCGGTGGCATCGAAACTGACGGTCTTGATCATCTCGCCGCCTGTCATCATAGGCTCGAGCTTATCGAGAATATCGAAACGGCCATAGAGCACGCCTATCCCCGTTGGGCCATACATCTTGTGGCCGGAGAACACATAGAAATCACAATCTATCGCCTGTACATCTATCTCCAGATGGGCGATAGCCTGAGCGCCGTCGACTAGGGTGATGGCACCAGCGGCCTTGGCTTTAGCGACTAATTGATTTACTGGGTTGAGAGTGCCAAGTGCATTGGACACATGGCATAGCGCGACGATGGCAGGCTTTTGTTTGAGCAGTGTTTCATAGGCTTGTTCATCGAGTCGGCAATCCTCTGTCAGCGGGATTGGCTTGATGATGGCGCCACTGCGCTTAGCGAGTTCTTGCCAGGGGACGATATTGGCATGATGGGCGGCCGTGTCTATTAAGATGATATCGCCAGATTTTGTCTGATCCATCAGGCCATGGGCGACCATATTTATCGACTCTGTGGTGCCGTGGGTGAAGATGATCTCTTCGCGGCGACTGGCCTTGATAAAGCCTTTTAGTTGATCGCGCACCGCCTCATATTGAGAGGTGGCTCTGGCTGAGAGTTGGTGAGCGGCCCGGTGAACATTGGCGTTATCTTTATGATAATACTGAGTCATGGCATCTATGACACACTTGGGTTTCTGGCTGGTCGCTGCCGTGTCCAGGTAACACAGAGGGTATCCCTCTAAGGTCTGCTCGAGTGTAGGAAATTGAGCACGCAGCTGGGGAAAGTCCATGGTTAGGTCCGCTAGTTCATCATAAAAAAAGGCGGCTAGATCTTCGGAGATCTACGCGCCTAATGCAAGCTTTAAAGAAGGGACCAGTAACTTGGACCATTATTTAAGGACAAGGCAGTCGATAGATTTGCGCCAGTTCATCTAGCCTTATCATTAGCTCTGGAGAGATACAGGTGTTGATGCTGTCGATATTCTCTTTGAGCTGTTTAAGATTGGTGGCACCTATGATGTTTGAGGCGACAAATTTGCGTGAGGTGACGAAGGCGAGCGACATCTGCGCCGGACTCAGCTTGAATTCACGTGCAAGCTCTACATAGGCCTTGGTGGCTTCGAGCGCTATTTGTGTCCCCGTGTAACGAGAGAAGCGCTTAAACAGGGTGAGTCTGGCGCCCTGGGGCCATTTATCGTCCAAGTATTTACCCGTCAGTGCACCAAATGCCAAGGGAGAATAGGCCAGTAAGGGCACTTCTTCTCGATGGCTGATCTCTGCCATGCCGACCTCAAAACTGCGGTTGAGCAAGTTATAGGGGTTTTGTACGCTGATGACTCTAGGGAGATCGTGTTTCTCGGCGAGTTGTAGATACTTCATCAACCCCCAAGGGGTTTCATTGGAGACACCGATATAACGAATTTTTCCTGCCGTCACTAAAGAGGCTAAGGCTTCCAGCGTCTCTATGATAGGAGTCAGTTGCTCGTTGTCATCGACCTGTTGATAGGATAGCTCACCGAAGAAGTTGGTATTTCTGTCTGGCCAGTGGATCTGATACAGATCTATGGTGTCGATCTTGAGTCGCTCCAGGCTGGTATCGACGGCTTGGTGAATATTACGCCAATCCAGAGCCATATCAGGACGTATGAAGTCACTCTTAGGCCCCGGAGCGGATACTTTAGTGGCGATGATCAAGTTGTCTCGGTGACCACTTTTTTTAAGGTAGTTACCCAAGATCCTCTCGGTCTCTCCTTGAGTATCAGCCTTGGGAGGAACCGGATACATCTCGGCGGTGTCGATAAAGTTAATGCCTTCGCCTATGGCATAATCTAGCTGAGAGAAGGCTTCGGCTTGTGTGTTCTGCTCACCCCAGGTCATGGTACCTAAACAGAGTTCACTGACTTCAAGGTTGGAATGTGGGATACGACGATATTCCATAAAATCTCCACGATTACTTTAGCTTGTTATTTAGACTGGTTATTTGGGCGCATATTTTGGCTCAAGAGTGCGCTCACTATCATTCGAAGCTAACAAGCTTTCAGAGGAAAGACTAGGGAAATAAAGATCTTAGTTCCTAGGATCTAGGACCTTTTATAACTTTAACAACATAGGCATCTCGCAGGCATCGTGTCCCGTAGCGCCAAGATGAGAGTCCAGATGTTTGAATCCGATAGACTCATACAGTTTGACCGCTTCATTGAGATCCGCGGTGGTTTCCAGGTAACAGGCGTGAAATCCCTGCTCGCGGGCAAAATCGAGCGCCAGATAAGCCAGGCGTTTAGCAAACCCTTTGCCTCTAAGCGCTTGGCTGAAGTACATCTTCTGCAGTTCACATACTCGCTCTTGGTCTGCCGAGGGCTGATCTACCGTGTTGATGACTGCTGTATTTATGCTTAAAGGCGCAATTCCTCCTCCACCCAAGATTTCACCCTCTTTTTCTATGACCCAATAGCGGGCATCACTTGCTTGGTATTGTTCACTAAGAATGTCTAAGGTGGGATCCGCTACGCTATAACCTTTATCTGAGGTGAGGCCATATTCAGCTGAGACCGTGCGTATCACTTCGGCCATAGGGGCATTATCTTCTGGGGTCATCACCCTAAGTGTATATTCCTGTTGCAGCCGGGAGCGCTCAATGGCCTTGTGATATAAGGTCATTGCAGTCTCAATTTGCTGGGTTTCAGAGCAAGATAACTGGGATAAAATTTCATTAAAGATGATGTTTTGCTGATGATCTAACTTTTGTAGTAATTTTCGTCCTTGAGGAGTCAGGTGAGCCAGTAGGCTGCGGCTGTCTCTGGGGTTACTCTTGGTATGAGCAAATCGCTTCTCAACTAGATGACTGACTGCACGACTGGCGTTGGATTTATCAATATTTAGGATTTGTGCCAATTTTTTAATCGATATGGCGCCATGGCTGACTTCGATAAGCGCATGAGCCTGAACAGGAGATAGAGGAAGGTCGCCACAGGCAGAGTTAAGCATGCCGAGTTGTCGCACAATATGGCGAGATACGGTTCTGAGTGCAGAACCTTGTTGATTGCTTGGTTTATTATCTTCTGTCATACCTGTTCCTGCAATTTATTTTGTCTGAATCGACATTGGTTATCTTGGTCAGAAATAACGTTTCTTCATCCAAAGTTGACTGCTGACATTGGATGAGTATGGTTGCGACTTACATCTAACTTATGGGTATATTAAGCAAATTGCAAGTAGGGAGTCGTGGCTTTATGTATCTAAGCTCAGTTGTGATTAACATCTATCACTCAGTGAGCGAGATTCGGAGACTAAAATTTTGTGCGCGAAAATTAAGTTTGTGAAGCTAAGTGACTAATATTTAATGCGACTTGATAGGGGACTAACCTAGTTGCTCATGGAGGAGAATGCAAGCCATTGCTAATGACAGTCACTCGCTTGCATTAGCAATGGCTTGAAACAGTTAATCAAGATAAAGCTCAGGATTTAGCATGGGGGCCATGGCTAAGATTAATGCCTGAGTATAGACACTCTCTCTGGTGGCATGCCCTTGGGTCAATAGGCCAATTGCACCACCTTTTTGCTTGATGTTGTTAGTGTTGAATAGCTTATCCATCACATCTCCGAGCTCCTCACCGGCAACCAGTGACTTATAGATAGATGGAGAGATGGGGAGTTGTGCGCTACGTCCAACGGAAAGTTGGCTCCGGGTGGCAATCACTGTGTAGGCGAACGTGGCTGGCCCGTATTCGAAATTATCGACGCCGCCTTCCATTGCGATAAAGAGTTCAGCAACTGACTCGCCATCAGCTTGCTGCGCCGTAGCGGAAAATTCTCGGCAATACTTTACACGGTTAATGGCGCCTTCGCGGGTTTCAACATCTGTCATGGGTTGGTCTGGTACGCCTGATGGGGCGTGCATACCAATACATTCGATATCAATATCCGGAAACAGTTGGCAGATAGCGATTTTGGCCGCGTTTACTTTCACCGGGTTTTTCGAGCCGACTAATACTCTGATCTTCTTTAATTGAGTTATCTGTTGCATTTTTTTATTCATTCCAATCAACCTGGGGGGATTATACCAAATTTCCCCCTAATTTATTACGGGTGATGAACCATGAATGAGTTGGTGGAGATGTATCAAGGTTTATCTAATTTGGCTTAGAAAAACGGATAGCAGATGTAGGTCAGCTCGTGCTTTTTTCTAGCCTATAGTGGATCATGGTTAACTTTCGCACTGAGTCAGTGAAAAATCCTGTGATCTTACGCGTATTTTGTGAAGTTTGTACTGTGCTGGTTATCAGGGCTGCTATTATTTGCGACCCATCTCACCTCGCCATCTCCTAGAATAAATTTTCTAATATCACCAATAGGTAATATGTGTGCCTAAAGTGTTAATTTTAGGTTAGTTTTGGTTGCGGGCGTGAGGTCGAGATAAAGATTTAGCCCATGATAATTTAGACATAGCTCCCATAATGAACTTGTTCTGAAATTTGATGATAAAACCCCATTCCAGATCAATTTTTCACGGCTTGACTCCTATAGTCTGGCCTTGAATTTATGGCTGCTTCCCTTTGAAAATGGTTTTAGGTGGAGTGGTTTCTGGAACACCAAAGGTGTAGAACACCTCAAAGGTAATGTTTATGCACAAAGAATCGACCGCCTCTCCAGTCAATGCAGCCGGACCCCAGGTAAACCCGGCCGTCAGTCAGGGCTGGACACGTAAAGATACGACTTGGATGTTGAGCTTGTTTGGCACCGCCGTTGGTGCTGGTATCCTTTTTCTCCCAATAAATGCAGGCATGGGCGGTTTCTGGCCACTGGTGATGATGGCCTTGGTTATAGGACCTATGACCTATCTAGCTCATCGCGGCTTGTCACGCTTTGTCTGCGCCTCACAGAAGCCGGGCAGTGATATTACCGATGTGGTCGAAGAGTTTTTTGGTGTCAGTGCCGGTAAGGCGATCACCTTGCTCTATTTCTTCGCTATCTTCCCAATTGTATTGATCTATGGCGTGGGAATTACCAATACCGTAGACAGTTTCATCGTTAATCAACTCGGTATGGCATCGCCACCACGTTGGATATTATCTGGCTTGCTTATCCTTGCCATGATGTCAGTGATGGTATCCGGTGAGAAGTTGATGCTCAAGGTGACTCAGTTTCTGGTCTATCCTCTGGTGGGTATTTTAGTCTTTATGTCCTTGTACTTGATCCCAAGCTGGAAAATGGATGCCTTGACCCAGGTTCCATCAGCGGGGGACTTCCTGGGGACCGTATGGTTAACGATTCCGGTATTGGTTTTTGCCTTTAACCACTCTCCAGCAATTTCTCAGTTCTCTGTGGCACTCAAACGCGAACATGGTAAAGATGCCTCGAAGAAAGCCGACGTGATACTGCGTAACACCAGTATGATGTTAGTCGGTTTCGTTATGTTGTTCGTGTTCTCTTGTGTTCTCTCTTTGAGTCCGGAGCAACTTGCCGAGTCTAAGGCGCAAAACTTACCGGTCCTTTCTTATCTGGCTAACATTCACTCGAGTGGCTTCGTCAGCTACTTCGGTCCAGTCATCGCTGTGATTGCCATCGTTTCTTCATTCTTCGGTCATTACATGGGTGCGACAGAAGGCATGAAAGGCATCATCACTAAGCAGTTGCGTAGCAGTAACAAGCCAGTCTCAGACAAGAAAGTAGATAAGTTTATCCTGGTGTTCATGTTCGTCACCATCTGGGGCGTGGCCATCATCAATCCAAGCATCTTAGGCATGATTGAGGCGCTTGGTGGTCCAATCATAGCTGCGATTCTTTATCTGATGCCTATGTATGCTATCCATAAGGTACCGGCACTCAAGGCCTACCGCGGTCGTATCAGTAATGTCTTCGTTGTTATTGCGGGTCTGCTGGCCATGACAGCCATTCTGTTCGGTATCTTGTCTTAAGTTCTTCGTTTTCCTCTCTTTATAACGTTCGCTTATTCTCGTTTTCTCGCAGCGAAGCGCTCTAGCAGGGAACTGGTTGCCGTACTCGTAGTGAGCCAGCGAACGTCATCGAAGCGTTCGCTGTCGCTATTTCTCTTCGTACATTAGGTAGTAACTCTGCTCCATTCCTAGGGCTTGATAGGTTTGCTGCGCCTTGGTATTTTCCTGCTCTACGTAGAGTCTGAAACTCGCAGCGCCACCATTCTCTGCCGCTATGGTTTTAACGTGCTGATAAAGCTTGCCATAGACACCCTGACGGCGATTCTCTGGACGGATATAAACGCTCTGGATCCAGTAGTAATTTTGCGCGCGCCAATCGCTCCATTCGAATGTCACCATCAGAGAACCCACTATCTCGCCAGCGGCTTCGGCGACCAGATAGAAGCCTTTTTCTGGCTCCGAGAGTAAGGCGTTTACTCCCTTTGTCAGTAGGACTTCATCCAGTGACAGGTTTTCAGTTTCCAATGCCATCGCTTGGTTGAATCGAACCAGAGCCAGCAGATCAGATTGTTGGCCCTTTCTTAATTGAACATTTGTTTGCATATTTAATTCCACACTCGACTGTACATTTGATTTCACACTTGGATTAATGATGGTTAGGCTCCATTTTTCAGACACTCTAGCATGTCGCCGAGTTTAATTTGGCTAATAAAGTTGATTTTTTATTCGACTAAAGTTCCCTGAGCCTGTTTATCTTTCGAGCTTGATTTTTGCTCAACCTTGAAAGGTCAACAGGGCCTAAGTCTGCTAGACTTTTATTATTGGCTCAAGAGAAAGAGGCGCTTATGGCATCAGTCCATCATAAATATCGCGTTCATCGCTTAGCGGTTAAACCTTATTGCCATTGTTATGTGAGAGTCAGAAGCAGGGGGAAGGACTTACACTCATTGTTTAGGCGAACGGCGGCTAATCAAGATAGACTCGTTGCCGAAGAAGGCACTGATATTCAGTCTGCTGATGTTAAACGGGCTAGGCTTGAACCGACTAATCTCGAGAAAAACAAGCCGATTCACTTCGTTCTTACCCTAGTTACTTTCGGTGTATGGGGGCTTGTCTGGTGGTGGTTAATCTTAAAATCTGAAGGGAAAACGGATCAGTTTTTTCGTGGGTTTGATGATGCTTATTGGAGTTACCTCATAGCGCGGGAGCAGCCTCCTGCCTCACTTCATAAAATGAAAGTCGATCAAGCGGCTGAATCTGGACATTTCGATGCCTGATGCTAGAGGGCTTAATCTAGCAGGGCGAGTCTAGGCATAGATAAGTTGCTGACAAGGAATAATAAAACCGCCATGAGGCGGTTTTTTACATTATTCACTTTGCTGTTATTTATTGTGTTCCAGTCGAGGGTAGCCGCGCAAATGGCTTTAGAGCTTACTCAATACAAATTGAGTTTTTCCATTGGCGTCTTGCAATACCAGCTGATTTTTGACTATTTGACCCGAAGTGACCTTGGGCATAGCGGTCATGACTCTTTGCTCCTGTTCCATCAATGCATCGACACAGGCTTTCATCGTGCTACCAGTCGGGGAAAGTGTGATCGATGAACCTTGCTGTGAATATTCACCAAAGAAGCTATTACAACTGTTATTACCACTCAGTTTACCTTCTTGGCTAAAGATGAGTTGAGCCGGACTGTAATCGATGACAGGATCACCTGCGATTACCTCTATATGCCAGGTGCCTGTGAGTTCTATTGCCAGCGGCTCAGGCCCTGCAGTGCTTTGGCATGCGGATAATGCGAAGAATGTGGTGGCGATCAAAAAAGATTTTAAAGACATGATAGGGATCCCAATAAATTTATGCTTATAGTGTGGCAAGTTTAGAACGAGATAAACAGCGATAACTCGATATAAGGGCTCAAAGTGTAATGAAAGCTGTAAAACTATTGCATCGGATAGGCTTACTGATGCTTATTAGCGGCATTGGTGCTTATCTTTTCACAGATATAACACTGGAGATAGCCGGCATGGTTATACCATTCCGAGTAAGTATCTGAACTGACCAGATACTTATATGGAATGGTATTAGTGTCCAGCTTGATTGGACTGGGATTAGTGATGATGTCACCCTTTCCCATGGTGATGTTTATACAATGGGCAGGAGGACAAGCAAGACTAGTGGCATGGGGATAATCTGACTCAATGGTCTCGGTGCCATCGGGCCAGAGAATGGGACGAGTTAATAAGCTTGGGGCTTGATCGAATTCTTCATCTAGGTCTATGTGGTCATTATTGCTTAAATCGATATTTACCCCATCGTAGCAGTCGTAAATTGTGTGGTCTCTATCGAAGCTAGTACCGCGAGTAAACTGTCTGGACTGGTTAATCGTGCGAATCAGAACGCCATTATGCAAATGAATGACGTGTTTGGGGATTTACCGAGAGCGGATAATTAAACGCTTACTTAGTATATAATCATGGCTAATTTGTTTATTCATCATTTAAAGGTCAATACCTGCACCATGAACATCAGACTAGCCCGTATGGGTGATCTCAAGCAGTTGGTAGAGCTGGAACGAATCCATCTTAATGACGAACTCAGTGACGGAGCACAAGCTTATGCATTAGATGGGCAAGCTTTTGCAGAGGCTGAATTGAGACAGTTGATCGACTCTCATTGGATCTGTGTTGCTGAGCGAAAATCTGACCGTCTCGATGGGCAAAACGGTGAGATACTAGGTTATGTTATTGCTGGGGCCTGGTCGTTTTTTGAATCTTGGCCTGTGTATCAACATATCCTTAAGAGATTAAAGCAGTTTAGTCTTGGCGGGGTTAAGTTAACCAAGAGTAATTCATGTCAATATGGCCCTATCTGGATTAAGAAGGAATATCGTGGCCAAGGTATTTTTGAGGCTCTGGTCAGTGAGATAAAAACGCATGTACAAGCTCAATTTCCCTTTATGCTGACCTTCATCGCCGAAGATAATATGGCATCCTTCTCGGCGCACACCAATAAAGCATCGATGCAGGTGTTGGATTTTTTTACCTTCGATGACAGAGATTATTATTTACTGGGCCTGTCTACTTGAATATACAAGATTCAATAAGCCTTAATTAACCTCCACAGGTAATGTCATCATGAATTCCGAACCGGATAAACACGTATTACAGCGAGTGCAAAAATTGCTCGCGCCCTTTGCCAGAGAGTCGTTGTCGGCTTTCGATAATATGAAGTTAGTCATTGCTGTTATTGCTGCAGATATGGAGCAGAACGTCAATGACTCAGCTAAACCTGCTGCTATCATTGGCTATGAAGTGACGCTGCGAAGGGGGGCTCACCCAGACATTGAAGATAAACACTCAAAAATTGACGATGACAACAGCAAGAAGAGTGAACAATTTTACTGTGTAAAGTGGCAAAATCTGTGGGTAAATTGTGGTCTCACTCATGATTATAGTGCATCGATTGTATTGTTAGATCATGATGGCAAGGTGCAGCAGATAAAGGCCCCAAGCTTATCTGATGACAGCCATGAAGCCGCTGGCAAGGGATCACTCGATATCATAGATATTGAGATGTCTTCATTGAGGGAGCTGCATGTCGCGGTATTATCGCTCCAGCAAGTTGAATTCATGTGTCTGGAGTATGCACATTTTGACCATTGCTAGTGGCTCGGTTATTACCTCGATGGGGGGATTGGATGACTAGAAGTGCGCGGACAGGGGAGCGTAAAAACGTTGTTTTTACACTAATGAAAGTGTTCAGTTTACTGTTCTTCTCTTTTATCCTATGGATCATCTACACCGCTAACACAGGTGGCTCTAGTGTGTTTTTCGAGCTTGTCGCCGCGATCCCCTATGGCGATAAACTTGGGCATACCTTGCTGTTCGGCATATTGACCTTGGCGGCTAATATTTGTTTTAAATTCAGCAGTTATCGACTCTCGTTGCCATTCGTCGCCCAGCCTAAAGGCGCCTCTATCTATTGGGGAACCACTTTGGTATTGATATTTGTATGCATCGAAGAGATGAGTCAGGCGTTTATTCCCAGCCGAACATTCGACTGGTTAGATTTAACCGCCGATGGGGTGGGTATCAGCCTGTTTTCTTATGCTTCCTACCGGCTTGCAAGAATTTTATCTTTTAAGCGCTAACGTAAATCAGAACGTTAGCGCTTAGATATCTAGACTCTAGTCATTCTTGATGCTTACTGATTAAATGCAGGGGGGCCTGGCTACTGAGGTAAGCCTCATCCACCTGATCTAACTTATTAAACCTTATCATCTCGCGAATGCCATCTATGTAAGCCTGGCCACGTTCTGAATACTTATCTAAGGTGCCGGCAAGCTCGGGTCCTGTAATTGCCTGTTCACTATTTCTTAACTCGGCACGGAGGTTACGCAGTTTTAGATAAGCATTATTGGTATTGAGGTTAAACATATAGCCTTCTACCGATGCTAACGGACTATCGAATCTCGCTAAACCATAGTTACCTAACTCTTTACGCTGTTGCTTGGGGATCATGCCGTTGCCGCTAAAATCCCATTGACCGAAGAATGCATTGCCCTCTAAGGTGAATCTTGAGGTAGCCCAGCCACTCTCTTCGGCTGCTTGGGCTAGCACTAACGAAGGTGGCAATATATCGACTCGATCCAATAATTGAGTGCGTAGCAGTTCGGTAAGCGGCAGCTTACTATCTGTTATGGTTCGGTATTTTAGCGCTATGCGCCTTAGCTCTGGGGCATCGAGCTCGGCAGCTTCGATTATCTGACGCTCTAGTAATATCTTCTCGTTAGACACTAAGATCAGCGGGGCCATCAGTCGGAAAAAGACCATCTTCTTCTGTTGCACGGGTATTTCATTAGATGTCTTATGCCAGGTATCGCTGACGCCTCCGAAAGTGAGCCGCGGTACTTCGCGATGACCTTCGAGCCAGCGTTGGTTGTTATAGTCCAATGAATCAAATAGGGCGATAAGATCGTCGAGTGAGTCCAGTACGACATCTTTAGCCGCACCGGTGGGGATGTTGTCGCTCAGTTGCGGGTGATTGCTTTTCCCTGGTGCCACAGCCGATGACGCGGCTGGCTTAACGGGGATATCTGTGACATCCAGGGTTTGCTCCTCTGAATCTATGACCTTGACCGCGCCGCGGGTGAAACTATCGACTCCCCAGTAGAGTGAGCTGCCTATGAGTAGGGCAAGAAGTGTTAATTTTCCAAGGTTTTGTTTCATTATCTTTCCATCGAAGGCGTGTTGAAATTGATCAAAAATATGACTTGCCAGTCTACTAGCAAGGAACTTAATCGGAGCTTAACCTGGCAAGATTTTTTCAAAAATATCGTAAGTAACGTGATCTTGATGCGGGGTATTAGACATAAAAAAACCGCCAATTGGCGGTTTTTAGGGATTAGACGGGTCAAACAAATTTATAGCTTAGCACCCTCTTTCAGTGCCTCGGCTTTATCGGTACGTTCCCAAGGGAACTCATTACGGCCGAAGTGACCGTATGCCGCTGTAGCTTGATAGATTGGGCGAGCCAGATCTAGCATCTCAGTCAGGCCATAGGGACGTAGGTCAAAGTGCTCACGTACCAAGGCGATGAGTAGCTCTTCAGATATCTTGCTGGTGCCGAACGTCTCGATGCTGATAGAGGTTGGCTCGGCAACACCTATGGCATAGGAAACCTGTAGCTCACAGCGATCGGCAAGACCCGCTGCCACTATGTTTTTTGCCACATAACGTGCCGCGTATGCTGCACTGCGATCGACTTTGGAAGGATCTTTACCCGAGAATGCACCGCCACCATGGCGAGCCATGCCGCCGTATGTGTCGACGATGATCTTACGACCCGTCAGACCACAATCACCTACTGGGCCACCGATAACAAAACGGCCGGTTGGGTTGATGAAGTATTTCGTGTCTTTAGATAACCACTTAGCCGGTAATACTGGCTTGATGATGGTTTCCATGACGCCTTCAATCAGGTCTGACTGGTTTACGCTGTCACAGTGTTGAGTCGAGAGTACGACTGCGTCGATACCTGCGATGCTACCATCGGTATTATAAGCAAACGTGACCTGACTCTTCGCATCTGGGCGCAACCAAGGCAAGGTCTTGTCTTTACGAACTTCAGATTGACGCTTCACCAGTGCGTGTGCATAGGTGATAGGCGCAGGCATGAGTACGTCGGTTTCGTTGCTGGCATAGCCAAACATCAGACCTTGGTCACCGGCACCTTGCTCTTTAGGGTCGGCGCGGTCAACACCTTGGTTGATGTCTGGAGACTGTTTACCAATGACATTCAATATAGCGCAAGAGTCGGCATCGAAGCCCATATCAGAATGCGTGTAACCAATTTCACGTACAGTCTTACGGGTGATCTCTTCGATATCGACCCAAGCAGAAGTCGTGACTTCACCACCGACCATGACCATACCGGTCTTTACATACGTTTCGCAGGCGACACGAGCCTTAGGGTCTTGCTCTAGGATTGCGTCGAGTACCGCATCAGAAATCTGATCGGCGATTTTATCGGGATGCCCCTCTGAGACTGACTCGGAGGTAAACAGGTGCTGTGCCATGTGATAAATCTCATTTTTAAAACAATTTGAATGTGTAGAAGTATCTACATCTAGACGTCTATATTAATTCAAAATGAGTCGGCGATCACCCCCGTTCACTAATTATTAGCAGATATTGTGACATGAAATAGGTGGAGTTAGTGTGTTTATGACTTATTAAACCTTATTTATCAACCTTGTAGGTTAACTCGTGTCGATGAATTTAATTCAGCCTTAAATGAGGTAAAGGCGACGTTTAGCGAATACTATGTTTCGAAGATGGCGCTTCGTCCCATGACTTACAGGGAAAAATCATGATTTGGTGAATTATCGTTTGCGTCCGTGTGTTATGTGGGCGAAAATATGGCTCCAAATTTTGCAGTAGAGCATCGATGCCTAATTCAAGTGCTGATTGATATGGCGCTCGATGATCTAGACCTCAAAACCAAGCAGGAGACAGCATGTCATCTCGTAAAGAACTCGCAAACGCTATCCGGGCATTAAGTATGGATGCCGTTCAAAAAGCCAATTCTGGTCACCCAGGTGCACCAATGGGAATGGCGGATATCGCTGAAGTGCTTTGGAATGACTTCCTTAAGCACAACCCTAATAACCCAGAGTGGGTTGATCGTGACCGTTTTGTCTTATCAAACGGCCATGGTTCTATGCTTATATACTCTTTGCTTCATCTGACAGGTTATGCACTGCCTATCGAAGAGCTTAAACAGTTCCGTCAGTTGCATTCTAAGACACCGGGTCACCCTGAATATGGTTACACTCCGGGTGTTGAAACCACCACAGGTCCACTCGGCGCTGGTATCAGTAACGCCGTCGGTATGGCAATCGCCGAGAAGACCTTAGCGGCTCAGTTCAACCAACCTGGTCACGACATAGTCGATCACTTCACCTATTGTTTCTTGGGTGACGGTTGTCTGATGGAAGGCATCTCACACGAAGCCTGTTCTTTAGCGGGAACCTTAGGCTTGGGCAAGCTCATCATGTTTTGGGATGACAATGGCATCTCTATCGATGGTAACGTCGAAGGTTGGTTTACCGATGATACGCCAAAGCGTTTCGAAGCTTACGGTTGGCATGTGATTGCTGGCGTTGATGGTCATGATAGCGATGCTATTCGCGCCGCCATCACCGCAGCTAAGTCGGTCACCGACAAGCCGACCATGATCTGCTGCAAAACGGTTATCGGTTTCGGTTCTCCTAACAAGTCTGGTACGCATAACTGCCACGGCGCACCTCTGGGTGATGCCGAGATCGCAGCGACTCGTGAATTCCTCGGTTGGGAACACGGTCCTTTCGAAATTCCTGAAAATGTATACGCAGGTTGGGATGCTAAAGATGCTGGCGCGACTAACGAAGCCAGCTGGAATGACAAGTTTTCTAGCTATGAAGCAGCATTCCCTGAGCTCGCCGTAGAATATAAGCGCCGCGTGATCACGGGTGACTTGCCAGCCGATTTTGAAGAGAAGGCGCAAGCCTTCATTCAAGAGTGTCAAGACAAGGCAGAAGGCATTGCCAGCCGTAAGGCATCGCAAAATGCCATAGAGACGTTCGCTGCTATGTTGCCTGAAATGTTAGGTGGCTCTGCCGACCTTGCGGGTTCTAACCTGACGCTTTGGTCTGGTTCTAAAGGTATTCAAGACGATCCAGCCGGTAACTACATCTACTACGGTGTACGTGAATTTGGTATGAGCGGTATCATGAATGGTGCATCGCTTCACGGTGGTTTCATCAACTATGGTGCAACTTTCATGATGTTTATGGAGTACGCACGTAACGCGGTACGTATGTCTGCGCTTATGGGTATCCAAAACGTCTGGGTTTATACTCACGATTCTATCGGTCAAGGTGAAGATGGTCCGACTCACCAGCCAGTAGAGCAACTTGCTAACTTACGTATGACGCCAAATATGACAGTGTGGCGTCCATGTGATGCGGCAGAAACTGCGGTTTCGTGGAAGTCTGCCATTCAGCGTCGTGATGCGCCAACGTCACTGATCTTCAGCCGTCAGGGCCTTAAGGCTCAGGCGCGTACAGCAGAGCAGCTAGCTAACGTCGCGAAAGGTGGTTACACCTTAATCGATTGTGCTGGCACGCCTGACTTGATATTGATTGCTACTGGTTCTGAAGTTCAACTGGCTGTCGATTCAGCCGCTGCACTGACAGAGCAAGGCAACAAGGTCCGTGTGGTTTCTATGCCTTCGACTAACGAGTTCGATAAGCAAGATGCGGCTTACAGAGAATCTGTACTGCCAAAGTCTGTGACTAAGCGTGTTGCTATCGAAGCGGCTCACGTCGATTTTTGGCACAAGTATGTCGGATTCGGCGGCGCGGTTGTGGGCATGACTACCTTCGGTGAGTCGGCTCCGGGCGGCGACTTGTTGAAGCATTTTGGTTTCACCGTTGAAAATGTTGTCGCGACTGCGAACGAGCTGGGTTAATCAGTTCATTTAGCAGTGCATCGGCTAGCTGAATGGCTAGCTGGTATTACTAACGGCTTATCTCATGTGGCTTATTTTAAGCGACAAATAATGGGGTAGGCCGTTGTTACATCTGATAGAGTACGTCTCGCCTGTTGTGGATATTTATCAAAGGTCATTGAATACCATCAGTGACCTTTGATAAATGCCAGTTTTTAAAATAGTCTTTTTACATATATGTTGAAATAAGCATGTTGAAATAAGCAAATTGAAATTGCAGTTTTAACCTAACCCATGGGGTTATTGTTGAGCTACAGATGTCGATTCTAATATTTTTATATAGGGTATAAGCGCTTAATGATCAGAGTTGCAATCAATGGTTATGGCCGCATCGGTCGTTCAATTCTCCGTGCCGTGTATGAGTCAGGTAAGCGTGATCAGATCCAGATCGTCGCTATTAATGAACTGGCAAAACCTGAAGCAATTCTTCATCTCACCAAGTATGACACCACTCATGGACGTTTTCAGTCCCAAGCAGAATTGAGTGCGGATGAAAACTACCTGCATGTCGGTGATGATTCCATCAAGCTAGTGCATGAAAGCGATGCCAGCAGACTGCCGTGGGCCGAGCTGGATATCGATATCGTCTATGAGGCGACTGGCGTGTTATCCGATAGAACCAGCTGCGAGGCTCATATCCATGCGGGGGCCAAGCAGGTACTCATAAGCCATCCTTCATCGAGTGATGTCGATGCGACTATCGTCTATGGGGTGAATCATGACCTATTACGGGCTGAGCATACCGTGGTGTCTAATGCATCCTGTACCACAAACTGTATTGTGCCTGTCATCGAAGTGTTAGATAAACACTTTACGGTGAAAAGCGGCGCTATCACCACCATACACTCGGCGATGAACGATCAACAAGTGATCGATGCCTATCATGACGATCTGCGGCGTACACGAGCCGCGGGTCAATCGATCATTCCCGTAGACACTAAGTTAGCTCGAGGCATAGAGCGCATACTCCCGCAAATGAAAGACAAGTTTGAAGCTATCTCGGTGCGAGTTCCTACGATAAATGTCACCGCCATAGATGTGTCGGTAACTTTAGCTTCAAGAGTCGATATAGAGCTTGTAAATCAGGTGCTTCGAGATTCGGCAAAGGGTCTTTATAAAGGTATTCTAGGCTATACTAATGAGCCTCTGGTGTCCTGTGACTTCAACCACGATCCCAGATCTAGCATAGTCGATGGCACTCAGACCCGAGTGAGTGCCGGTCATCTGGTTAAGTTACTCCTCTGGTGTGATAACGAGTGGGGCTTTGCTAACCGTATGTTAGATACCAGCTTAGAGATGATTAAGGCGAGAAGGCTGTAGGACTGGCTTTAGCCGGGAGAAGATGGTGATAAACCTAGGTTCTAGGATCGAAATTCTAGAATCTCGGGGCTAAAGCCCCTCCTACACAGAAGCCCCTCTTACATCTTTATATCTGATGGCCCGGTGTTTTGTCCCGGTGGTCAGAGTGAACCGAATTGATTTACCCGTTTTTAACTTTAATTTTAACTTTAACTTTTAAGGAAACGTAAATGGCGATTATTAATATGTCAGCGTTGGATCTACAAGGTAAGCGTGTGCTTATTCGTGAAGATCTGAACGTACCTGTGAGTGATGGTGCTGTCACCAGTGATGCGCGTCTTAGGGCTGCATTGCCGACGATCAAGCTTGCGCTGGAAAAAGGTGCTGCCGTGATGGTGATGTCACATCTGGGACGTCCTACTGAAGGGGAATTCAACGCGGAATTCTCCCTCAAACCTGTCGTCGATTACCTGACTAAGGCATTAGATTGTCCAGTGCGTCTGGCTAATGATTATCTCGACGGTGTCGAAGCAAACGTCGGCGAAGTAGTGGTATTTGAAAACGTGCGCTTCAATGTCGGTGAGAAGAAAAATGATGCAGCCCTAGCCAAAAAGCTGGCGGCGCTTTGTGATGTCTATGTAATGGATGCTTTCGGCACCGCACACAGGGCACAGGCGTCGACTCACGGTGTGGGTATGCATGCGCCAATTGCCTGTGCGGGTCCACTGCTTGCCAATGAACTCGCGGCATTAGGTAAAGCGCTGGACAATCCTGCTCGTCCTTTCGTGGCGATTGTAGGCGGGTCTAAAGTGTCGACTAAGCTCACGGTATTAGACAGCCTATCTGGCATAGTCGATCAGCTCGTGGTTGGTGGCGGTATCGCCAATACCTTTATCGCCGCTGCCGGTCATGAAGTGGGTAAGTCTCTGTATGAGGCCAATCTCATCGACGAGGCTAAGCGTCTGGTTGCTAATGCTCAGAGCCGAGGTGGTGATATTCCTGTACCGACCGATGTGGTGGTGGCCAGCGAATTTAGTCCGACTGCAAGCGCGACGCTTAAAGATGTGAGTGAAGTGACCAAGGACGATATGATCTTCGATATTGGTCCCGATAGCGCGCGAGCCTTAGAAAAAATTATTAAAGGTGCTGGCACCATAGTCTGGAACGGCCCTGTAGGTGTGTTCGAGTTCGATCAATTCGGTGAAGGTACTAAGCGTATCGCCCTGGCTATTGCCGAGTCTAAGGCGTTCTCTATCGCCGGCGGCGGTGATACGTTAGCGGCAGTGGATAAATATGGTATCGCCGACAAGATCTCATACATCTCTACCGGTGGTGGTGCTTTCCTCGAGTTTCTCGAAGGAAAAGAACTTCCGGCTGTAGCTATGTTAGAATCTCGCGGAAAATAACAAACATAAACTGATTTAGAGTGAAATAGTGCTGTTAAAATTATAATTACCCTCTAAATCGGCGATAAAAAGAAACCGTGCTTTGGTTAAGTTCGATGCTGAGACCTAGGTCTGAGTATCGTGTTTGACCAAGGCATATAAAAATCAATCCAAGCGATAGTCACCCTATTATTGGAGTAAAAAATGGCTTTAATTTCCCTACGACAAATGCTCGATCATGCTGCAGAACATAACTATGGCGTACCTGCTTTCAACGTAAACAACCTTGAGCAGATGCGTGCCATCATGCAAGCTGCCGAAGCGACAGACAGTCCTGTGATTGTTCAGGCATCGGCTGGCGCACGTAAGTATGCTCGTCCTCAGTTTCTTAAGTATCTGATGGCCGCCGCTCTCGAGCAGTATCCTGACATCCCCGTGTGTATTCACCAAGATCACGGTACAGATCCAGATATCTGTCAGCGTTCTATTCAGCTTGGCATGTCATCTGTGATGATGGATGGCTCCTTGATGGCCGATGGCAAGACACCGGCATCATACGAGTACAACGTAGACGTAACGCGTAAGACTGTCGCTTTTGCTCATGCCTGTGGTGTGTCTGTAGAAGGTGAAATTGGTTGTCTGGGTAGCCTGGAGACAGGTGAAGCCGGTGAAGAAGATGGTATAGGTGCTGTGGGTATATTGACCATGGATCAGATGCTAACCACACCGGAAGAGGCGGCGCGTTTCGTCTCTGACACTCACGTCGATGCCTTAGCTATCGCTATCGGCACTAGCCATGGTGCGTATAAGTTTAGCCGCAAGCCTACCGGCGAAGTGCTGCGTATCGATCGCATCAAGGAAATTCATGCACGTATCCCTAACACTCACTTAGTGATGCACGGTTCTTCATCTGTGCCTCAGGAGTGGCTGAAGATCATCAACGAGTACGGCGGAGACATCCCTGAGACTTATGGTGTGCCATTAGAAGAGATCGTCGAGGGTATCAAGCACGGCGTGCGTAAGGTCAATATAGATACCGATCTTCGCTTAGCCTCTACCGGTGCTGTGCGTAAATTCCTGGCCGAAAATCCAAGCGAATTCGATCCGCGTAAATTCCTTAAGGCATCTATGGAAGCCATGGCCGATATCTGTACCACGCGTTATGAAGCATTTGGCGCCGCGGGCATGGGTTCTAAGATTAAGCCTAAGTCGCTGCAAGCCATGTATAAGGCGTATCAATCTGGTGAGTTAGATCCACAGATTAACTAATGACTAGCCTAGCCTAGCGATGTAGCCGATTTATAAGCTAAAAATGCCCGCCGCTAGCGGGCATTTTTGTATCTGAATATTTCCTATCGACAGCGGATATAACCCGCTTTGCTTAAGTGGCTGTTAACTGCTTATAAAGCTTGTTAATTCGAGGTGTATCTATAGATAAGCTGGGTTTCGGCCTAGTTGTTACAGATTTTCATTTTTGTTTCTAGAATGTTAATATCACGCCGATTTTAAGTGATATGATCTTTCGGAGTAGAATAAAGATGAACAAAATGCTGATAGTGTCTGCCATGATAGCGGCGGCCCCTTTCGCTGCACAAGCCGGTGCTGACTTTGTCGAGGGCGATAAAATTTTTGGCGGCGACGCTGAGCTAGGTGCGACCTTGACCACAGGTAATACGGAAACAGCCTCGATAAAAGGCCGCCTAGATATGAAGCACGAGTTGGGGAACTGGGAAAATCAGTACTTGTTCGAAGCCTTATATAAGGAAGATACGGGTGAAGTAACGGGTAAACGTTATTTTGGTTTGATCCAGGGCGATTACAAGTTATCCGACACCCGCTATCTGTTTGTCAACGCAAACCATGAGATCGATCCTTTCACCGGTTTCGATTCTACCTCAACTCTCTCTTCCGGTTACGGTTATAAGTTTATCGACGATGGTAAGACCCTGTTTAATGTTGAAGTCGGTCCAGGTTATAAGTATAAGCGTTTAGACACTGAGAGCGCAGCTCTAGTGGGTTATGACGTCGAAGATAGCTGGGTTGCTCATGGGGTGGCGAACTTTGAAACTGAGATCTCTGAGAGTGCTAAGTTTAGGCAGATGTTTGTTGCCGATTATGGCGAAAGCTTTGCGGGTCGCTCAGAAACCTCAATCACAGCCAATATCGTTGGTGCTTTAGCAATGAAATTTGCCGTTATAGTGCGTTATAACGATTCGCCCCTCGATGATAAAGAGAGCACAGATACCGAAACGAATATGACCTTACTTTACGCATTCTAAACGTATTTGAAAAAGATAAGCGTCATCGTGGCGCTGGTTAAATCACCTCACACACCGCTTACATGTTAACTATGCGCACACGGACGTGTCAACTTGTATCTTTACTTGCTCACTACTATCAATTGCTTGTGTGCTCTTAGTCACGATTCCTTTCAATAGTTACCGAGATGTTATTGCGGTCACTGATTCCTGTGCAAGGAATAGATACAATGTTTGACCGTCAGATAAATTAGGCCTCTAACTATGCAAATTGGTTGCTGCTGGTTTGACATAAAATTTACCACACTATCGAGTCAGAAAAATGATACCAGCTGGAAAATGCCCTTGGTGGAGTTTGTTGTACTCGAACACTTAGTTCGTTGCAGGGATCAGGTGTTATCAAAAGAGCAGCTACTGCAAGGATTACCACAAGAGCATAGATCACCGGCTAAGCTACAAGAAGCGATCGATAGGATCAGGTTTTTTCTAGGCAAGCAATCTGCTCAGCTGTTAGAGACTATAGATGATCAAGGTTTCATTCTGCATACTAGAATGAAACCTTCTATAAATCATACTCTCTCTGGCCCCCTAGCGGGCATGACTAAACAGCATTATGGGCTATTAATCGCACAGATCTTGCTATTAATTATCTTCATTCATTCCATTTTTGAACCAGCAAAGTTAATTAAACCATTGAATAAACATGAAATAACCACATCGACAGGTATCGTATCTTATTACCCCGTGGCCAATGAAGGGGAAACTCTTGCTGATATTGAGCATCTGTCTGATTTTTTTTTACGGCAGCTTGAGCGTTGCGACACTGTACTCTGGGATGATGTGTTTGTTTCATTTAGTCATGATCAGAGAGTGAGCAGTATAGTGTTAAAACGGGAAGGCGTTGAGGGAACAGAGGTGAAAAACGTTAAAGGGCTTTCATCTGCTGTTAGTGAGAATTATATCGACCAGTCATGGTTAAGAAGGACAGGTATCTGTGGTTGATTTTTCTCAGCGAAATAAATATGGGCTGCAGATATGGCCAATATTGTTCAGTTTATTCACTGTTGTGATATTAATGTCTGGTTTGCATTATTATCATTTAAGTGAAGATGGGATCGATCTAGTCTGTAAAGGAAACTCATATGGGGAAGATGCCTCAGATGATTTGGAGTTACTGTTAACTGTTGAGACTAACGCTAAACAGGTCATGTTAAATTATCAGTTTTCCCGTAAAGATAACCCCTTAGGTAAAATCACCTTCATAGGTGTTCTAGACACTCTCGATGTTGCGAGTATGACCTATAGGTTATTGATTGATGAGGGGGAGTTGCAACTTAGTTTTGGTCAACAAGCAATTCCAGCCCATATGTCTTACATAATAGATTCGGCAAAACAGGTTTTAGCCGATCCCAAAACAGCGAGATTAAACCTCCACATTATAGATATGGATAGTGCTAAAGGTTATGCTGTCATTCAGTTTCATCCTGGTAATGGTATCTGGATCTGCGATCTTGATTAATCGTGTTAGCACTAAAGCTATTGATAGGCGATATCTTAAGATGGGCCTTTCACGGTAAAGTTTTCTCTTATTTCGGATATGGTATTAATAAGGTTTTAGACTATACTTACGATCTAATATCCCATTAATTTTTAACTGTTTTATCTAAATACACCTCTTGTATCTTCTGCATGAGAAAGTGATCAAACCATTACTCTCTGTATGGCCTTTTTAGGCGGAAATGAGAAAATATCGTGCTTTGCAGCACATCAAACATTGCTATAGTAAATTGTTAATTCTATCCCTTGAGGTCATCGCCTACTATTTGCCAAGACTAGTATGGTGACAGTGAGAGAACAGGCTAAACCGATAAGGCATTCTGCTGGAATTTAAAGGAAACTGGAGCTAAGTGTCGAAAATTAGAGTCAAGCAGGAAGAGTCGCTGTCTATTAAGTTTATTCATCAGATGAAGGTGGGGGATAACCGACGTCTGGATCTCTATTTCTTCTTGCCTAAAGAGATGGGGATAGGTCCTCAGAGCCTGAATGAAGAGGAATACTATCATTCGGCAATCACAGGACGTCGGTCATATTATTCCAGCGGGCTTCACCTGCCTCTGGTACAGAGCCGTTTTGCCAGTCAGAAGAAACGTACGATAGAAGAATTTCGCCTCTACTTGAATCTATTTGCCTATCAATTCTCTGTAGCCATCGAGACAGATAGCAAGGAGCTGGCACAAATTGAAGAGCCTGCAGACTTCTTCAATTCTCTGCAAGGTCTGTGTGACTTGGTGAGTCAACTGCTGAAGAAGTTTCGTCGCAATGAGCCCAGCGATCCCAAATGGAAGTCCTATTTTGAGAATGCCGACAATTACCTCTCCTGGTTCTGTGAACAGCGTCTACTGAAACTCTTGTCTACCGCGCCTAGAAGTAACGAATACAGTGATATTTTAGATTCGGCTATCGCCCTGTGCCGAGCTGAGAGCGAACATAGAGAAACTAAGCGCTATAATTCACAACAGACTAAGGATGATCCTAATCGCATCTCCAACAAGATGTTGCTGCTCCGACGTTTGATCCAGCAAGGTGTTGTATTGAAAGAGGAGATGAAAACCTTAGGCACAGGCCTTAAGAAGATGACTACCGGCTTTGCGACGGCCATGGTGATGTTGGTCGTGTCGGCGCTTATTATCAAGGCTCAGGGAGTATTTAGCGGCTTAACCATAGCCCTAGTGTTAACGCTGGCGGTGATCTATGGTTTTCGTGAGATCTTTAAGGAAGATATTCGCAATGCACTCTGGCGCCTGATACAGAAGGGGAGGCCCAAGTGGAGTAGAATACTCAGAGATACCAATAACCAGGCACCGATTGCCAAGCAGCTGGTTTGGTTAGACTTTATGAAAACTATCGAGTTACCGGGTGATATCGCCGAAATTCTTAAACGGCGCCATAGGCAAAATAAACTCGATGCCGAAGTGTTGCATTATGGTATTCATACCCGGGTGACTCAGAAAGAGTTTCTGGCTGGTTATACGTCGATACAAGAGCAGGTTAACTTTAGTTTAGCCCCATTCGCCCGTTTTCTGGAGCGGGGCAAGGCGAAGATCTACAAGGAACAGGATGGTAAGATCAGCAATGATTCGGTGGAGCGCCGTTATCAGATCAACCTGATCTTAGCGGTGAAAGACGGTAAAGACGCGGTGCAATATGCGCGTTATAAGATCACCATGAACCGCTCGACCATTATCGATATCAGCCAGAGTGAACTACCCGAAGGCATAGCAGCAATAGCATAAGTGCCTAAGTGCTAGAAACTAGAAACTAGGACCTAGGGGCTCTCTGAGTTCGAACGCGTAAACGCCTGACAGATATTTTGCTCGCCTATTTGCTTAGCGCGTTTAAGTGCGACTTCGGCATTACTCAAGTACTGTTCGAGATTTTGCTCCGGTTGAAAAGACGCTATGCCCATGCAAATACCTTTACCCAGCCCCATATCATTGAGACTCGCTAAAGACTTGATGGCGAAATAATGTGCCTGATCTGCATCAGTATCGGGCAAGATGAAGATAAGCTTACCTAGCTGCCAGTGAGACATCTGGTAATTGGATGGCAGCTCTCTGAGGAGGAAAATCTCAACTTCTTTCTGCCTGCTCTCGAGCAGCCCGATATCACTCATATGACTCAGCATACTCTCAGAGGTGATGTCCAACAGGAGTAGACTAGAGCGATCTTTACTGGTGTGTTCTAAAGAATCGAAGTAGCTTTCAAGATCTCTATAGTTGACCAAGATAGTCGAGCGGTGAGGCACCAGTACGCTGGATTCATCATGGTTATTCTTGATGATCGCCTGTTCGAAGGTACAGACGATATAATCTAGCTCTCCGGACGCATCGGTATGCCCCTTGAGTGTGGCTTGTAAGCAAGTATTAGTACTCGATGTGGAACATAATACCTGACCTTTCCAACTCCCCTGCAGCAATATTAGCTGAGAGATTTGCGACCATTTATTGCCTAAATCATCGGGCAAGGTGTCAATGATATTGCTACATTCAGTGTTTGACTGTATTTGCTGTTCAAATGCCGGGTTAGCACGAATGATAGTGCCGTCTGCCTGGATCAGGGCCGATGGTACGCCACTATTATTCAAGACTCTGCTCAGGTAGGCATCTTGCTGCGCGTGTTTGAGCTCACTGACATCTTCGAAGGTGATGACCAGATAGGCTCCCAGTTCATCTTTAGAGGCCTGGGTTTTTATATGGGCAATTATCTTGGCCTGTGTTTCTGCACCCATATCCAGACTCAGCTCACCTTTCCACTCTTGCTTTTGCTGGATCTCAGTCACGATACGTGAATAGTCATCGTCCTCAAGTTGTAGGATCCTTTGTAGACTGCGATCGAGTAGCTCATCTTTAGGCAAAGATAACTGAGTTGCCGCCAATTCATTCGCCGAAATCACCCGATTGTTATGATTGACTATGATACAGCCCACCCGTCGGTGGAAGAGTCGATTCGATAGCTCTATGCTGAACTGTCTGGATCTCTGCTCTAAACGGTACAAGTGACTCAGCAGAATGAGCATAGAGGCCAACAGAGTCAGCAAAAAAGCACAGCTCATGAGTATGGTGCGCCAGCGGGAAAAATTGGCTGCTATATCATCATTGCGCACGTAAGATAGCAGGAAGTATTCTCTGCGGGTCTCATACTGGGTCGTCAGCTCGATTTTTAGATAGACGAAGGTGGCATTATCACCATGAAACTGCCCGAAGTTACTCATGGCCATCTTACGCCATAGTGCCGGATAACTCTGCTTCAGGCTGCCTCCCATAGTATCGGGAACACGCTTCAATGACGGGCGGGCATCTGCACCGGCATAGAGCAAGCCCTGAGTATCTAACATCAGTAACGGTGATTGACCGCTGGAATAGGTAGGCTTGATACTCTTAAGCATCTTAGACATAGAGTTATATGTCACTAAATAGCCTCTAACACTCTGATCGGGATTCTCGAGCCAGGCGAGTTGATACAGGTAAGGCTCTAGCTTGCCATTGACCGGGCTAAACTCCAGTGGAGAGGTGTAGATCTCGTTGCCACCCATGTTTCTCGAGTCGCCGAGCAGGGAAGGGGGCAGAGGTTCATGGCCGAAATTATCGCTGGTAGCGAATTTGAAGTTGCCTTGGGGATCGAACAGGGCGATATCTAACAGCTCGGGAACATTACCGGTTATCTCACCCCAGTTTTTCTCGACCTTGTCTTGTCTAGGAATACTAGGCACATCCAAGTAGCTCTTGAGCAGTTCTGACTTGGCAAACATCTGAGTGCGAAATTGTTGGAAAGAGACCTTATCTGCGATCAAGGTGCCCACAGCTTGGAGCTCACTGTACCTCTGAGTCGCCCAGTCTTCCTGGAGTCTACGTTCGCCTAAGGTGATGATTACGTTACTGAGTAATACCACGCTGATTATCAGAATGAAGATCTGTGTTGCCACCGACAATAGTCTTTGATTTGACCAATGAATATCTTGGGCCGGGATAAGAGGTGATAGTTTTGGCGTCAACATCTAAAGTATTTTTGTTGTTTGTTTTATGGGAAGCCATATTAACATAAATCAAATTTGCGAACACTGCTGGTTACATGAATATAACTTTGCTTTGTTAAAGCGAATGAGCTTGCTGTCTACCCAGAAGGTGACGAGTGGGGCATTCAGCCGACAACACCTAAACGTCGATGTTTAAATACGGCGCCGCTCTGCTCAACCCAGATTCTACAAGCCGCAATATCCACCCCTTCTAGGCCATCTATGGCCGAGACCTGTATTGAATCGATAGAATCGACGGCCAGTCGAATGAAGGCTTTAACGCTGGCATAGCTCCCCTTCAACTTGGGCTTACAGTGCAGCAGATAAGCGGTTTCATTATCTGCATTGAGTGAGATTGACAGGCTATCTACCCAAGGTGCCAGCTCAGGTAAGATGTTGCGCCGGTGAAACAAGTTAGCTAAACCATCAGTATTGGCAACGCAAGGTGCATCGGCCGATAATATTAAGGTAGCGACTATTACGTATATCGTAAACTAAGGTTGAGCTTGCCATCTGTGCCTTAGGATAAAATCTCGGAGTCTTATTGTAGGGGCATTGCGCGTTGTAGACTGATAAACGGATCACATATCTAGCCTTCGACTTCGAGCTCAAGGTGGTAAGCTATAGCCAAAAATCAACAGCTGGATGTTGAAATGAGCTCAGCTATCGGCAAGGCTTCACTTTTGATGAATCTAACTGGTTAATGCTACTTCTAAAGTTGTTCTCTGAACGAAAAACTAATTTATTGGCGCTGTTGTAGGTCAATGTTGACTATACTTAATGAATGAAGCTAACTGATTGAGGGTAAAGAAAATGAAAGCAAAATTATTTGTGAGTAAACTTAACCAGATAACAAAAGCACTTATCTCTATG
>NZ_JABSSM010000069.1 GCF_013214165.1 Shewanella sp. | reverse complement strand
ATCTGCAAGATGCGATAGACATAGAGGAAGCCATATCTTGGTTTCTTGAAAAGACACTCGGTAAGGTGCTGGTGGCTCATCATGCACCTTTGGATATCAATTTCCTGCAAAATGCCATGAGTAAGATAATTCAAGGGCCCGTTAAGCTTTGCGCGATAGATACCCTGGCCGTTGAGCGCAGACGATTACTGAGAAAGCATGATGTATTAAAAGAGGGGTCCTTGAGGCTAGGGGCGTGCCGTGCACGATATGGTTTACCTGTGTATGCCGCGCATAACGCCTTGGTCGATGCCTTAGCATGTGGTGAGTTATTGCTCGCTCAGACAGCAGCCATTGGCCAAGGAGAGTCATTAACGGTTGCCGAGTTACTCGCGATCAAATAATACTGAGCAGCTTATAGAACAAACATGCTGACAAAGTTCATATTCACATCTTTAGATTAACTGACTAATCTCGAGGGTAACTTTTTATCCAAGAGGCATATTTATGGCTTTACCTCTTCTCCTGGTTGGTAGTGCGTTGGGCGCGGTATTTTTGGCCAATGAAAGAGAGAAACGTCATCAGTTAGAGCTGAAGAGAGGCAGCGGCACAGTGCCGGTTTCTCAGGGCCATAATAAGCATGTGGGTCTTCACCCGAGTCTGTGGCAGGCGAGCTATAAGCGGTTAAACCTTTGCCTGGGACCATTATCTGTTGCTTTGTCTATGGTGTGATAGAGCACACTGGGATCTGGCTCGATGATCATACCTTGATAGAGCTCCATGGCAATTTTCTAAAAGATGATTAATCAATATAGTCACTAAGCTATTTAATACATTGTTCTAATATAGAAACAATTTTTCCTTAATGTCGCTTCTTCTGATATAGATGTAGTCAACTAAGGGTAAACTCGTTTGGAATTCTTCTTACCATATGGATGGTATTGATAACTATTGTAAATAACTAATACCCAATTGCGATTGACAGCCCCGTACCATCAAAGATCCCTCGACATTTACTTGACCTCAGCTCCAATTCTTAAAATTTATTGATCCATAAGCCAAATATCTTGGTATTGTTGATTGGTTTTGTGAACATTAGCAATACGCCTTATTGTGCTTGTTGAGCCTGATACTGGCAGCATTTGAGCCAATGCCTTGTTTTGTAATACCTAAACGAACTAAAAATAATGGCTATTGCATGACTGAGTTTACACCTTAGGGATCTGCATTAGAAAACATCACTATCGCCACCAGGAAGACACTATGAAAATCGGAATACCAAGGGAGATCCTCGCGCAGGAGAGCCGGGTAGCCGCGACGCCAGCCACTGTGATACAGCTTAAAAAATTAGGCTTCAGTGTTGTTGTACAAAGCGGTGCCGGAGAACTAGCTAACTTCAAAGATGAAGCGTATCGAGAAGCTGGCGCCGAGATTGTTAGCCTTGAAGATGCATTTCAAGCCGATCTCATACTGAAAGTTAATGCACCGACTATCAATAGTGTTACGGGCGTTGACGAGGCCGATCTACTAAAATCCGGTGCGACAGTCGCAAGTTTTGTATGGCCGGCTCAGAACCCTGAGCTGTTAGAAAAATTTAAGGCTAAAGGCATTAACCTACTCGCTATGGATATGGTGCCACGTATTTCACGGGCGCAATCCCTCGATGCCCGTAGCTCTTTAGCCAACGTCGATGGTTACCGCGCCGTTGTCGAAGCCGCGAACCATTTTGGCCGTTTCTTCACCGGACAAATCACCGCGGCGGGTAAAGTGCCGCCGGCAAAAGTCTTGATTATCGGTGCCGGTGTTGCCGGTCTCTCAGCCTTAGGCGCCGCGGGAAGTATGGGCGCCATAGTGCGAGCCTTCGATACTCGTCCCGAGGTGAAAGAGCAGATTAATTCCATGGGCGCCGAGTTCCTAGAACTGGATTTCGAAGAGGAGTCTGGATCTGGTGACGGTTATGCCAAGGTCATGAGTAAGGCATTTATCGATGCCGAGATGGAACTCTTCCGTCAGCAGGCCAAAGATGTCGATATTATCATCACCACGGCACTCATTCCCGGTAAGCCGGCGCCCAAGCTTATTCTTGAGGACATGGTCTACCTGATGAAGCCTGGCAGTGTGATTGTCGATCTCGCTGCGGCCAATGGCGGTAACTGTGAATTGACGGTACCGGGTGAAGTCACTGTGGTGAACAATGTGACCATTATCGGTTACACCGAACTGTCCCGTCGTTTACCGACTCAAGCCAGTCAGCTATACGGTACTAACCTAGTTAACTTACTTAAAATTATGGTGCCAAAGAAAGACGGCAACGTTGAGATTAACTTTGACGATGAAGTTATTCGTGGCTTGACTGCCGTGAAGGATGGGGAGATCACCTTTCCGCCACCTGTGATCCAAGTCAGCGCTCAACCCAAAGCTAAAGCAGAAGTCGTAGTAGAAGTGGTTGAAGCTAAGCCTAAAAAACCTTGGGTTAAGCCAGCGATTGCCATCGTTGCTGCGGGTCTGTTTGGCTTGATTGCCAATTCGGCACCGATTGATTTCATTCAGCACTTCAGTGTATTCGTGCTCTCCTGCGTGGTGGGTTATTACGTGGTATGGAACGTGAGTCACTCGCTGCATACGCCTCTGATGAGTGTGACTAATGCTATTAGTGGCATCATAGTCGTTGGCGCTCTGGTACAGATGAACAGTGACAATACCGCGGTTTTGGTATTGTCGGGAATTGCGATATTGATCGCCTCAATCAACATTGCCGGTGGTTTCACCGTCACTCAGCGCATGCTGAAAATGTTCCGTAAAGACTAAGGGGAAGATCAATATGTCTATAGGATTATTAAGTGCTGCCTATCTTATCGCAGCAGTCTTGTTCATCTTCAGTCTCGCAGGCTTAAGTAAACAAGAAACCGCTCAACGCGGCAATTTCTTGGGTATGATCGGCATGGCCATCGCCATAGTGGCGACCCTGGCCAGTACTCAAGTTGATGGTAATAGCTGGATAGTGACAGGCGCCATGGCTATCGGTGCCGCGATTGGTATCCGTTTAGCGTTAAAAGTCGAGATGACCGAGATGCCAGAGCTGGTGGCTATCTTACACAGCTTCGTGGGACTGGCCGCGGTGTTGGTGGGTTTCTCGAGTACCTTAGATCACGGCGCCCTGATGGATGCTATCACGGGGCAAATTGACCCAGTAGCCAAGACTATTCACGATGTGGAGGTCTTCTTGGGGATATTTATCGGTGGTGTCACCTTTACCGGCTCAATCGTCGCCTTCGCCAAACTTCGTGGCTTGGTGAAGAGTACCCCTAAAGCGCTGCCTGGTGCTCACTGGCTTAACCTAGCCATGCTAGTTACCTCGGTTGGACTGGGTATTTACTACATGCAAACCGATGCCATTACCGCCTTAATTATCATGGCGGCGATCTCGTTTGTATTCGGTTATAACTTGGTATCGGCCATTGGTGGTGCGGATATGCCTGTGGTGGTTTCCATGCTTAACTCCTATTCGGGTTGGGCCGCGGCGGCTGCAGGTTTCATGTTAGGCAACGACCTCTTGATCATAACCGGTGCCCTAGTGGGTAGTTCGGGCGCCATCTTGTCTTACATCATGTGTAAGGCGATGAACCGCTCATTCATCTCGGTGATCTTAGGTGGTTTCGGCAGCGAAGGGGGTACTGTGGTTATCGGTGACGGCGAGCAAGGCGAGCATCGTGAAACACAGGCTGAAGATGTGGCTGAGATGCTTAGAAACGCGCGCAGCGTCATCATAGCGCCAGGTTATGGCATGGCGGTGGCGCAGGCCCAGTATCCGGTCGCTGAAATAACCAAGAAACTGCGTGACCGTGGTGTTAAGGTTCGTTTTGCCATTCATCCGGTTGCGGGCCGTCTTCCTGGCCACATGAATGTCTTGTTGGCCGAAGCTAAATTGCCCTATGACATAGTGATGGAGATGGACGAGATCAATGATGATTTTGCCCATACAGATGTGGTGTTGGTGATTGGAGCAAACGATACGGTCAATCCTGCGGCGAAAGAGCCGGGTAGTCCGATTACTGGCATGCCGGTACTCGAAGTTTGGAACGCCGATAACGTGGTGGTCTTCAAGCGCTCGATGGCGACCGGTTATGCCGGGGTGCAGAACCCACTCTTCTTCAAAGATAACACTGAGATGTTGTTTGGCGATGCCAAGGATACCGTGTCTAAGATTTTAGCCAGTATCTAAAATCAATCGGTATTAGGGCAGATGTTCAAATACTAGTCTACGCGCTAATCAAACAATGCCAGTCAGAGATGACTGGCATTTTTTTTATGCAATAACATTTACAAATGTTTTATTAATTGAATATTAAAAACTTGATTTAAATCAATACTAAATTGATATGAGCTATTCTTTTTGAGTAGAGCGCGCCTGTTTCACGCGGTGTTTTACTGGTAAATATGATTTATATCAATATACTTGACGGGTATTCGACGTTTTCTAACCTAGATCCCTAACGTTAAGCACGAATATTTACTATGCCAATCCTATAGAAAATTAACCGTCAGCTTCATGATGAACTTTTCCGATTAAAGACTTTTTTTGAATTTACTGCTTACAGTTCATTCGATGGATTAGGCATGCCTGAAAAAAATAAATACACAAGGAAAGACTATGTCTAGATTCGATCTTTCGCGTCGATCGTTTATCAAACAATGTGTGGTGGGCGGAGTTGCCGTCTACAGCGCACCTATGCTGTTTAACGCAGGTAAGGCAAACGCGGCCATGATTTCTGCTGAGTTGATGGAGCAGTGGAAAGGGACGGGTAAGCCTAAGTTTAGACTAGATGGTGTCGCCAAAGTCACCGGGCAGAAGATTTATGGCCGCGATTATCGCGCCATGGACATGGATGGCTGGCCCGATACCCAGCACTATGGCTTTATTTTGCGTGCTAATAAGGCCGATCACCGCTTCGAAGGCATAGATCTATCGGCTATTGCGGAAAGTGCCAAGCCAAGCCTGGTTATCACATCTGCAACGCTTAAGGATGCGGGTATTAAATTGCCCGCCTTTTTCGGCGATAAGATGTTGCTAGCTAAAGGTCAAACGCCTGATTACTTAGGTCACGCCGTTGCCCTGCTGATATTCAATAACTTTGCTGCCTTTAAAGCCGCTAAGACCAGATTGCAGTTTAGTGACAGCGCCGTCATTTATGGTGAAAAAACGCCATTAACCAGTGACAGCAAAGATCCCTTAGCCAGCTGGCGCATCGTTCGCGCCGAAGGGCAAGATGGTGCCAATGGCGTGGATAATTACAGCACCTTGAGTGATGGCCTGTTTTTCCCAGATTATGTCGATCATCAGGCGGTCTGGCCTACAGAGGGTGATAAATCCGGCTCAACGGCTCAGCGCGCCATCTATTATGCCGACAAAATGGCGCAGCAGATGGACGAAGAAGACTGGTTTATCTTCGAGCAAGACTACCAGACTCAGTCTATCGAGCCCATGATGATGGAACCTGAGGCGTTTAATGGCTGGTTCGATCGCGCCAGTGGTACCCTGCATACTGTGCTCACCATTCAATCTCCCCATGATTTTTATCTGCAAGCCGGTGAGATGATTGAACACAGCCAATATAAGGGGCAGATCACTAAGCTGGTGGTGCATTCTCCCTTCATTGGTGGTGGGTTCGGTGCCAAAGATCACACCATATTTCCTTATTATGGCCTGATGGCATCTCTGCTCACTGATCAACCTGTGCATATCGCCAACGATAGATTCGAGCAATTCCAAGCTGGGCTGAAACGTCATCCGTTTAAGATGCACCATAAGCTAGGCATCGATAGGAAAACCCTTAAATTTAAGGCATTAATCTCGGACATGGTGATTGATGGTGGAGGGCGGTTAAACTTCACCGGCTCTGTGACTATGGTGGGTGCCAGCGCACTTCAAGGCGTGTATTATCTGCCGCAAAACGACATCACAGCCGTAGCCCATGCATCGCAAAATCCGGATTGTGGTTCGATGCGAGGTTATGGCACCTTACAGTCGATGTCATCCATGGAGATGATGGTCAACGAGTCGGCAGAGAAACTCAACGTCGACCCCTTCAAGCTCAGGCTCGCCAATATCATGCAGTCAGGCTACCGTAACACTCAGGGGGCTGTTCCCAATGGGGCGCTGCGTTATCAGGAGATGTTAGAACTGGCGCAAAAGCACGATATCTGGGTTAATCGCGAACAGAAAAAACACCAGTTTGAAGCGAACAATCCGGGTAAAAAGTACGGTGTAGGCTTTGGCATAGTGACCAAAGATTACGGCACTGGCGCCAATGCGCCTTCGACTCAGGTGTCTATCACTAAGGAAGGCAAGATTGTCGTCCGTCTCGCTTCGATGGAGATGGGCACCGGCACAGACACCTCTCAAGGCACACTCGTGCAGCAGTATTTGGGTAATATGGCCGATGACGTCTTTCTCGGTGAGGTGACGCTTTGGGATGTGATGCAGCTCAAAGAGACAGATTCTCCCTATTTAATCTCACAAGGTAGGCAAGATGAGATGCAGCAAGATCCTCGCTGGACACCGTCTATCGCGATGGCCTCTTCGGCGTCTCAATCTTCATATTTTCAGAGTCACACCACAAGTATTGCCGCCAAAATTGTCTTCGAACAAGGCTTATGGCCTGCGGCGGTTGAGATCTGGCAAAGCCAATTTTTAAATAGTGATCACGCGCCTGCTGACTTTACCGATGTTAACCGTGCCCATTGGGTTGACGGTAAATTAACGGCGGCGGGTTACCCGCCACTGTCTATCGATATTCTGGCGCATAAAGCCCACACCATGGGACTCGTGACCGGGGTGATGGTGCACGCATTTAATCGTTGGTCTTGGGCCGAGAGTGAATTTGTCATCGAAGGCCAGAGCAAGAAGCTATCCATCGATGCCCTAGCGTTGCAATACGGCAGTGGTGCAAGTGAAAGCAAGCAAGCCTTAATGGGTAAGAGCGGCTATCACTTACTCGATAGAACCCGAGTGAACTACCCCGCGACGGCCATGAACAATGCCATGGTGACTTACTACGCGCCGTGCGCCACCCTGTGTGAAATCGCGGTGCAAGAAGGCAGTGGCGAGGTCCAAGTATTAGCCACTCATACCTGGCTGGAATGTGGTCGGGTCATCGTGGAGAAATTAGTCGAAGGCCAGATAGAAGGCGGCCTGGTGATGGGGCTGGGCCATGTGCTGCATGAGTATCTGCCCTTGGGTGAAGAGGGCGCAGGCAATGGCACCTGGAACCTCAACCGTTATCAGGTTCCGCTGGCTAAGCATGTGGGAGTGTGGAATTTAACCCATACCATATTGCCGCCATTGACGAAGACAGATCCGACTAAAGGCATGGCGGAAGTGGTGATGGTCCCTATCGTTCCGGCCATCGTGGAAGCCATTTATCAGGCTATAGGGACGCGTTTCTATCATCTACCTATCAGTAAGAAAGAGATTAAGAAGGCATTATCATGAGCACTATTGCACTGAGTATTAACAACAAAGCCATAGGTCCAATTGAGACCAGTGACGATATCATGATGATTGAATTTCTTCATGAGTATCTCAATATGACTGGGACCAAATTCGGTTGTGGTGTGGGTGTCTGTCATGCCTGTACTGTGATAGTCGATAACCAAGATGGCACCAGCGAATCCGTGCGTACCTGTATCAATGGCGTGTCGAGATTCAATGGCAAGAAGATCAGAACCATCGAAGGTCACGCCAAGGAGAATGAATTTGGTGAGATCATCAAGCTGTCTCCAGTGCAGCAAACCTTTATCGAGAACTTCTCCTTCCAGTGTGGTTGGTGTACCTCAGGTTTCGTCAATGAGACGACTGTCTTGGTCGAGCGGTTAAAGCTGATGCCAATTCATGTGAGTGAGGTTGAAACCGTTATCGACAAAGCCTTAGGCGATCATGTCTGTCGCTGCACCGGGTATGTTAAATACTACCAGGCCGTGAAAGAGTTAATCTTATCGACAGCAGGACTCACGCGGCCATGAAGATAAAGTTAACCGTATTCACATTATCGGCCCTTATGCTGGCCATGCCACTGACAACTCATGCCGCGCAGGATGGGGGAGTCGAGCAGGGCAAGTATCTTGCCAAACTTGGCGACTGTACCGCCTGTCATACCATAGATGTGGGCCAGGCCAATGGTGGCGGTCTGCCATTTTCGACCCCATTTGGCATAGTGTACTCCACCAATATCAGCTCAGATGAGGAGTTTGGTATAGGCCATTACAGCCTGGAAGATTTTACCGAAGCGATGCGGGGCGGTGTAGCACCTAAGGGGAATCTCTATCCTGCCATGCCTTACACCTCTTATCATCTGCTGACGGATCAAGATATCGAGGCCCTGTACCGCTATTTTATGAGCACTAAGCCGGTAAAACAGCAAAACAGGGACAATGATCTGATGTTCCCAGCCAATATTCGTCTTGGGCTCAAGGCCTGGAACTTGGTTAACCACGACCCTAAGGTCTTCGAGGCCGATGCTGATAAGAGCGAGAAGTGGAATCGAGGCAGTTACATCGTCAATGGCTTGGGTCACTGCGGTGAGTGTCACACTCCAAGAGATGTCATGTTTGCCATGGATCAATCTAGGCATTTTGAGGGTGAGCTTATCGGCGGTGCAGAGGCGTCCGACATTACCCCAAAAGAGTTAAACCGTCAGGGCTGGACTAAACAAGATCTCGACGATGTGCTGCGTAAAGGTTACTCGAGAAAAGGCACTGTGTTTGCCGGCATGTATCCCGTGGTGTTTCATAGTTTCAGTCACCTCACCAAGGATGATATGTCGGCAGTGACCAGCTATTTATTGGATAATGACGCTGAAGTCGCGGCAAAATCTGATATCTTCAATGGCCACGATAAAACCGATCCAGGATATGGGCTTTACACTGGTTATTGCGCCGGTTGTCATGGTGTCGATGGTGAAGGTAAGCCGAATGTGAGCCCGGCATTGATTGCCAATGCCACCATAGATAAGGCGGTGCCAATCAATACCTTGTCCGTGATGCTCAATGGCGTAGAGGAGCAGAGATACAGTCATACTCATGGTTTTTATGCCATGCCGTCTTTTCGTGACACCCTGAATGTGAAGCAGTTAACGGATCTGACTAATTACATACGTAAGGTATGGACTAAGCAGTCATCGGATTTAACTGAGTCTCAGGTGCAGGAGTGGGTGGATAAGATAGAGGACAGCATTGCCGATGCAGCTCACTGATATCACGGTATTGGAGACCGTATCTGACTGGCTCAATGAGCGCCGTCAGGTATGGCTCTGCACAGTTGTGAGTACCTATGGGTCTGCACCAAGACCCATAGGGTCCTTGTTTGCCACCGATGGTCAGTCCCGCGCGGGCTCTATCTCTGGGGGATGTCTCGAAGAGGCTTTCCTTAAGATGATAAACCAAGGTGAGTTTAGCGGGCCTGCTTGCTTATTCGACTATGGCAAACACCATGATGAGGAGGGCAGTGTATTCGAGCTTCCTTGCGGTGGCACTATCCGTCTGCTGATCGAGAAACTGGCGCCGAACCCTGATTCGAACCATCAGCTGTCGGTTTGGCTCGAGGCCGAGCAATCGAGCCTGAGCTATTGCCGTCGGGTCAACCTGGAGTCAGGTTTGAGTCAAATTGAGCCAGAAGGTCAGTCTTCAAACCAGGCCGTGTCAGTGGAGGCTAATTCAGTATCCTTGCACTACGCTCAAGCCTGGAATGTCTTGCTGTTGGGAATAAGTTTGGTGAGTCAGCACGTGGCTCAACTGGCCCGCCTTGCGGGGTACACGGTCAAGATATGTGATATTCGCAAAGAGCTGGCAGGCGACTGGGGTTATGCTTTGGATAATGGTGGGGTGGATGTGTGTTGGCAGTCACCGGATCAATTTGTTGAGCAAAATGTTAACTCTTGCTCTGTGGTACTAGCCTTAGCACACGACCCTAGAGTCGATGATCTAGGCTTGATGGCGGCGCTGGAATCCGATGCATTCTATATCGGTGCCATGGGTTCAGCCCGCACCACGGCGACGCGACGCGAACGTTTAAGGCGCATCGGTGAATACAGCGAGCAAGATATCTCACGCTTGCATGCACCCATAGGCTTGGACATAGGCAGTAAAACGCCGGTGGAGATTGCAATTTCAATCATGGCCGAGGTGATCGCTAAACGTAATGGCATCAAACTCGCTAAGGTGAGTATCTCGCCAATATAGTTTTTAGATGCTTGATTAGATCATCAATATGTTTTGTTTTCGTCATGTTAGTGTCATTTGTTTTCATTAGAGTTCAACTCAGAATATGTCAGTAATTAGTCTTACGGAGGATATGATGAGTAAAGCAACCCAGGATGGAACGATTTATAACAAGAGTAATAATGACGCCTTTTCAGAGGTGTTAGTGAAGCATATTTCGAGAAGAAGCATGTTAAAAACCGGTTTAGGTGCAGCCGGTTTTTCACTCTTTAGTGGTATCGGCCTCACGGGGTGTTTTAGCAGCAGTGATACTCATCCTACGCCCATGCCAAAATTAACACTCGGCTTCGACTCCATCGCGGGTGCCAAGACAGACGGTGTGGTGATCGCTAATGGATACTCAGCCCAGGTGTTGGCACCATGGGGCACACCTCTCAATGATATGGCTCAGGAGTGGCAGAGTGATGGCAGTAATACTGCGTTAGATCAAGCTAACTCGATAGGTCAAAATCATGATGGTATGTATTTTTACCCGTTAAATGAATCCTCCACAGATGGCTTGTTGTGTATTAATCACGAGTATATTCAGCAAGCGGCCCTGCACCCGAACGGAGCGAGTGTCGATCCTATCTCAGGCTTAAGAAATAGCGCCGAAGAGATCAGAAAAGAGATCAATGCCCACGGGATCAGTGTTGTTCGCATCCAGATCATCGATGGTCTCTGGCAAGTCGTTAAAAATGATGAGCACAATCGCCGCTTTACCTCAGCATCAGAAATGATGATTGCAGGGCCTCTATCGGGTCATACCGAACTGGTTACGCCTTTCTCTCCAACGGGTGAGAGCACTCGAGGCACATCGAATAACTGCGGTAATGGCTTTACTCCATGGGGCACCTACTTGACCTGTGAAGAAAATTGGCCGGGCTACTTTGTCAACAAGGGTGAGCTATCTGAGCAACAACAAAGGATCGGTATTTCAACCCGTGGTGGTCGTTATGGCTGGGAGGATCTTGCCGGTGATGAAAGTGAGCAAGAAAGTGAGTTTGCCCGTTTTAATATTACGCCAACAGGCAATAACTCGCTGGAAGATTATCGAAATGAAGCCAATGGTTACGGCTATATCGTCGAGATAGACCCCCATGATCCTCAATCGCTCGCCGTTAAGCGGACCGCACTGGGACGTTTTCGCCATGAAGGTTGTGCTTATGGCAAGGTGGAAGAGGGCAAAGCCATTGTTTTTTATTCAGGCCATGATGCACGCTTCGAATATATCTACAAGTTTGTCTCTGAAGCCTTGTGGGACCCCGCCGATGCGGATCGCAGTGATAGATTGACTGTCGGTGCTAAATACATGGATCAGGGGATCTTATATGTGGCACGTTTTAGTGAAGATGGTGTAGGCCATTGGCTAGCATTAACCTTAGACGGTGAAACCAAAACAGGCGCAACGCTAGGTGAGCACTTCAATTCACTGGCTGACATTATCCTCAATACTGCCGGGGCTGCTGACTTGGTCGGTGCAACGCCTATGGATCGCCCCGAATGGACAACGGTCGACCCCATCAGTGGCACTGTTTATCTGACGCTAACCAATAATACCAAGCGTGATGAAGCTGATATCGCTAACCCTAGGGTGAATAATAAGTTTGGTCATATCATTCGCTGGAACGACAGCCAAGCGAGTCATGGGTTTAACTGGGATATATTTGTATTTGGATCTCCCTCCGATGGGGCGGATGACACTAACTTATCTGGCTTAACAGCCTCGAATGAATTTGCCTGCCCCGATGGGTTAGCCTTCGATGCTCGTGGCATTCTTTGGGTACAAACCGATAACAGCGGGGCGATGGAAGTTAAAGATAAGACCAACGATCAGATGCTGGCGGTGATCCCGACTAATTTGGTCGATGAGAGTGGCGAAGCCGATATCATCCATGGTGATAACCAAGCAGAACTGCGACGTTTCTTGGTCGGTCCCAACGGCTGTGAGATCACTGGGCTCACCTTTACGCCAGATCAGAAAAACGGCTTCTTGAATGTTCAGCATCCCAGAAATTGGCCCTATAGTATGGACGCTACGGCCGAGACGCCAGAGGGGCAGACTGTCAGACCACGTTCAGCCACTGTGATTATACGCAAAGATGATGGCGGTGAGATTGGCATTTAATACACGGCACAGATACTCGAACATTATTCATGATACAAATTGATATATTACACCATTGAATATTTTATATGATCATGTATTGTTGATTGGGCACTCGTTGTGACTAACACTTAAGTTTTATAGTCTTCAAACTTAAGTTTTAATGTTAGATATTTAACAACAGATGAATTTACTGTCTAATTATTTATCAGTTGGAATTATTTAGTCCCTAATATCTATTGGTATAAGAGCGAACGCTAAATCTTCCTCAAGCTGACTTCGTGGGAAACAAGATAGGTATATATAAAGGATGTATTATGAATAATTCAAAAAAAATAATCTTAAAGAACGATCAAAATAATCATCTAAATGACCAGATAGAAGGCTTTGGAGAGTTTTCAGTGATGAGTGGCAATAAGAAAGAGTACCAAGCTTACCATGCCGAGGCTAACATGAGCGACGACGTGACTTGGAACTATGTGCGCGGCTATAACTAGGTGTTAGCTTCAGGAACTAGATGCAGGTCATATCGTCCGGTCCAGACTCTGACAGGCGGGGGATAAAGAGACACCAGCCTAGGCTGGTGTCATATATCAATGCTTAGGTTGGCGCCTAAGTTAGCGGTTAGCCACAGAAGTGCTTAACGGCCTTGCTGACTAGCTCGATACCTGTCTTATCACAAGGGGGAAGCTCGGCATCACTCTGGTTAATAGGCGTGACTCTGTCACCCCATTTGATTAATGCCGCCGCCGAGGTGAGTCCAGCGCCGAAGGCACAAGATAGAATCGTCTGGCCAGGCTTAATCTTGCCTTGCGCTAAAGCATCACAGATGGCGATAGGTATGGTTGCCGCCGAGGTATTACCATAGTTAGCTATGTTTACAATGGCCTTCTCTTTCGGGATCTTCATGCGGTTGATGAGGGTATCGATAATACGCTCGTTGGCCTGATGAGGAATAACCCAATCGATATCATCTTTCGATATTTCGCACTTCTCGAGTACTTTAGTGCTTAACTTGCCCATGCCGGCGATAGCACGTTTGAAGATCTCCTGACCATTAAACTCAATATAGAAGTCTAATGATGAGGCTTCAAATCTGTCCATAGCCGTACCAAAGGTCGATTTGAGTATGTCGCGTCCGGCAGGGTCGTTGCTCAGCTCATAGCCTAAGACGCCGATGGCTTCATCTGTTGCTTCTAGCACGACTGCACCGGCACCATCACCGAACAGCACGGCAGTATCACGACGTGACCAATCTAGATAGAATGACAAGCGCTCGGCACCGATAACCAGTACCTTCTTACATTGGCCACTCTTGATCTGAGAACTTGCCAGACCTACGCCATATAAGAAGCCACTGCATGCGGCATTGATATCGAAAGCCGCACAGGTCGCGCCAACGTTGGCTTGAACCGTAGAGGCAATATTCGGGATCAAGGTATCCGGGCTGGCAGTAGCAAGAATGATCATATCCAGCTCGCTCCCCTCTATGCCTGCAGCGGCAAGTGCATGCTGCGCAGCAACTGAAGCCAGCTCTGAGGTGTTCACGTGACTGATATGACGTTGGCTAATGCCAGTACGTGATTTGATCCACTCGTCTGAGGTTTCGATGAAAGTGGATAGATCATGGTTCGTTAATGTGGCTGGTGGAACGCATTTTCCCCAACCTGTAATCGTGGCGTACTGCATGTGCTTTCTCTCAAATAAAAAGGCAGAACCCGAGCTCTGCCTCATCTAACATAATTAACTAAGCTTAGCGCATCTTAAGCTTAACAAATGTGACTCATTCCACTTGTTGAGCGACGAGTTCACGTATTGCTTCGGCGGCATGCAAAATATGTGCGCGTAAAAGCTCGATAGCCTTGTCTGTATCTTTGTTTCTACAATAGGCAAGCAGATCGCGGTGATCTTGCTCCGCACGAGGTATTCCCCCAGCAAGCAAGAGCTGTAAACGGATATAACGATCGCAATTGGTATTGAGTCCATGCACCACGTCTAATGTATGTGGACGTTCAGCTGCCTGATACAGGCAGGTGTGGAATTGTGTATTGAGTTCGCTCCAACTCGCTACAGCATCTTCTTGTTTGAATGCAGACTCGAGTTCATCGAGTACTTTCTCAGCCTGAAGCAGATGCTCATCTCGTAAATTGGGAATCGCTTTAGCCAGTAGATCGGTTTCAATCAGGGCTCTAAGCTCGAATAACTCTGTGACTTGTTCGACAGAAAGTTTGGTGGCTGTAGCACCTTTATGGGGCTCAAATTTGACTAAACCTTCGGCTTCAAGTTGCAATAGCGCTTCACGAACCGGGATACGGCTGACATTTAATTCATCGGCTAGTGCACTTTGTCTAAGGGGTTCACCGGCAGCGATATCACCAGAAAGAATTTTTTCCCTAAGCACCTCAACAACGACTTGCGTTCGTGTTTTATGGATAATTGGCGTAGATCGGCTCATAGTTCCCGTTTTTATCTGTTCGTTATGCTATTTTATCCGGCTAAGATTACCGTTAAAGCGGGTTAAAATAAAGGGAAACTGTGTTTCCCTCTATTTATTTTCTCATTTCAAGCATGATTAAAAGCTGATGACTTTAGCTGCGCCGCTTTTTAACTCATCGGGAAGCAATGATGCCGGCATATTCTGATAGCAGATTGGACGCTCGAAACGCTTCATGGCCTGACTGCCTACGGACGTTGTGCGGCTGTCTGTACTTGCAGGGTAGGGCCCGCCGTGATTCATCGAGTGACAGACTTCGACTCCCGTTGGCATCTGATTGAAGATGATACGGCCCACATTGAAGGCAACCGCCTCGATCAGTTGCTGACTCTGGATCAGTTCAGCCTCATGGCCGTGAATACTGGCCGTGAGTTGGCCTGCCAACTCAGTCGCTATGTTGAGCATCTGCGCTTCATTTTCACATTCTACTATCACGGCACATGGACCAAAGATCTCTTGTTGCAGTTCAGGTGTTGTCAGGTAATCCTTGGCATTGACTCGTACCGCCGTTGGCCTGGTTAAATGACTCGCTTGTGCCGATTGCCCCTGTGCCACTAAGTCCACACCTGTGGTGTTAAGCAAAGCTTCAACTTGGGCTTGATAGGTCGCGGCTATGCCTGGGGTCAGCATGGCTGATGCTGGCAGTGCTGCAAGGGTCTCGGACATAGTCGCGATATAGCGGTCGAGTGCTGAACCTTGTACTGCGATCACAACCCCTGGGCTGGTACAAAACTGACCATGAGCCATCATCATCGACTGGACTTGAGTCTGTGCCATCTGCTCTGCGTTGGCTGACAATATGTTACTGAGCAAGAATTGCGGATTCGTCGAGCCTAATTCGCCATAAAATGGGATCGGCTCAGCACGTGCGGCGCACAAATCAGCCAAAATGCGTCCCACCTTGAGTGAGCCGGTAAAGCCTACGGCTTTGATGGCACTGTGGGTGACCAAATCTGTGGAGACCTGCGGCGCGGCGCCTTGCACTAGGCTAAATACGCCTGCCGGCATATCACAGGCGATGATGGCTTTCTCGATGGCGCGGGTGACCAGTTCACTGGTGGCCGGGTGGGCAGGGTGGCCCTTAACGATCACCGGACAACCTGCGGCTAACGCTGATGCCGTATCACCCCCTGCGGTTGAGAATGCCAGTGGAAAGTTCGATGCGCCAAAAACGGCAACCGGGCCAATGGGCAGTACACTCAAACGGCTGTCGGCCTTTGGCAGCGGGGCACGCTCGGGGTTGGCTAAATCGACAAATTTAGGCTCTAGTGGCTCACGCAGTGTGCCTGCGAACAGCCTCAGTTGATTACAGGTTCTGCCCGTTTCGCCTTGAACGCGTGCCATAGGCAGGCCTGATTCACGATTGGCCGCCCTGGTGATAGCCGCTATATCTGCTTCTATTTCACTGGCGATGGCATCGAGAAAGTCGGCTCTTTGCAGCGGAGTTTTGGCTCTGTATTGGACAAATGCCGCCTTAGCCGCTGTAGCTGCACTGTCTATATCGCTTTGACTCGCACTGGCAAACTGCCAGTCTAGCTTGGCATTTGCGATCGGATCTAGGCTATTAAATGCATTCGCTTCACCTGTCCAGGCGCCATTAATAAAGTGTTGGCCAGTAATTTTTATAGCGAGATGCGAACTAACTGAGTCTGTCATATTGTTCCCTATTAGGTTTGTTACTGAGATAGGTATCCAGCAACAAACTGATCTTAAGTTATGGGGTTAAATCACTTGGAAGCCAAAGGCGTATGGGTCACTGTCATCTATGGTGATTGAGTTTTGGCCGGTTATTCTGGCCCAGCCTTGAATGCTCGGCATGATCCCGCGAAATCCACCGACAAAAGTGGCAGATTCGATGCAGCCGATAAATTGACTGCCTATGATGCTCTCATGGATGTATTTGTCGCCAACGTTTAACTCGCCCTTGGCATACAGCTGAGCTAAGCGAGCGCTAGTGCCTGTTCCGCAAGGGGAGCGGTCTATGGCCTTGTCGCCATAAAACACCGCATTGGCACCATCGGAACCTTCACTGATGGTTTCGCCGGTCCAGAGAACATGAGTGATACCCGATACTGTTGGGTCATCGGGATGCACACAAGTTAACTGCTCATGGGCTATCTGGCGGACGATGGGGCTCCATCTGAGAATATCGGCAGCGGTCCAGTTTCTTAAACCGGGGAAATTGGCTTGGGGTTCGACGATGACATAATAGTTACCGCCGTAAGAAACATCGACCTTGAGAGGGCCAAGCTCCGGGATATCTAAGATCACATCTTGATGGGCCAGGTAAGCGGGGACGTTGTAAATCTTGACCCAATCGACTTTTTCTCCGGTCTGCTGATATTCGATATTTATCTGCCCAGCGGGCACATCTATGATGAGTTTTCCAGGTTCCTTTGCCGTCAACAGACCCGATTCTATCGCCGCTGTGATGGTGCCTATGGTGCCGTGGCCACACATGGGCAGGCAGCCACTGGTCTCGATAAACAAGATCGATGCGTCGGCGTTATCACTGCATGGCGGATATAAAAAAGCCCCTGACATCATATCGTGGCCCCTTGGTTCGAACATCAATCCTTTGCGGATCCAATCATATTCTTTGAGAAAATGCTGGCGCTTCTCGCTCATAGTGCGACCCTTTAGATCCGGATGGCCACTGGTGACCAAACGAACAGGGTTGCCGCATGTATGAGCATCGACGCAAAAGTACGTGCCTTTTAACATCTGTGCTTTACTCCGTTTCCTTCAGACCCGTAATTCTATTTATAGTGGAGCCTCAATTTTAGTGAGACTCCATGGGTCTTGAACCATTGTTGAGATTTAATCCAGATTGTACTTGTCTAGATCTATGCGTGTGTCCATCGCTTCTTTAATTACTTTTTCAACATAGGCGCGCTCATCGCCAATCAAGGTCATGCGCGGCATACGGACATTCTCACTGCCACGGCCAACTAGTTGTTCGGCAAACTTGATGCATTGAACGAGTGTTGGAATCGTGTCTAATCTTAATAGAGGCATGAACCAACGATAGATCTCGCGCGCTTCTTCGATGCGACCGGCACGTGCCAGTTTAAACAGGGTCACTGATTCACGTGGGAATACGTTAGTCAGGCCTGAGATCCAACCTGTAGCGCCCAATAATATGCTTTCCAGGGCGATGTCATCGACACCACAAAGTATGCTGAAACGTTCGCCGAAACGGCGCTGAAGTTCAGTTAAGCGGCGTGTATCTGTCGTCGATTCTTTAATGGCAACTATGTTCTCTTCTTCGGCAAGAATCGCTGTCATCTCTAAGTCGATGTCGATACCGTAACTAACAGGATTGTTGTAGATCATGATAGGTAGCTTAGTCGAGCGAGCCACGGTCTGATAATGAGCCACAACTTCACGGTCAGTACCACGGTAAACCATAGCCGGTAGTAGCATTAAGCCATCGACACCTAGTTTTTCAACATCTTGAGCATAGAGACAGGCTTGTTCTGCCGTGTTTTCAGTACAACCGGTTAGCACCAAGATACGGCCATTCACGGTTTCTACCGTGTGCTTGATAAAGTCACGCTTCTCTTCGGGGCTCAATGAGGCATTTTCACCAATAGTGCCCAAGGCTATGATGCCGTCGATACCGTCTGTGATGAGCGCTTCGAGCATGCGTGTATTCGATTCATAGTTGATTGAACCGTCATCGTTGAACTGAGTTGATATTGCTGGGAAAACACCTTGCCAATTTACTTTCATGTTTAGGACCTCATTGAGCTATATGCTTTATATAAAAACGGTAATGCATCGGAAAAATGTATTCAAATTTGGCTTGTTCCGAAAACTTATAGTATATTGTATACAGTTAATCTGAAATTAAAAGCCCTCACCAGGTTTAATTGTTCTCACCGCTATTAAATGCTGTATATTGCATGCAAAATGCAGGGGAAGGAGTAAACCATGCACTTGATTCATCTCCCCGCCGAATGATTAAAAAAGTGTCAACAATTCACAACAATCGATGCCCATACAGAAGGAGAGCCACTGAGGATCATCACATCAGGTTATCCCGAGATAGTGGGAGAAACCATACTTGAGATGCGTCAATATGTGACTCGCCATCTGGACCGATACCGTACCTTGCTCATGCATGAGCCTAGAGGGCTCGCAGACATGTACGGGGCGCTTATCACCCGGCCTGTGTCGGCTAGAGCCGATTTTGGAGTATTGTTTCTGCATAATGAAGGCTATAGCAGCATGTGTGGTCATGGCATTCTGGCCTTGGTTAAAGTCGCCTGCGAAACGGGAACCATCAGCTTAGGCATTGATGCCAGAGTGATAAAAATCGATGCACCTGCAGGACTCATTACCGCTAAAGTGAGCCGAGACAGCCAAGGGGAAATCCACGCGAGTTTCTTAAATGTCGATTCCTGGGCTGAGTCTTTAGCGTGCTCTGTGATGGTCGAAGGTTTTGGCAGGGTTAACTATGATATTGGTTTTGGCGGTGCTTATTATGCCTATGTCGATGCAGACGCCCATGGGATCGCCTGTGGTCAAGACAATGTGGCGCAATTAATCGATATGGGCGGGCGTATCAAGCAAGCTGTGATGGCATCACATCCTTTAGTGCATCCTATCGATGAAGAGTTAAGTTTGCTCTATGGCACTATTTTTATCTCTAAAAATGTCACAGATAAGCAGGCCCATTCTCGCCACGTGTGTATCTTTGCCGACGGGGAACTCGACAGATCGCCCACTGGTACAGGTGTCGCCGGCCGCATCGCGCTCCTGTATGCCAAGGGAGAAGTGGAGCTCAATCAAGAGCTGATGATTGAGAGTATCGTCGATGGTAGGATGATAGTCAGTGCCACCATTGAAACTGAGTTTTTTGGCAAGCAGGCGGTGATCCCACAAGTCTCTGGCCGCTCATATATTACCGGTCGTCATCAGTTCATCATAGATCCCGATGATCAGTTTCAAAATGGCTTTATGTTACGTTAATCCCAGCTGCTTAATAGATACGGTGATAAGAAATGAGTGATAACACAAATAGCTTAGTAACAGGCAGCGTGACTATTATAGGCGCTGGGGTCATAGGCTTAGCTACTGGCATTGAGCTGCTGCGAGCGGGGCATAAGGTTCGAATTTTAGATAAAGAAGCAGTGGCAGCCGGCGCATCTAAAGGCAATGCCGGGCATTTTGCCACTGAGCAGGTTTTTCCATTAGCCGACCCAAGCATGTTAGCTAAGTTGCCGGGCATGTTGCTCGATCCTCTAGGACCATTTCGTATTCAACCTGCCTATTTCTTCAAGGCTTTACCTTGGTTTATGCGATTTCTAGTGAACATGTTGCCGGGCAAGAGAGCGCACAATGGCCAAGCCATCAAGCGATTAAATCAGGCTTCTATTGCGGCGCTTGTGGAGTTAACCGATTTTTGTGACTGCTCTGAGCTAATGATACTCAATGGCAGCTTGCTGGTATTCGAAGCCACATCTATCGATGAGGTCACCAAGGAATATGATCATTATGCGAAAGCGGGGGTGAAAGTAAGACTGTTAACGGGGGATGAAGTCAGACAACTTGAGCCTAGCCTGAGTAAAACCATTACCCATGGTTTATATTTCACTCATGTTGGGCATACCAGTGATCCCTATGGTTTATGTAAAGCCTTCGCCGATAAATTTGTTGCTCTGGGCGGCGAACTGCTCACCGATGAAGTGAGTGAGATTATTGCTTCCTCTAGTGATGAAGGCAAGGTTTCGCTACAGCTAAGCTCGGGTGAGTCGATACGCTCAGAAAATGTGCTTATTGCCTCAGGTGCCTGGTCCAAGCCATTTGCCAAGCAGTTAGGTTACCCTGTGCCGCTGGAAACTGAGCGAGGTTACCACCTGATGATGCCGCAAAAGAGCACGCTCTCTCGCCCAGTCGCATCCTATAATCGCAAGTTTATCATCACCCCTATGCTTGACGGTACACGTCTGGCGGGCACAGTGGAATTTGCTGGTTTACAGGCCCCGTTAGTCGAGGCTCGCGCCGATTGCTTATTTCCCCACGGTAAGGCCTTGCTGCCAGAGTTATTTGCCGATGCAACAGCGGCAGATGGTGAGCGTTGGATGGGATTCCGACCTTCGATGCCAGATAGCCTGCCTGTGCTTGGGCGCAGTGAAAAACATAAAAACGTGTTCTTCTCTTTTGGTCACCAGCACCTAGGACTGACCTGGTCAGGCATTACCGCAAAGCTCGTGAGCCAAGAGATGTCGGGTAAACAAACTGAAATCGATTTGAGTGATTATCGAATCGATAGGTTTAGCTAAATTGTCGATAGTGACTCTATGGCTGGTCATTCCCAGCAATTAATACTCGTCATTTCTGCAATTCAATACTCGTCATTCCCACAATTGAATACTCGTCATTCCCACAATTGAATACTCGTCATTCCCGCAATTGAATACTCGTCATTCCCACAATTGAATACTCGTCATTCCCACAATTCAATACTTGTCATTCCCACAATTCAATACTCGTCATTCCCACAATTGAATACTCGTTTTCCGCAATTGAATACTCGTTTTCCGCAATTCAATATTGGTCTTTCCCGCAATGCTTGTGGGCGGGAATCCAGCCGCTTTGGCCAGCCTTGGAATGAAGACTGATCACATTGTCTGGTTAGCGTCTGGCTGAGTGGGTATTGGCGAGTGTGTTTTAATTTTTACCTTCATGGTTATCTATAGCCTGGGCTCGCCCAACATGTAAACACTTCTACGAGGCGCCGCAAGCACATCCCTGTGGGCTCTGCCAAAACGTCCTTGTTTCGGAAGCTCGCAGCCGCGTTCACACCCTGTTATTACTCTCTTCGATTTGGCTTTTCTCGACATGTAAAACAAGATTTTGGTCATAAATGAGTTTGTACAAAGGGTCTAGTTGACCTTGCATTGATTAGAAAATGTACCCTTATTTTACTCGAATATCCTAATTCGCTCCGACCCCTTTATCCGCTTTATCCGCATCTACACCTGCTGATTGACAAGATTAAGTTGTCTCTTCGATTTTAGAGTGTGAATTATTGCTAATTTGAGGGGTTTAATCAGGGCTGGCACCATGCATTCGCTACTTTGAACTTGGGGGGAGTTTAAGTATCAAAAATCTTATGGGTGTCCCCTTATCATGGTGGCATCAAACTCATCGACTTGATACTTTAAGTTAAAATAAATCATCGTCTTATATGCCATCTAGCACTCACAATGTCAGCACTGGTATGTGGTCAATGGCTTTATTTTTATGTTGGGTGGCTCGATAAATTCTCCAAGAGGGCCGAATACTAGGCGCGGCCGCGAGCTTGCCTCACTCAGTCATAGAGGTGTAGACTCAAGGCTCAAGGAGGAGTGTATGAGAAACCTATTGTTTTTTGCTTTACTGATACCAGGGATGGCCATGAGTGAAGTCTACCAATGCGCTGATGGCGTTTATCAGGCCGATGCGTGTGATGATGCCTCTGAGGCTCTCGATTTGAGCCATGTTGGCAGCGTAGTCGCTAACAACAATAAATTAGATAAACAGAAGAGCCAAAGATACTTTAATAACCAGCAAGTAGAACGCGACATTAATCATTTAGAATTGCAGCGAAAAAAAGTAATAAAGAAGCGTGACGATCAATTAAATGCTTTGAGGAATAGAGGCCGATGGGCCAACAATAATTTAGCTGGGGCCACCTGGCAACAAAGTTTAGCTCAAGAGATGCAGGGCTGGAATCAAGCAATAAGTGCAACACGCTTACCAGTAAAGACCTCGAGGGGTGTTAGCCCGCCTAATATCTTTCTTGGCGTTAAATTTAGTTGCAATATTCTGTTCTCGATTTCCTCCTCTGTCAG
>NZ_JABSSM010000068.1 GCF_013214165.1 Shewanella sp. | reverse complement strand
GCTAGAGAGCACTTTCGAAATTTACATATTGATTCGAACTAGGTTCGAATCTATGAACACTCATTCATTGAGTAATATTTTGATTGCCGACATTCCGAAGAACAGAAGGCAATTTCGAATAACTCAATACCTGTGAGTGTCCACACAGATTTCTTGTTTCGTATTGTTAAAGAGCTGGTGCTTGGTAGCACCGCCGTTAGACGCTAGGTCGTTGGCTTGAGGAGGCGTATTCTACACTCCTCGTGGTTGGCGTCAAGGGCTTTTAAAAATTTAATTTCAATCGCTTAAAACGAAGAAAAAACAAGCTTACTTGTTGCCCTGACTGCGTTTCAGCTTGGTTTAACAAGACTGGTTTGCCGTGTCAGTGGATGCGCATTATAGGGAGTTTAGAGGTGAGCGCAAGGGCTTATTTTAAAAAAAACCAACAAGCGAGCGCTTATCAACCAAAGAGCCCATAAAACCCACATCCCCCCTATCAGAAGGAAGTTTTTTACTCTAAAGCTCCTAACAAGGGGGCTAAGTCTGGCACTCTTTTAAGAGTCTGCATGAAACTTTTAGCTTTCATGCATGTTTCTATAAATATCTTTTATCATAAAGCCACATCTCCCTCAGTACTGTTATTGGAGGCTTTCAATGAGCCACACTCTATACTTGATGTTTTCATATGATTCAAACATCAGGTTTTAGTCCTTTGTTTTATCCTTATTAACCTGTTTGATGTTTTGGCTGTCCCTTTCTACGTCTGGGTCTTCTTTATATACACTGGCATTGGGCGGTATTTTCAGTTTTCGTATACCATAGATAGTTATCACAGGACCCGATAGCGCATAAAGGTAAAAAATTAAACAGAGTATTAGTGCAGGCTGTAGAGACACAAAAACAAATATACCTACGAGAGATAAGATGACAAGGAAGTTAACTCGACTACGCCAGTCGATATTTTTAAATGATAAATATCTGAAGTTACTCACCATGAGTAAGCCCAACATGATGGTGATCAGAGCCACAAGCCAACTCACATTATGACCATCGATTGCATTTTGACTTCCAAGCCAAATGCTTGCAGCGATCACCGCAGCCGCTGCGGGGCTAGCTAATCCTTGAAAATAACGTTTATCGGCAACCCCGACTTGTGTGTTAAAGCGAGCCAAACGCAGCGCTGCACCGGCACAATAAATAAAGGCCGCAAGCCAACCTAACTTTCCAAGTTCAGCCAACCCCCAATTGTAGGCGATCAAAGCAGGAGCTACGCCGAATGACACCATGTCAGCCATGCTATCGTATTCGGCTCCGAATTGACTCTGGGTATTAGTCATTCTTGCTACGCGGCCATCGAGCCCATCAAATAGCATGGCGACAAACACAGCTATTGCAGCTGACTCATATAAGCCATTCATAGATGCGATAACCGCATAAAAGCCAGAAAACAAGCCTGCCGTCGTAAACAGGTTGGGTAACAGATAGATACCTTTACGCTTTACCGAATTTTTATCAAAGTTATGCATATCATTCAAAGATGAATATATTGTATAAAAAATATACCATACTTTGACTATCCTACACTTTATCCTTTAAGCAATTATTCACTTAAGCTCATGATACGCTATGGACAAGACCATCTTAATTTTGATTGGAAATCATTATGCCCCCAAGATTTTTAGTTCTCGTTCTACCTTTACTATTTATTACATCTGTTTCGGCCACCGTCATATATAAGTGGGTAGATGAACATGGAGTGACTCACTACAGTCAGCAGATCCCAGAAAATGTCATCGATCAGTCTAAATCGACAAAACTAAACAGTGAGGATATTGAGCCGAAAGCCATAGGGACTCTTGCTCCGACGGCTCGTAAAAAAGAAAAAGCGTTAAGCCAAGCCCAACAAGATGCAGTAGTTATTAATGAACATGATAAAGAACAAGCTAAAGAAATCTGTAACAACGCGAAATACAATCTTGATATTTTGATGACCCACACCAAGCTAAACAGTAAAGATCAACAAACAGGTGAAGTTGTAGCTGTGACAGAGGAGCTGCGTCAGGAAAAGCTCAAGATGCAGCAACAGAGGATCGAGTTATTCTGTAAATAACTATTAGATAGAGGCTAATCAGCACAACACATAAAGTAATCTTGCGAGTATTTAGCTAGAAAACTGGGTTTAGACCCATAAAAAATAAAACACTAGAGAATCAGGCTGACAAGTATACAAACCAGCCTGCCCCCCTAAATGACCCATTATTGCAGGAAGGTCAGCTCATTACCCGAACACTCGAGTTTAATGGGCTTACCCGGCACTAAGCTACCGCTTAAGATCCGTTGGGCCAATGGATTCTCTACTTCCTGCTGCAATGCCCTTTTCAAAGGCCTGGCTCCATAGGCAGGATCGAATCCAGCCTTGGCAATAAAGGCTAACGCATTTTCACTAATTATGAGTTCATAACCTTTTTCTGCCAGCCTCTGTTGTAAGGATTTTATTTGAATCTTGGCAATATATGCTATGTGCTGCTCATCCAAAGGATGAAAGACCACAGTCTCATCGATTCTATTTAAGAATTCGGGTCTAAAATTTTGGACCACGACATTCATCACCTCGGCCTTCATCTCACTGTAAGGCAAAGACCCACATCTGTCCTGAATGATGTCAGAGCCAAGATTTGATGTCATGATGATAACCGTGTTTCTAAAGTCGACAGTTCGGCCCTGGCCATCGGTCAACCTGCCATCGTCTAGCACCTGTAACAGAATGTTAAACACATCTGGATGGGCTTTTTCAATTTCGTCGAGGAGAATAACCGAATAGGGCTTTCTTCTTATCGCTTCTGTTAGATAACCGCCCTCTTCATAACCTACATAACCGGGAGGCGCACCGAGTAAACGTGCTACCGAGTGTTTCTCCATAAACTCCGACATATCGAGACGCACCATGGCCGCTTCAGTATCGAATAAGAACCTAGCCAATGACTTACACAGCTCGGTCTTACCGACTCCTGTAGGCCCCAAAAACAGAAATGATCCAATAGGGCAATCTGGATCGGCAAGGCCGGCTCTGCTGCGCCGTATCGCGTTTGACACCGCATCTACCGCTTCATTCTGGCCAATCACCCTTTCGTGTAGCGCCTTTTCCATTTGTAGCAGTTTCTCTTTTTCCCCTTCCAACATCTTAGCGACTGGGATCCCCGTAGCCCTCGATAGCACCTCAGCGATCTCAACCTCGGTCACCTTGTTTCTCAGTAAGGTCATGTCTTGCATCTCTGCTTGCGCCGCTAGATCCAGTTGCTTTTCTAGCGCCGGAATACGGCCATATTGCAACTCAGACATACGAGTCAAGTCACTGGCACGTCTTGCCACATCCAGATTAAGCCTCGCCTGCTCTAAATCCGCCTTAATATGTTGAGTACCTGCCAGTGCTGCTTTTTCTGTACGCCATATTTCGTTAAGCTCTGCGGCTTTAACATCGACATCTTGCAATTCTTTTCGCAGTGAATATAAACGGCGAATGCTAGCCTCATCAGTTTCTTTAGCGAGTGCTTGCTCCTCTATCTTAAGCTGGATGCTTCTGCGCTCTAACTTATCCAGCACTTCTGGTTTAGAGTCGATCTGAATTCTGATGCTCGATGCCGCTTCATCGATAAGATCGATGGCTTTATCGGGTAACTTACGATCAGAGACATATCGATTTGACATGCTTGCAGCGGCGACGATTGCTGGGTCGGTGATCTCAACATGGTGATGTAACTCGTAGCGCTCCTTGAGTCCACGTAAGATGGCTATCGTATCTTCGACGTTGGGCTCTTCAACCAACACCTTCTGGAAACGTCGTTCTAACGCGGCATCTTTTTCTATGTATTTGCGGTATTCATCGAGCGTTGTCGCCCCGACACAATGAAGATCACCCCTCGCAAGGGCAGGTTTGAGCATATTTCCCGCATCCATGGCGCCATCACCTTTACCGGCACCGACCATGGTATGCAATTCATCGATAAAGAGGATAACTTGCCCCTCTTCTTGAGAGAGTTCATTGAGAACGGCTTTCAAGCGTTCTTCGAATTCGCCACGATACTTAGCCCCTGCTATTAATGACCCCATATCTAAAGAGAGCACACGCTTATTCTTGATACCTTCAGGCACTTCGCCGTTAACGATTCTTTGCGCCAAGCCCTCGACAATCGCAGTTTTACCCACACCAGGCTCGCCAATCAAGACTGGGTTATTTTTACTGCGACGCTGTAATACCTGAATCGTACGACGGATCTCATCATCTCGGCCAATTACAGGGTCAAGCTTGCCTTGCTCGGCGCGCTCAGTCAGATCGACGGTAAACTTTTTAAGCGCTTGACGTTGATCTTCGGCATTAGCATCGTCGACGGGTTTTCCCGCTCTGAGCTGTTTGATGGTTTGTTCCATCAAATCTTTAGTGGCACCTGCCTTCTTCAGGCTCTGGGCCAGCGGATCATTGCCTTGCAGTGCTGCCAGAATGAATAACTCGCTGGAGATAAACTTATCTTTGCGCTTCTGGGAGAGCTTGTCACAGAAATTGAGCAGACGTATGAGTGCCTGTGATAACTGAATATCACCGCCAGTTCCCTCAACCTGAGGCAAACGGTCTAACTCTTGGCTTATCATAGAACGCAGTGAGCTAACCTCAATACCGGCCTGAGTAAGCAAGGGATGAATCGAACCATTATCTTGATTAAGCAGGGCCATCATCAGATGAATGGGTTCAATAAACTGATGATCGCGCCCCAATGCCAGAGATTGAGCATCGGAAATTGCTGTTTGGAATTTATTGGTCATACGATCTAGTCGCATACGGCCTCCAAAATAATAACTAAAATTAAGATTTACTTTATATCGTTAAAAGGTGGGGGTTTATTGCTATTTTTCAAGCTTTAAACTGTAAGACTGGTCACTAAATCGATAATTAGCCAGTTTAAGTCAGCCAGATGAATGACGCCATGCGCCCTGTGATACCGTCTCGGCGATAGGAGAAGTAATCTGCTTCATTGTTATAGGTACAAGCATGAGTCTGGTATACCTGACGCACACCAGCTAACTGGAGTCGATATTTTGCCAGCCCCTGAAGATCGGCTAAATACTTTCCATCGGACTCAGTTAACGTAAAAAAGGCAGACGTTTCATGGTGTAATAACATAAACGCCTGCCTCACATCCTCTCCGACCTCAAATGCCTCCGGGCCAATAGCTGGCCCCAAATAAGCAATAAGATCTGAATGCAGTGCGGTAAACGTCTCCAACGTGGCCTCGATGACCCCGTCACACAACCCACGCCAACCTGCGTGAATCGCGGCGACTTGCTTGCCTTGTCTATCACAAATAAGCACAGGTAGGCAATCAGCAGTCATGACGACACAGACTTGTTGTCTCTGCCTGGTGTAGCTGCCATCGCCGCAGACTCGCCTCTGGTTATCGGCCTCGACAACTTTAGTGCCATGGACTTGCTCTAGCCAAAACGGGGAAGAAGGCAATATCAAGCGTTCACTGATGAGCGCTCGATTTGCCAGCACATCTTGTTGTGCGTCACCCACGTGTAGTCCTAAATTCAGACTCCCATAGGGAGCTTTACTCACCCCACCATGGCGGGTTGAGAAAGCAATCTTGACGCCTTGTGGAATATGCCAGCTTGTGGTCACCTACTAAGCCCGTCTACTTATAAGATTGAAGACGGATTGTCTTCAGTATCTTTTCTTAACGCTTTAGTTAAGATCACCATATCCTCAGGAACCGGAGCCTGCCAGCTCATGATTTCACAGGTATATGGGTGAGCCAGTTCGAGCCTGATCGCATGTAGCGCCTGACGCTTAAAGCCCATATAAATGTCAAAAAACTCAGGAGTCACGCCTTTAGGTGGCCTTGGACGTCCACCGTAAACAGGGTCACCCACTAAGGTATGGCCAAGATGAGCCATATGCACACGGATCTGGTGAGTCCTTCCTGATTCCAAACGCAATCTTAAACGCGTATGGGCTCTGAACTTCTCAGCGACACGAAAGTGAGTCATCGCAGGCTTGCCCGAATACACCACAGCCATATGGGTACGCTTAGTCGGATGACGATCGATAGGTTCATCGACTGTGCCACCAGAAATTAGTGATCCCATCACTATGGCTTCATATTCTCGAGTGATCTCGCGGGCCTGCAACGCCGAGACAAGGTGTGTCTGTGCCTCGACAGTCTTAGCGACAACCATGAGCCCAGTCGTATCTTTATCCAGACGATGCACAATACCGGCACGAGGAACTAGCTCGATGCCTGGACAATGGTGAAGTAGCGCATTCAGCAGCGTGCCATCACTGTTACCAGCACCAGGATGAACCACGAGGCCAGCCTGCTTGTTGATGACTAAAATATGCTCATCTTCATAAACAATATTTAAATCGATTGCTTGGGCTTTAGCTGTCGTTTCTTCAACTAAGGTCGCGCCAACTTCAATTTCCTGGCCTTCGAGCACTTTCTCTCTCGGCTTATTTGAAACATTACCATCAATAGTCACTGAACCATCTAAGATCCACTCTTTGATGCGCGTACGTGAGTAATCAGGGAACAACTCAGCCAAAGTTTGATCTAATCTTTGACCGGTTTGTGTTGCTGTTATCTCGCTTTTTAGATTAATCTCTTGTGTCATAGGAACCGTACCCGCTTTTCGGGGTCCAAAAAATGTGAGCGATCTGTTACAATCGAATTGTTTCATTTTATATCGAAATGGAAAAAATCTTAACTACAACTTTAAAAGAATCGAAATTAAGTATGCATAAATTTGCTAAAGGTGCTGTATTAGCCCTATTTTCAATAGCCATTACGGCTTGTAGTAGTAGCCCAGATGAAGAACTTAAGGCTAACAAGAGTTCACCTGATGTACTGTACTCCCAAGCGAGAACCTCTATGGAGCTTGGTAATTTCAGTAAAGCAGTGCGTTCTCTTGAAGCATTAGACTCACGCTACCCATTTGGGCCACATAAGACCCAGGTGCAATTAGATCTCATTTACGCCTATTATAAACTAGATGACCCTGCTTCGGGAATCGCAAATATCGATCGTTTTATCAGACTCAACCCCACACATAAAGATATAGATTATGTCTATTATATGCGTGGACTGGTTAATATGCAGTCCGATAGCTACATGTTCCACGATATGCTCAATATAGATAGAACCGATCGAGACCCAAAAGTTGCTCAGGATGCATTTAAAGATTTCGATCGCCTGATCAAATCTTACCCAAACAGTAAATATGCTTACGATGCAGCACAACGTATGCAACATCTTAAGAACAGACTGGCTAAATACTCAATTAATGTTGCCGAGTATTACATGAAAATGAACGCCTGGAGTGCTGCTGCTATCAGAGCCCAGTATGTGATGGAAACCTATCCAGGCAGCCCGTCAACAAAACACGCATTAGAGATCATGGCCGATGCCTACGCTGAGCTTGGGCAAGAAAAGCTGCAAGAGAACGCGCTAGCTGTGATGAATGCGAATTACTCAACTAAATCGGACCGATAAATAGCTGCGAAGGCGTCAGTAAACTTCAGATATCTGAGTATTAGACTCCCACTTACAAGGTAAGTCGGGAGTTTTTTTTATCTGCCACTTGGTATCTAGCACCAGGGTGTTTCAAGGAAGAAAGGGTAAACCCAATAAGAGTCGTCCCTAGCCAAGTTCCTCCCCATAAACGGTCATCGCCGTGATATAGCACAAAAGATATGCAAACGTTCCATTAAAACCAAGAAAATAGCGAAAGTAGTTGACTCAAATCCTCAAAAGCATTCTAATGGCGCCCGTTGCCCGAATAGCTCAGTCGGTAGAGCAGAGGATTGAAAATCCTCGTGTCCCTGGTTCGATTCCGGGTTCGGGCACCATATTTTACTTAGGCGCTCATGGCGACTAAAACAAAAAACCTCGCCTGGCGAGGTTTTTTTGTATCTATAACTTAAACAGACTCACCCCTTGTTGCAGTGACTTCCCCCACGACTTAACTTCATCGGCCTGCACGGAAAAAGCACACCCACGCCACTATTTAACGGTGACTGGGTGCAAGCTGGCACTCATACCGATTTCGTGGGTAATCATAATCATGGTAAGCGCGAGTGCGATACCGAGCTCATCTTAAAGTCATCGGTATATGTAGATTCAAAAATTAATGTTTTTGCGGAAGCTGGTGAACTGCTTATCCCAGTCGCTGAAGGTGTTTATAGTATTGATTCTGTCGTGGGGGAGCTCGCACAACTCTGTAAAAATCAGCTGTCCGGTAGAAAAAACGAGCAAGAAATAACACTATTTAAGACAGTGGGTACGGCACTGGCCGATCTGGTCGGGGCTCAACTGGTCTATTCCCAGTTACAGTCGGATAACTAGCGCAATATAGCAAGTATCATCACAGAGCCAAACAAGCTAAGTTTATATGCCGAGGAAATGTCAGCGAGCTACAACTTATCCAACTTAGTGGGCGATATGGTGCAGTCTTTGTCGTCACTCGAACCTGTCGCTAACTTAGAGAGTGTCAGCGAAGACATAAACAATCTCCCTTAAAGCAGCTAAAAGGCCTTCATCGAAGGCCTTTTACTATCTGTAACACTTATCGCAATAGACTGATACTCGCCGACAAATGTCAGTTAATTAATCCCAGACCAGAAAGGACTAGACCGAAGCCACTTCTTCATCGGTCAGGAAACGCCACTCGCCGGGTGCCAAGTCATCGTCTAGCACTATCTTACCGACGCTTTCTCTATGCAGACCCACAACCTTGTTGCCTACGGCGGCAAACATACGCTTCACCTGATGATATTTACCTTCGGTGATGGTTAAGCGTGCAGTGTGAGTATCGATAATCTCCAGCACAGCAGGCTTGGTCAGTCCATCTTCATTTCTCAGCTCAACACCTTGAGCGAATGTCTCCACTAATGAAGCGTCGAGTTCATCGGTTAATGTCACCAGATAACACTTACCGCAATCTTTCTTTGGCGAGGTGATCTTATGCGACCACTGGCCATCGGTTGTGATAAGCACTAGCCCTGTGGTATCGATATCTAATCTGCCGGCAATATGCAGAGTATCGGCTTTCTCGATATCGAGCAGGTCGATGACCGTTGGGTGTACCTCATCGAATGTGGCACAGATGGTATCCGCGGGTTTATTCAACATCAAAAACCTGGGGCCAACAACAGAGATAACCTTCCCATCTAAACAGATAGTCTGCCCAACTTTTACTTTAAAACCTGAATTTTTAACCACTTCACCATCACAAGTCACATCACCACGGTGTAAGGCCTTCTTTGCAAATGAGCGAGTGAGCTCAGTCGATTCACAGATAAATTTGTCTAAACGCACAATAGTTCTCAGCTTTGAGTACACAATTGGCGACATTATGAGGCCCAAGCTCACAAAGGGCAAAGTTTTGCTTGGCATCGATGTCCACTTCGCTCTAACTTGTCTGAGTCAGTATGATGCAAACCTGCTACCGCACAAGTCACCCGATGCCAATATAGTCCTACCGTTTTACGTCGGCTATGAGATGCCAAGGCCATAACCAAAGGCAAGCACGTCTGGATTGGCGGTGGCGCAATCATACTTCCCGGCATCACTGTTGGGGATGAAGCCGTTATCGGTGCGGGGTCAGTCGTGACCAAAGATGTTCAGGCCAAGACCCTAGTCGCTGGAAATCCTACAAGGATAATCAAAGCCTTATAGCCTGACACCGCCAAAAATCATCGCCGAGGAAACCTTTAGTTACATCACTAAATCAATAGAAATACACGTAAATCCCCCTCAACGCTTGTTTACACCTAGCTCATGGCCTTAACATGTGTGGCATAATGTAAGGTTTGCATATACTTACATATCAAAAATCCAGTTGCCGAATCATTAAAGCAGTGGCATTGGACATAACAACAATGACCCAAAGATGGGCAACCAGCAGATAAAGGAAGCGTAATGAAGAAAGTACTCGTTGGAGGCCTATGTGCCTCACTGATTGTAGGCCTGGCGGCATGCAATAATAAGGAAGCAGAAGTTAAAGCCCCCGAAACCAGTAAGACAGAAACGGCAATAGCGGTAGAGAAAGCTTTAACATCAGGAATCGACTTCGCTAACTTCGATAAGTCAATTCGTCCTCAAGATGACTTCTACGGTTACGTTAACGGTACTTGGCTCAAAACGACCGAGATCCCAAGTGATAGAACCAGCACAGGTGCTTTTTATGATCTTCGAGAAAGGTCTCGTGACGATGTTAAAGCCATCATCGAAGAAGTCGCCGCAACGCCTAATCTTGTAGCCGGCAGCGATGAGCAAAAAGTTGCCGACCTATATCGCTCATTTATGGACACAGACACAATAAACCAACTCGGCACGACACCAATTCAAGCCGAGCTGGATAAAATTGACGCCCTTAAGACTAAGTCAGATCTGGTCAGCTACTTCGCCCACAGTCAGATCATAGGTGGCGGTACACCATTTGGTTTCTACATCGATGTCGATGCCAAAAACTCGAGCCGCTACGCCACACATATCTGGCAATATGGTCTCAGCCTGCCAGAGAAAGATTACTACTTCAACGATGGCGAACGCTTCGTTAATATTCGTAAAGCCTATGTCGAGCACATAGAAAAGATGTTCACCATTGCAGGCTTTAAAGCGCCTAAAACCAGTGCTGAGCAAGTGTTAGCGCTGGAAACCGCCATAGCTAACAGACATTGGGACGTTGTCGAGACCCGGGACAGCACTAAGACCTATAACCTTTACCAGATTAAAGACCTAACTAAACTCGCACCCGATATAGATTGGACTGCTTACTTCACCACTTTAGGCGTCCAAGATCAAAAAGATATCATCATCAATCAGCCAAGCTTCATCGAAGGCTTCAATGATGTTCTTAAAGCCAATGAGCTGTCGACCTGGCAAACCTACATGAAGTGGCAATTACTGACTCACTTCGCCGGTGAAATGACAGACAAGCTAGATAATGAAAACTTCGAGTTCTTCTCTAAGACACTCAATGGCCAAGCAGAGCAACAGCCTCGCTGGAAGCGTGGCGTGAGCACAGTCAACAGCGTGTTAGGTGAAGTAGTAGGTAAAGTTTACGTTAAGCGTCACTTTGCTCCAGCAGCGAAAGAGCGTATGCAAGTTATGGTTGAGAACCTACGTGGCGCCTATGGCACCAGTATCGACAACTTAGAATGGATGAGTGCCGGAACTAAGGTCGAAGCTAAAGACAAGCTGGCAAAATTTGATCCTAAGATTGGTTACCCAGACAGATGGGAAGACTATTCAAAGCTGACTATCGAGGCCGACGACCTTATCGGTAATAACATTCGCGCCAATGAACTCAGTCACGACAAAGAGCTTGAGAAACTTGCCGGTCCTATCCGCAAGTGGGAATGGCACATGACGCCACAGACAGTGAATGCCTACTACAACCCAACCATGAACGAGATTGTATTCCCAGCAGCCATCCTGCAACCGCCTTTCTTCAACATGCAAGCCGATGACGCGGTTAACTATGGTGGCATTGGTGCGGTTATTGGTCACGAGATGGGCCATGGCTTCGACGATCAAGGCGCTAAATTTGACGGCGAAGGCAATATGCGTGACTGGTGGACAGAACAAGATCTCTCTGAGTTTGCCACTCGCGGTAAAGCACTCGTCGCCCAATATGATGATTACTCAGTGTTTGACGACCTTAATGTCAACGGTGAGCTCACTCTAGGTGAAAACATCGGCGATCTTTCCGGTGTGACCATCGCCTATAGGGCGTACAAGAAGTCACTCGATGGTAAAGAAGCGCCTGTTATCGATGGTCTGACTGGTGATGAGCGTTTCTTCATCGGTTTCACCCAGATCTGGCGTGCTAAGATCAAAGAAGAGTCTATGCGTAACCGCGTCGCCACCGACCCACATTCACCGGCTAAGTTCCGTTCACTGGGCGCCTTGTCTAACATGCCTCAGTTCTACACGACTTTCGACGTAAAAGAAGGCGATGCCATGTATATAGCGCCAGAAAAACGAGTGAAAATTTGGTAATGGACTGATATTTTTTCAATTAAAAAGAGTGCCTTAGGCGCTCTTTTTTTTATGCATTTTGAAATATGTGTCGAACATGAATTAAATTTAATCTCCTGTTCAGCCTAGATTAAGCTGACTAGGCATAGATTGAATGCATCGTTTAGTTTTACTTCATAATTTTTCAAGTAATGAGGCTAATTTGATGTTGATAAACAGTATGAATCGCTTGTTCCGCACCTTCTTTATTTTCCTACTCCTCTTGTCCACCCGGACAGGATTTGCTGCCACAAACGAGTTTCAGTCCAGTATTAAAGAGAAGACTGATAGCTATGCCGTCAAGCAAGCCATCGGTAAAAACCTCTCTGGACTCACATCGATTTCGAGTCTCGAATACCATACGCCCAGACAGACCAGCACAGATCTCGACGTCCTCTATTCTCAGGCGCAAACGGCTCAGGATGAATTGGCGCAAATTTTAATGCAGATCTCAACGGGTACTCAGATTGAAACACAAGTTCCTGGAATTAAGAGTTATTCCAGAGCCAGCGACAAGGTCAGTAGTAAGCTCCATGGTGATGCGAGTCTACTCACCGACCTTGCCCGAGCCAGTATAGTCACTAACAATATCCATGACTTGGTCGCTGCCTATGAAGCCTTAACCGGTCAGACTCAAGTCATCAAGGTCAAGAACCGCTTCGCCTCACCTAAGGACTCAGGATACCGGGATCTCAATGTGCTCATCAGACTACCGAAATCCCAGATGATAGCCGAAGTTCAACTGCATTTAAGTGAGATAGCTAACATCAAAAATGGTGCCGAACATAGGGTCTATGAACGAGTACAAGCCATAGAAACGACAGCCATGAGTGAAGGACGGGGGTTAAACGATATTGAGCAGGCTCAGATAACGCGCCTTCGCCAAGTGTCCCACAAGCAATATCACAAAGCTTGGCTACAATATAAACGCATCGATGCAGCAAACTTGATCACCGCATCGGTCGCCTAAAACAATACTCACTATGGCGTTACCGAGGAGCAATTAATGGCCTTGTCTCAGCAGCGGTAAATTCTTGCTGAGTGACCACAGCTTTATCTCGATGGGTATAACAATACACGCGCAGACAAGATATACTTGAGTCCATAAACTTATAATCAGCGAAGAGACAATGCACGAGATCATAGAGCAACTTCAGGAATTGAGTGAAACCGTTCCAACCCCTTTAGAACTGGCTACATTTGAACAAATTGTAGTGGTCGAAGAGGAGATTTTAATGCCTCTTCCTGCCGAGCTAAAGGAGTACCTACTCTATGCCAGCGATGTTATCTACGGAAGTCTGGAGCCAGTAACCGCCAGCGACCCATATTCCCACACCTACCTCGCCGAAGTGACCGCCTATGCCTGGTCAATCGGCATGTCACGAGAATATGTCGCCATATGTCAGCAGGGCAATAGCTTCTATTGTATCGATCAGGAAGGTCAGGTCATGCTCTGGAGCGAAGATGAGCTAGAAAGTGAAACTTGGGATTCATTTTGGCAATGGGCCGAACATGTCTGGCTGCAGAGTTAAGTCTCAGCTCCTAATTCCTAATGCAACTCTAAGGCCTAGGAACTTAAGAACATATTTATCTATCCAAGCACCAGTATTTCGAGCACGAATACAGTGAATAAGACTTGGTATAGACTCTCAATATTTATGGAAAAACAATGTCAAACAAAGCCGGCTTGAATGCCATCGAAATTAAGTTCCTGCGTCTGTCTCTGGGGCTGACACCGGCACAGGTAGGCGAGCTCTGCCAAGCCAGTGAAGCCGATGTCATCGCCTGGGAAGCGGGTGATAATCCCGTATCGGGACTGGCACAGAAGAAGCTGTTAGAGATCGATGAGATCATCGAGATGCAAGTGCTCAATACCTGTGATGGCATCGAAGCACTATTCAAGCAAGAGCCTAAGCGTCGTCTGAGCTTTGTCGTCTATCCGACTCAAGCCATCTACGCCCAGTATAATCCTGAGTTTTTAGGCTCACTGCCATTGACCGAACTTTATAGCACATCTGCATGGCGCATCAAGAAAGAGTGTAAGCTGGTGCTTGAAGTGGACGTGACTCTGGTGACACTCGACGTCGAAGCCTACAAGGCTTACCGCGAGAAAGAAGACTTAAAAGAGAGTCGCGAGATCCGAGCAAAATGGGCGGCGACACAGATATAGTTGCGAGGTTCGAGGTTCGAAAAACGTAAATTAAAAAAGCATCTGAATAGATGCTTTTTTTACGTCTACTCTTCCAAGAGACGATTCAAAATACAGTTAAGAATACAGTTTAAAGCTAAGCTATTCGGCCCCTGCCATCTCTTTCGCTAGTGCTTTCGCCATGGCAGGTCGCTTGGAGACCCGGTCACGGTAGGCCGCTAATTTAGGCGGAATGCTCTGCTCGAATCGCGTCGCCCAGACTAAGGTATGCGCCAGTAAAATATCGGCGGCGCTGAACTCATCGCCTAACAGGAAATCAGACTCTGGCAGCCAATTCTCGGCGATGGCTGCCGCCTTATCGAACTCCCACTTAGCCACAGCAAACATGCTCTCTTGCCTCAGTTCCTCGGGTAGTGCGAATTTATGCTTGCCTATGGTCCACAACGGCTGCTCAAGCTCGGTGATAATAAAACTCACCCACTGATGATGCAAAGCAGAGGCATCGCTGCCAGATTGTGGTAACAGCTTTCTGTCACCATATTTCTCGGCTAGGTGCAACACGATGGCGGCGGACTCGGTCAGCACGAGCTCATCATCGACTAATGCGGGAACCTTGCCGCAAGGATTAACAGCAAGAAAGTCGGGGCTGCGGCTATCGCCTTTGGCAAAGTTAATATAGTGATACTGCCAATCCAAGCCCAGCTCTTCTAAGGTCCATGACACGCGTAGTGAACGACTTCGGGGTACTCCATATAACTTGATCATTCTCACTCCCATTGATGAGGTCTAAAAAAGGCTACACCTAATATCAATCAGTATAAGATGTAGCCCTAACAATATACCCAAGTTCAGATAACTTGAAAGATTAAAATTTCATCGTCAGCTTGGTATAAATATATCGGCCCAAGGGATTATGCACCGCCATCGCATAACCATAAAGATCGGCATCACCATCACCTATGGCGAATGGGGGCTCCTCGTCAAACACGTTATTCACCCCGACACTCAACTTAAACATCTCGCTGAAGCGATAAGAGCCCGACATATCCACCAGCAGCTGAGATTCGACGCTGCGGGTCTTATCGAAATCATCAAACTCACCGATATAACTCAGGTTAACATTGGCGGCAAAATCATCCCTCATCCAGTTGGTCGTCGCCAACCAACGGTTCTCTGGATACTCATAGCCACCGGTATAATCGACGGACTCACCATCGATCTCTTTCTCGAAGTTATGCATATAACTCCACTCCAGACCAAACTTAATGTCGCCATAACTCTCCAGTTCCAGCTTATAATGGGCTGAAACATCCATCCCCTGTACTTCCTGAGAACCCAAGTTAACGAAGCTTGAGTGAATCACATCGATAGGCCCTAAATTCTGACCGAGTGGAGGCGCTAATCGTTCACAGACACTGCTATCTTGATCATTACAATGATCATCGTAAATGTTACTCAGTTCCAGCTTGTCTATTTTATTGTCCTGGACGATGCTAAAAATATCAAAACCCAGATCGAAATGCTGACTCGGTGCCCAGATCATGCCGACATTCCAGGTCTCAGACTCCTCGGCTTCCAGATCTGGGTTACCGGAAAACACCGTGTTATAGTCAGTCGCACCGCAATCGAGATTGTCGGCCTCACAGCGATATTTATCGATAAAGAAGCTGCTCTCCTCCGACGGACCTAAGCCTATCTGAGCTAAGGAAGGTGCCCTAAAACCGGTTGACCAGGAGGCTCGAGCGGTAAGATCTTCTGTCATTCCCCATTGGAACGCGACCTTAGGGTTAGTGGTCGAGCCAAAGTCGCTGTAATGATCGTAACGTCCTGCCAGTTGTAATTCGAAGTTATCGGTCAAGGGAATAGAAAACTCCACATAGACCGCATACTGATCCCGTTCAGCCTGGGCCGATACCGCTTCGGTACCGAAAATTAAGCCTCGGCGAAACTGCTCATCGGGTACATCGCTGACATCTTCCTCTCGATATTCCGCGCCCGCCGCCATCATGATGTCACGGCCCGCTAAGGTAAATGCCTGGCCGCTGATGTTGGCATCAAATGAGGTGAGATTAGATACACCTTGGCGCACTAAGCTAGTGGTGATACGGTCGATAACATCTTGCGAGTTATAGGTGCCACCGAAAGGATTATAATTACCGGCATCGATCTCCGCTTGCAGATAATCGGTTCTGACCCAGCCCTGGGTTCTATCGCCTGTCTGGGTGGATTTGCTGCGCCCCTTCTGGGCGGAGACTTCCCAATCCCAATCATCTGTCATGCCGCGAAGCCCTACCACTAAACGCAGAGAGTCAGACTCGATATCCCAGCGGCGAGCGCCAGCATCGACGGTACGATAACGACCGATGTCAATATCTTGCCCCCAGGGATTATCCGGATGAGTGCCAGGTACGGTAAGACCGGCCTTCTCATCCAGAGGCGTGGGGGCGCCGCCCGCTTCCGAGGTGTTATGTTGCACCGAAAATTCTAAGAAGGCAGACAAGTCGTCATTAAAATCATAATCGAACTGGCCAATAGCACCGACCCGCTCGGATTGGGGAATGGTGAGGTTATAGGGGCCGTAATCGAAGACACAGACCTCACCATTAATATTACGATCGGGAGGACAGGCAGGATCAACCGTTTGCACACCATCGACAATGAAATACCCCGGGAAGCCTCGGGATGAGCGATAATCGTTACCGCCATAGGGACTCTGATCCGCCGTGCCCCAACGGCCTAATTCACTGGCGGCCAAGGTATCATTGTTGAAGTAATCTAGGATGATCGACGCACTGCCCTTCTCTGACTTTATCCCCCAGACTATGCTGGCCGTTTGCTCGCCATAGTCGGTGCCGGTGGCATTGCCTAACCCTAGATTGACTTCTATGCCCTCGATGTCTTTCCTAAGCACGATATTGACCACACCTGCGATGGCATCGGAGCCATAGATAGCCGAGGCACCGTCTTTGAGTATATCGATACGCTCGATAGCAGAGACAGGTATGTTATTGATATCGACGAACGAGTTGGTGATGCCCTCGGCAAAGGCCGAGGCGGCAACGCGGCGGCCGTTAATCAAGACCAGAGTGGCATCGGGGCCGAGTCCACGCAGGCTGATGGACGCGCCACCATTAGCCGTAGAATCTTGGCTGTTGCCACGGGTTGAAAATGCCCCCGCACCGTTTGCTGGCATACGCTCGAGTAATTGCTGCAGGTTATCGAACCCCATGTTAGCAATGTCTTCCTTGCTGATCGATTGAATAGGCGATGGCCCTTCGATATCGGTACGCTTGATACGTGATCCCGTCACTTCGATACGTTCGACGGTTTCAGCTGCCGCATATAGGTCATTAGCGAACAGAGAGGTGATAGCCAGCGCACACAGGCTAGGTGTTATTACTTGCTTCATTGTTATCATCCTTTGATATTATTATTTTTCAATCACTTGACTACAACGAACTTGAGTCAGACTACTGATCACTCGTGCAAGTACTAACCTAAAGCCTAAATTATAAAAGTCAAATAAAGCGGTTGTTTAGAGGTAAAGAGTTACAAACTCTACCTAGGCGTCCTAGAGGAGCAGAGATGACCATAGGCCTAAATAGCATTTCCCCAGGTAAATTAAGTTTTAGCTAATAAAATAAACTGTCAGCCTTGTGCCTAATAAACTTCTTTTAATCTTCATATCAGGCGTGTCATATTCTACGGCCACGATATAAAAGATAAAAATAACAATTAACGAGTGATGGAGCCGGTACTGAAAATGAATGCCATGGATAAACCACAAGATGACCCGCAAACTGACACGAGTGTAAATCGCTCACCGAACACCCGAAATCCATTGTCTAAAGCCAGATACTTGCTTAGCGCATTAGGGCCTGGTTTATTGATGGCGGCCGCTGCTATCGGCGCCTCTCACCTTGTCGCCTCGACTCGTGCTGGGGCTGAGTTTGGCTGGCAGCTGGCCTGGGTTATCTTAGCGGTTAACCTGCTTAAATATCCTTTCTTCGCCGCAGGATCCCGCTATACGGCTTCCACAGGAGAAAGTTTACTTCACGGTTATCTTAAGCAAGGCAGAGGCTATCTCTTGCTATTCACGGGCCTCAACACCCTAGCCGCGGTAGCCAGCACAGCTGGGGTCGCCATGCTAACAGCCGCGATGCTGACCCAGTTCATCCCTCTTTCCATCGACCTACTGGCGCTGATTGTCTTATTATCTAGCCTGGGCCTACTTATCTTCGGCCATTACACTCTGCTCGATAAACTCACTAAGGTGATCATGCTGTGCCTCACCATTTCGACGCTCGTTGCCGTGGCATTGGCCTTCAATGCGCCGCCGATCATCAGCCAAGATTTTGTCTCTCAGTCACCATGGCAATGGGGGTATATCGGTTTCCTCGTCGCCATGATGGGCTGGATGCCCGCCCCTATAGAAGTCAGCGCATGGCACTCACTCTGGCTGTTAGAGAAGAAGAAAACGGCTCATATAACCAAAGAGCAAGCCATCTTCGACTTTAATTTCGGTTACCTAACAACAGCAATTCTTGCCATCGTCTTTCTCGCTCTGGGCTCTTTGGTTATGCACGGTAGCGGCGAGCAGTTTTCGGCATCTGGGGCTAAATTTGCCAGCCAACTCATAGATTTATATAGCCAAGTATTGGGCAGCGGATCCCGTTACCTCATCGGCATTGTAGCCCTTTTGTGTATCTTCAGTACCACAGTGACGGTCATCGACGGCTACAGTCGTACCCTGAATATGGGCTGGCGCTTACTCACTCAAACCCAAGACACAGAGAAAGGCCTAACCGGAGTCATGCTGGGGATCAGTGCCATTGGTTTGGGCATCGTCTGGTTTTTTAAAGGAGCCCTGCTGCCTCTTTTGGAATTTGTGATGATCTTAGCTTTTATGACCACAGTTATTTTTGCTTGGCTAAACTATAAGTTAATGACCAGCTCGGCTTTGGCAGAATCAGATCGCTATGGCTGGAAGATGAGATCTCTGTCTATGTTCGGCATGACCTACTTGGTTGGTTTTGCCCTGCTGTTTATCTACTGGATGGTGACAAAATAAGTGAGCATGAAATGCAGTTACGGACAAGGATGCACCGACAAAACACCCTATTAACTTGCTTAGTGTTAAGTGCACTAACACTGAGTCACTCAAGTTATGCCGATTTTCCATCGCTTAAAAATGGCAAACCTCAGTCGGATAGCTCGGATAGTCAAACTCGACCCGAGCCTGTGGCCGCACCACAAGAAATAGAAGTTGCCATAAAACAGGCTATCGACACATCTCTGCAGCCGTTCAGTGGCAGTGTCCTCCTATTAAAAGACGGCAAGCCAGTGCTCACAGTTAATAAGGGCAGAGGGATCGGCGAAAATACCAGCTTCGTCATCGCCTCTCTATCTAAACAGATAACGGCGACGCTTATTTTGCAGGCCGTGGATGCAGGCAAGCTAGATCTGAATCACGCCCTCAATAGCTATCTCATCGATAACAGGATATTAGACCAAGATGAGATGCTTGAGACCGATAATAATCTCGATACAGGTACAGACTCTGAGCGAGGTGAGGAGTTCGATGCGAAATTTGAAACCGCTCCCGAGGAAGAAACACTCCCCGAACCAGAAACAATTCTTGCCGCCCAAATCATCATCGATGCCGACAGCGAACTGAAACAAACAGCAAAGCGTGATTTAGCGCTGTTATCACAAAAATCCAGCTCATCACAAGCCGTCGGCTCACCCGCTATCTTTTACGGCATAGATGCCGAGTTAGCCCAAAACAAACCCAGTATCACCCCCAATAGATACAATGAAAGCATCACATTACATCACCTCTTGAGTCACACATCGGGAGTCGACAAATTAGGTAAACCAAATCTATTCGAGCCTGGCAGCCAGTTTCAATACTCCAACTTGGGTTACTCTCTCTTAGGCGAGATCCTCGAACGAGTAAACCAGCAAACCTTGGCTCAACAGATAGCCGACTTTAAGCAAGCCTACAGACTCGGGGGCCTGTACGCCGAAGTCGGCACCATAGATAACATACGTCAACGCGCCCCCTCTCTCGCCATAGGGCTCGATGAAGTGGCAGGCAGATTAGCGCCCACAGGTATTGAGATCACCGAATCTTTGATCCCCGCCGGTGGGATGATTGCCACGGCTAAGGCCTTTGCCGCATTTCAGCACCAATTACACTCGGGTAGGCTCATCAGTCCGCAGAGTTACCAGCTGATGACCCGCTCACATACCGAGATAGCATTCTTATGGGCCAATATGAGTTACGGTTATGGCCTGAGGATTAATCGCGAAGATACCATCACAGAATACAGTCATACCGGCTATCTGCCTGGGTATATGTCGATGACACTCCATTACCCCGAGTTTAATCTGGATCTGGTGATGCTGGAAAATATCTCATTGAACATGAATGATCTCGACCGGGTATTTGAACTGCATAACCAGATACGAGCGCGTATCAGAGAGTCGCTTATTTATCAAAAAAATCTTCAACAGAAAACGCTCATGGACACTAAAGATAAAATGGACAGTACAAATAAATTCGAGGCTCACAGAGAAACTCAGATATAATAGTGCCCACAAGATCCCGCAGCCGCGGAATCAACCAGAAAAAGATAAAGACTAATGATTAACAACGATATTTTACGCCGTCTACGCTTCGTGTTCGATTACCAAAATGCCAAGATGATCAAAATCTTCGCCAAGGTAAATCAGGAAGTGTCACAAGAACTGCTGCTTAACATGCTAAAGAAAGAGGAAGAGGAAGGTTACCAGCCTTGTAACGACAAGACCATGTGTCAGTTCCTTGATGGCCTTATCATAGATAAGCGTGGCCTGAGAGAAGGCGCCGAGATCCCAGAGCCGGTATCGCAGATCAACAACAACCTTACCTTCAAGAAGCTAAGAGTTGCCCTGGAAATGCGTGAAGACGACATCATCAGCACACTAGCACTGGCCGATTTCAACATGTCTAAATCTGAACTCGGCGCCCTGTTTAGAAAGCCAGGTCATAAGCACTTTAAAGAGTGCGGCGATCAGGTTTTACGTAACTTTCTCGCGGGCCTGTCAGTCAAGTATCGTGGTAAATAACGCAAGCTAATTTCGAGCACAATAGTGATTATCTACAGCACGGCTCAGGCTGTGCTTTTTCGTTTTAAACAGCACAAAGATCACGTTTCGTGATAATCTTGCCAGATTGACAGCATCCATAAATAGAATTATCAAATAAGGTTACCAATGGACGATCATAAACGCCCGCTCTACCTTCCCTTTGCAGGACCTGCGATTCTCGAAGCCCCCTTAATCAACAAGGGCAGTGCATTCTCCGATGAAGAGCGCATTTTTTTCAATCTCGAAGGCCTACTTCCCCATGTCATCGAGACCATCGAAGAGCAAGCGTCTCGTTCTTATGATCAGTACACTAACTTTACCAATGATCTCGACAGACACATCTATCTGAGAAACATTCAAGACACCAACGAGACACTCTATTACCGACTGCTGCAAAACCACATTACCGAGATGATGCCCATCATTTACACCCCGACTGTGGGTATGGCTTGTGAGCGTTTCTCCAAGGATTACCGTCGTAACCGCGGCCTGTTTATCTCCTATCCGAATAAAGAACGTATCGATGATATTCTCAACAACTCGACTCGTCAGAAGGTGAAGATCATCGTTGTCACCGACGGCGAGCGCATCTTAGGTCTGGGCGATCAGGGGATCGGCGGCATGGGGATCCCAATAGGTAAACTGTCGCTATATACCAGTTGTGGTGGCATCAGCCCAGCATATACCTTACCAATCACCTTAGATGTGGGTACAGATAACCCCCACCTGCTAGAAGATCCCATGTATATGGGTTGGCGTCATCAGCGCATCGGTGGTCAAGAATACACCGACTTTATCGAAGCCTTCATGCAAGCGGTTCACCGTCGCTGGCCAGATGCCTTGATCCAATTCGAAGATTTTGCCCAGAAGAATGCCATGCCTCTGCTGGAGCGCTACAAAGATAAGTACTGCTGCTTCAATGATGATATCCAAGGCACGGCTGCCGTGACGGTAGGCTCGCTCCTCGCCGCCTGTAAGGCCGCTAAGACTCAGCTGAAAGAGCAACGCGTCGCCTTCTTAGGTGCCGGTTCAGCCGGTTGTGGCATCGCCGAGGCCATAGTGGCCCAAATGGTCTCGGAAGGGATCTCAGACACCCAGGCTCGCCAACAAGTATTTATGGTCGATCGCTGGGGTATGCTGCAAGGCAACATGCCTAACCTATTGCCATTCCAACAGAAACTTGCACAGAAATGTAATGATGTAAAAGACTGGGATAATTTCAGCGACAACATCTCGCTACTGGATGTGATGAAGAACGGTAAGCCAACCGTGCTTATCGGTGTATCCGGTGCGCCGGGATTATTCAGCGAAGCGATCATCAAGGCGATGCATGCACACTGCCCTCGCCCAATCATCTTCCCGCTATCGAACCCGACCAGCCGCGTCGAAGCCACCCCCAAAGATGTGCTGCATTGGACCAATGGCCAGGCGCTAGTCGCCACAGGCAGTCCCTTCGAGCCGGTAGTCATCAATGGTGAAACCTTCGAGATAGCCCAGTGTAATAACAGCTATATCTTCCCTGGGATCGGCCTAGGTGTTCTCGCCTCAGGCGCGAAACGCGTCAGCGATGCGATGCTGATGGCATCGAGCCGCGCATTAGCCGAGTGCTCACCACTGGCCATCAATGGCGAGGGCCCACTGTTGCCATCGCTCGAAGAGATCCACAGTGTCAGCAAGCACATCGCCTTCGCCGTGGGCAAGGTCGCGATCGAGCAAGGTCATGCACTGCCTTGTACCGATGAGCTGCTCAAGAAGTCTATCGAAGCTAACTTCTGGACCGCTGAGTATCGACGTTATAAGCGAACTTCGTTCTAACTCTTTACTAGCTCGTCATCCTGAACTTGTTTCAGGATCCAAGTTCGAGGTTCGAGGTTCGAGGTTCGAGGTTCGAGGTTCGAGAATAGATTAAAGCTACCAGTTGATATTGGTAGCTTTTTTATTGCCTTGAAATTGCTGCCTTGGAATGAAGGCTGATTACATTTTCTGATTTAGCTTCTGGCTGATTTAGTATTGGGATATTTTTTGAAGGTCGACCCTTCTTGGTAACCTATCGCTTCCCAGCGGGGTATGTGCACTATCTGCTTCGAGAAGGTTCTGCGAGGCG
>NZ_JABSSM010000067.1 GCF_013214165.1 Shewanella sp. | reverse complement strand
CGATGTCAACTAGACGTTTGTGAGTACGAAGTTCGTACTGATCACGCGCATCTTTGTTAACGTGTGGAGAAGTCAAAATGGTATAACGTTCTTTACGCGTTGGTAGTGGAATTGGACCACGTACCTGTGCGCCTGTACGCTTAGCAGTTTCAACGATTTCCGCAGTAGATTGATCGATCAGACGATGATCAAATCCTTTTAAGCGGATACGGATTCTTTGGTTCTGCATAGACCAGAGCTCCTAAAATGGACACATAAAAAATCACCCTCTTGCTATACCAAAGGTACGCAGAGCGAGATGATTTAACCGTTCGACTCCCAATCGGAGCCGCTGTTTTTTTGATTAAACTTTAAAAGTTTAATTCGTAATTCGCCTAATGGTTAAGGCGAGCCGCTAGTATACTGATTTATCTTCATAGATCAAGCCCCTTGTCTGAAATAACACCAACAAGGCATTTACCAAGCGAATAGCTGCATCAAGCCCATAAATGTAGGTAGACATTAAACGGCCAGAGCCGAGAACAAGACATTAATCTACAAGCTTTAACAAGATAGCCATTCAAATTACCAGCCGGCCTTTTGCGGTAAATTTCAGACAATAAAAAAGGAAGCCGAAGCTTCCTTTTATTAGTGCCTTGCAAGACTAGTCGCTATTAAGCGAGGATCTTAGCAACAACACCAGCACCAACAGTACGACCACCTTCACGGATAGCGAAGCGTAAACCTTCATCCATCGCGATTGGGCAGATTAGTGTTACTACCATCTGCACGTTATCACCAGGCATGACCATCTCTACGCCTTCTGGAAGCTCGATAGTACCAGTCACGTCAGTTGTACGGAAGAAGAACTGTGGACGATAGCCTTTGAAGAATGGAGTGTGACGTCCGCCTTCTTCTTTTGACAGAACGTAGATTTCTGATTCAAAAGTTGTGTGTGGAGTGATTGAACCTGGAGCCGCTAGCACCTGGCCACGCTCAACATCTTCACGCTTGATACCACGTAGAAGCACACCACAGTTCTCGCCTGCACGACCTTCGTCAAGCAGTTTACGGAACATTTCAACACCGGTACAAGTTGATTTAGTGGTATCTCTGATACCAATAATTTCAACTTCTTCACCAACCTTGATGATACCGCGCTCAACACGACCCGTTACCACTGTACCACGGCCTGAGATTGAGAAAACATCTTCGATTGGAAGAATGAATGCACCATCGATAGCACGCTCTGGCTCAGGAATATAAGTATCCAACGCTTCTGCAAGCTCAAGGATCTTAGCTTCCCATTCAGCTTCGCCTTCAAGGGCTTTAAGTGCTGAACCTTGGATAACTGGAAGGTCATCACCTGGGAAGTCATATTCAGAAAGAAGTTCACGAACTTCCATTTCTACTAGCTCAAGTAGCTCTTCGTCATCAACCATGTCACATTTGTTCATGAATACGATGATGAAAGGTACGCCAACCTGACGAGAAAGCAGGATGTGCTCACGAGTCTGTGGCATTGGGCCGTCTGTAGAAGCAACTACTAGAATCGCGCCATCCATTTGAGCAGCACCAGTGATCATGTTTTTAACATAATCGGCGTGACCAGGACAATCTACGTGTGCGTAGTGACGTGCAGGAGTGTCATATTCGATGTGAGAGGTATTAATTGTAATACCGCGCTCACGCTCTTCAGGAGCGTTATCGATCTGTGAGAAATCTTTAACTTCACCACCGTAAGTCTTTGCCAAAACAGCAGAGATAGCAGCAGTTAGAGTTGTTTTACCATGATCCACGTGTCCGATAGTACCGACGTTGACATGGGGTTTAATGCGTTCAAATTTTTCTTTAGCCACGATATATTCCTTTCTTCTCAGAAATGCCCGGCTTGACACCGAGCAATAGCAATTAATTTTTAGTTATGGTAACCCGGCTAACTAGCCTCGGGCATCCATAATCGCTTTCGCAATGTTTTGCGGCGCGTCGGAATACTTCAAAAACTCCATGGAGTATGAAGCACGTCCTTGAGTCGCGCTGCGCAAATCAGTTGCATACCCAAACATTTCAGATAGAGGCACTACGGCATGAACGAGCTTGACGCCGGCAATGCCGTCGTCCATTCCTTCGATCAAGCCACGACGCCTGTTCAAATCACCGACAACATCTCCCATGTAATTCTCAGGAGTGGTGACTTCAACTTTCATGCAAGGTTCCAGGAGCCTAGGGTCTGCTTCGAGAGCGCCCTTCTTAAAGCCCATGGAAGCCGCAACTTTAAAGGCCATCTCATTAGAGTCCACATCATGATATGAACCATCAAAGAGAGTGACCTTGACGTCCAAGATAGGGAAACCGGCGAGTACGCCGCTCTTCATCTGCTCTTGAATACCTTTATCTACTGAAGGGATGTATTCTCTCGGAACAGCACCACCAACAATCTCGTTAACAAATTCATAGCCGAAACCTTCTTCTTGAGGCTCCAGTTTCAACCAAACGTGACCGAATTGACCTCGACCACCTGATTGACGAATGAACTTGCCTTCGACTTCTACACTCGAGCGAATAGTTTCACGATAAGCAACCTGAGGTTTACCTACGTTACACTCGACACTGAATTCGCGACGCATACGGTCGACGATAATGTCTAAGTGTAGCTCACCCATGCCAGAGATCAGTGTCTGACCCGATTCAGGATCGGTTTCGACACGGAAAGAAGGATCTTCCGCTGCAAGTTTTTGCAACGCAATGCCCATCTTCTGTTCATCGGCTTGAGATCTAGGTTCCACGGCAATCGTGATCACGGGCTCAGGAAATTCCATGCGTTCCAGGATGATTTTATGATCAATATCACAAAGCGTATCACCCGTAGTCACGTCCTTGAGGCCAATAGCAGCCGCGATGTCACCAGCGCGAACTTCTTTGATCTCTTGGCGATCGTTAGCATGCATCTGCACCATACGACCCACACGTTCCTTCTTCTGCTTAACCGAGTTATACACGCCAGAACCTGTGGTCAATACACCCGAATATACGCGTATAAAAGTCAAGGTTCCAACGAATGGGTCTGTCGCTATCTTAAATGCCAACGCAGAGAAAGGTGCATTGTCGTCCGCAGCGCGTTCAACATCTTGCTCATTTTCATCTATGCCTGTGATTGCAGCCACTTCGACGGGCGATGGTAGATAATCAATAACGGCATCTAAAACCGCTTGCACACCCTTGTTCTTAAATGCAGAACCACAAGTTGCAAGTACAATTTCATTAGCCAGAGTCCGTTTTCGCAGCGCCTGCTTGATCTCGTCTTCTGATAGTTCGCCCCCATCGAGGTACTTCTCCATCAGTTCATCCGAGGCCTCAGCGGCAGCTTCAACCAGATACTCACGCATCTCACTCGCTTTTTCAGCCAGCTCAGCAGGAATATCTTCATAGGAGAATGTCAAACCTTGATCGGCTTCAGACCAGTTAATGGCCTTCATCTTGATCAGGTCAACAATTCCTTTAAACCCCTCTTCCGCACCAATATTCATATGAATCGGCACACAAGTCGCACCCAAACGGTCACGTATCTGTTCGATGACGCTATCAAAGTCAGCACCGGCACGATCCATCTTATTGACGAATACTATGCGAGGTACATGATACTTATCGGCTTGTCGCCAAACAGTTTCAGATTGTGGTTCAACACCCGATGCTCCACAGAACACAACAACCGCACCATCGAGTACGCGCAGAGAACGTTCGACTTCAATGGTGAAGTCAACGTGTCCCGGAGTATCTATGATATTGATACGGTGCTCAGTAAACTGAGCTTCCATACCGCGCCAGAACGTGGTCGTTGCCGCAGAAGTAATGGTAATACCACGCTCCTGCTCCTGCTCCATCCAATCCATGGTGGCTGCGCCATCATGAACTTCACCAATCTTATGAGAAACACCGGTGTAGAACAAAATACGTTCTGTCGTTGTGGTTTTACCTGCGTCGACATGAGCAACAATACCAATATTTCGGTAGCGCTCAATCGGAGTTGTACGAGCCACGTTTAAACCCTCTTGACTAAGGCTAATGCCCTAGAGATGTAGAATATGGAGCTGGCAACAGCCAGCTCCATCAGATTACCAGCGGTAATGAGCGAACGCTTTGTTCGCTTCTGCCATACGATGCACGTCTTCGCGCTTCTTAACAGCAGTACCTTTGTTGTCTGAAGCGTCTAGCAATTCACCGGCTAGACGTAGAGCCATAGATTTTTCACCACGCTTACGAGCAGCTTCAACTAACCAACGCATACCCAATGCATTACGACGAACTGGGCGTACTTCACATGGTACCTGGTAAGTAGAACCACCAACACGACGAGACTTAACCTCGACTGAAGGGCGGACGTTATCCAGGGCTGCTTCAAGGATCACTAGATGGTCTTCGCCTTTCTTTTCGAAAGCGGTATCTAGTGCCTTGTAAATAATTTTTTCTGCAGTCGACTTTTTGCCGTCCTGCATGATGACGTTGATGAACTTAGCCAGCAACTCACTTTTGAACTTTGGATCTGGTAGGATTTTACGTTGTCCTACAACGCGACGTCTTGGCATAACAATTTCTCCGTATGCTTCAGGGACCCCAAAACTGGAATCTTAATATCTAGCTTGGCCTTACTCAACGGAAAACGTTAAGATTTAGGACGCTTAGCTCCGTACTTAGAACGACCTTGGCGACGGTCACTCACGCCAGCACAATCTAATGCGCCACGGATCGTGTGGTAACGCACACCGGGTAGATCTTTAACACGACCACCACGGATTAGAATTACGCTGTGCTCCTGCAGGTTGTGGCCTTCACCGCCGATGTACGAAGTCACTTCGAAACCGTTAGTAAGACGCACACGAGCTACTTTACGTAGTGCAGAGTTAGGTTTTTTTGGTGTGGTTGTGTATACGCGAGTACAAACACCACGTTTTTGTGGACACGCATCCAACGCTGGCACATTAGTCTTGACGACTTTTGGCGAGCGAGGCTTACGGACCAACTGGTTTACAGTTGCCATGTATAGCTCCGAATCAGTTGATAAACTCAACAGTAAGGTGTGAAAAATCTATATCCCACAGGTGTGGGACGCGAAATTTTAGAAAGGTAATGGCATTCTGTCAAGAACTACACAAGTTTTAACCAATATAAAGTAAAAAAAAGGCGCCTAAGGCGCCTTTTTTACAATTTATTAACTTTTAAACCCGATTTAATCAGAACTTCCAGCCAGATTTAGCAGGTCAGCCAGGTTTTGCTCGGCTTCACTTGCTGTGATCGCGGATGTCTGTTCAGTCGTCTTACCCGCTGCTTTAGCCGCTAATGCAGCATTACGCTTCTGATGGTAAGCGTAACCAGTACCAGCAGGTATCAAGCGACCCACTATCACGTTCTCTTTCAGACCGCGTAGTTTATCGCTCTTACCGCCTACAGCCGCTTCCGTAAGTACACGAGTAGTTTCCTGGAACGATGCAGCAGAGATAAACGACTCTGTTGCAAGCGATGCCTTGGTAATACCCAACAACTCACGGTCGAAGGTCGCAGGCTTCTTACCCTGAGCTTCAAGCTCACGGTTAGCGATCTTAACGCGAGCCACTTCAGCTTGCTCACCAGCAAGGAACTTACTGTCACCTGCATCTGTGATCAAACACTTACGTAGCATCTGACGGATAATCACTTCGATGTGCTTATCGTTAATCTTTACGCCCTGTAGACGGTAAACGTCTTGAACTTCATTAACGATATAGTTTGCCACTTTATGAATACCACGAAGACGTAGAATATCATGAGCAGCCTCGGCACCATCGGCAATAACTTCACCACGTTCGACTTTTTCACCTTCGAACACGTTAAGGTTACGCCACTTAGGGATCATCTCTTCGTAAGGCTTGCCACCATCGGCAGGCGTGATCAACAGACGACGCTTACCTTTAGTCTCTTTACCGAACGAGATAGTACCTGAGTACTCGGCAAGAATTGCCGGCTCTTTTGGCTTACGCGCTTCGAACAAGTCGGCAACGCGAGGTAGACCACCGGTAATATCACGAGTCTTAGATGACTCCTGTGGAATACGCGCTAACGCATCACCAACATTAATCGCCGCGTTATCGTCCTGGTTGACAATCGCTTTACCCGGTAGGAAGTATTGTGCAGGTACTTCTGTACCCGGGATCTTCAAGTCCTCACCGCTAGCATCTAGAAGACGAATCGAAGGACGCATCTCCTTACCAGCTGTTGGACGTTGACCCACTTCCATTACCACGATTGAGGATAGACCCGTTAGATCGTCTGTTTGACGTGTCATGGTGACACCTTCAATCATATCGACGAACTTAATGGTACCCGCAACTTCAGAGATAATTGGGTGAGTGTGAGGATCCCAGTTAGCGATGATCTCGCCAGGCGTTACAGGAGCGTCTTCTAGTTTCTCTAGAATCGTACCGTAAGGCACCTTATAACGCTCCTTCTCACGACCAAGCTCATCGATAATCGCGATCTCTGACGAACGAGAAACGATAACCAACTTGCCTTCGATGTTGGTGACATGCTTAGCGTTATGAAGCTTAACTGTACCCGTATTCTTCACCTGAACATTGTTTTCAGCAGAAGCTCGAGAAGCCGCACCACCAATGTGGAAGGTACGCATCGTTAGCTGTGTTCCTGGCTCACCAATTGACTGAGCAGCAACAACACCGATAGCCTCACCTTGGTTGATGATATGACCACGAGCCAAATCACGACCATAACAGGCTTTACAAACACCGAAATCGGTATTACAGCTAATCACAGAACGAACGATAATTTCGTCGATTGAGTTCTCTTCCAAGGTGTCACACCATGCTTCATCGAGCAGAGTGTTACGAGGAGCAAGCACTTTGTCTGTACCAGGATAGAACACATCGAGAGCAACCACACGACCGAGTACACGCTCACGTAGCGGCTCAACAACATCACCACCTTCGATCAGCGGCTTCATTGTCAGACCTTCTAATGTGCCACAATCATCTTCGATAACGACCAGATCTTGGGCAACATCAACCAGACGACGAGTCAGGTAACCCGAGTTGGCTGTCTTCAATGCGGTATCGGCTAGACCCTTACGCGCACCGTGAGTCGAGATGAAGTACTGAGATACGTTCAAACCTTCACGGAAGTTCGCCACAATCGGGGTTTCGATGATTGAGCCATCAGGCTTAGCCATCAGACCACGCATACCGGCTAACTGACGGATCTGTGCGGCACTACCACGAGCGCCCGAGTCAGCCATCATATAGATGCTGTTAAATGACTCTTGCTCTACTTCTTCACCGTCACGGTTAATCACTGTCTCTTTTGACAGGTTATCCATCATGGCTTTAGAAATTTTCTCGTTGGCACTGGCCCAGATATCGATGACCTTGTTGTAACGCTCACCGGCGGTAACCAGACCCGATTGGAACTGCTCTTGAATCTCGAGCACTTCGGCTTCGGCATCGGCAACTAAGGTGTACTTAGCCGCTGGGATAACCATATCATCGATGCCTACAGAAGCGCCCGATACTGTTGCATAATGGAAACCGGCATACATCAATTGGTCGGCAAAGATAACGGTATCTTTAAGGCCTAATTGACGATAACAAGTGTTCAGTAGTTGACCTATCTGCTTCTTACCCATGTTCTGGTTAACCAGATCGAAAGACAAGCCTTTCGGTAAGATGCGAGAAAGTAGTGAACGTCCCACAGTAGTATCTACGATACGACGTGCCTCGGTACGCTCGCCATCTTCGGCAATATGAGTCTCGGTAATACGCACTTTAACTTGAGCATGAATAGCGGCGAAACCAGTTTGATAAGCTTTTTCAACTTCATCGATGGATTCGAACACCATGCCCTCGCCTTTACCGTTAACACACTTACGGCTAGCGTAGTACAGACCCAATACAACATCCTGTGACGGTGTGATAACCGGCTCGCCGTTTGCTGGCGATAGGATGTTGTTAGTAGACATCATTAACGAACGTGCTTCCAACTGAGCTTCAAGCGTCAGCGGCACGTGAACAGCCATTTGGTCACCATCGAAATCGGCGTTGTACGCCGCACATACGAGTGGGTGAAGCTGAATCGCTTTACCTTCAATCAGTACCGGCTCAAATGCCTGGATACCTAAACGGTGAAGTGTGGGTGCACGGTTAAGCATGACCGGATGTTCACGAATGACATCGTCTAGTACATCCCAAACTTCGGCAACTTCACGTTCGACCATTTTCTTAGCCGCTTTGATCGTCGTCGCTAGACCACGAGCTTCAAGCTTGCCATAGATGAAAGGCTTAAATAGCTCCAGTGCCATCTTCTTAGGAAGACCACACTGATGCAGGCGCAGCGTTGGACCTACGGTGATCACCGAACGTCCAGAGTAATCGACACGCTTACCTAGCAAGTTCTGACGGAAACGACCTTGCTTACCTTTGATCATATCGGCCAAAGATTTAAGCGGACGCTTGTTAGAACCCGTAATAGCACGACCACGACGACCGTTATCTAATAGCGCATCCACAGACTCTTGCAACATACGCTTTTCGTTACGTACTATGATGTCTGGTGCGGCTAGATCTAACAGACGCTTTAGACGGTTGTTACGGTTGATCACACGACGATATAGGTCGTTAAGATCAGACGTAGCGAAACGTCCACCATCTAGTGGAACTAGAGGGCGTAGATCAGGTGGCAGAACCGGTAGCACTTTAAGGATCATCCACTCAGGCTTGTTGCCCGATTGGAAGAAAGCCTCAATAAGCTTAAGACGCTTAGTCATCTTCTTGCGACGAGTCTCAGAATTGATTGTTGGCAATTCTTCGCGCATCGACTCAATTTCTTTCTCAAGCTCGATAGCACGCAGCAGTTCAAGCACTGCTTCGGCACCCATCTTAGCTTCGAATTCGTCACCGTACTCTTCTAACGCGTCGAGATAGCTCTCTTCGGTTAGCATCTGTCCGCGTTCAAGGCTGGTCATGCCAGGCTCGATCACCACGAATGATTCGAAGTAAAGTACACGTTCGATGTCACGCAGGGTCATATCCAACATCAAGCCGATACGAGACGGCAGAGATTTAAGGAACCAGATATGTGCTACTGGGCTGGCTAGATCTATGTGACCCATACGCTCACGGCGTACTTTAGTCTGTGTCACTTCTACGCCACACTTCTCACAGATCACACCACGGTGCTTCAAGCGCTTATATTTACCACATAAACACTCATAGTCTTTTACTGGACCAAAAATACGCGCACAGAACAAGCCTTCACGCTCAGGCTTGAAGGTACGGTAGTTAATGGTTTCTGGCTTCTTAACTTCACCAAATGACCAAGAGCGGATCAGATCTGGTGACGCTAGTCCGATCTTGATACCGTTAAATTCTTCGGTCTTGCTTTGCTGTTTCAGAAACTTTAATAAGTCTTTCACGTTTCTCTCCTGAAGGAGTTAAACCGAGTGCCCCGCTAATGCAGGACACCAATTTATTGCCAAATTAACCTAAGCTAATTTTAGTCTTGATCCAACTCGATATTAATACCGAGTGAACGGATCTCCTTCAACAATACGTTGAATGACTCTGGCATGCCTGGTTGCATCTGGTGATTACCGTCGACGATGTTCTTATACATCTGAGTACGACCGTTCACATCATCAGACTTAACGGTTAGCATTTCTTGAAGAGTATATGCCGCACCGTATGCTTCTAGTGCCCATACTTCCATCTCTCCGAAACGCTGACCACCAAACTGAGCTTTACCGCCCAGTGGCTGCTGTGTAACAAGGCTGTATGAACCCGTAGAACGAGCATGCATCTTGTCGTCAACCAAGTGGTTAAGCTTGAGCATATACATGTAACCTACGGTTACTTTACGCTCAAATTCATTACCGGTACGACCATCATACAAGGTGCGTTGTCCAGAGGTAGGAAGCTTGGCAAGTGCTAGCATTTCCTTGATCTCTTTCTCTTTCGCACCATCGAATGCTGGAGTCGCAATCGGTATACCACCCTTAAGGTTCTTAGCCAGACGCAGTACTTCATCATCGGTAAAGGAATCGATATCGACGCGCTGTAGCACATCGTCACCTAACTCATAAATTTCTTTGATGTAAGCACGAATTTCAGCTAATTGACGCTGCTCTTCAAGCATGGCGGTGATCTGATCACCGATGCCTTTAGCTGCCGCGCCCATGTGAACCTCTAAGATCTGACCGATGTTCATACGCGATGGTACACCGAGCGGGTTCAATACGATGTCGATTGGGTTACCATTCTCATCGTAAGGCATGTCTTCAACAGGGTTAATCTTAGAGATAACACCCTTGTTACCGTGACGACCCGCCATCTTATCACCAGGCTGGATAGTACGCTTAACAGCAAGGTAAACCTTAACTATCTTAAGTACGCCAGGTGCTAAGTCATCACCTTGGGTGATTTTACGACGCTTGATCTCAAACTTCTTATCGAAGTCGGCTTTCAATTCGTCATGCTGCTCGGCAAGTTGCTCAAGTTCTGTCTGCTTAACTTCATCTTCAATTGTCTGTATCAGCAACTGAGAACGAGGAATAGCATCGAGTTGTGCCTGTTCGAAGCCTGCATTCAATAGCAAGTTACGTGCACGTCCATAAACACCCTCTTCGAGGATCTTGAACTCTTCGGTCAGATCTTTCTTAGCCTGAGCGATATGCATCTCTTCGATTTCAACCGCACGCTTGTCTTTCTCAACGCCGTCGCGGGTAAATACCTGCACGTCGATGATAGTACCTTTCACTGAGTTAGGTACACGTAGCGAGCTGTCTTTAACGTCAGAGGCCTTCTCACCGAAAATGGCTCGGAGGAGCTTCTCTTCTGGAGTCAGCTGAGTTTCACCCTTAGGTGTCACCTTACCAACCAGGATGTCGCCACCCTTAACTTCGGCACCGATATAAACGATACCCGATTCGTCCAGCTTAGAAAGCGCAGACTCACCCACGTTTGGAATATCAGCGGTGATTTCTTCACTACCCAGCTTGGTATCACGAGCGATACAAGAAAGCTCCTGAATGTGAATAGTGGTGAAACGATCTTCCTGAGCTACACGCTCAGAGATGAGGATTGAATCCTCGAAGTTGTAACCATTCCAAGGCATGAACGCGATACGCATGTTCTGACCAAGGGCCAGATCACCCAGATCCGTAGAAGGACCATCGGCCAATACGTCACCAACAACCACAGGATCACCAACAGAACAACAAGGACGTTGGTTAATACAAGTGTTCTGGTTAGAACGTGTGTACTTAGTCAGGTTATAGATATCGATACCGGCTTCGCCTGGGCGTAGCTCAGATTCGTTAACCTTGACCACGATACGGCTGGCATCGACATAATCGACACTACCACCACGCTTAGCAACAACCACAACGCCTGAATCGACCGCAATAATACGCTCGATACCAGTACCCACTAATGGCTTATCAGCTCTTAGTGTTGGTACTGCTTGACGTTGCATGTTCGCGCCCATCAAGGCACGGTTAGCATCATCGTGTTCTAGGAACGGGATCAGTGAGGCTGCTACAGAGATAATCTGCTGCGGCGATACATCCATATACTGGATATCGGTAGCACGCATAAAGGTTGAATCACCCTTATGACGACAGGCAACCTGCTCTTCGAGTAGACGTCCGCTCTTATCTATATCTATGTTCGCCTGAGCGATAACATAACGACCTTCTTCGATTGCCGACAGATAATCTATCTGATCGGTAACCACACCATCTTCTACCTTGCGGTAAGGTGTTTCGAGGAAACCGTAAGAGTTAGTACGCGCGAAACTGGCTAACGAGTTGATCAGACCAATGTTCGGACCTTCCGGAGTTTCGATTGGACACAAGCGACCGTAGTGAGTCGGGTGTACATCTCGAACTTCGAAGCCGGCACGTTCACGAGTCAAACCACCTGGACCAAGAGCCGAAATACGACGCTTGTGAGTCACTTCAGAAAGTGGGTTGTTCTGATCCATAAACTGAGACAGTTGAGACGATCCGAAGAACTCTTTAACTGCGGCAGAGATAGGCTTAGCATTGATAAGATCTTGTGGCATTAGCTCATTAAGATCACCAAGACTTAAACGCTCACGTACGGCACGTTCTACACGAACTAGACCGACACGGAACTGGTTCTCAGCCATTTCGCCAACACTACGGATACGACGGTTACCCAAGTGATCGATATCATCGACCTCATCGCCACCGTTACGAATAGTAATGATGTTCTTCATTACCGCAACGATGTCTTCCTTAGATAGGATACCTGAGCCTTCGTCTTCGCCGATGCTTAAACGACGGTTGAACTTCATACGACCCACTTTAGACAGGTCATAACGCTCTTCACTGAAGAACAAGTTCTGGAATAGGCCTTCGGCCGCATCCTTGGTTGGTGGCTCGCCAGGACGCATCATACGATAGATCTCAACTAGCGCCTCGAGGCGGTTAGTTGTAGAGTCGATACGTAAGGTATCTGACATGTAAGCGCCGTTAGCAAGATCATTGATAAATAGAGTGCTTATCTCTTTGATGCCTGCCATTGAAAGCTTAGCAAGATCTTCCAGGGTGATCTCAGCGTTAGCTGAAAGCAATACTTCACCTGTGTCTGGATCTATGTAGTCCTGACCCGCAATCTTACCCGCAATATAATCTACTGGTACTTCTAGCTCAGTAGTCTTTGACTTCTCTAGCTGACGAATGTGACGTGCAGTAATGCGGCGTCCTTTCTCAACTAAGATACTGCCATCAGCATCTTTGATGTCGTAACTTGCAGTCTCGCCGCGAAGACGTTCTGCAACGAGATCCATCACTAATGAATCTTTCTTGATCTTGAAGTTCACGCGATCGAAGAAAATATCCAGAATATCCTGAGTCGAATAATCTAGTGCACGCAACATGATAGACGCCGGAAGTTTACGACGGCGATCTATACGTACGAAGAGTGCATCTTTTGGATCGAATTCAAAATCTAACCAAGAACCACGGTAAGGGATGATACGTGCGTTATATAACACTTTACCTGAAGAGTGGGTCTTACCACGGTCATGATCGAAGAACACACCGGGTGAACGGTGTAACTGAGATACGATAACACGCTCAGTACCATTGATAACAAAGGTACCGTTGTCAGTCATCAGAGGGATATCCCCCATGTAGACTTCTTGTTCTTTAATGTCTTTGACTGTGCCTGGTGCAGCTTCACGGTCATACAAGACCATACGCAATTTAACGCGCAGTGGTGCTGAGTATGTAATACCGCGGATCTGACACTCTTTCACATCAAAAACAGGCTCACCTAACTTATAGCTGACATACTGCAGCTCTGAGTTACCAGAAAAGCTCTTGATGGGAAAAACGCTACGGAAAGCGGCTTCAAAGCCACGCTCGCCAGTAGGATCTTGATCAGTGAACTTCTTAAATGAGTCCAACTGTATTGAGAGTAGGTAAGGGATATCCAAAACTTTTGGACGTTTACCAAAATCTTTACGAATACGCTTCTTTTCAGAATAGGAGTAAACCATGGGTTTCCTCTGATTTCGAGATGTGACCAAGACTGATTCAAAAAGTTGAAACAGCGCGTTTGCCCATCACCGTTGATGGCAAGAACCTAACCAGTAATCTCTGTTAGGAACTGCATGATCTGGCGACAAACGGTGAAAAAAAAAATCGCCTACGCTTACAGCGCAAAAAAGGCCGACGGTTAAAAAACCGTCAGCCTTCACCCGATGACTCGGGCGGAGTAAGTTAAATAATAACTTACTTGATCTCTACAGAAGCACCAGCTTCTTCAAGAAGAGTCTTAAGTGCTTCAGCTTCTTCTTTAGAAATAGCTTCTTTAACAGCTACTGGAGATGCTTCAGCCATAGCTTTAGCTTCTTTCAGGCCAAGACCTGTAGCGCTACGAAGAGCTTTAATTACTTTAACTTTGTTCTCACCGAACGAAGTCATCATAACGTCAAATTCAGTCTGCTCTTCAGCAGCGCCGCCATCAGCAGCTCCGCCAGCAACAACTGCAGCAGCTGCAGATACGCCGAACTTCTCTTCCATTGACTCGATTAGTTCAACAACTTGCATTACAGACATTTCTGCAACTGCGTTTAAGATATCGTCTTTAGTGATAGACATAACAAAAAATTCCTATTGTTCTGAATTTAAGCGGCTAAGTATAAACTTAAGCTGCTTCTTCTTTTTGATCGCGAAGGGCGGCCAGTGTACGAACTAGCTTGCCAGCAGATGCTTCTTTCATTGTCATCATCAACTGAGCAATTGCTTCGTCGAATGTTGGCAGTTTCGCTAAGCGATCTATATCGGCTGCAGGGATTAATTCCCCTTCAAAGGCTGCTGCTTTGATTTCAAACTTCTCTTGTTCTTTAGCGAAGTCTTTAAGAAGACGCGCTGCAGCACCTGGGTGCTCGTTAGAGAAGGCAATCAAAGTAGGACCGGTAAACGTATCGCTAAGGCACTCAAAATCAGTACCTACAACTGCGCGTTTAGCTAATGTATTACGTACAACTTTTACGAATACACCAGCTTCGCGAGCTGCTCTACGCAGACCGGTCATATCACCTACAGTTACACCGCGTGAATCGGCTACAACTGCAGATAAAGCACCTTTGGCAGCTTCGTTGACTTCAGCAACAATCGCTTTTTTGTCTTCGAGTCCTAATGCCATTGGCTTTACTCCTGGATTAAATCTAGGGAATTCCCTAGCAATTACCATACTAATCATAAATATGATTAGTGATTTACGGTGCTTATCCAGTAGAACAAAATCTTTCTGGGGTTCGACACCGTCTACGTAGGAAATTAAGTCAGCCATTAAGCCAACACCTACGGTCTTGGACGGAAGCCTAAGATTTGACCATCTAAATGGCTAAATTATAGACCTCAACCCACAAGGTGCGCGCATTATAGACTAATACGCTAACCTTGTAAAATTACTTACCGTCTTCCAGAGTACCCTGGTCAACTGCAACACCTGCGCCCATAGTGGTCGAGATGCTGATTTTCTTAAGGAAAATACCTTTAGCAGCTGCAGGCTTAGCTTTCACTAGTGCCGCAACAAGTGCTTCTAAGTTTTCCTTTAGCTTAGCAGTTTCGAAGTCCACTTTACCGATAGTAGTGTGGATGATACCGTTCTTATCTGTACGGTAACGAACCTGACCCGCTTTAGCGTTCTTAACTGCTTGAGCAACATTTGGTGTTACTGTGCCAGTTTTAGGGTTAGGCATTAGACCACGTGGGCCTAAGATCTGACCGAGTTGACCAACAACACGCATTGCATCAGGAGAAGCAATAACAACGTCGAAGTTCATTTCACCAGCTTTGACTTGTGCAGCAAGCTCGTCCATACCGACCAGTTCAGCACCAGCGGCTAAAGCAGCTTCTGCATTTGCACCTTGTGTGAACACGGCAACACGAACGTCACGACCAGTACCATGTGGCAACACAGTTGCACCACGAACGTTTTGGTCAGATTTACGTGGGTCTACACCAAGATTTACAGCAACATCTACACTCTCAACGAACTTAGCCGTTGCTAGTTCTTTAAGAAGCTCAACAGCCTCATTGATGTCGTAGTTTTTAGTTACTTCTACTTTCTCGCGAATTATGCGAGCGCGCTTAGTTAGTTTAGCCATTTTCTTAATCCTCTACTACCAAACCCATTGAACGAGCAGTACCTTCAATTGTGCGAGTCATCGCATCAATATCAGATCCAGTCATGTCAGCAGCTTTTGTCTCAGCAATTTCCTGGACAGCGCTACGCTTGATAGTTCCCACTTTTTCAGTGTTAGGACGACCAGAACCAGACTTCAGACCTGCTGCTTTAAGCAGTAGGAAAGATGCAGGTGGTGTCTTAGTTTCAAAAGTGAACGAACGGTCAGTATAAACCGTGATAACAACAGGAATTGGCATGCCTTTCTCGAACTTCTCAGTACGAGCATTGAATGCTTTACAGAATTCCATGATGTTAACACCTTTCTGACCTAGAGCAGGCCCGACTGGTGGCGACGGATTTGCAGCACCGGCTGCGACTTGTAGTTTGATGTAACCATCAACTTTCTTAGCCATGAGTATTTCCTCAGTTTGGGTTCAAACGCCACTGACTAGATGTCAGCAAGCTCCCCGAAAAACAATGGGTGCGGATTTTATAACAAATCCGCACCCATTCCAAATAAATTTTGCGTTTAATTTAATCAGCTCTTTTCGATCTGACTAAAGTCTAGCTCGACGGGTGTTGAACGGCCGAAGATCATCACAGAAACCTTAACGCGGTTCTTCTCATAATCGACCTCTTCAACAGTACCGTTAAAGTCAGCAAACGGACCATCGGTAACGCGAACCACTTCACCAGGTTCGAACATGACGCGATGTGTTGGAGACTCGGTAGTTTCCTGCAGACGCTGTAGTATTCTATCAGCTTCCACATCAGAAATGGGAGCGGGACGATCCGAAGTGCCGCCGATGAAACCCATCACACGAGGGATGCTCTTCACCAAGTGCCAGCTTTCATCGTTCATTTCCATCTGGACAAGTACATATCCAGGGAAGAACTTGCGCTCGCTCTTACGACGTTGACCGGCTCTCATCTCGACAACTTCTTCAGTTGGGACGAGAATTTCACCAAAGTAGTGTTCCATCTTGTGCATCTGAATATATTCATTCAGAGTCTTAAGTACACGCCCTTCATAACCTGAAAAGGCCTGGACCACATACCATCTTTTTTTAGCTTCAGTTGCTTCAGTCATTCGAAGTGCCTATACGCCTGTAATAAAATTGACAATTCTCAGCAATACTGCGTCCATACCCCAAAGGATCAACGCAAGAACACCGGTCGCGGCTAATACAATAAATGTTGTATTGAGCGCTTCTTGACGCGTAGGCCAAACTACCTTACGTACTTCAATTTGTGCTTCACGAGCAAAGACTAGCGCTTGCTTGCCTTTCTCTGTTTGCAATGCAATGAATCCAGCTACAGCAAAAGCTGCAACAACACTGATTGCACGAACTAATACACTGGCTTCACTATACATCTGATTGCCGACAATAGCTGTTGCCAACAAGATAGCGACTAGAGCCCACTTTACGATATCCAGAGAATTACCCTGGCTTTCTGTATTTGTTGTCATCGGTTAATTCCGTTACTCACTACGACCTAAGGTGGTATCAGGTTGATCGCATTTTAATAAAATACTATCTAACCACTTAATTCCGAGCTTACTCTCGATGCGCTTAATGGTAAGCCCAAAGGGTCAAAAATCGGCCATAGATTGTATTCTTATTCTGACGAGTAATCAAGAATACAAGCAAGCTTGAGCCGAGTAAAATTAAAAATAACAAAAAAGGAAGCCGAAGCTTCCTTTTTTTGATGTTCTGTTAAGAGTCTATGCGATTAAGCAAGGATCTTAGCAACAACACCAGCACCAACAGTACGACCACCTTCACGGATAGCGAAGCGTAAACCTTCATCCATCGCGATTGGGCAGATTAGTGTTACTACCATCTGCACGTTATCACCAGGCATGACCATCTCTACGCCTTCTGGAAGCTCGATAGTACCAGTCACGTCAGTTGTACGGAAGAAGAACTGTGGACGATAGCCTTTGAAGAATGGAGTGTGACGTCCGCCTTCTTCTTTTGACAGAACGTAGATTTCTGATTCAAAAGTTGTGTGTGGAGTGATTGAACCTGGAGCCGCTAGCACCTGGCCACGCTCAACATCTTCACGCTTGATACCACGTAGAAGCACACCACAGTTCTCGCCTGCACGACCTTCGTCAAGCAGTTTACGGAACATTTCAACACCGGTACAAGTTGATTTAGTGGTATCTCTGATACCAATAATTTCAACTTCTTCACCAACCTTGATGATACCGCGCTCAACACGACCCGTTACCACTGTACCACGGCCTGAGATTGAGAAAACATCTTCGATTGGAAGAATGAATGCACCATCGATAGCACGCTCTGGCTCAGGAATATAAGTATCCAACGCTTCTGCAAGCTCAAGGATCTTAGCTTCCCATTCAGCTTCGCCTTCAAGGGCTTTAAGTGCTGAACCTTGGATAACTGGAAGGTCATCACCTGGGAAGTCATATTCAGAAAGAAGTTCACGAACTTCCATTTCTACTAGCTCAAGTAGCTCTTCGTCATCAACCATGTCACATTTGTTCATGAATACGATGATGAAAGGTACGCCAACCTGACGAGAAAGCAGGATGTGCTCACGAGTCTGTGGCATTGGGCCGTCTGTAGAAGCAACTACTAGAATCGCGCCATCCATTTGAGCAGCACCAGTGATCATGTTTTTAACATAATCGGCGTGACCAGGACAATCTACGTGTGCGTAGTGACGTGCAGGAGTGTCATATTCGATGTGAGAGGTATTAATTGTAATACCGCGCTCACGCTCTTCAGGAGCGTTATCGATCTGTGAGAAATCTTTAACTTCACCACCATAGGTCTTTGCCAAAACAGCAGAGATAGCAGCAGTTAGAGTAGTTTTACCATGGTCAACGTGACCGATGGTGCCCACGTTTACGTGAGGTTTAATACGTTCAAATTTTTCTTTAGCCATGGTATTGCCCCAATCAGATATCTTGGTGATGAAACCGACATACAACAAAAAATCCGATGCATAAATGTCATCGAATCAATTAAGTTTTATAGGATATTTGAAGCAGGCTGGCGCTGATGGCAGTGACTTAAAACTCACCCTTTAACTAGGGCATGCTCTTAAGGGTGAGCACATCAGCGAAAAATGGAGCGGATGGCGGGAATCGAACCCGCGTTATCAGCTTGGAAGGCTGGAGTAATACCATTATACGACATCCGCGCAACCTGCTTCAGGTTACCTAACTACCTAGAAAGTGGTGGAGGGAGAAGGATTCGAACCTTCGAAGGCTGAGCCGTCAGATTTACAGTCTGATCCCTTTGGCCACTCGGGAACCCCTCCAGAGAAATGGTGCCGGCACCAAGAGTCGAACTCGGGACCTACTGATTACAAGTCAGTTGCTCTACCAACTGAGCTATGCCGGCGTGTCATTTCGGTAGCGGATATTATGGAAGTGTGAGCACAAGTGCAATAGCTTTTTGTAAAAAAACCCAAAAAAAATGCCGAGTGTTGTTTTTTCGTCCATAAAAACAAGCTTTAGATGTTTTTTTGGACATCCTTTTAATCAGTGGTCAAACAGTAAGCATCTTGGCTGGGTTTCATATTGTTCATCTTAAACTGTTAGTGTACTGTTCCTCCCTCAAAGGGAGATAAGTAATGCCAACAGAAAATCCAATTCATAATGCACTATATCTTGCATTCCAAAGATCCCAGTGGGCCGAGTTACGTGAATCGGTACCCTTGACCCTAATTGAATCTGAACTCAAGAAGCTACGCGGCATAAACGAGAAGCTCTCTTTGACCGAAGTCACCGATATCTATCTTCCTCTGAGTCGGCTACTTAACCTGATTATCGGCGCCAAGCAGAAGCGAGGCTTAGTACTCAACAAGTTCTTAGGCAGGATACCTCCGAAACGACCCTATATCATCAGTATTGCCGGTAGCGTCGCCGTAGGGAAGAGCACTACGGCTCGAATTCTCCAGGCGCTATTGAGCCAATGGCCAGAACACCCAAGAGTCGATCTGGTCACTACCGATGGTTTTCTTTATCCCCTGGCGGAGCTGAAACGTCGCGGCTTACTCCAGCGAAAAGGCTTTCCAGAAAGCTATGATATGAAGATGCTGGTGAAGTTTATTTCTCAAATTAAAGCCGGAGAGCACCCCGTCAGAGCACCGATTTATTCTCATATCAGCTATGATCGCATCGTTGATAGGCAGCAGGTAATAAAACAACCAGACATACTGATTATCGAAGGCTTAAATGTGCTGCAAACGGGTCAGGATGTCGCCGTTGGCATACAACAGCCCTTCGTTTCCGACTTTGTCGATTTCTCAATTTATGTCGATGCGGAGGAGTCATTACTGAAAAAATGGTACGTAGATAGGTTCCTCCAATTTAGAGGCGGCGCCTTTAGTGATGAAAAGTCTTACTTCCACCATTATTCAAAACTTAACGATGATGAAGCGACTAGCATAGCGTCCAACATCTGGGACAGCATCAACGGTCCAAACCTGAAATTGAATATTGAACCCACCAGAGATCGTGCCCACCTTATCTTGCAAAAAGGCAATGATCACCTGATGAGTCAGGTCCTATTGCGAAAATAGCCGACTTCGAAGTATTAGATCGCGCTTCTAAGGCTAATCTCGCCACCCACAAATGCTTTTATGCCTTTATCTGTTTCGAGTAGAATGGCGCCGGACTCATCTACTCCCTTACAGATACCCTCTACCTGGTTATCCCCCATCAGGAGCTTTACCTGCTTATTGAAGAACACATCGACTGCCTGCCAGCGTGGTAAGAAGGCAGTTAACCCTAGCTGCTCAAAAGTAGAAAAGTCATGGTGTAACTGTTTCTGTAGCGCTATTGCCAGCTCTGTTTTACTCGGACAAGCAGGATTGGCAGCAAGATCACTCCAGGCTTGATCAATTTTATCTCCCTGAGACTGAGACATGGAAATATTAATCCCAATCCCCACAACCAGATGACATTCACTGTCCGCCTGTCCGCTCATCTCAATCAAGACGCCAGCCAATTTCTTGTTATTCAGATAGATATCGTTTGGCCATTTAACCCCTAAATCTTGGATACCAAAACTTTGCAATACCTTAACCAGTGAGCAAGCGACTACCAGGCTGAGCCCAGACGCCTGAGACATCCCCTGCTCCAACTTCCAGTACATGGAGCAATACAAATGACATCCATAGGGGGATACCCAGCTACGGCCCCGACGCCCTCGGCCTGCTGACTGATATTCTGCGATACAGATATCTCCCGATGTTAATTCGTGAACATGTTGCAACAGAAAGGCATTAGTGCTCGCTAGTTCATCGAAATAGAAACACCGGTTATTCAGTGAGCGGGTCAATTGCTCTTCATCGATCAAGGAAACCGGATTAGCTAACTTATAACCCTTACCCTTAACACTGAATATCTCGACACCATAGTCTTCAAGCGCATCTATATGCTTACTGATCGCTGTTCTCGATATACCAGCTTGTTTAGCTAGCTCTTCGCCGGAAACAAACTGCCCCCCCGCTAGTGCCGCTAATATCTCTCTCTTACGTGCCCACTGTTCAATCATCTGTTAATTCCTTTTCACCGTTAGCACCAATAATTCTAGGCTCAGCGGCTAATTTAATGCCGTATCGTTCTACTACCGCGCTAATGACTTTCTTAGCCAGCCCAGTGACATCTGTCCCCGTCGCATGGCCCATATTAACCAAAACCAGAGCCTGCTGCTGATGGACTGCTGCATCTCCGACCTTAAGACCCTTTAATCCAGCCCTGTCAATTAACCATCCAGCAGCCAATTTAACTGAATCTTCATCTACCGGGAAACCGACTATACCCGGATGATTTTCCACCAAGGAATCAAAGACTACACGTGAAACTAGCGGGTTCTTAAAGAAACTCCCCGCATTGCCCAGTACATCAGGATTAGGGAGCTTAGTATTTCGCATATTACAGATACAATCGAATATCTGTTTCGCGGTCACACATCCTTTCTCAAACGCCCTCAGTGGTCCGTATGATATCACCGGCTCCCAATGCTTACGCAGCTTGAGTCCAACCGCTGTAATCACTGCACAGGTGAGCAGCTCCCCCTTAAAAATTGAATCTCTATAGCTAAAGTGACAGTCATTGGTTGCTAAGCGCTGTAATTCACCGGTTCTGAGGTCAAGATACTCAACCCAATCACATACCTGCATCAGTTCGACACCATAGGCACCAATATTCTGAATTGGCGCCGCGCCAACAGTCCCAGGTATCAAGGCTAAATTCTCGAGACCCGAAATAGACATCGACAGGGTTTTCTCGACTAACTGGTGCCAATTTTCTCCCGCAGCCACGCTGAGGTAATGGTATTCATCATCCTCGGAAAACCCTATGCCCTTAGTCTTCACATGAACAACAGTACCTAAATAGTCATCTGTCAGTACAATATTACTGCCTCCTCCTAGAATCAAAAAATCTTGCTCACTTCGATAGAGTTCCAGGCAAGTAGATATTAATTCAGCTTTAGATTTGGCATGGATCAACTCGGCACAGCTATGGTCTATTTGAAAGGTATTGTAGGATTTTAAAGAATAAGGTACTGCAGGCATAGATAGAGACTTCTAAAGAGCATTAAAGCGGCATTGTAGCGTATTTAGCTAGCAGAAAGAATTGGCCCCAAGCTTAAGTACTATTTATGAGCACCATTTAACTCAAAGAATCACCTGCTGGTTATTCTTTTCACCAAAATGCAGACAGAAAACTGATGGAGTGTATGCCTAAACGATGTCTGGAACACTTCTGTTAAACCAAGAGTGGCACAACTGAACTACGAAGTGCATGGATGCACAAATGGCATAAGATTGAAGCAAAAGACATGGATGGTCGAGAGTGACCGCCCCTTTAGAAAATTGCTTTTTCGGAATGCTTTTTCATCGTTTTCACTCAAAAAGTGAACACAAAAAAGCCCTAACACTCCTTGTTTATAAGAAGTGTTAGGGCTCATCGTAATGTTTGTGGGCGCCTCATACATCAATAATTGGGCGTCAGGCACAAGCTTTCGAGCGCGAAGCTGGGGCGGACTATTTCTTTTATAAGAGTCCGCGACGCCAAAACGAAAAAAGCCTCTACATTGCTGTAGAGGCTTTCGTCTTTGTGTTGGCGGGTAAATATCGCGCAGCGATGTGCTCATGAACGAGAGGCTCGGATGCCGAACTGGGCTTTTAAGCATGGATGCTGTTGGACGGGACGGCCGCGACACATATAAGTAGCAAAATTTAGACACGAAAAAGCCCTAACATTGCTGTTAGGGCTTATCGTAATGTTGGCGGAGCGGACGGGACTCGAACCCGCGACCCCCGGCGTGACAGGCCGGTATTCTAACCAACTGAACTACCGCTCCTTTAGTAAATTGCCGAAGCATTTCACTAAATTCTTTTATCGTCGCTAACTTGTCAGGGTTAGGGGACGTGCTCTTACGAGCAACTCTTTCGAGTAAATAGGCGCCTGGAAATGACCTACTCTCACATGGGGAGACCCCACACTACCATCGGCGCGATTGCGTTTCACTTCTGAGTTCGAGATGGGTTCAGGTGGTGCCACAATGCTATGGTTTCCAGACTAATTTGGCGATTACTTTCAGCTTTTAAAAAGCTAAAGGTAAAAGAATTTAGAAAGCTGGCCATTTAAAATAGTCTTTTAAACAGCGTTAAATAAAAGTAATAATTAAGTTCAACTTAAATCAAGTTCATATTCTTTTGTGCTTATCAAGTAATACACGCATTAACCACATACTTCTCTTCACAAGAATAAACCCATCTGGGTTGTATGGTTAA
>NZ_JABSSM010000066.1 GCF_013214165.1 Shewanella sp. | reverse complement strand
CGATGCAAGCCTCGAAAATTGTTGCATACAGAGAATTAGCCGAACAGGTTTTTGGCCAGCAGTTGTCAGCAAGCAGCAGTGTCAATGATTGGATGTTAACCAATGATAGCATTCATGCATCGGTATCAGGTGTGATACGCGGCGCTAAAGTGGTAAGGAGTTATCCTGCCGGAGATCATTATGTGACTGAACTCGAGTTAGATTTTTCCTTGGTATGGGCCTTGTATCAGCAGCAAAATAGACCGCGAAAAATAACAGAGATCACTTACTTTTAAGCTGTTCACTATTGAAGACAGGAAGCTGTAGGCTTGCTGTCTTTGATTTCCTTTCGATTACTCATTTCCTTCATGGTTTTCTCACCATTGTCTGGCCCATGGTTTTCTCATAACCATGGTTCTTAATCATCTGGTTAATGACAGTTGGGCTAATTCCTCTTCTGCCGACCATATTTCTCTTCTATGGTGAAGACCTGACTGTGTTTGGGGCTGAGCAATGTGGGAGTGGTTTCTAGAGTATCTCTTGTCATTATCGAGGCTAGGGTTTTGAGCTAGGGTTTGAGATTAGGGCTTCGAGACTAGGGTATGTTTATCTGGCTCATAAAGCGGGTATTGCTATCTTGAGGCTTGAGTCACTGTGATACTTAAATTGGAGCACTTAAAACAGTTAGGGCTGGGAAGTTAAAGATGGGCTGTTAGGCTTGGATATCATTGCCTAGGCTTGATATTGTCGAGGTCTTACCCTTGTCATTATAGGTCAAACTAGATGCATTGCGGCTAACTTGCAGTGCCTGGGAAAAGCGATTCATGCTGGCGATATTCAGTTCTATCAGGCTGAAGTTTGCGCTGTTTAATTGTTTACATTCATCCAGCAGCATTTTTATCGATGCCACTCGAGCCGATAGGTTTACATCATCCCTGAGTAGGGCCTTATCATCATGGAGGGATAACGCTTCATCTTTACTTTTCAGCTCATCGAGTAATCCTGCCTTGGCGCTCGCCAACGAAAGTAGCAGGTCTGCATCTTGATTGCTCAGTGCAGCGTTCTCATCTGTGATGATTATTTTTAGCTTATTAAGCAGTTCGAACTGATGTTCGACGATGTCGTTTATCTTGCTCATAAAATTACTAATGCATTCCCTTTAGGTCATTTTCAAACTGAGCTATGTTGCTAGCCAGTTTTTCTGGGTCAATCTTATAGCGCCCCTCTGCGATAGCCAGCTTTATTTCTTGAACTTTTTGCTCATTAATTTCTGGCATATCAGTCATTCTGGCTTGAGTGTTTTGTAGTTGCTGTGCCTGAGGGGTTAGAGATACCGAGTCACTCTTAGGTGGCGTACTCAGAGAACTGACCGCGTTATCACTGGTTTGTTCACTGCTTTTATGTGCAGGAGATTTGCTCATTTGAGTGTGTACTGCTGTGTTTGCTTGCTTAATATCAATAGCCATGTTTGGCTCCAACAATTAAAAATAAAAGAACATAATGGTATATCGGCAGTGATACCCTGAGCTTTAATAAAATTTAAGCAAAATTACATTCTGACCTCGACCTTGCCTACATCTATGACTCTTGCGTCGACACGTTTATTCGAATAGGTGTTCTTAATACGAATTCTATCACCTAAATTACCATCCTGCAGCGCTTCTCCGACGGTTTTTATTTCAAAGTTCTCTGTGCGTGCAAAAATTGACACCGAATCTCCTTTGCAGACGAAACAGAGGTTATTACTGAATATTGGCTGATCGGGCGCAATTCTTCTTTTTACTCTGGTACCAACAACCTCGTCCAGATGATGGAATTGCTGACCTCGTAGAATAGTTTGCTCTACATACTTGATGGCAATGTCGCCTTTAGCGATTAAATCCCCTGGTCCCAACGTCGCTCTGGAGACAACAACCGGGTAAAGAATGTCGACTCTTACGGAGATGAATATTTGCCAAGGGTATTGAAGTTGCGGACTGTTACAGGTTATTTTTACCGTGTTGTTGCGTTTTATCGCTCTGTTACTGGCTAATTCCGCCTTTATGGGGGGGAAACATAATGGTGGCTTGAGCCGCGTGTCTAAACGTTGCGGGATAATGTTAACTCTTGCATGCTCCGCGACATTTATTTTTTCTTCTACAACCCCTATAGCTAATTGGGATATGGCCGATAGAGAAGGCACACTCGCATCTTGTCTGCTTAACGCATGATTTGACAAAAATACCAAACTGAAGAGGACATATTTTACTTTCATAATGAATAGACTAGCTTGATAAGCTAGATTATACCTATACTTTCTTAGTGATCGAAAAATTGCCTTCTCAATAATAAACTTAAGGCGCCATAAACTTGACTATAAAAGGGCCAAGTTGTGAGATATTTACCACTCATAAGAAAGCAAGCAATTACTATGCCTAGTGTTCATAAATTATGAATATTCGGTCACATTTAAAAGACGACAGGGCAAGCGCATTATGTCAAGCATTCTTGAGTCAGTGAACAAACGAACACAGTTAGTTGGTCAGAACCGTTTAGAGTTATTGTTATTTAAACTCAATGGTCGTCAAAGGTATGGCATCAATGTTTTTAAAGTAAAAGAGGTACTGCAATGTCCACCTCTTACCAAGCTGCCTAAGTTAAACCCTTATGTGAAAGGGATCGCCCATATTCGTGGTCAGACGATTTCGGTAATCGATTTGAGTGCGGCTACAGGCGGGCGGCCCGTCGAAAATATCGATAACTGTTTCATCATCATTTCTGAGTACAATAGGAGTGTTCAAGGCTTCTTGGTATGTTCGGTTGAGCGGATCATCAATATGAACTGGGAAGCCATCTTACCGCCACCAAAGGGGGCTGGACAATACTCATATCTCACGGCTGTGACCGAAATTGAAGGCGAGCTGGTAGAAATACTCGATGTGGAGAAGATTCTTGATGAGATCTCGCCGGTTAACACTGAGATAAGTAAAAAAGCCGATGAACAGCTGACCTTAGATAGGGAAAAACATTTCCATATTATGGTCATAGATGATTCGGCCGTGGCCCGTAAACAGATCATTAGGTCACTAGTGTCATTAGGTTTGCAGATAGATACAGCCAAAGATGGCAGAGAAGCACTGGACAAATTGACGGCGATTGCTGCCGAAATGGACGATGTATCGACCGAGATCCCGCTCATTATCTCAGACATTGAAATGCCTGAAATGGACGGCTACACCTTAACTGCAGAGATCAGAGACAACCCTAAGTTGAAGAATATTAAAGTGGTGCTGCACACGTCTTTGAGTGGGGTATTTAACCAAGCCATGGTTGAGAAAGTTGGCGCAAATGATTTTATTGCTAAATTTAATCCAGATGAACTTGCAGCAGCAGTCAATAAGCATTTGAGCCTTTAATGATCATTAGGGCGCAGTAAGTTACAATAAGCTTGTTTATTGTGACTGTCTCGTGTATAAAACTGCGCTCGGATTGGATCTCGTTATACTGAGTTTAGTTAAGTCGTTATAGCTGTTTTTTTGATACTAGGATATCAAGTTGCCGAATAAATCACTCGCTGAAACCGAATATACACAATTTAGACTTTTTCTGGAGCAACACAGCGGTATCGTGCTGGGCGATAATAAGCAGTATCTTGTGCGGAGTAGGCTGGCACCCTTGATGGGCGAGTATAATCTGCCCTCACTTTCTGAAGTCGTTAGGCGTTCGATGAAGCCCACAGAGCGTCAGCTCAGGTCGGCTGTGATCGATGCCATGACGACCAACGAAACCTTGTGGTTCAGAGACCGCTATCCTTTCGAACTTCTGTCGAGCGCACTCTTACCCGGCTACTCAAAACTGGGCCGGCCACTTAAAATTTGGTCGGCGGCGTGTTCGTCGGGGCAAGAACCTTACTCATTAGCGATGACTATCTTAGAGTATCAACAGAAGAGACCCGGTACTTTACCTGGTAGTGCATCCATTTTAGCCACAGACTTGTCACCTTCTATGCTCGAGAAGTGTAAGAATGGTGAATACGATAATTTAGCCTTAGGTCGTGGCTTGTCAGATCAGAGAAAGCGTCAGTTTTTTGATTCTACCAGTTCCGGGACCATGGTCATTAAAGATAACGTGAAGAAATTCATTAACTTCAGAGCTCATAATTTGCTTGAAAATTATACCTTGCTCGGTAAGTTTGACATTATTTTCTGCCGCAACGTACTGATCTACTTCGCCCCTGAGGCAAAGGAAAAAATATTGCGGCAATTTGCTGCCGCATTGAACCCTAAAGGCATACTCTTTCTTGGCGCTTCGGAGTCTATCGCCGGCTTAACCGAAGAATTTGATATGGTCAGATGTAATCCAGGCATCTATTACCAGAAGAAAACTTAACCGCCGACAAGACTCGTGGTGCTAGATGGCTGACGAGTTCTATTGGACAGCCGTGCCCCTCCCATAAGCTTACGGCTCACCTATTTGACCCTACGAAGATGCCAACTTTCTGACTCGTAGGGCTTTCACCGGCTCATTTCGAGCAATATTCACCTCAAGAGCGAAAACATTCTGCTTCACATGGTCGGCCAAGTTTTAACTTGTCAGTTTTCGGCCCTTAATATCGAGATCTTGTCAGCGTTTAGCGGCTAAGTATCCTCGTCGGTTAGCATGCCCTTCATTTTTGGCACAAGTATTGCTTTATTTTATGATATCGAGTTCAGGAGGCAATTTTATGGCGATTAATTTTGATAAGGCATTGGGTGTGCATCAATACACACTCGGGATCAGAGCCCAACGTGCTGAAGTTATCGCATCTAATATTGCCAATGCCGATACTCCCCATTATAAGGCTCGTGATGTTAACTTTGATAAGGCATTACAAGCTGCAACCAGTAGGCAAGGTGGTTTGGCTATGAGCCGCAGTGATAGTCGACACTTTGATCTGGCGGCGTCATCACAACAAAGTCATGGATATCGAGTGCCGAATCAGCCTGATACTGGTGATGGTAATACGGTAGATATGCAAAAAGAACAGTCAGAATTTATGCAAAATGCACTCGAATATCAGATGTCGCTCGGCTTTCTCGATGGTAGGTTTGCTGGTCTGAAGAAAGCATTAAGAGGAAATTAATCATGAGTCTATTTAATATCTTTAATGTTGCCGGTTCTGGCATGTCGGCTCAATCAATAAGATTGAATACCACAGCGAGTAACCTAGCTAATGCCGATTCTGTTTCAAGTAGTGTCGATAAGACCTACCGTGCGCGTCACCCCATTTTTGAAGCCGAGATGGCCAAAGCCAGTCATCAACAGCAATCATCACCCTCGGTCGTGGTGAAGGGCATAGTAGAAAGTGATGCCCCCTTGTTGAAAGAGTACTCTCCAAACCATCCCATGGCTGACGGGGATGGCTTTATCTATAAACCTAACGTCAATGTGATGGAGGAGATGGCTAATATGATTTCGGCATCCAGATCATACCAAATGAATGTTCAGGTGGCTGATGCAGCAAAATCTATGCTTCAACAAACCCTTAGAATTGGCAAATAATAGGAGGTAAAAAGTGAGCCTCATTAACCCACTTAGTCAAACTCAACCCTCAGGGGCACAGGCTCAAACGTCGACTCAGTCGAGTGCGCCGTCCAAGCAAGCCTCTGCTGTTGAATCGGCCGCAACTCGGTCTACTGAGCAGACGTCAACGGGAAATCCGTTTCTCGATGCGATTCGTCTGCCTGATGAGAAAACAATACCAGAGTCAAATAATCAAGAGCTGAGCCAAGAGGATTTCTTCTCTCTCTTGAGCCAACAGCTGTCGATGCAAGATCCTTTTAAACCTGTCGATAACGATCAGATGATTGCGCAAATGGCGGCTTTTTCTACCGTTGACGGCATCAGTAATCTCAATGATGAGATTGTTAATCTTAATGCCGTGATGACCTCTAGTCAGGCACTGCAAGCTTCTGGACTGGTGGGGCAGAAAGTATTGATCCCGTCGGATACCGGCCATCTCTCGGAGGAAGACCCAGTGCTTAAGGGAGTCGTGAGTACGCCTGAGGCTATCGAGACCATAGTGGTACGCATCGAAGATGAGAAAGGGCAACTGATCACCACGTTTAACATTGATGGTAGTCAGGGCGGCAATGTCGATGTGTCCTGGGATGGATTGGACAAAAATGGTGAGCCGATGCCAAGTGGCATTTACTCGATTAAAGCCAGTGGTAGAGTCGATGGACAGAGTGAAGATCTGGCAGTGTCAACTTATGCTCATGTTACCAGTGTCTCTCTAGGGACCGCATCTACCGGTTCAATCTTAAATTTACGCGGTATTGGCGGCATTAAACTTGGTGACGTCTTGGCGGTTTCAGAGGTGTGATATCGTTTCTAGGCGTGCTGTAATGAATTGAATTTGAATCGAGGTGAATTATGTCGTTTAACATAGCATTGAGTGGCATCGCAGCTGCGCAGAAAGATCTAAATACCACGGCAAACAATATAGCCAACGTGAATAGCATTGGCTTTAAAGAATCCCGTGCTGAGTTCGCCGATGTGTACGCGAATTCCATCTTTGCTAACGGTAAAACGGCGGTCGGCGGTGGTGTAACCACCAGTCAGATCGCGCAGCAATTTCATCAAGGCAGTATGCAATTTACCAATAACGCGCTGGATTTGGCGATCAATGGTGGCGGATTCTTCGTGACCTCGTCAGATCTCGAAGCCCAAGACCACTCCTTTACCCGAGCGGGCGCATTTAAAGTCAATTCCTCAGATTACCTGGTTGACTCACAAGGAAATTACCTACAGACCTTTCCTGTCGATAAGGATGGCAACTCGACATCAGTGAGTTTAACCACCACCAAGCCGGTGCGGATCCCTGATACGGCGGGTAGTCCCGAGAAGACGGAAAATATTAGCATTCAGATGAACCTTAATGCCCGTGATTCTACGTTAGATCCCGCCCTGTTTGATCCTAACGATCGTGATACCTATAACAACTCCACCGCGGTGACCATGTATGATTCCCTGGGTGAGCCGCATATCTTGACCACCTATTTCGTGCGTCCACCGAATGCGGCTTACACCGGTGAGAGTAATTGGGTGGCCTTCTATGCCGTAGATGGTGAACAAGTTGACTTGGCTGGCGCGGCTGGGGTATACGATCAAGATACAAGCGGTGATGGCACGGCAGATGTGACAGGGACTCCAGCTGTTACAGCTGGAGGTTGGAAAGGCGCTGTGCTCAAGTTCAACGATACGGGTGCACATACCAGTACCTCTCCTGACCCTATTACAACTGTGCAGTTGGGGGTTGGCGGTGCAGGTGTACTAGGTCCTGGAACCGATGGAACGCAGACTCTGACGATAGACTTTAATAATCCGACGCAATATGCCTCTACGTTCGAGGTTACCGAGTTAAATCAGGATGGCACCACTGTGGGTCGTCTCACTAATGTCGAGGTCGGCGCCGATGGCTTGATTAATGCCAGTTACAGTAATGGCACCACAGTCGCTCTGGCTCGGGTGGCATTGGCGCGTTTTGCCAATGAGCAAGGCCTGAGCCAAGTGGGGAACACTTCCTGGAAGGCTAGCCAAAGTTCGGGCCAGGCACTGGCAGGTGAAGCCAATAGTGGCACCTTCGGTAGTATTCGCTCATCTGCATTAGAGCAATCGAATGTCGACTTGACCACAGAGCTGGTGGATCTTATCTCTGCTCAGCGAAACTTCCAGGCGAACTCTAGAACACTGGAAGTGAATAATACCTTGCAACAGACCATATTGCAGATCCGATAATCGGCTGCTTATTCGTCTGTTGCGCCACTAGCCTGGTTAAATCAGGAAAAACATTAGACAGGCAAGGTAAAATTTGAATACCAATGGGAGAGACTCTCATTGCCTGTTGAATTAAATTGAATTCTGGTGGTATCTAGTATTCCACCTGCCGTTATCGATTGAATATAGGTAAATTATGTCATTTAATATCGCGTTGAGTGGAATTGCTGCCGCTCAAAAAGATCTAAACACCACGGCGAACAATATCGCTAACGTGAACAGTATAGGCTTTAAAGAGTCTCGCACTGAGTTTGCCGATGTGTATGCAAATTCTATTTTTTCTAATAGTAAGACTGCCGTTGGCGGAGGAGTGACAACCAGCCAAGTTGCTCAGCAATTTCATCAAGGGAGTATGCAGTTTACCAATAATGCTTTGGATATGGCCATTAATGGTGGTGGTTTTTTTGTCACCTCTTCTGATATTAATGGCCAGGATCAATCCTTTACACGTGCCGGTGCGTTTAAAGTGGACTCGAGTAACTATTTAGTCGATTCTCAAGGAAACTATTTGCAAACCTTTCCGGTAGATAAGGATGGCAACTCGACATCAGTCAGCCTGACTACGACTAAGCCTGTTGCGATACCTGATACCGCTGGCAGCCCGCAGATGACAGGCGATATTAGCATACAGATGAACTTAAATGCCGGTGACTCTACATTAGATCCTGCCTTGTTCGATCCTAACGATCGCGATACCTATAATAACTCGACGGCCGTGACCATGTATGACTCCTTGGGTGAGCCGCATATTATGACCACCTATTTCGTGCGTCCGCCGAATGGGGCTTATACCGGTGAGAGTAACTGGGTGGCCTATTATGCGGTGGATGGCAAACAAGTCGACGTAGATGGTGCAGCTGGCAGCTATCAAACGGATACAGATGCAGACGGTACCCCAGATGGAACCGGCACTGCAGTGACTGCTGGCGGTTGGAAAGGTGCAGTGCTCAAGTTCAACGATATTGGGGCATACACCGGCAGTGATCCTGCCACAATTAAAACAGAATCTTTGGGCGTCGCTGGTGCCAATGTGCTAGGGCCTGGCACCGATGGCACGCAAACTCTGACGATAGCGTTTAATAATCCGACTCAATATGCCTCGACGTTCGAGGTGACCGAGCTGAACCAAGATGGTACCACTGTGGGGCGTCTAACCAATGTCGAAGTTGGCGCAGATGGTTTGGTTAATGCCAGTTACAGTAATGGCACAACAGTCGCACTGGCTAGGGTGGCCCTGGCGCGTTTCGCCAATGAGCAAGGTCTGACTCAAGTGGGGAACACTTCTTGGAAGGCTAGCCAAGATTCGGGTCAGGCATTGGCTGGTGAGGCTAATAGCGGTACTTTTGGCAGTATACGTTCATCTGCGTTAGAGCAGTCGAATGTAGACTTGACCACAGAGCTGGTGGATCTGATCTCTGCTCAACGTAACTTCCAGGCGAACTCAAGAACACTGGAAGTCAATAATACCTTGCAACAGACCATATTACAGATCCGATAACGAGGACACTCGGAGTCAATAATACCTTGCAACAGGCAATACTAGAGTTACAGATCCGATAACGAGGACACTTGGAGTCAATAATACCTTGCAACAGGCAATACTAGAGTTACAGATCCGATAACGAGGACACTTGGAGTCATAATACCTTGCAACAGGCAATACTAGACTAGAGATGCGATAATTTGCTCGATATAGTGTCATCGATACAAGAAGGCATTGCCGCCCGGCAATGCCTTTCCGCTTAATAGCCTATCTTTTTTTACGCCTCTATATCCAAGCGCCAATTATTTGTTTTTATTCTGGCATGATGTTTGCTTTATTTTGTTATCAGCAAGTATTAACCAAATGATTGACGGAGGAACCCAGTGGATAAATTACTCTATGTCGCCATGAGTGGCGCAAAGCAGAATATGAACTCCCTGGCTGTACGGGCAAATAATTTAGCCAATGCCAATACCGACGGCTTCAAGGCGGATATGGAGCAAGCTCGTTCGATGCAAGCATTCGGTGAAGGCTTGCCGACCCGCGTATTTGCCATGACTGAGAGTCCATCGGCTGACTTTTCTGCGGGCCCCATCAAGACCACAGGTAGAGATCTCGATATCGCGGTTAAAGGTGAAGGTTGGATTGCGGTGCAGAGCGCCGATGGCGGAGAGGCATACACTCGCTCCGGCAGTTTAAGTTTTGACACTAGTGGCCTACTGCGCAACGACCGCGGAAATCTTATCATGGGGGATGCCGGTCCTATCGTGTTGCCACTGCCTATCGAGAAGGTAGAGATTGCTCAAGATGGCATCATCTCAGTCAGACCCTTAGGCTCTCCGGCAGAAAACATCGAAGAAGTTGGCCGTATCAAGTTAGTCAACCCTGGCAATCAGAATTTGATGCGAGGGGAAGACGGTCTGTTCAGATTAATATCTGGTGACAATGCCCCTGCGGATGCTTTTATTACCTTAGAGAGTGGTGCAGTGGAAGGCAGTAATGTTAATGCCGTCTCTGAGATGGTGTCACTGATTGACTTACAACGTCAATTTGAGATGCAGGTCAAGATGATGAAAACAGCAGAAGAGATGGATAAAGCCTCTTCTTCATTAATGCGTATTAGCTAGGAGTAATATTATGCATCCCGCGTTATGGATTAGTAAGACAGGTTTAGATGCTCAGCAAACGAATATATCGGTGATCTCTAACAACGTGGCCAACGCGAGCACGATTGGTTATAAGAAGAGTCGTGCGGTTTTTGAAGACCTCCTCTATCAAAATGTTAATCAAGCTGGCGGTATCAGCGCGTCAAATACCAAGTTACCCAATGGGTTAAATATCGGTGCTGGTACTAAGGTTGTCGCGACTCAGAAGGTGTTTACCCAGGGGAACTTGCTAACGACCGATAACGCCATGGATATGATGATTAACGGACCTGGTTTTTTTGAGATACAACTGCCAGACGGTACGGCGGCTTATACCCGCAATGGCCAATTTACCTTAGATGATACCGGGCAAATGGTGACATCAGGGTCAGGATATGTGGTCCAGCCGGGCATAACCATTCCTGATGATGCCACTGGGATCACTGTGTCTGCCGAGGGCGAAGTCTCGGTTAAGACACCTGGAACGGCAGAGAATCAGGTTGTCGGCCAATTAGCAATATCAGATTTCATCAATCCAAGCGGACTGGACCCCATGGGACAGAATTTATACCTTGAAACGGGTGCCAGTGGCACGCCAATTCAAGGTACTGCGTCGCTGGACGGCATGGGGGCCATTCAACAAGGCTCGCTGGAAACCTCGAATGTTAACGTGACCGAAGAGTTGGTGAATCTTATCCAGAGCCAGCGCAACTTCGAGATGAATTCAAAAGTTATCACGGCGGTCGATCAGATGCTGTCTTACATAAACCAGAATCTCTAGAGGCTAGTCGATGAATACATATTTTTCTCTATCAGGATTGTTGTTGGCCTTGTTGTTGAGTGGCTGCAGTTCGACGAGCGATAACAAGCCGATCCCCGACGACCCTTACTATGCCCCTGTGTACCCAGAAGCACCGCCGACTAAGATTGCCGCCACAGGTTCCATGTATCAGGACAGTCAGGCATCTAGCCTCTATTCCGATATTAAGGCGCTCAAGGTCGGTGACATCATCACAGTGATTTTAATGGAAGAAACTCAGGCGTCGAAGAGTGCCAACAATGAACTTAAGAAGGGCACCGACTTATCACTGGATCCCATCTATGCTGGAGGTGGTAATATCACCATAAGTGGACAGCCCATAGATCTGCGCTACAAGGACAGCATGAATACCAAGCGTGAGTCTGATGCCGATCAGAGTAATAGCTTAACCGGCAGCATCTCGGCCAATGTGATGCAGGTACTCAACAACGGTAACCTAGTTATTCGCGGCGAGAAGTGGATAAGTATCAATAATGGCGATGAATTTATTCGACTGACCGGGGTGGTACGCTCACAAGATATACGTCCGGATAACACCATAGACTCACCACGTATCGCCAATGCGCGAATTCAATACAGTGGTACCGGCACATTTGCGGACGTGCAAAAAGTGGGCTGGCTCAGTTCGTTCTTTATGGGCAGCTGGTGGCCCTTCTAAACCTGCCACATAGCCCAGTCATGTTTAAGGAGTTAACCTTATGAAATTAAATATGCTCTATCTTTTCCTACTCATGTTCGTCGCTGGACCGAGTCAGGCCCAAAGGATAAAAGATATCGCCGACGTTCAAGGGGTGCGCCATAACCAGCTCATAGGTTATGGTATGGTCGTGGGTCTGCCAGGCACGGGTGAGAAGACGCGTTACACCGAGCAGACGTTTAAGACCATGCTGAAAAACTTCGGTATTAATCTTCCTTTTAATTTCAGGCCTAAAATTAAGAATGTGGCCGTCGTTGCGGTCCATGCGGATATGCCGCCCTTTATCAAACCAGGACAGACTCTAGATGTCACTGTGTCGAGCTTGGGCGAAGCCAAGAGTCTGCGCGGCGGAACCTTAATCCAGACCTTCCTCAAGGGGGTCGATGGCAATGTCTATGCCATTGCACAGGGCAACATGGTGGTCAGTGGTTTCAGCGCAGAAGGTCTAGATGGCTCTAAAGTCATTCAAAACACGCCTACAGTTGGCCGAATTCCAAACGGCGCCATCGTCGAGCGTACAGTGGCTACGCCTTTTTCGAGCGGCGATTACCTCACATTTAATTTACGTCGCGCCGATTTCTCCACCGCAAAACGATTAGCCGATGCCATCAATGAGTTGCTGGGCCCCGGAATGGCGAGGGCATTAGATGCGGCTTCGATACAAGTTAGCGCGCCAAGGGATGTGTCTCAGCGAGTGTCCTTCCTGGCGACATTAGAGAACATTCAGGTCGAACCTGCATCCGGTTCTGCCAAAATTATCGTAAACTCACGTACCGGGACCATAGTGGTAGGCCAAAATGTGCGTCTGTTACCTGCGGCAGTGACCCATGGTGGCTTAACCGTTACGATTGCCGAAGCGACTCAGGTATCACAGCCCAATGCCTTGGCACGTGGCCAAACCGTGGTGACCTCAGACAGCACCATAGATGTCAATGAGTCAAACCGGCGTATGTTTATGTTTAATCCTGGCACGACACTGGACGAGCTGGTTAGGGCGGTTAACTTAGTGGGCGCGGCTCCCTCAGATGTGCTGGCTATTCTGGAGGCCTTGAATGTGGCTGGAGCGCTGCAGGGGGAACTCATCATCATCTAGCTATATGCTCTATTTTATGAGCTGGCTATCTTTAACATTAGGGCCTGATTCCAGACCCTAATGCTTCTCTTCATTAGCCTATCACTCTCCAATGCCCCTAAAAACTCGATGTTTATTGGATTAACACTCAATCTATCGATGATCTGGCATGTGCCTTGCTTTATAAAAACCATACCGTCTGATTATTGTCGGCACAACCGGGAACTTTTATGCAAAAGCTGTCAAATTCATCACATTTTATGGACATCGGAGGTCTCGACTCGTTAAGAGCCAAGGCCTTGAAAGATGATAAGGCCGCTTTGAAGGAAGTTGCCCAGCAATTCGAAGGGATCTTCGTGCAAATGTTGATGAAGAGCATGCGGGCTGCCAATGCAGGCTTCGAATCGGATAGCCCGATGAATAGCCAATCCACCAAATTCTATGAGCAGATGCATGATCAGCAGATGTCGATCAACTTATCAGAAAAGGGCATCTTGGGTCTCGCAGAGATGATGATGCAGCAACTTTCTCCCGAAACCAGCAAGGTTACCCCAGCGTCTGCACTGCGTGGGGGCGAGCAAGGCCACTTGTCTCAGGCATCGTTCAAGGCGAATGTGATGAATCGGGCGATAGCACCGGATGAAGACATCAATTCCAGGGGCAATTCAGACACTAACCCCATGGGCCCTGTAGACAGTATTTTGACAGGCAAGAGTTTGCCATCCGCAGTGAGGCAGTCAGAATTGACCTTCAACGATAGAGATGATTTTGTCGCTAAGCTTTACCCCCATGCAGCAAAAGCGGCGCTAGCGTTAGGCACTAAACCCGAAGTCTTGATAGCACAATCGGCTCTGGAAACGGGTTGGGGTCAGAAAATGGTCAAAGGAGCTGGAGGCGGATCTAGTAACAACCTTTTTAACATCAAAGCGGATAAACGTTGGCAGGGTGATAAGGCTCTGGTCACTACGCTCGAGTTCGAACAAGGCATCGCGGTACAACAAAAAGCCGATTTTCGTGTCTATGAAGACATAAAGCAAAGTTTTGATGATTTTGTCAGTTTTATTTCTACAGGGCCTAGATATCAAGAAGCGTTAAAGAAAGCCGCCAACCCCAACGAATTTATCAAGGCATTACAAGATGCCGGTTATGCAACGGATCCTCACTATGCCGATAAAGTGATTAAGGTGATGGAATCGATTAAGCCGGATCTTAGTCTGCCATCTCTGGGAGCAAGGTAATGATTTTTATTGCTAACAGAGTTGAGCTTTCCACTTTGCCGCAAAGAGTGCAGCAAAGAGAGCAACAAGGTGTGATGTTAGATGAGCCGCAACTAGATAGGAGTCGTGTGTAATGTCTATGGATCTGTTGAATATTGCCCGCACCGGTGTCTTGGCTTCTCAGGCCCAGCTTGCTGTGACCAGTAATAATATCGCTAATGCTAATACCCAGGGATACCACAGGCAAGTTGCCGAACAGTCCAGCATAGGATCCCAGAGTATGGGGGGAGAATTCTATGGTGCAGGCACCTACATTTCAGATGTAAAACGTATCTATAACGAATATGCCGCTCGCGAGCTGAGGATCGGTCAAACGGGTGCCAGTGAAGCTCAGACCACTCAAACTAAGATGAGTGAACTGGATCAACTGTTTTCACAAATTGGTAAATCCATACCACAGGGTCTGAATGACTTGTTTGCCAGTTTAAATAGTTTAGCCGATCTGCCTGATGATATGGGCATTCGTGGCTCTGTGTTAGGTTCTGCAGGCCAACTGGCGGATAGCCTGAACCAGATGCAATACCATCTAGATGGTCAGATGAAGCAGACCAATGATCAAATCGCCGGCATCACGGACCGAATCAATGAGATCAGTAAAGAGCTGGGTCAACTCAATCAAGAGTTGATGAAGTCTCAGGGTGAAGATGCGCACTTGTTAGATAGGCAAGATGCCCTCATTCAGGAGCTGAGCCAATATGCGCAAGTGAATGTTATTCCGTTAGATACCGGCGCTAAAAGCATCATGTTAGGTGGTGCTGTGATGTTGGTTTCCGCTGAAGTATCTATGTCCCTAGGCACTATGGCGGGAGACCCTCATCCGGGAGAGCTAAGAGTCGTCGCTAATATAGGCAGCCAGAGCCAGACCATAGATCCGGCCAAGATGGGGGGGCAGCTGGGGGCCTTGTTTGAATTTCGCGATGAAACCCTCATTCCGGCAGAACTCGAATTAGGCCAACTTAGCTTAGGTGTCGCAGATGCGTTCAATCAGGCCAATGGTCAAGGTTTCGACCTTAATGGTGATATGGGCCAGAACATCTTCAAAGATATCAATGATCCGACTATGTCTGTTGGGCGAGTAGGTGGTTTTGCGTCAAACTCAGGTACGGCTAACCTAAGAGTCAATATTGATGATGTAGGCGGCTTGTCCGGCAGCAGTTTCGAGTTGAAATATACGGCCCCGGCAACCTATGAGTTGAAAGACACAATCACTGGCAGTGTCAGCCCACTGACCTTAAATGGCACACAGCTCGACGGTGCTAATGGTTTCTCTATACATATCGATTCAGGTGCATTAGCCGACGGCGACAAGTTTGAAATAAGGCCCTCTGCTGGCGCGGCTGCGAGTATTGCCGTAGAGATGACGGATGCCAAAGGGATAGCCGCTGCGGGTGCTAAAGTGACACCAGCTTCGTCCAATTCTGCTAATACTCAAATCGAGATCATTAGCATAGATAGGAATAATGCCAATCTTCCACTGACGGGGTCTGAGTTAACGTATCAGATTGATCCGCTAGCCAATACTTTTACCGTATTCGATGCATCAGGCACTTTAGTGAGTGGCGCAGCGGCATATACTCCACCGACAATTACCAGTAATGGCTTTAGTTTCGATCTTGATACGACCTCGACTTCAACGCAGAGCTTCACTTTTGATTTTTCATTTGCCCCAGGTGATAACACCAATGCAGTTGCCATGGCGAATTTGAGTGAAGCCAAGTTGATGAACAGTGGTGGCTCGACATTGAGTGATGTGTATCAAGGCACCAAAATAAGTGTGGGTGGCAAAGCCAAGGCGGCCGACATTGCCGCTGGAACGGCGCAGTCAGTTTATTTACAGGCCTATAACCGAGTGCAGAGCGAATCTGGGGTGAATATCGATGAAGAAGCGGCCAACCTACTGCGATTTCAGCAAGCTTATCAAGCATCGGCGCGGATAATGACCACGGCCAATGAAATTTTTGACACCCTATTGAACGCGGTTAGATAAAGGAGGCTGATATGAGAATTTCTACGGCTCAAATGTTCAATCAAAGCATCAACAGTGTGCTGGATCGGCAATCGGCAACCAGTCAGATCATGGAGCAATTATCCACAGGTAAGCGGGTCAATACCGCGGGAGACGATCCTGTTGCGGCCATAGGCATAGATAACTTGTATCAGCAAAACGCCCTGGTCGATCAATTTATAAAAAACATCGATTATGCAACCGGTCACTTAGCGGTTGCTGAGAGCAAGTTAGGCAGCGCTGAACGCTTAGTCAGTTCAATCCAAGAACAGGTACTAAGCGCCGTAAATGGTAGCTTGAGCGATACGGATCAGGTGACGATTGCTAACGAGATGAGGTCGAGTCTCGAGGAGCTGTTATCCATTGCAAACTCAAAAGATGAGTCCGGCAATTATCTCTTTTCAGGTGATCGAACCTCGACTCAACCCTTCGCCTTCGATTCATCAGGGAACATAGTTTATAGCGGTGACAGTGGCGTGAGGCAAGCCGTTGTGGCATCCGGAGTCACAGTCGGCACAAATTTGCCGGGCGATAGCGTGTTTATGAACGCGGCGAATGCCTTAGGTGATTTTAGCGTCAATTATTTGCCAGGCCAAATCGGTGAATTTAATCTTGCCAGTGCCAATATTGTGACTCCTGGTGGTCATGTACCTGTGGCACCTGAGGGATATACCTTCAGCTTCACCGATAATGGAACCGGCGGCGTTGATTTAGACGTTGTTGATTCGGCTGGCACATCACAAGTGGTGGTGGCTAACTTCGATCCCAGCAAGCCTGTGAGTTTTAATGGCATCGACGTAAAAATCGATGGAGCCCCAGCGGCAGGGGATACCTTCACCCTGTCCCCGCAAACTGAAGTCAGTATTTTTGACTCGATTAATCAGGCTATAACACTGCTCGAATCGCCTAATAAGATTAACACCCCCCAGGGCAGCGCGGAGTTGGCACACTTATTGGGTAATATTACCAGTGGGACAAGGCAAATAGATTTCGATCGAGGCATTGCAGGTAACGACTTAAAACGTGTCGAGAGTTATCAGTCAGGTCATGAAGATGTAAAGTTAGTCAATAGTTCAGCCCTGTCATTGTTGGAGGATTTAGATTACGCCTCGGCGATTACTGAGTTTGAAAAACAACAATTGGCGTTAAATGCCGTATCGACTCTATTTGGCAGAGTGAGCTCGACCTCTTTATTTGATTATATATAAGCGTGAACAACGAGCGTGCAAGCATCCTAGAGGGGGAGGGACTCAGGCTTAATCCTTATCACTGGGCATTCTCAAGTTTTTTTTAAAAATGTCTAAAGTAAAAACGAGTATTGCCGTTAAATACATTGTAACCGAACAGATCCGCCTGGCTTCGCGCAGACAGGCATAGTCTAAACAGTCAGGTATAAAAGGAAACGAATTATGGCTATTTCAGTAAACACCAACGTCACATCAATGAAGGCACAAGGCAGCTTAAATAGTGCTAACAATAGTCTACAGACTTCTATGGAGCGGTTATCCACGGGTCTTAGAATTAATAGTGCAAAAGATGATGCGGCAGGACTACAGATTTCAAATCGTATGACCAGTCAGATTAACGGTCTTGACGTGGCAATGCGTAATGCGAATGACGGTATCTCTGTTGCGCAAACGGCTGAAGGTGCGATGCAGGAATCAACCAATATCTTGCAACGTATGCGTGAGCTGTCGCTCCAGGCTGCGGGTGGAGGTCTAAACCAGGTAGATATGGATTCAGTCCAGAGCGAGTTAATGGATATGAATGCTGAATTAACCCGTATTTCAGACACGACCGATTTCGCAGGGAAAAACTTACTCGATGGCAGTTACGGTACACAAAAATTCCAAGTCGGCTCAAATGCAAATGAAACCATCTCAGTGACTATCGACTCAACGGCTGCTAACGCCATCGGACTTCATGAAGTGAAAGGTGGCGGTACCGTTTATGGCAACACAGATGCAAACGATTTAGCCACCCAGCTCGCTACGGTTACAGCTGGCGACATCTATATCAATGGTAAGACAGTCGGTGTCGCAGGTGGACCAGCGGGAGTGGCGGATTCAATCAATGCCTCAGGTGCAGGCGTCACAGCCGAAGCTAAGTTAGAGACGACCATAGGGGCATTAACTGCAGCCGACGACGGTACGTTAACTGTCGGTGACAAAAGCTATGACTTACAGAAATATGCCGGCGAGATGGATAAACTGGCTGAGGATTTAACCAGTGATGGTTTCGATGCCACGTATGATGGTACCGAAATCAACTTGAAAGCGAGCGGAGTTGATGGTGCAGAAATCACTGGCAGTACTGCCGGTACTGTTACATTGGGTGGTACTGCTGCCGGCGTGGGTAGCGTATCACAAGTCGCAGAACTTAAGATCACATCTTCACAAGGCTTTACGATGGGCTCTGATGGCACCGCAGATACGGCGGAGCTAGTCGGTAATAGCAAATCCGCCCTAAGCTCTGTGTCTGCCATCGACCTCTCAACCGTTGACGGCGCACAAGATGCCCTAGGCGTTATTGATGGCGCACTCGCGAGTATCGATAGCCAACGTGCGGACTTAGGTGCGGTACAAAACCGTATGGGCTTCACGATTAACAACCTGCAAAATATTCAGACCAATGTGGCAGATGCTCGAAGTCGTATTCAGGATGTTGATTTTGCCAAAGAAACAGCGGAGATGACCAAGCAGCAGATCTTGTCGCAGACATCATCAGCTATGTTAGCTCAGGCGAATCAGTTACCACAAGTCGCCTTGTCGCTACTTTAATCGTCACCCTAGTGCATGAGTCAAATGAAGCAGTAGGGTCATAGCGAACTCATCACGTGATTAAGGGGAGATTCAGCAGTGGATCTTCCTTTTTGTTTATCGCCAGGTGATATTTAATGGCATAATTTCTACATCAGGATGAAAACAGGTTTAGACAAGGGATTGATAAACGAGAGGAGCTTGCATCGGATGAATATTAACTTAGTCAGTCCATCGACTATCACAAGTAACAAGAGCGAAGTGCCAGTCCCGCTCAAAGGGACGACTGCAGAGACCACTGATATTGAACCAAGAGCCGCAGTCAAAGCCGTTGAAGAGAGTCATAAAGTCTCAGAGATGACCGAGGAAGCAAATCCTGAACAATTACAGCAAGCTGTTGCTGAACTTAGTGATACCATGTTGCTGATGAAAAAGGGCTTGGCATTTAGGATCGATGAGAGTTCTGGTGTCTCAGTGGTCAATGTGATGGATATGGACTCGGGGGAGACGATTCGTCAAATCCCCACCGAAGAAGCATTAAAGTTGGCACAGAAGTTGTTCGAGGTTTCCGGGGGACTGATGAAAACGGAAGCATGATGACTTGTTACGTTAGTTTGTTTTTTACACTGGTTAGCGTTTAGCCTACCCAGTTGAGTCATAGGAGGAAGCATGGGAATATCTGCAGCTGGTATCGGCTCAGGAATGGACATCCCTGGCATAGTCAATGCGCTAGTTGGCGCCGAAGAGGCGCCAAAAATAGCGAGGTTCAATGCCGAGGAGGGCACGCTTAATGCCAAGATATCTGCTATTGGCTCACTCAAGAGTGCCATGTCAGATTTCCAAACTCAGCTAGAGTATCTCTCCAATCCTGAGTCTTTTATCAATCAGAGAGTGAAACTCTCAAACAGTGATTATTTTAGTGCAACGATAGATGAGACCGCGATAGCCGGTAGCTATAGTTTGGTGGTAGAGGAGTTGGCTCAAAGTCAAAAAGTCAGTACCTTAGCATCGTCCGATGCCGAAGCGGCTGTCGGTGAGGGGACGCTAAGTTTTACTGTTGATGGAAACAGTTTCGATATTGCGGCCAATGCCACCGATTCGTTGTCGTCCTTAGTAGAGAAGATAAACAGTGCCGAAGATAATGTTGGCATCTTAGCGACGATCATTAATGACGATGATGGGGCTAAATTGGTATTAACCTCTACGAGTACAGGTACTGCCAATCAAATTAGTGTCAGCGCAACCGATGTCGGTCCCGGCACACCGCTCAGTGATACTTTCACCATGACCCAGGTTCAGGAAGCCAAAGACTCCCGCATAAAAATTGATGGTTTAACGGTAACCTCCAGTTCTAACACGGTAACCAACGCAATAACCGGTGCCACCTTGACACTGACCGAAGCGGATCCGAACAAGACAACGACCCTGACGTTTGAGCGCGATACCGGAGCGGTTAAAAATGGCATTATCAGTTTCGTGGATTCCTATAATAGTCTGCTAAAAACACTCGATGATATGTCAAGCTACGATCCCGAGACTAAGACAGCCGGGATTTTACAGGGTGATAGGCTGGTACGCGACATTGAGAGGCAGCTGAGAAGGATAACGTCAAGTGAGTTTAGCACCCCAGATGGTAGCCTTTTCCTATCTTCAATGGGGATAAGTGCGACGCGTGAAGGTCCGTTAGAAATCGATAGTGACAAGTTAGATGAGGCCCTCGAGTCCAATTTTGAGCAGATAAAAACCCTTTTTAGTGCTGAAGATACTGGATTAGCCACAACGTTAGATACCCTGGCTGAAAAATATCTCCAAGCAGGCGGCGTATTCGAAATTCGTGATGATAGTTTAGATAACCAGGTAGAAAGGATTACGGACAGTAGGGAACGTTTAAAGACAAAGATGGCGTCCTATGAAGCTCGGCTGTATAAGCAGTACAATGCTATGGATGCCATTGTGGGTCAGTTAAATGCCCAGAGCAGCATGTTGCAATCGAGATTGGATTCTTTACCTGGAGTCGTGAGGAAAAACTAGGGAGCGGCATTATTGGCGCGCTCATGGTTTATTGCGTATTAGTGAGGAAAAGACTCAATGCAAGAACTGAATGATGTAAACGAAGCCTTGTCGTTAAGTTTACTTAATCTGGATGAAATCGATGTTAATTATGAGCAAGGTGATGAACTGGTATCAGACTTGCAGAATTTACTCGGTCGGCGTCAAAAAATGCTCGAACACCTAGTTGCAGATAGTGATTTTGACAACAGAGCGTATCTAGAGCAGCAATTAATGCTGACACAAAAATATAAAGTACAGGCAAGGAAAGTCATGAGGCTTAGGCAAAGTTTGTTACAAAACAGCAAACAAGGCCAACGTCAAATTAATGCATATAAGATGATAAATTCAAATAGGTAGGTTTTTATGAGAAGGTCATTACAGTCATACCGTCAAGTATCGGTAGATAGCGAAATAGCGGTAGCTTCGCCTCATAGAATTATTCAGATGATGTTTGAAGGTGCGCTGCAACGAATTGCCCAGAGTCGTTATGCGATAGAGCATACAGACCCAGCAACCAAAGGCATCAATATTGGTAAGGCTATAGGTATCATCAATGGGCTTAATAACAGCTTGAATATGGATGCTGGGGGAGAGATAGCAGCTAATGTGAGTGCTCTGTATGACTTCATGTTGCGTCGTCTTTCTGAAGCGAATATAAATAACGACGTGCAAGCGTTAGTCGATGTTAGTGATATGTTGAAAACCATCAAGGAAGGGTGGGATGCGATTCCAGAAGCGCAGCATCATATTGTGTCGCATACAGAAGCTGTGTAGTTTTAATTAATTTCGGGGCGCGCAGCCCCAAATAATTGGCCTGAGTCAATTATTTGACAAAACATTATGGATTCGTTGGATTTATCAGCTAGAATCAAATGAGTTTAATGAATATGAATCCAGTTAAGCATTAAATGCGTCAGAGACTTGCTAATAGCTTGCTGATAATACACTATTCCTCATGGTAGTGATTTTGTTTAAATGTGTAATGGAAACACTACATCTCTTTTTAGCAACAAACACTAATAATTAATGCGAATAATAACGAGCGCTTTACGGCTTTTTTAATGATGCAAACAGATCAACGAATTCTACTTGTCGGTAACCAGTCTGAGCGAATGAATCGCTTATCATGTGTATTTGAGTTTTTAGGTGAGCAAGTTGAGTTAGTCTCAATCGATAAACTTGAACTGCGACTACGAAGTACTCGATACCGGGCCTTGGTTATTACTGTTGACTCACAGTCTAAAGAGTTATTTCAATCCCTTGCAGGGAAACTGCCTTGGCAGCCAATTTTATTGCTAGGTAAGCAGGACGGCGTCAACGCCTCTAATATACTTGGCTATATAGAAGAACCACTGAATTATCCCCAATTAACGGAATTACTGCATTTCTGTCAGGTCTTTGGCCAGGCAAGACGTCCAGAAACTCCCACCAGTGCTAATCAGACTAAGTTATTTAGAAGTATGGTGGGTCGAAGTGCAGGGATAGCACAAGTCAGGCATTTGATTGGCCAGGTGGCCCCTTCTGAAGCGACGGTCTTGGTTCTGGGTGAGTCGGGTACAGGTAAAGAGGTTGTCGCAAGAAATATACATTATATTTCTGATAGGCGCGATGGCCCCTTCATTCCGGTTAACTGTGGTGCCATTCCTGCCGAGTTGTTAGAGAGTGAACTATTCGGCCATGAGAAGGGCTCATTTACCGGTGCCATCAGTGCCAGAAAGGGTCGCTTCGAACTCGCTGAAAAGGGCACGCTTTTCTTAGATGAAATTGGCGATATGCCACTGCAGATGCAGGTTAAACTACTCCGTGTACTCCAGGAGCGAGTGTTTGAACGTGTCGGTGGCAGTAAGCCTATCAAGGCCGATGTGCGTGTCGTTGCTGCGACTCATAGAGACTTGGAACTGATGATCTCCGATGGTGATTTCAGGGAAGACCTCTACTACCGCCTCAATGTATTCCCCATTGAAATGCCTGCCCTATGTGAAAGAAAAGACGATATTCCCTTACTCTTACAAGAGCTGATTAGCCGAGTTTACAATGAAGGTCGTGGCAAGGTTAGATTTACCCAGCGAGCTATCGAGTCTCTCAAAGAGCACCGATGGGCCGGCAATGTCAGAGAGCTTTCCAACCTAGTCGAGCGACTCACCATACTCTATCCTGGTGGTCTGGTCGATGTGAACGATTTACCGCATAAATATCGGCATATTGATGTGCCTGAATATTGTGTGGAGATCAGTGAAGAGGAGCAGGAACGCGATGCCTTGGCCGCTATCTTCAGTGATGAAGAGACGATAGAGATCCCCGAAACTCGCTTCCCAAGTGAGCTTCCTCCGGAAGGAGTCAACTTGAAAGATCTTCTTGCTGAGCTTGAGATAGATATGATCAGACAAGCGCTCGAGCAGCAAGATAATGTTGTTGCCCGCGCTGCAGAAATGCTGGGGATCAGGCGTACAACCTTAGTCGAGAAGATGCGTAAGTACGGTATGGGTAAGGATTAAATAGCAGTTCCTAGGCCCCTAGGAACTCGCGCCCTTTTCTCATTTGGCCCACTTTGTGCATCTGCCCCGTTAGCAGCATTTTTTTGACGGAGTGGATATGTCCGTAAGTCCTCAATTACAACTTAATCGTTTGAACCAAGAATCGCCTAAATGCTTGGATACAGCGCCAGCTGCCAATATGTCGAATCGTATGGAGCATATTTTGCAGGCTATGCCATCGGGGATCATCATCATCAATGGAGATGGACTGGTCACAGAGGCTAATCCGGTTGCTGTAGAGCTGTTAGGCTTACCCTTAGAAGGACTCAAATGGCTGCAGATCATCAATCGTGCCTTCTCCCCTCGAGATGATGATGGTCACGAAGTCTCGCTTAAGAATGGCCGCCGGGTAAAATTGGCCATAACGCCGTTAACGCCCGAGCCTGGACAATTGATTGTGCTTACCGACCTCACCGAAACTCGCTTGTTACAGAAGAACCTATCACATCTACAGCGTTTGTCGGCATTGGGGAAAATGGTGGCAACTCTGGCACATCAAGTGAGGACTCCGTTAACCGCGGCACTACTTTACGCGTCTAATCTGGCCAGTACCAAAATATCGGCGCAATCGAGAGCCCGCTTTCAGACCAAGCTAGTCGACAGGCTCAATGAGCTCGAACATCAGGTCAATGACATGTTGTTGATGGCGAAGGGAAGAGGGCAAGATCAAGGCGAGGCACATCAGGTGTCAACGATTTTCGATAATGTGATGGCCAATTGTGAGCCCATTGCAGAGCAACACTGGTGTAAATTAATACGAGTCGATAATTCTGTCAGCGAGTTTTTGGCTAATTCTGCTACATTAAGTTCTGCAATTAATAACTTGGTGATCAATGGCATAGAAGCTGGGGCGACACTTATCGAGTTAAGAGGATGCGAAACTGAGCATCAAATTCAGATCCATGTTACCGATAACGGCAAAGGTTTAGATAAAGGGATGCAACAAAAAGTACTCGAACCTTTCTTCACCACTAAGCCCCAAGGCACAGGTCTGGGCCTTGCGGTAGTGCAATCTGTAG
>NZ_JABSSM010000065.1 GCF_013214165.1 Shewanella sp. | reverse complement strand
TGCTTTATTAAAGCTGTCCAATCTTCATGAGAACGTTTAGCCATATTAACTCCTGATGTCATTGTCAGTCGTTAAGATAAAGGCTCAATGAGATCAATTGAAGATGTACTTGCCCAGACGCTCACAATACATTTAAGTAAACAAAGGTATTGAACTATGAAAAAATATTGCAGGAAATGTAAGATCAAGACTGAACGATATAATGCTCCTAAAGGTTGTAATATTGGTAGATGTAAGCATTGTGCTAAGGTAAAAGCTAGAGCATGGGCGATGTCTAACCCTGAAAAAGCCAATGCAAAAGCTAAAGTTTGGCGTGATTCCAATCCTGAAAAAGTCAAAGCTGCATATAACGCTTATAAATTAGCTAATCCAACCAAAGATAAAGTTTATAGAGAAGCTAATTCAGAAAAAGTTAAAGCTTCAAAAGCAGCTTGGGCTAAGGCTAATCCTGATAAAACAAGAGCGTATGGAGCTAGGTATAGAGCAACCAAGCTAGCCCAGACGCCCACAATGAGCGAAGAAGAGCTTAGGCACATTGAGTACTTCTATCTATGCGCAGAGATATTTAAGAGTCATACAAGTACGGATTACCACGTTGACCACGTAAAACCATTATCCAAGGGAGGCTTGCATCATCCTATTAATTTACAAGTGCTTACAGCTAAGGCAAACTTAACCAAGGGTGCAAAATGGGACGAAACATAAAACTACTTAAGTGATTCATTCGAATCACTGGATCTTGCAGGTGCTCAATATTCACGAAGCCATACCGGGTCACTACACTCAGCTGGTCTATTCAAATGAGTCGCCGAGCATGATAAAGAGCTTGTTTGGTAATGGCGCCATGGTCGAAGGTTGGGCAGTCTATACCGAACGTATGATGCTCGAAGAGGGTTATGGTGATTTTGAGCCAGAGCTCTGGTTGATGTACTACAAGTGGAATCTACGAGTCATAGCTAACACGATTCTCGACTACGGCATTCAGGTACAGGGCATGACTGAACAAGAGGCGCTTAACTTGATGACCCAAGAAGCCTTCCAGCAGACGGCGGAAGCCGAAGGTAAGTGGAGGAGGGCGACCCTGAGTCAAGTACAGCTGACCAGCTATTATTCAGGCTACCGTGAGATCTATGATTTTAGGGAAGAGCTTAAAATGTCTCAGGGTGAGCAATTTGACCTTAAAGGCTTCCACGAGCAATTTCTAAGTTACGGCAGTGCGCCCGTTAAATATATTCGCGAGCTGATGATGAAATAGCCCTAATCACTCGATTTTAAACGCATGTTGGCGGTCAATAAAAAAAGATCAGATAATGCTGGTCTTTTTTTGCTTTAGGGATTTACAATGCATTAACCATAATAGTTAGTATAAATAACTAACATTGCTCACATTTACTTAAAAAACAACTGGAATTAAACTAATAGCTATAGTAGTGTTAATGATAACGGTTCGCATTCGCAGTATTTGGTGAGATGAGCAAAATATTATTGGTCGATGATGATCTAGTGTTTAGGGAATTACTTGAGGAAGCGTTAGAGGCTGAAGGACACAATATTGTCTGTGCTGAGAATGGTTTTGAAGCATTGGCAATTTTAGAGGAAGACCTCCCCGATATTATTCTGCTAGATATTATGATGCCAAAATTAGATGGATTTGGTTTATTGGCTGCAAGGAAAGATCAGCTCCCTGTGATAGTTATTTCTGCCATCGATAATGAAGATGAAAGAATAAAAGGCTATGAACTTGGGGCCGATGATTTTCTTACAAAGCCTTTTAGCGTAAAGGAGCTTTTAGTCCGCATGATAGCATTACAACGTCGCGTAGCATTAACTCGAGCAGAGCAATTTACTGTTAACCCAACCTCTGACACGGAAGTTAAATTTGACGATACTCAATATTGTGTTTCGATAGCATCGAGAAAGGTTATCCTTACTCAAACAGAATTTAAATTATTTAAGTACCTGTTCGAACGCAAAGGGGAAGTGATCACCAAACAGGAGTTACAGCGCAGTGTACTGCACAAGGATCTTGGCAGATTCGATCGAAATCTGGATATGCATATCAGTAACACTCGCCGTAAATTAGCCGATACCCAGCTACCCAAGACCCTGATTAACACGGTCAGAGGACAAGGGTATAGCTTTGCTAATTGGTGAACCAGGTTAAATTAAGGATACAAAAGCCACATTCGATGTGGCTTTTTTGTTTTTTAGCTGCCCCAATGCACATTTTGGTTTATCCTATAGGCCATTTATTGAGTCTCTAGGTTCAGATGACTCATTCTCTCAGATTAATCAAAGGAAGACCTATGCGGATCAGTGCTAATTTTGATGGTGGAAACATTGAAGTCATCAATCAAGATGATATTAATGATGTGCAGTTAGCCATTCGTCCGGACGTTGGTGGAGAATTTTACCAATGGTTCAATTTTCGCCTCGAAGGTGAGGTGGGTAATCGATATCTGCTTAATATTGTCAACGCTGGCTCTGCCTCTTATCCACAAGGTTGGGAAAACTATCAAGCCGTAGCCACATACGACAGACAACAATGGTTTAGATTACCCACAGAGTATAAAGATGGCAAATTGACCATAGCGGTCGATCTCGACTGTGATGCGATTCAAATTGCCTATTTCGCCCCATACAGTTATGAGCGTCATCAAGATCTGCTGGCCGCAGTGCAAGTGCATCCACTGGTGAGTCTTGAGCACCTGGGTCTGACACTCGATGACAGAGATCTGACCTTAATCAAGGTGGGTGATGGCGACGAGTCGAAGGCAAATATCTGGATCACCGCACGTCAGCATCCGGGCGAGACCATGGCCGAATGGTTGGTAGAAGGCTTTATCAATAATTTGCTCGACGGTGATTGTGCCAATGCAAAGGCTTTATTAGACAAGGCAAACTTCTATATCGTGCCTAACATGAATCCGGATGGTTCGGTGAGAGGCCACTTGAGAACCAATGCTGCCGGCGTCAATCTCAATCGTGAATGGCTCAGCCCATCTCTCGAGAAGAGCCCGGAAGTATTCCATGTCACTAATAAGATGAAAGAGACTGGCGTGGATCTGTTTTATGATGTGCATGGTGATGAAGGCCTGCCTTTCGTCTTCCTTGCAGGTTGTGAAGGCGTCCCTTGTTACAATGATAAGATGGCCGCAGTGCAGCAAAAATTTGTTCAAGCACTCAAGTTAACCAGCGCTGACTTCCAAACTGAGTTTGGTTACGATAAAGACGAGCCTGGCAAGGCAAATCTCACCGTGGCCTCTAACTGGGTTGCTGAGACATTCCAATGTTTGTCTAATACATTGGAGATGCCATTTAAAGATAATGATAATTTAGCCGACCCTATGTCGGGATGGTCTCCTGAACGCTCAATCTACTTAGGTGAAGCCTCACTCACGGCGATGTTAGCCGTAGTGGACGAGCTTCGCTAGTTCACTCATCATAATTTTGAGGTAGCGATGGCATTAATTCAATGTCCAAGTTGTCAAAAACGGATCTCGAGTAAGGCGACGACATGCAGCTTTTGCAATGCAGACCTGACCGGTAATACTGACTCATTGACCACCATCAGTCATATTAAACGTTCGAATCAGCTGATGAACCACAGCATGTTGTCCATGACCTTGTTTATCGCGGGAGTGGTGATCTGGTTTTGGGGGGGCGAGCCTGCCCAAGGGATTCGATCTTACATCGCCGGCGCGTGTTTTGTGTTGGGCTTTGTGGGCTACATGATCACTCGCGTGAGAATGGTATTGCATAAACGGAAGAGTGTATGACAGATATAAATAAGATGATCGATGAGATGTCCCCAGTCGTCTATGAGAGACTCGTCAGCGGCGTAGAGTTGGGAAAGTGGCAAGACGGTACTGTGTTATCGGCAGCCCAGCGTGACTCGACGCTGCAATTGGTGATGTTGTATCAAGCGAGAAGATTGAACCAAACAGACCATTTTACGGTTAACTCTGCCGGACAGATCAATGAATTATCTAAGTCTGAGCTGAAGAAGCAGTTCAAGGGCGAGTCCATCGCCGAGTTTAAAGAGAAAGACCTTTAATATATCTGCTAGGCATCTCTAATAAAAAGGCGAGTAACCAAACAGAGTGACTCGCCTTTTTTGTTTATTTTCTGGCTAATATGCGCAGCATATTATTCCTAATCTCCCATACCTAAAGAAACAACCCGTTTACAGTAAGATTTCAATGGCAGATTAATCTTCGCTCAGCTCGCCAACCAGATCTTGCTGCATGGCCTCTCTCACTTGTGTGGGAGACATAGGCTTAGATAGAAGATAGTGCAGCTTAGCCAAGGCGGCTTCCGTCGTCATATCCGCACCACTGATCACACCAGCTTCTTGCAGGGCGCTGCCTGTCGCATAGCCCGACATATTAACCTTGCCCTGTAGACATTGGGTGAGGTTAACCAAGACTATCCCACGTTGACTCGCTTGTGACAGCACTTTAAGCAGCGCTGGATTTTGTGGGGCGTTACCGACTCCATAGGTAAGCAAGATCAGTGCTTTGACCGGTTGTTGTAAGATGTTCTTTATGACATCTGTGGTGATGCCTGGGTAGAGTGTCACCACGCCTATTGGCTGGGGACTGATGGTGGCGACGTCCAAAGGCTTATCCGACGGCACCGCTATTTTCCCGGCCTTCATGTGGATCTTAATGCCTGCCTCGAGTAATAAGGGAAAGTTAGGTGAGGCGAAGGCGCCGAAACCATCGGCATGAGTCTTGGTTGTTCTGTTTCCCCGAAACAGCTTGTTATTAAAGAATAAACACACTTCAGCGACCGGATAATTGGCGGCAATGTAGAGCGAGTTTAACAGGTTGGTTTGACCATCGGATCTGAGCTGGGCTAGGGGGATCTGAGACCCGGTGACAATCACAGGTTTTGACAGGTCTTGTAGCATGAAAGACAAGGCCGAAGCGGTGAAGGCCATAGTATCTGTGCCGTGCAAGATCACGAAACCATCATACTTATCGTAGTTTAACTTAATATCATTGGCGATCATCTGCCAATCTGTCGGCGCCATATCCGATGAATCTATCAGTGGACAATATTCCTGGATCACGAATTCCGGCATATCCTCATGATAAAACTCAGGCATGGCCTTGACACAATCTGTAAGAAAACCTGCGACAGGGGCGAAGCCATGGGAGGCCTTCTGCATGCCTATGGTACCGCCTGTATAGGCAACATATATGGAACGTTTGGTCATGATTAAATTCAGATGGACGCTATTTGGTTGAAGTATACTTGCTTGGTGGGCTTCACCCAATGGTTTCCGCTATTTATAATATTTAAACTTGTATTGGTACTTGTACTTGTATTAGTCATTAAAAAACCCGAGCAGGCTGGGCCTGATCGGGTTTGTGTTTGTTGCAGAGCCAGTGTTTAGACTCTGTTACTCTGGCTCAGTCATGCTGAGATCATAGCGTACAGTTGTCGCAGAACAGGTACATGCCGTTAGGATCATCGAAGCTATTGAACTCTTCAATCACACCTGACCACTGAGTCAGCACTTGCTCTATGATTGAATTACCCATGCTGCTCTGAGGCAAATAAGCGGCGGCCGATGCGAACATCTCCTGGATAAAGAGCTCTTGTGGGCTCAACTCTTGTTCTATTATTTGGCTATCGAACTCTGCTAAGTCGGCCATTTCAGCGGCCTTGGCAACGGCATTGTGCAGATCGCCAAGCTCATCGATGAGTCCTAACTCGAGTGCCTTACGGCCGGACCACACTCGTCCTTGAGCGATGGCGTCGACAGCTTCCAGGCTCATGTCGCGCTCTTCAGCGACCAAAGAGATGAAGTCATGATATCCACGTTCAATGTGACGTTGAATGACACTCTTAATCTCTGGGGTTAAGCCTTTGGCTACCGAAATGCCCGCCCACTGTGAGGTGGCAACACCATCTGTGTGTATGCCTAAGCTAGAGAGTGAATCTTCGAAGGTGGTGATCATGCCGAAGATGCCGATGGAGCCCGTGAGTGTGGTGGGGGTGGCATAGATGTAGTCGGCACTCGCCGAGATCCAGTATCCACCGGAAGCGGCATAGCTGCCCATGCTCACGACAACGGGTTTACCGGCAGTCTTGAGTGCCAGCACTTCTTGACGGATCTGCTCAGAGGCAAAGGCACTGCCACCAGGGCTGTCTACGCGCAGAACCACGGCCTTGACATTATCATCAAATCTGGCCTTGCGGAGCAGCTTAGAGGTGCTCTCACCACCAATCTGACCTGCGGCTTGGTTACCGTTGAGTATGGTACCTTTCGCGACTATGATGGCGACGGTATCCTCGATGAAGAGATCCGCTTGAGTCGACATCAGCGACTGATAGTCATACAAGCTTACCTGCTTGTAACTGTTGCCCTCTGTGGCTTTGCCCACAGTGTCTATCATCTTCAGCCTGAAGGCTTCTGCAGAGGCTAATTCATCCACCCAACCCATATTGATTGCCATATCTGCCGATTTACCATCGGCCTTATCCAGCTCTCGCAGGTAATCTTCAGCATCGAGCACCAGTTGCTCTGGCTTGATGTCACGGTTGCTTGATACTGTGGCGGCATAACTGGCCCAGATATCATTGAGTAATTCAATGTTGGCTTCTTTAGCGGCCGGAGACATATCGTCGCGGATATAAGGCTCGACGGCTGACTTGAAGGTACCGACACGGAAAATATGCGCATTGATTTTAAGCTTATCCAATGCCGATTTATAGTACTGACGGTAGCGACTCAAGCCATTTAATTCCACACTTCCCTGTGGGTTAAGATAGATGGTGTCGGCGAAGCTGGCTAAGAAGTATTGATTCTGTCCGTACCAATTGGCTGTTGCCAGTATAGGTTTGCCCGTTGCTTTAAAACGGATCAGGGCTTCACCAATAGATTGAAGTTTACTTATCCCAGTCAATCTGAGATGCCCCATGTCTAATACGATAGCAGAGATACGCTCATCGGCGGCGGCATTATCGATAGCATTGAGGATATCGGCGAGTAAGATTTCATCCGAACCATGGTTATCTTTGCTGCTTTTCATGGCCGCTTCGATGGGATCGACTTGACGTTTTTGTTCCACGACTGAACCGGCTAGGTCCAGTACCAGGGCTGAGCCAGATTCAACCTGAACATCATCATCGACACTGACAGCGACGATAACGATGGCGAGCAAGCCGAAAAAGAACAGGTTAAGCACCAGCTTTCTTAATCCGTTGATACTTTTCCAGATTAGCTGAAATATTCTTTTAATTAATGAGGGTTTAGCGGACATCATCCATTCCTTAATGACTTCAATATCACTATGCTAACTGAAAAAAAGCCAATTAGGGTAATTGAATTGTAAAGGGATCTAATAAAACCCAGCCAGCGCAAAAGTTGAGCTTAGGGGAAACAAGAGGTATGCTGATTTAAATCACTTGTTTAAAAAGGATGTTTGAATGTCGTTTCCGCATTTATTAGAACCCTTAGATCTGGGCTTCACCCAGTTAAAAAACCGTGTGCTAATGGGCTCCATGCACACAGGTTTAGAAGAGGAAAAGGGCGGTTTTGAGAAACTGGCAGTATTTTATCAAGAACGTGCTCTAGGTGGAGTGGGTCTCATCGTCACCGGCGGGATCTCGCCAAACTTACGTGGCCGCCTAGCACCTAACGGCTGTCAACTCAGTTTCCCCTGGCAAGTGTCTAAGCATAAGAAGGTAACCAAGGCGGTGCATGACGGCGGTAGTAAGATTTGTATCCAGCTGCTCCACGCCGGTCGCTATGGCTATCATCCTTTTTCTGTGGCGCCGAGCAAGTTAAAGTCGCCTATTAGTCCATTTATGCCTTCGCCCATGTCAGCCAGGCAAATTCGTGGCACCATCAAAGATTATGCGACCTCATCTGCCTTAGCTAAAAAGGCGGGTTATGACGGCGTAGAGGTCATGGGGTCCGAAGGTTATCTCATTAACGAGTTTATCTCTGCCAGCACTAACGTGCGTGATGATGATTGGGGCGGCAGTTTCGACAAGCGGATTAAATTTCCACTGGAGATTGTGCGTAGCATACGCGAGAAAGTCGGCAAAGAATTTATCATCATTTTCAGGCTCTCCATGTTAGATCTGGTCGACAACGGCTCCTCGTGGGAAGAGGTGGTCGAGTTGGCTAAGCGACTCGAGAAGGAAGGGGTCAACATCATTAATACCGGGATTGGTTGGCATGAAGCCAGAATTCCCACCATAGCCACCAGTGTGCCAAGAGGCGCTTTTGCCTGGGTCACCGAGAAACTCAAGTCTGAAGTCTCGGTGCCACTCATCGCCACCAACAGAATTAACACACCGGAAATTGCCGAACAGATCATCGCATCGGGCCAGGCCGACATGGTCTCCATGGCGAGACCCTTCCTAGCCGATCCGGATTTTGTCAATAAAGCCGCGGCGAATACGCCTGAACTCATCAATACCTGCATTGGTTGTAATCAGGCGTGTCTAGACCATGTGTTTGCGCGTAAACGTGCTACCTGTTTGGTTAACCCCAGAGCCTGTTATGAGACCGAGCTTAATTTCTCGCCGGCTAAGAACAAGAAACGTATCGCCGTCATGGGCGCTGGACCTGCGGGCATGGCATTTTCTATCTACGCCGCCACTCGAGGGCACGATGTGGTCTTGTTCGAAGCGAAAGCAGAAGTCGGTGGTCAGTTTAATCTTGCCAGAAAAATACCGGGTAAAGAGGAGTTTGACGAGACCATACGTTACTTCAAGGCCCAGATGAAGCTCAACAAGGTCGAGTTAAGACTCAATACCCGTTTGGACGCCTCCGTGGTTCGGGATGAACAATTTGATGAAATTGTGATGTCATCGGGTGTGGTGCCAAGAGAGCTCAAGCTCGATGGCTTCGATGACCCTCGCGTGGTGGATTATCAACAAGTGCTAAAAGGTGAAGTGACCTTAGGTAAACGCGTCGCCTTGATCGGTGCCGGCGGAATTGGCTTCGATCTGGCTCATTTCATCTGTGAGCAGGAGTCTTCAACCTTGCAACCCGATAAATGGTTAAAACAATGGGGCATAGATAAAGAGTATAAACACCGAGGGGGTCTGCGCCATGCCGATGATGCTAATGCTCTCGAGAGCAAGCCTGAGGCCCATGAGATCTATCTGCTGCAACGTAAGACGACTAAGATGGGCAAAGATCTGGGTAAGACCACGGGATGGATCCATCGCTCAGTGCTGAAACAGCATAAGGTCAAGATGAAAACCGGTGTCAGCTACCGTAAGTTCGACAATCAGGGCTTACACATCTCCATTGATGACAAAGATGAGATATTAGCCGTGGACAATGTGGTTCTCTGTGCCGGTCAGGTGTCTAATCGCAGCTTGCTCGAAGAGATGCAAGCCACAGGCCTACCGGTTCATCTCATCGGTGGAGTCGACGTCGCGGCCGAGCTCGATGCGAAACGCGCCATCAGACAAGGTGCCGAGCTGGCCATCGCGTTATAACACGACTGATTTCATTACTTGTCAGTGACTCTAGGGCTCGTCATTCCCGCCATGCAAAACTTGTCATTCCCGCAATGCTTGTGGGCGGGGATCCAGCTATTTTGATGATTTTTCGAATGAAGCTGATTACATTTTCTGTTTTAGCTTTTAGCTGAGTGGGTATTGGGTGGTTCACTTTAAGGTCGACCCTTCATGGTTATTTAGAGCCTGCGGCGGTGCAGTCTAGGGTCTTGTCGATCGGAATGACAAGATGCTGGCCTATACCTAGACTTGAATCGTTTTCTACTTGCGATTTAGAGGGGGGAACGATTGGGTATGGCTTCAAATAATTAGCCTGTATGGATACTTGAATCGATCGTTTTTATCCAGGATGGGATGATTACAAGCAGCGCTTATTCTATCGCGCTGCTTGTGTCTAACGGATCAGGATTCGGTCTCAGTGGGTTCCTGCGCGATCACCGCGCTTGTTATACCCGGGCGAGTCACGACATCTGCGCCTTCTGGCGACAGATCAAGGTCTAAGTCGCTAGTGGGTGTGCAACAACAGGGCAGACACTCATCGGCTTTGAGTGCGAATAAGGGCTGAGTATGGTAGGTCACACTGCCGCTGATGATCTTGGTCTTACAAGCGCCGCAATAACCATTACGGCACTCAGAGAAGAGCTGAACCTTCTTCTGCTCCAGTGCGAGCAAGAGGTTAGGGTGCTGCTGATTAAACAGCAGCACTGGCTGACCATCGAGACTGACTATGGGCGCTTTTTTAAAGATTTTACTAAAGGTCAAAGTCTTCAAATTCACTTTCATCGATAGAGGCATCGATTTGACCCACAAGGTAAGAGGACACTTCTACTTCTTGTGGTGCGACTTGAACCGCATCACTCTCTAACCAGTTCTTCATCCAAGGCAGTGGGTTAGTGATCTCGTCATAGTGGCACGGCAGATTGACCGACTTCATGCGCTCATTGGTTATGTACTCGACATATTGACACAAGATAGCCTCGTTAAGACCTATCATGGAGCCGTCTTTAAACAGGTATTGGGCCCATTCTTTCTCTTGCTCGGCGGCTTTGACAAAAATGTCATAGGCTTGCTGTTCACACTCTTTGGCTATCTCGCCCATTTCAGGATCGTCAGCACCGGCGCGCATTATCTTGAGGATATGTTGCGTGCTGTTAAGGTGCAGCGCCTCATCACGGGCGATAAGACGGATAATCTTAGCATTGCCTTCCATGACATTACGCTCGGCGAATGCGAAAGAGCAGGCGAAGCTCACGTAGAAACGAATCGCTTCTAACACGTTGACCGACACCATACACAGATAGAGTGACTTCTTGATCGTACGTTGTGTGACCAAGAGTTCTTTACCGTTGATGGTGTGTGTGCCTTCACCGTGAAGGTGGAAGGCTTGGGTAAGCTGAATTAAGTCATCATAGTACTGGGCAATATCTGTCGCACGCTTGAGGATCTCTTCATTTTCGACTATGTCATCAAAAATGATAGAAGGATCGTTAACAATATTACGTATGATATGGGTGTATGAGCGTGAGTGAATGGTCTCAGAGAAGGACCAGGTTTCAATCCAGGTTTCCAGCTCAGGTAGCGACACCAGAGGCAAGAATGCCACATTAGGTGAGCGCCCCTGAATCGAGTCGAGTAAGGTTTGATATTTCAGATTGGAGATGAAAATATGTTTTTCATGATCTGGAAGTGCGGCGTAATCAATTTTGTCTTTACTGACATCGACTTCTTCTGGGCGCCAGAAAAAAGACAGTTGTTTTTCAATCAGCTTTTCAAACACTTCATATTTTTGTACGTCGTAGCGGGCGACGTTAACCGACTGCCCCATGAACATAGGTTCAAGACGCGCATTATTAGGTGTTTGACAAAATGTAGAATAGGCCATGTTTTCTTCCAGAATACAGGGGCATCAAGCCCCTAATAAATTTAATTATGGACTCAATCATTATATGATGAATCCTGATCTCAATCACTGCAACGTGTTATACCGATAGGTATTATATTTTACACGCACCGCCTTCGCAGTCCTCGTCTTCTTTCTCTATGCTGATAATGCTATCTAGCTGATCCGAAGCGCCATCACGAGTGTTGTGATAGTAGAGCGTCTTGACTCCGAGTTTGTAAGCATTGAGCAGGTCTTTTAATAATACCTGCATCGGGACCTTGTTACCTTCGAATCGGCTTGGGTCATAATTAGTGTTTGCCGAGATGGATTGGTCGACAAACTTCTGCATCAAGCCAACAAGCTGTATATAGCCATCATTATTGGGCATCTGCCACAGCAATTCATAGCTATGTTGATACTTCTCAAAATCCGGCACCACTTGCTTTAGCTGACCATCTTTACTCGACTTAACACTGATGAGTCCACGCGGTGGCTCGATACCATTGGTCGCGTTGGATATCTGTGATGAAGTCTCCGATGGCATCAGAGCGGATAAGGTTGAGTTACGCAATCCATGTTTAACTATGTCTTGACGCAGTGTTTCCCAATCCATATGCAATGGCTCATCACATATCTTATCCAGGGCGCGCTTGTAGGTATCGATAGGCAGTACACCCTTCGAATACGTGGTTTCATGGAATAACGGGCAGGGGCCTTGCTCTTTGGCCAAATTCATCGACGCCTTGAGTAGATAGTACTGTATGGCTTCGAATGTCCTGTGGGTGATGTTATTAGCCGAGCCATCTGAGTAGCGTACCCCTTCCTTCGCCAAGTAATAGGCAAAGTTAATCACGCCTATGCCTAAGGTACGACGGTTCATCGAAGATTTACGCGCGGCCTTGATGGGGTAATCCTGGTAATCGAGTAAGTTGTCTAAGGCTCTCACGGCCAGATCTGCCAGAGGCTCGAGTTCGGATAGATCCTTGATCGCACCTAAGTTTAACGCAGACAAGGTACAGAGGGCTATTTCGCCTTCTGGATCATCTATGTTATTGAGCGGCTTAGTCGGCAGTGCAATCTCAAGACACAGATTTGACTGTCTGATTGGTGCAACCTTGCTATCAAAAGGACTGTGGGTATTACAATGATCCACATTTTGAATATAGATACGCCCAGTAGAGGCACGTTCTTGCATCATCAATGAGAATAGCTCGGTTGCCTTAATCTGTGTTTTGCGCACCGAGGCATCGGCTTCATATTGCAGATACAGACGTTCGAACTCGTCTTGGTCTTCAAAAAATGCATCATAAAGCCCAGGTACATCCGATGGGCTAAATAAACTGATCATTCCGCCCTTGATCAGGCGTTGATACATGAGTTTGTTTAATTGGACACCATAATCCAGATGACGGACACGGTTATCTTCGACACCCCGGTTATTCTTCAATACCAGCAGTGATTCTACTTCGAGATGCCACAGAGGGTAGAACAAGGTGGCTGCACCACCACGAACTCCGCCCTGGGAGCAAGACTTAACCGCGGTCTGAAAATACTTAAAGAAAGGCAGACAACCGGTATGGAATGCCTCACCGCCACGGATAGGGCTACCTAAGGCTCGAATTCGACCCGCATTCACACCTATGCCGGCACGCTGGCTGACATATTTTACGATAGAAGAGGCCGTCGCATTGATTGAATCTAAGCTATCGCCACATTCGATCAACACACACGAGCTAAATTGGCGTGTCGGAGTACGCACTCCAGCCATGATAGGTGTCGGCAGTGAGATCTTAAAGGTGGAAACCGCATCATAGAAACGCTTAATGTAGCTTAGGCGTGTCTCTTGCGGATATTTAGCGAACAAACAGGCGGCGACTAATATATACAGGAACTGCGCACTCTCATATATCTCGTGAGTGACGCGGTTTTGCACCAGATACTTACCTTCGAGTTGTTTGACTGCCGCATAGGAGAAACTCATATCACGCCAGTGATCCACATAACCATCTAAGATGTCGAGTTCTTCGTGGCTGTAATCTTCAAGAATATGTTTGTCATATTTACCGGCCTCGACCAGCTTCACAACATGATCATACAGTGCAGGCGGCTCAAACTGGCCGAATGCCTTCTTTCTCAGATGAAAGACGGCTAAGCGGGCAGAAAGGAACTGATAATCGGGTGCTTCCGGTGAGATGAGATCGGCAGCGGCCTTAATAATCGTTTCATGAATAGCTTCGGTAGGAATACCATCGAAAAATTGCAGATGTGATCTTAGCTCCACCTCTGATACGGAAACATTTTTAAGATCTTTGGCTGCCCAAGTGATCACTCGGTGGATCTTGTCTAGGTCGATGGTCTCGCGCTCGCCACTACGTTTGGTGACTTTCATATTGCTATTCATTAAAGATAGGCCTTGATAATATTTTTTGAGTATGAGGGGGTAATCATCATGCTAGGATCCCCTGTATAACAACCAATTTCAACACCCTAAATTGGTCATTTCCATGACGAGAAACACGTCATTACTAGTGTCTCTATTTGTCACTCACACACAATATATAGTGTTTTTAAATTTATAAGGTACAAGATAGTGTCGTTTGGGTGATTTTGCAAGTCCCATTTATTTCAACAAGCTGTGGTCATCTTGTGGATAACTTGAGGGTAAGATTTAGGGTTAGTATGGGCTAACCTTTGAGGTCGGAATTCATTGGCTTTATCCCATTGAGGTGGAATATTGAACGCACAAGAGATGATGAAAAGATCACCGGATCGATTGGCGATCTTTTAGATCTTGTGGACCTTATATGAGCAGTAACGCCTGTGTGCTATCGGAGAAATTTAACTACATCCAGGGGGGAGTCGAAATGATAATCGCTAGGCCAATTCTCCGGTGTGTCTGTTGCACGGATATAGCCCCATAGCGCGACGCCACCTAGCATTCCCGATCCCCGCGCCGCGATAAGATCACGCTCGGCATCGCCAAGATAGAGGATCTCTTGGCACTGGCACTCAATCTGCTGTGCGGCGAGCAGCATGGGCGCGGTATGAGGTTTAGGGTAAAGTGTACTGTCACCGCTGATCACGGTTTTCATCGACGGTGTCAAACCTAGGGCCGCGATCAGAGGCCTAGTATACCTGGCAGGCTTGTTGGTCACTATGCCAAAGGGGATCCCTTGATGGTTCAAATGCTCGAGCAGCTCAGCGATGCCAGCAAATAACCGGCAAAATTGACCATTTACATCGGTATAAAATTTTAGCAGCAAGTGCTGTGCTTTAAGGTGAACCTCCTCAGAGGCCTCAGGTAAGGCCGCTTTAGCCAGCGCCATACTGCCATCGGAGGCGATATGGCGCATGGCCTCTTGGCTCACTTGCGGGTAACCTAACTCGGCTAAGCTCATATTCAAGGCCGCCACCAGATCCGGGGCGGTGTCGGCCAGCGTGCCGTCAAGATCGAATAACACGGCCTTGATGCTGACTCTGCTAGCCTGCTCGCAATGGCTTGTCATCAATCTTCACTCTTACGTGTGGCGATCATGTAGTTCACCTCGACACTCTGGGTATAAGTGAAGGTGTCCGTTAGCGGGTTATAGGTGATCCCCGTCGCATCTTCACAAAACAGCTCGGCCCGCTCGGCGAGTGAGATTAGCTCAGATGGTTTGATAAACTTATTATGGTCGTGGGTCCCAACAGGCAACATCTTAAGCAGGTATTCGGCGCCCAAGATGGCTTCTATATAAGCACGTAGATTTCGATTGATGGTGGAGAAGAACACATGACCGCCGGGTTTGACCATATCGGCACAGGCTTGCACCACAGACCCAGGGTTAGGGACGTGTTCGAGCATCTCCATACAGGTGATCACATCAAAAGTGGCCCTATTCGCATCCCGGTGAGATTCGGCAGTGTCCTGTATATAGTCAAGCTGAACGCCGGTTTCTAAAGCGTGCAGTCTGGCAACATCGAGAGGCTCGGTGCCCATGTCTAAGCCAATCACCTTGGCGCCGATGCGGGCCATGCTCTCAGATAAGATACCACCGCCACAACCGACATCCAGGACTCGCTTACCAAACAGGCCGCCACAGGTCTGATCGATATAGTTGAGTCGAAGCGGGTTGAGCTTATGTAAGGGCTTAAATTCGCCTTCTGGATCCCACCAGGTGGCTGCCATTTTTTCGAATTTTGCGATCTCGGCCGGATCGACATTTATCTCAGGTTTAATTGCTTGCTCCACTACATCACCTCAATAGGGATTATTAATGAGGCCATTATACCCATAGAATGTCAGATTCAAAGCCGGTATCACTATGAATCCCACGATAGCCATAGTCCCCATCGAATGTCAGATTCAAAGTCGGTATCAATTTGAATCCCACGATAACCATAGTCCCCATAGAATGTCTGTTGCAAAGCAGGTATCAATTTGAATCGCTCGAATATTTAATCAATTGATTAGCGAATATGGTTTGATTTTGGTCAATTGTTTTTGAGTGAACACTTATTTATCTTCAAAGTTGAATAGGGTCTGGCGACAAAAAATAACTGTGTTAGAATGCCAAATCACGTTTTCAGGCTGAGCCATCTACCGCGTCATTTCGACGGGTATTTAGGGGAAGCACAATTTCAAGGGATCGAGCAGTTTATGACTGATCTGGCTTCATCTATAACACCAATTAATATTGAAGACGAATTAAAAAATTCATATCTAGATTACGCCATGAGCGTGATCGTGGGCCGTGCATTACCAGATGTTCGTGACGGTCTTAAACCCGTTCACCGCCGCGTACTCTTCGCGATGAGTGAACTTAAAAACGATTGGAACAAACCTTATAAGAAATCGGCACGTGTTGTCGGTGACGTTATCGGTAAGTACCACCCTCACGGTGATACCGCGGTTTATGACACCATCGTTCGTATGGCACAGCCTTTCTCAATGCGTTACACCTTAATCGATGGCCAAGGTAACTTTGGTTCTGTCGATGGTGATGCCGCGGCGGCGATGCGTTATACCGAAATTCGTATGGATAAATTAGCCCATCAGCTATTGGCGGATCTCGAGAAAGAGACCGTCGACTTTGTGCCTAACTATGATGGTACTGAGTTTATTCCTGCAGTGATGCCTACCCGCATACCGACACTCTTGATCAACGGTTCTTCAGGCATTGCCGTGGGCATGGCGACCAATATCCCGCCGCATAACATTACTGAGGTGATTAAAGGCTGTTTGGCGCTCATCGAAGAGCCGGCACTGTCCATCGAACAGCTAATGGAATACATTCCGGGTCCCGATTTTCCCACTGCCGCCATTATCAATGGTCGCAAAGGGATCATCGAAGCCTACAAGACGGGTCGTGGACGTGCAATCATGCGTTCCAAGGCTGAAGTTCAAGTCGAAGATAATGGCCGTGAGCGCATTATTGTTCACGAACTTCCCTATCAGGTTAACAAGGCCCGTCTCATCGAGAAGATAGCCGAGCTGGTTAAAGATAAGAAGATTGAAGGCATCACAGGTCTGCGTGATGAATCCGATAAAGATGGCATGCGCATCGTTATCGAGATCAAGCGCGGTGAGGTGGGTGAGGTTGTACTGAACAATCTTTATGCCCAGACTCAGATGCAATGCTCATTCGGGATAAACATGGTGGCCTTGACCAATGGTCAGCCAAAATTGTTTAACTTAAAAGAGATGCTAGAGTGTTTCATCTTACACCGCCGTGAAGTGGTGACGCGCCGTACCGTATTTGAACTGCGTAAGGCGCGCGATCGTGCTCACATCTTAGAATCTCTAGCGATTGCGCTGGCCAACATAGATCCTATCATTGCGATGATCAAGGCGTCACCGACGCCTGCTGAGGCCAAAGTTAAGCTAGTTGCCCAAGGTTGGGAGCTAGGTCATGTTAAAGCCATGCTTGAGAAGGCCGGTGATGATGCGGCGCGTCCTGAATGGCTAGAGCCTGAGTACGGCATTCGTGATGACCGCTACTACCTCACCGAGCAACAAGCACAGGCTATCTTAGACTTACGCTTACATAAGCTAACCGGTCTAGAGCATGAGAAGATACTAGCCGAGTATGAAGAGCTGATTGAGCTTATCGCGGCGTTACTCTATATCTTGCACAGCCCAGAACGCTTATTGGAAGTGATCAAGGAAGAGCTGAACGAAATACTGGAAAACTTCGGGGATGAGCGCCGTACCGTCATCAATGCTAACGAAGTCGATATGAGTCTGGAAGATCTTATCAACGAAGAAGATGTGGTCGTGACCTTATCGCACTTAGGCTACGCCAAGTATCAGCCTTTGACCGATTACCAGGCTCAGCGCCGTGGTGGTAAAGGGAAGTCGGCGGCAAAAGTGAAAGATGAAGACTTCGTCGAGAAGTTACTCGTCGCCAACACCCACGATACGATTCTGTGTTTCTCTGATTTTGGTAAGCTCTATTGGCTTAAAGTGTATCAGTTGCCGCTCGCTAGCCGTCAGGCTCGTGGTCGTCCAATCGTTAACTTACTGCCTCTTGCTGAAGGTGAGCACATTACGGCCATCTTGCCTGTGCGTGAATATGCCGATGATAAATACATTATTATGGCAACCTCACACGGCACAGTGAAGAAGACAGCACTGACCGCCTACAGCAATCCTCGTGCAAACGGCATCATAGCCGTGAACCTTAAGGATGGCGATGAGCTGATCGGCGTCGATATTACCGATGGCAAGGATGACATCATGTTGTTCTCCGATGCGGGTAAAGTTGTGCGTTTCAACGAGATGATGAGAGACTCTGAAACCGGTCAGATCAAACTCGATCCGGACACCAACGAAGAGCTGGTTGCCCTGCGACCTATGGGCCGTACCGCAACGGGTGTTCGTGGTATTCGCTTAGAAGATGGTCAGAAAGTAGTTTCACTGATCGTGCCCAAAGACAATGGTGCTATCTTGACCGTCACCGAGAATGGCTACGGTAAGCGTACCGCACTCGATGAGTATCCGGCTAAGAGCCGTGCGACTAAGGGCGTCGTCTCTATCAAGATCAGCGAGCGAAATGGTGCCGTAGTCGGCGCCGTGCAAGTCGGTGAGAATGATGAGATCATGCTTATCAGTGACAGAGGTACCTTAGTACGTACGCCTGCAACCGGTGTTTCTACTATCGGTCGTAACACTCAAGGCGTGACGATAATTCGTACCGCCGAAGGGGAGAAGGTTGTTGGTCTTCAGCGTATCGATGAAATCCAGGAGGATGAGGTCGAGCTCGATGAAGAGGGCAATCCTATCATCCAAGAGGGTGATAACGTCGAAGCGGAGCGAGTCGAAGGCGAAGCACCGAAAGGTGACGATGAGCCCGAAGCTGAGGCAGAGCCTGCCGAATAAGCGTTAACCTCTAAAACGAGCGTCCAATTGGACGCTCGTTTTGTTTTAGGCTAGCGTAAAGTAAAACAGAGAATTTCAAATATAAAAATATAATAACGACAGCTATGTGCCTGATGGCAGACTGACTTATTACTAAAGATAAGAGGATAGAGACGTGAGCGTGACTTATAATTTCTGTGCAGGTCCTGCGATGTTACCCCAAGCCGTAATGCTAAAGGCGCAATCTGAGTTATTGAATTGGCAAGGCCTAGGGACGTCGGTGATGGAGATAAGTCATCGCAGTAAGGCGTTTATTGCATTGACCGAGCAAGCGGAAATCGATTTGCGTGAATTGATGTCGATCCCTGCTAATTATCATGTGTTGTTTATGCACGGCGGCGGCCGAGGTCAGTTCTCTGCTGTGGTGAATAATTTTCTTGGTCAGCAGGGTAAAGCCCTCTACCTAGTCTCAGGCAGCTGGTCTCAATCGGCTGTTGCAGAAGCCAAGAAACTCACCTGTGACGCCCAGATAGACAGCATAAATATAGTAGAAAATGCTAACGGAATGAATCATGTAGTCTTACCTGATCTCACCAAGATAGAGCAAGACTATTGTTACCTGCATTATTGCCCTAACGAGACTGTTGACGGTATCGAAATATTTGATGAACTCGAGTCTCCTTGGCCCATCATTGCCGATATGTCATCCAATATCATGTCCCGGGAGATAGATGTCAGCAAGTATGCCTTGATCTATGCGGGCGCTCAGAAGAACATCGGCCCCTCGGGTCTGAGTATTGTCATCGTCCGCGATGACATGCTGACACTGCCGAGTCTGCCTCAGTCTTCAGTCATGGATTATCGTTTAGCGGTTAAACACGGCTCCATGTACAACACGCCGCCGACTTTCGCCTGGTACCTGGCTGCCGAAGTGTTCAAATGGCTTAAAACCAGTGGTGGTGTCGCGGCTATGGCCAAGATAAACCTGCACAAGGCGGCGCTGCTGTATGACTTTATCGACAGCAGTGATTTCTACACGTCTAAGGTGAGCGTCAACAATCGTTCTGTGATGAATGTGACATTTTACCTGGCCAATGACGCGCTCAACGCTGAGTTTATTCATCAAGCCAGCGAAGCAAAACTGGTGGCGCTGAAGGGTCACAGGAGTGTGGGCGGCATGCGCGCGAGTATCTATAATGCCATGCCAGTCGAAGGGGTGGAGGCGTTAGTCGAGTTTATGCAGGATTTTGCTGTTAAAAATAGTTAATGCAAAGATGACGCTCATTTCATGGGCTATAAGACGCAGTGAACTGGCTAGGTAATGCTGACTTCGTCAGCTAGATGAAAGATTCAAAGAGGAGCCTTTCATTTAGCCAACGAAGTTGGCGTCCTATAGCGAAGCGTCGAACAAGGCACTCCCCGTCGGCTAGCTTATTTAGCGAGTGTGTTTTATATTACTTTCGCTATCGATTCCGCTAAGTGATCGACGTTTGCCAGTCCAATTCCCGCTATGCTGATGCGGCTAGAGTCCACCATGTAGATGCCGTGTTCTTGTTGCAGACAGGTAACCTGCTCTGCATTGACGCCCAGGAATGAGAACATGCCTTTCTGCTGGGCGATAAAGCCAAAGTCACGCTTAACTCCCTTCTCGATCAACTTGTCTACCAGCATGTTGCGATTGCCGTTGATGCGGTCTCGCATGATTTTAAGCTCATCTAACCATTGCTGCTTTAGTTCATCGGATCCCAGGATGGTTTCGACTATGGCGGCGCCATGAGCCGGTGGCATAGAGTAGATGCAGCGCACCACATAGAGCAGCACTGAGAAGGCCACATTCACGCTGGCGGCATCTCTACCTACGATGGAACAGGCACCGATACGCTCGCGGTACAGGCCGAAGTTTTTAGAGCATGAGCTACACAGAATCATGTTATCTACCGATGCGGCCATCTTACGTACGCCATAGGCATCTTCATCCACGCCGACACCAAAGCCCTGGTAGGCCATATCGATAAGCGGTGTGAAGCCTTGTTGCTGGGTTATCGCTATGATTTGATCCCATTGATCTTCACTGAGATCCATGCCGCTGGGGTTATGACAGCATGCATGAAGCAAGACCACATCGTCAGGACCTATCAGCGACAGGGCAGCCTTCATCTCATCGAATTTCAGACTCTTATTGTCGTAATCGTAATAAGGATAGGTCTTGACTTGAATGCCGGCAGCTTCGAACAAGCCAGTATGGTTAGCCCAGGTAGGATCGCTGACCCAGATCACCGCTGTTTGTGAGCGTGTTGCTGAACTGGCACGCTTAATAAATTCTGCGGCGACTCTTAAGGCGCCCGTTCCACCCGGGGTAGACACGGTGCGGATACGATCGGCTAACAAGGCTGGATTATCCTTGCCGAAAGCGAGTTCACCCAGCAGGTTATTAAATGGGGCTGAACCCGTGGGACCGATGTAAACTTTGGTTTCCTCGGTATCGATGCGATGTTGTTCGGCTTTCTTAACGCAGGCTAAGATTGGGGTATGACCCAGCTCATCTTTATACACGCCGACGCCAAGATCTATCTTGTTAGCGCGGGTGTCTTGCTGGTATTGAGTCATCAAGCCGAGGATAGGATCGGCAGGCATAGCGGTGAGAGTGTCGAACATAAGCTTATTTACCCTTTTATTAGATTTGTTGGCGTAATCCGCCTCTTACTCATTAACTTTAGAGTAACGTAAAACACAGGCACAGTAATAGTCGAACGGGCTAAATCGGTAAACTAATTATCTGGCAGTATTCATTGCCACTGCGTTATTCGTCGCAGGATATAAAGAGACAAAGGTGACGTTTACCTAAGATAGGATGCCAATAGTGATATAAAAACGACACTTTGAAGGTAAAACCCCCTTAAACAGCATAAAAACATAAAAAAGTGTTGAATACTGCCGCTTAATCGGTAATTTTAGTACTACGAAGTTCAAACACCGGTTAAGCAGAACACCATTTTGTCGTGATGGTGCCAGTCGTAAACTTTACAGTCTGTTTGCCATGAACATCTAATGTTAACCAGCGGTTTGTTTGTCCCGCGATGATAAAGAAGTATTTTAATGAAGCAGCTACGTCTCGAGCCCATTAGCAAGGTCCAGGGCACCATCAATATCCCTGGCTCTAAAAGTATCTCTAACCGTGCACTATTACTGGCCACGCTAGCCAAGGGCACCACGACTCTGACCAACTTGTTAGATTCTGATGATATTCGCTATATGTTGGCATCGCTCAAGCAATTGGGGGTGAACTATCGACTCTCCGACAAGAATACCGTCTGTGAACTCGAAGGGATCGGAGCACCACTCGATGCCAAGCTGGCGCAGACACTGTTTCTCGGCAATGCCGGCACGGCAATGCGGCCCCTGTGTGCGGCATTGACCTTAGGTCAGGGTGAATTTACCTTAACCGGTGAGCCGCGCATGGAAGAGCGTCCCATCGGCGATCTCGTCGATGCACTGCGACAACTTGGCGCCTCGGTGACGTATCTTAAAAATGAAGGGTTTCCTCCATTGACCATTAACGCGACCGGGCTAAACGCCGGTGATGTTGAGATAGCAGGGGACCTATCCAGCCAGTTCTTGACCGCGCTCTTGATGGTTGCCCCGCTTGCCAAGGGGGAGGTTAACATCAAGATCAAGGGCGAGCTGGTCTCAAAGCCTTACATTGACATCACCATCGCCTTGATGGCGCAATTTGGCGTCGAGGTGATAAATCATGATTATCAGCGTTTCGAAATCAAAGCGGGCCAGACCTATGTGTCACCGGGTAAGGTATTAGTCGAAGGCGATGCCTCTTCGGCGTCTTATTTCCTCGCCGCCGGCGCCATCAAGGGCGGCGAAGTTAAAGTCACTGGTGTGGGGCGTCTGAGCATTCAAGGCGATATTAAGTTTGCCGATGTGCTGGAGAAGATGGGCGCCGATATCGAATGGGGTGATGATTACATCATCTCTCGGGTGGCAAAACTCAAGGGGGTGGATCTGGACATGAACCACATTCCGGATGCGGCGATGACCATAGCCACTGCCGCCATGTTTGCGACCGGGACCACCACCATTCGTAATATTTATAACTGGCGCATCAAGGAAACCGATCGCCTAGCCGCCATGGCCACCGAGCTGAGAAAGGTGGGTGCCATCGTGGATGAAGGCCATGATTATATTTCTATCACACCGCCGAGCAAGCCACATACGGCGGAAATCGATACCTATAACGACCACAGAATGGCCATGTGCTTCTCCATGTTAGCGTTTGCCGATTGTGGCATCACTATTAATGATCCAGATTGTACGTCTAAGACATTCCCCGATTACTTTCAACAATTTGCCGCATTAGCCCAGTAATTTTTAATCAGTCAAACAATCATGGGCCATCTGGCCCATGATTGTTTCTACTCATTTCAAGCCGTACTCCTTTATGCTGATTTTTATTCCATTTGAATCCACCGAGTGAAATTAATACCGCTTTATTTTATTACTTGGTTTATAATACGCGCGCTTAATTTTCAGTGTGCGGGTAAGCAAGTGCCGTATACGGATTAACATATGGGTCACTGGAAGCACTCATTTAAAAATCTTAGGGAAGATAGATTTTACTGTGGAGAAATTTATGTCAGAACGGGCTCCTGTTGTCACTATTGACGGCCCTAGCGGTGCGGGTAAAGGTACGATTAGCCAGTTGTTAGCCGAGCGTTTAGGCTGGAAACTACTGGATAGCGGTGCGATTTACCGGGTCTTAGCCTTAGCCGCTATTCATCATAATGTTCAACTCGATAACGAAGAGTCTCTTACTTTACTTGCCGCGCACCTGGATGTGCAGTTCATTACCGGCAGTGAAACTCAAGGTATCAAGGTCGTACTCGAAGGCGAAGATGTCTCAACAGACATACGCAGCCAAGAGTGTTCAAATGCGGCTTCTATCGTGGCCGCATTCCCACGTGTTCGCGAGGCGTTATTGCGTCGTCAACGTGCCTTTAACGCAGCACCGGGTCTCATTGCCGATGGTCGCGATATGGGCACAGTGGTTTTTCCTGGTACACCCGCTAAAATTTATTTAACTGCATCTGCGGAAGAAAGGGCCCAGAGACGCTATAATCAGTTGCAGGACAAGGGCTTCGATGTTAATATTGACCGTCTTTTGTCTGAGATTAAAGAGCGTGATGATCGCGATATGAATCGCAGCGTTGCCCCCTTAGTCCCGGCCGATGATGCATTGGTCATAGATACTTCGGGTATCGGGATAGAAGATGTGCTCAATCTTGCATTGGCACACATAGAATCAAAATTACCAAACGTGAGTTAATGTTAACTCACGTTTAACTATTCGCAACATGGATGATGCGGATTATTATACTGACTCCACGTCCAGGATGGGCTGTGGTTTATTAAAGAAAGTAACTTAAAAATGACTGAATCTTTTGCTGATCTATTTGAAGAATCCCTAGCAACTTTGGAGTTTCGTCCTGGTTCTATCGTAACAGGTGTTGTTGTACGCATCGAAAACGGTACTGTACTAGTTGACGCGGGTCTAAAATCTGAAAGCCCAATCCCAGCGGAACAGTTCAAGAACGCTCAAGGCGAACTTGAAGTCTCTGTTGGTGATACTGTGCACGTTGCGCTTGACTCTGTTGAAGATGGCTTCGGTGAGACTCAACTGTCTCGCGAGAAAGCTAAGCGTCACGAAGCTTGGATTGTTCTAGAAAAAGCGTACGAAGATGCTGAGACTGTAATCGGTGTCATCAATGGTAAGGTTAAAGGCGGTTTCACTGTTGAATTAAACGGTATCCGTGCATTCCTACCTGGTTCTCTAGTTGACGTTCGCCCTGTTCGCGATACTGCTCACCTAGAAAACAAAGATCTAGAATTCAAAGTTATCAAGTTAGACCAGAAGCGCAACAACGTTGTTGTTTCTCGTCGTGCTGTTATCG
>NZ_JABSSM010000064.1 GCF_013214165.1 Shewanella sp. | reverse complement strand
AGGCTGAGCCGTCAGATTTACAGTCTGATCCCTTTGGCCACTCGGGAACCCCTCCTCAATTGCGGCGGCAATAGTAGTCACAAACTACAAGCGTGTAAAGCCTCTATTTGAAAAAAAAGCTAAAGTTATGGTTTAAGCGGTCGATTAACTATCAACGAGTTGATTTAGTGATGTTTTTTTATGCGATCGAGTTCAGTGTTAGTAAATGAGTCACAATTAGGCACTAGGCTTAATCATGCGATAGATAATGGTCGTCGGGGAGAGTTTGCTCTTTTATTGGCCCTGTTATCACCCGATGCTCGTGATATGGCTCAATTTCAAACTGACCAGCCGGGTAAAGATAGTGATGATCTACTGCGAACAAAGTTTGATATCGCAAAACCTCAGCAGTTAATTGCCGATCTGTCAGTGGTTAGCTCGCCGGTAGAACATAGTCGGGTATTTAGAGAGGGCGGTGCTCGCGCTTTTCAATTGGCCCAAGCTATCCAAGCCGAAGCTATGGTTACCCGAGGAAATGAATCCGTGGAGATGCAAGAGGTGCTGACAAACTGTGATCTCTTAACACGAGAAAAATTCATCAGGTCAAAATCGAATGACCTCGATCAGGACTATGGTCATTCAACAGATCTCGCTCTTCCTCATTTTGTTGATATTCTTTCTCAGCAAAGACAGATGAGTCGAATCATTGCCACGTGTTAGCAGAGCTTTTATTATCAGAGGATTCAATCGAGGGAGATCTTGCTCCCCTTGCTGTTTAACCCTGGCCAGTGGGTTAAATTGTATCGTTTATATTGTTGAAGTTTGAGGTATCTGACAATGCCTCAATGACATTGGCGTATAATGTAAAATTATGTTCATTTACGAGACTGATGTTCCATGAAAAATATTCACAATGCACAATCTAGCCTAGTTAACGATACGTGTAATGATTGTGGTAGTTACGCCGATATTGGCGCCGTGATCGATGAACACGACAGGCAATTGGTCGTCAACTTTAGCGGGGCAGAAGCTCAGGTTGGATCAGAGTCATTACGGAAAAAAGTTCAAGCCAGATTCGATAATGTCAGCGTCGAATTAATGAGTGTAGGTTCAGGTATCAGCCTAACGATTGATTTTGCTTTTAGTGCAGAAAAAATGATTTTCCAATTAGAAAATGCGATTTAACATTATCACCTTGTTGCTCAAGTGTAATAATTTGTGTAGGCTCAATCGAAAAAAATAATACCAATAATAGTTTCAATAACTTTGAATACATTAATCATCACATGAAGTTTTAAGTGGGCATTCTTGCTTACTTTTTAGGGATATTCGTGAAGAAGCGTGAGTATCAAGATTTACTAGAGTGCATTGTTAACTCTACAGAAAAACAAGCGGGCAATTTTCAGGAAACGGCTGAGTTGGCGACAGAATTATTGTGTCAGCAGCTTGCCGTCACCTACGTGGGCGTCTGTATGCTTTCTTGTCAAGATAATCAAATTAGCTCGACTGCTAATTATGGTCCCCTGTTGCCTGATGTTTATTCACGTCCGGCCCCCGCAGATTGTCCAGATTATATTGCAAAACTCAGAAGCGAGTGTTTGCTAGATATAAGCGATGTGGATCGAGATCTTAGGGTTATAGAGATTGCAGATGTCTATTTCAAGCCTAAAGGTATCAAGTCTTCCCTAGATGTCGCGATTAGAATTAACGGCCATCTCGAAGGTATCTTGTATCTTGAAAGAACATCTGTGTCCGCTTGGAGCGATAGTGAAATTCATATTGCGACACATGTGGCCGATCAACTCGCACTGACTCTGGCAACCCGTAACGCTTATGAGAAAGATGAGAGGCTCACCTTATTGCTCAGTGCCGACGAAGAATCAGAGCAGGTGAGTATGTTGATTAACTTAAAAACCAATTTGATCGAATATGTCAATCAAGCTCATGAATACATCTCGGGTATCCCTAAACATCAAATCATTGGCCAGTCATTTAAACGACTCGATTTTATTAAACAGCACCCGGGGCAAGCTAAACTCGCCTTAGAAAAAGTGTCAATGGGCTCAGTGGCTAAGGGAGAGAATCAAGTTTTACGAGAAGATGGCAGGCATTACTGGCTTAGGTATTCCGTTAAACAATTTATTACCGAACGAGGTAATCATTACGCACTGGTTAAAGCCGATGATATATCAGAAGAAAAGCAGTATCAGGCTAAATTAGAGCATCTAGCCTGGCGTTGTGGCTTGACTGGGCTGTATAACCGCAGTTATTTCAATAAAGAATTAGAGCACTGTCAATCGGGTCAACTTATCCTTATCGACCTCTGTGGTTTCAAACGTTTCAATGATAGCTATGGTCATAAAAGTGGGGATGCATTACTGAACGAAGTGGCCAGACGCCTGAAGCACTTTGCTAATGTCAATAAAACCGAACAACTTGCCAGGGTGGGCAGCGATGAGTTTGCGATTATTCTCCCCATGCAGAATCAAATGGATATGGACTACATTATCGCCAGGCTATACAGTCAGCTGACTCTGCCTGTCACCATAGGCCGTGAACAGATCAAACCAAAACCGGCTTTGGCGATTGTAGATATTGGCTCTGTCGAAGACAGTTTCGTTCCCTTAGCCTGTGCCGATATCGCGCTACAATACGCGAAGAAAAAGCAAAGTGATAAGATTCAAGTGTTTAATAATGCCTTACTCAATAGTTTCAAAGAAGACGCACAGATAGAACGTGACTTGCAAACCGCACTGAGAGGCAGAGAGTTCGAGCTCTACTATCAACCCCTTAAAGACCTTAAGAGCAAAAAATATATCGGAGCTGAGGCCTTGATTCGTTGGCACCACCCTAAGAAAGGGGTGCTGTATCCCGGTGCTTTCATCCATATTGCCGAGCAAACCGGTATGATAAATGCCATTGGTGCCTGGGTGTTGGAAGCCGCGTGTAGGCAACTTAATTTATGGCAACACCACCAAGTTGATATCTCCATGCATGTGAATGTATCGGCCCGTCAATTTTTTAGTGGTAATCTTTTCGAACAGGTGTGGAACTTGATGTCGCGCTATCGACTTTACCCCGGCTCGCTGATTTTGGAGATCACAGAGACAGAACTGATGGAAGACATAGATTATGCGACCAAGTTATGTACTGAACTTTCTGAACTCGGTGTCGGCTTGGCTATCGATGATTTTGGTACGGGTTACAGTTCGATGCGTTATCTAAAACAGTTCCCCATCAGTAAGCTTAAAATTGACCGTTCGTTTATTTCTGATCTGACCGTCAGCCGAGAGAGTCGTGAGATTGTGAGTGCCATCATAGCGATGGCTTCGGCGCTGAATATATCCTTAACTGCTGAGGGGGTAGAGACCAAGGAACAAGAAGATTTCTTAGCGGAACATAGATGTCACCAGGCTCAGGGGTTTCTTTACAGTCCCGCCTTGAGAGAGTCTGACTTTAGTCAGTTTTTATTTAAATCTAATCCTGAGCTGATCCATTAAAAAGTCCTGTTTATCTACCCCTAGTTTCAGTCTTGTGATTAATACATTATAGACAACACTGCTTAAATTTCTTACCACTGCCACAAAGGCAAACTTGGTTACGTTTAGGGAAAATGGCGTCGAACTGTTCTCCCTGGGTATAAAGCCAGTCTCCTTCGATACACTGAAAATCTGAGCGCTCGTGAATTGCGTTGATTCCTGAGTCATCTTTATACCAAGCTTGGAATTCAACTTGCCCATGCAAGTCAGTGCTTGATGAAGAGATAATTTCCAGTGTTAACCAGTGAGTTTCCGGGCTTTGGGCTAGTGTGCTGGCTGTGAGGCCACGTAAGTATTCGGGATGATGAGTGTCTATCAAATAGTCATATAGCTTGATGACGAAAGCCGTGTAGCGGCTGCGCATCAATTGCTCTGGAGTGGCTGGCTTTAGGGCGTTAGCATGAAATGGTCCACAGCAAGTATGATATAAAGGCGGGTTGTGCAGGGTGTTAATAGCACAAGGGCAAGTCATGTTAATCTTGTTCGACATGGATTTCGGCTGTAAGTGGTAAAAATAGACGGCCATAATACAGTTCCGGGGTAGGTTTTGCATTGTAGTAAAATGGCGTTTCCGAACGGTTATTGGTGTCGACGGTCAGGTACCATTTTCCATCGGCATTCTTTCTGGATACATTGACAAATTTTCCCGCAAACTCACTGATAGGTTCTTCGGCATCTTCAGCGGGGTGAAATCGGATCAGGAAGTAGCCGACATCTGTCGCGTTATTGGTTTCCATCTGACGTTCTACGACTCTAAAATCGACTTCGATACGGGCTTCTTTGTGTTTAATCTTACCAAAAAACTTCTTATAAACCGCGATGATGTTGTCACGACCCACTGTGATGCCCTTACTCTGATTTTCAGGCACATAGCATGCATCCTCAGCATAGATATTCTCAACTATGCCTGCATCTAGTTGATTAAATGCTAGTGCAAACTGGGTATATAATTGATTTATGGCTTTATTATCTTCTGACTGCGCCATTGCCGGCTGTATCATGTACAGCAATGAGAATAGACCCACTAAGATTATTTTTATTAATGACATTAAATTTTTCAGATCCACCATTACTGACGTCACTATAATAGATGACCTTGAATATCTAAAGTTTTAGTTCTTAACAAAGTGTGTCGACTGGTGCTATGTGTTGTTTGAGCCTAATGTTGCATAGCAAAAAGGGCGCTATGAAAATAACGCCCTTTTTCGTTTATGTCATTAAGCCGAACGATTTCTAGTGGTTAATTCCTATTGGCTTAATAGCATCACCATCCACATTGGCGCTTAGCCTGGGTGTTTTTCTCCTTTAACCAAACGTGTAACGGGGCAAAGTAATCGAGAACGGCACTGGCATCCATCTCTGGGCTACCGGTGACCACTTTCAAGGCTTCCGGCCATGGGCGGCTGAGTCCCATCTCCAGCATGGTATTGAGTTTCTTGCCCGCTTCTTTATTGCCATAGATGCTACATCTATGTACCGGACCAGTATCACCTGCCGTCTCACACAGGGACTTGTGGAATTGGAACTGTAAAATGTGAGCCAGGAAATAACGCGTATAAGGGACATTGCCGGGGACATGGTATTTAGCACCAGGGTCGAAGTCGTCTTCACTTCTCTCGATGGGAGCCTTGACTCCTTGATATTCCTCTCTGAGATCCCACCAGGCTTGGTTGTATTGATCCGGTGTTATTTCGCCGCTGAACACCTTCCAGCGCCACTGATCGATCATCAAGCCAAATGGCATAAAGGCGACTTTATCTAATGCTTGCTTGAGTAACAGGCCTATATCCTTGGATGCATCTGGGACTTCATCGAGTAGACCTATCTGTTTCAGATAACTCGGAGTGATAGATAACGCAATCGTGTCACCAATCGCCTCATGAAAACCGTCATTTGCACTATTTTTGAAGATAAATGGCTGGTTTTTATAGGCTCGTTGATAATAGTTGTGACCTAGCTCATGATGGATAACGGTAAAATCTTCCGCTGTTTTCTGAATACACATCTTGATCCGTATATCATCGAGGTTATCCAGATCCCAGGCCGATGCATGACACACAACATCACGATCTTGTGGTTGGACAAATAATGAACGCTCCCAGAATGAATCGGGTAGTTCATCGAAACCGAGTGAACTGAAGAAGCGTTCGGCTTGTTTAACCATCTTGACTTCATCATAGTCATGCTCGGCAAGCAGCTTAGTGACGTCATAGCCAGGATCTGCATCCTGTGGCGAGACTTTATCGTAGACATTACCCCAACTTTGCGCCCACATATTACCCAGCAGATGAGCCGGGATAGGTCCATTGGCCGGGACGACTTCATCGCCATAGGCTTGATTGAGCTCGCCACGGACGTAACAGTGCAATGAATCATAAAGAGGTTTAACTTGACCCCATAGCCTGTCTAATTCATTTGAGAATTCATCGGGCTTCATGTCATATTGGCTGCGCCATAATACCGATAAATTTTCGTAGCCAAGATCTTTGGCGCCTTCATTGGCTAATTCAACTTCTCGCTCAAATAGAGGGCGCATGGGTTTAGCTATTTCACGCCAACCTTTCCATACTTCGAGCAATAATTTGGGGTCGTTGGACTCGGCCATGATTGTTGACAGTTCGGGTTGAGTTAAACAGCGGCCGTCATCGAAACAATATTTTCCCTTGCCGTACAAGCCATTGAGCTGTGAACTTATCCCGGCGAGTTCGGCATTTTTTGCCGGATCGAGTGGGGCCGGTAGCACTAATGAACTGCGCAGAATATTGAGTTTACGCAGACTGGCATCATCAAGTGCTAAATCGCTATACTGAGCGGCTTGAGTCGCTAGCCTGACTGAGGTTGCGGTGAGTTTCTCGCTGGCAGACGCTGACAGGGCCGCCGTATCGTCGGTGATAAAGTTACTGTAGATCCATTCGGCGCGATTAATTTCAATAGACAGCTCACTCAATGTCTGCTCAGACTGTTTTAGAAATTGCTCAGCCTCTTGTTTTTTAGATAAATCTGAGTGATTGTCATCATTTTCAGATGAATTACAGGCTGATATTCCCAGTGAAAGCGTAATAACCAGCGAAAGACGTGAAAGCTGTGGTATAGAAAGTGACATTAATTCATTTCCTTTGTTGTTTTTGTGTTGAGCATTTTAACTAATAACCAAGGATTTAAAAGTAGAAGGGGGCAAAAGAACCGGAATTGGGTGTAAATCTAGCCGTAGCTTGCAGTTGACCAATAATTTTGTTTGACAAAATGTGAACCAATGTTTAATTTAAACGAGTGTTTAAAATAGAGTTAAGGTTACGGAATGGCAAATCGATCCGATACAAAAACAAGAATACTGGATGCTGCAGAAAAGTTGTTTGCAGAGCGAGGCTTTTCTGAAACCTCTTTACGTCTGATCACCAGTAAGGCTGAAGTCAATCTTGCTTCAGTGAATTATCATTTTGGCTCAAAAAAAGAGTTAATACGGGCTGTTTTAGCGCGTTATCTCGATGTTTTTATGCCTGCAGCCTCGTCTGAAATAATGAGTTTACAGAGTGCTGATAAAGAGGCGTCGCTTAATGATATTTTTTCAGCCTTAGTGAAACCTTTGTTAGATCTCAATCAACTAAGGTCCGAGGGTACCCGTACCTTCTTACAACTACTCGGTAGAGGCTATATCGAGAGTCAGGGGCATCTTAGGTGGTTTATCACCACGCATTACGGTGACCATCTCACTCAATTTGTAAAAGCGGTAGCCGACAGCGCGCCTCATATTCCTCCCGCGGAGATGTTTTGGCGTTTACACTTTACCTTAGGTACTGTGGTCTTCACCATGGCCTCGGCCGATGCGTTAACAGAAATCGCGGCGGCTGATTTCGGGGAACATAATGATATCGAAGCCGTTATACGTAAAGTTATCCCCTATCTTTCAGCAGGTGTTGCGGTTCCGGTAACGGCTTAGCTTCAGCTTAAATAGAACAAAAGGTAAAATCATGACTCTGTTTATACTTGCACTCTTGATTATTATTGTGCTCTTTGGTGTCAAAAATATCAGGATGCAGTTCATCACGCGTCCTGTGTTTTCATTTTTTAAGAAAGTTCTCCCGCCGTTATCCGATACCGAGAAGGAAGCGATGGAGGCCGGCGATGTCTGGTGGGAAGGTGAGCTTTTCAGAGGTAAGCCCAATTGGGAAACCTTACATAGTTATGGTAAGCCTACACTCACTTCAGAAGAGCAAGCCTTTCTCGATAATCAGGTGGTGACCGCACTGACCATGATCGATGATTATGACATAGTGCAAAATCGCAAAGATCTGCCACCTGAACTTTGGCAATATTTTAAGGACGAAGGCTTTTTCTCCCTGATCATTCCTAAGCAATATGGCGGTAAGGCCTTCTCTGCTTATGCTAACTCGACCATAGTCAGTAAGCTCGCCAGTCGCAGCGTCAGTGCCGCTGTGACTGTGATGGTGCCCAACTCTTTAGGTCCAGGTGAACTACTCACTCATTACGGTACTCAGGAACAGAGAGAGCATTGGTTGCCTAAATTGGCCAGTGGCGAAGCTGTGCCTTGTTTCGCACTGACGGGGCCAGAGGCTGGATCTGACGCCGGTGCTATGCCTGATGAAGGTATCGTTTGTCGCCAAGAGTTTGAAGGCGAAGAGGTGCTGGGGCTTAAACTTAACTGGGATAAACGCTATATCACCTTAGCTCCGGTGGCGACAGTGCTTGGTCTGGCCTTTCAGATGCGTGACCCAGATGGTTTGTTAGGTGATAAAGAGGCAATTGGGATCACCTGCGCCTTGATACCTACAGACCACGCCGGTGTGAAGATAGGGCAGAGACATAATCCGCTCAACATGGCGTTTATGAATGGCACCACTCAAGGGGAAGATGTCTTCATTCCCTTGGATTGGATCATAGGTGGACCTCAATATGCTGGCCGTGGTTGGCGCATGTTGGTGGAATGCTTATCTGCAGGGCGGGGAATATCATTACCTGCACTGGCGACGGCTAGTGGTCACACGGCGACGAAAACAACGACGGCTTACAGCTATGTAAGGCATCAATTTGGCCTTTCTATCGGTAACTTTGAAGGTGTGCAAGAAGCGCTCGCCCGCATCATAGCCAATACTTATCAGTTAGAAGCGGCGAGACGTTTGACGACAACGGGTATCGATCTGAAAGTAAAGCCATCGGTCGTGACGGCGATTGCAAAGTATCATATGACTGAGATGAGCCGTGATGTGCTTAACGATGCCATGGATATTCAATCGGGTAAGGGGATTCAGCTCGGCCCGAAAAACTATCTGGGACACCCTTATATGGCGAACCCTATCTCAATTACGGTTGAAGGGGCTAATATTCTGACTCGTAGCCTGATGATATTCGGTCAGGGGGCGACTCGATGTCATCCATACGTGCTTGCTGAGATGGAAACTGCGGCTATGGACGACAAGGAAGCCGCATTGGAACGATTCGACTCCTTGTTGCTCGGTCATATCGGCTATGCGGCTCGTAATGCATTCAGTGCTGTCTTTTGTGCGTTAACGGCCAGCCGTTTTAATCAGACTCCGGTGAGCGGTGAGACACAGCAGTATTATAAAGACATGTCGAGACTCTCATCGGCGCTAGCATTTATGACCGATGTCTCTATGTTGATCATGGGTGGGGATCTTAAACGAAAAGAGATGTTATCGGCAAGGATGGGTGATGTGCTCAGCGAGCTCTATTTAGGTTCAGCAACCCTGAAACTGTTCGAAGATAACGGTCGTCAGCATGATGATCTTCCTGCGGTGCGTTATGTTATGGCCACCCGATTACATAAGGCTGCGCAGGCCTTGGAAGGCGCGCTGCGCAATTTCCCTAACCGTCCTGTTGCTTGGATGATGAGGGCACTGATATTTCCCTTGGGCAACCATTTTAATGGTGTGACAGATAAGATGGCCATCGATCTGGTTCAAGGCATGTTAAAGCCAGGTCCTGCACGTGATCGTATTACCTTCTTATGTCCAGAATTCGAGGGCGATACCAGTGGTATTGCCGACGTTGAAGCTGCCTTTATCGCGCAGTTTAACTGTCGACAGATCCATAAGAAGATTAAAATGGCCCAGCGAGGCGGGACCTTACCTAAGAAGATGGCTAATCTGCCTCTATTTCAGCTCGCCCATGAGACACAAGTTATCGATGCGGTTGAATTGGAGTCGGTGCTTGCTGCCGATAAGCTGAGGCTGGCTGCAATCAATGTCGATGATTTCAGTTCATTGTAATTACATACAATACTCGCTTAATACATGAAAGGGCGCCTCGGCGTCCTTTTTATTAATCTCACTCATATTGCTGCTCAGATCAGAGCCTCACCCAGTGCGGCTGATGTTTAAAGCAAAGGGCAAAGCCCTTTATGCTACGTTGAATGTTCTCGATATACGACTGCATGGTCAATTTTGTTCCATACAAAATAAGACATTTCCTCCTTGACCTACAGGGATGTAGGGAATGCCATAATGATACCGGGAGTATCATTGGCCCCTGGAGGTCAGATGCAGTAGGTACGAGCTCATGGACGGGTGAAGGGTGAATAATGCAGGAGCAATTATCGAGAGTAACGCAGGAGCCGTTACCGAGGAGCTATATACAGAGCTTTGAACTCTCGCTAAATATTACATTATGTGTGGGCTTGTATGACATCTTGCTGTGCTTGTAGACATAAACGAATAGAGGAGCCCCTACAAAAAAGGGCACGCGAAAGCGTGCCCTTTTTGCTGAAGGATGAGATATTACGCGACGATCAACACCTTACAGGTATTGGTTCCGCCAATCGTTTCCATCGAATCACCTTTAGTCATCAGCACCATATCACCGCTCTCGAGGTAACCCGCTGATGTCAGTGTTTCTAACGCTTTACGCGCAACGTCTTCGGCACTGACATTGGTAGAGTCAAAATGTACTGCCTGCACACCGCGATATACGGCCATCTTGGCTAGAGTCACTTCATGGCGTGACAAAGCAAAAATTGGCAAGGCTGAGCTGATACGAGACATTAACTGGGGAGTCGCACCGGACTCAGTTAACGCAACAATAGCCTTGATGCCTTTAAGGTGGTTGGCCGCATACATGGTCGATAGCGCGATAGTTTCTTCTACTGAATCGAAACTTTCATCGAGTCTATGTTTAGATATTTGTACACTTGGGTGTAATTCTGCACCGAGGCAGACTTCAGCCATCGCCTTGACGGTTTCTTCTGGGAAGTCACCAGCCGCAGTTTCTGCAGACAACATCACAGCATCTGTACCATCGAGAACGGCGTTAGCCACATCCATGACTTCAGCACGAGTTGGCATTGGGCTGGTGATCATAGATTCCATCATCTGAGTCGCCGTGATCACGCTCTTGTTGAGCTGGCGAGCTCGGCTGATGAGTCGCTTTTGTACGGCTACGAGTGCAGGGTCGCCAATCTCGACACCTAGATCACCACGGGCAACCATGACCACATCGGATGCTCTGATCACATCATCCATAGCTTCGTCAGTCGCAACCGCTTCAGCGCGTTCAACTTTAGACACTATCAGAGCCTTGCTGCCGGCTTTAAGGGCAAGTTCACGTGCATAATCAAGATCTGCACCGGTACGAGGGAAAGATACCGCAAGATAATCGACTTGAATTTCAGCAGCGGTAATGATGTCGCGCTTATCTTTCTCGGTTAGCGCAGCAGCAGACAGACCGCCACCTTGCTTATTGATGCCCTTGTTATTGGATAAAGGTCCGGCAACGGTGACAACTGTGTATACCTTATTACCTGAAACACGTTCGACTCTTAGTTGTACACGACCATCGTCCAGCATAAGGATATCGCCGATGCAGACATCGTTTGGCAACTCTTTATAGTCGATACCGACTTGCTTCTCATCGCCTTCACCCTTGGGAAGATCAGCATCTAAGACAAAGCTTTGACCTAGGTCTAGCTGAACTTTTTTGTTGTCTTTAAAGGTCGAAACACGAATTTTTGGACCTTGAAGATCGCCCAGTACAGCGACATGAACACCGAGTTCAGCGGCTATTCTGCGTGTATCTTTAGCACGTTTGATGTGATCTTCGGCTGAGCCGTGGGAGAAGTTTAATCGAACAACATTAGCGCCAGCCTTGATGATGCGGCGTAAGTTGTCATCGCGGTCGGTAGCGGGACCCAAAGTGGTTACAATTTTGGTTCTGCGGAACATGACATACTCCGTTAAGTTTTAAATAAATTCTGACACTATATTAACAGAGGATTTGAGTTTTTGTAGGAAAGTTACAAACAAAATGATCTAAAACAATATAATAATTATGTGAAGTGAGGCTGTAAAAGGAGGGAAAAAAGGCAGTAAACGTAAGTTGTACTGCCGTGGAAGCTAAAGAAAGTCAGTTACAGTATAGTATCCTTGTCTATCCTGGACTCTTTCAACACCTCTTTCACTCGCTTTAAACTCTCTCTGAATCTAGGTCCGCGGCGCAGGGTAAAGCCAGTCGCTAATACGTCAATGACGACCAATTGTGCTAAGCGGGAGGCCATAGGTAGGTACATATCCGTATCTTCCGGCACTTCCATGGTAATTGGCAGTGTACATTCGCTCGATAGCGGCGAGTTTTGGGTGGTTATGCCAATGACGGCTGCCCCATTCTCACGGGCAATCCTGGCGATATCAATCATAGACTTGGTTCTGCCTGTATGTGAGATAAGCACGATAACGTCACCCTCTCCACTGTTGATACAGCTCATACGTTGCATTAACACGTCATCGAAACAGATGACGGGTACGTTGAATCGAAAGAACTTATTCTGTGCATCATGGGCCACTGAGGCCGAAGCGCCTAGGCCAAAGAAAGAGATCTTTTTAGCCTGGGTGAGAATATCGACAGCCTTATTGATGGCACTGGTATCTATACTCTGCCTGGCTACGTCGAGAGAAGCCATTGATGATTCGAATATTTTTGTGGTATAGGCATCAGGAGTGTCATCTTCTTCCACATGACGGCTGACATAGGGGGTCCCATTAGCTAAACTTTGAGCTAGGTGGAGTTTAAAGTCCGGGAAGCCCTTGGTGTCTAATCGACGGCAGAAGCGGTTAACAGTGGGCTCACTCACGTCGGCCATCTTGGCAAGAGTCGCGATACTTGAGTGGATAGCCGTTTGCGGAGAAGCCAAAATGACTTCTGCAACTTTGCGCTCTGATTTACTAAAATGGGTGAGGCTTTTTTGAACCTTTTCTAGGGTATTCATATGCGTACGTCCACTCGAAAAAACATGTAATTTTATTATTTCTTGGCTGTCATTTTAGAAAGCTGCTCCAAATGAGAAACTTGACCGCTATGACGGATTATAACGTTGCTGGGATTAAAAGTTTCTACTGTAAATAGTAATTTAATCACGAAAAGCATACCAGATCATAGGGTGGTATGCCTAGTTTACTAATAGATGTTATTTGCAAAATAAAGATGCAATTATCAATTTGTGTTGTTATATTACAACAAATATGTGGGATTCATATCGAATCGATTGAACACAGTGAGATAGGAGATTGAGAAGCTATGGGCATAACAACACCAGAAGCCAAAGCTTGTGATTTTGTATTGTTTGGTACTAAAGGTGATTTAGCGCGGCGTAAATTACTTCCCTCTTTATATCAATTAGACAAAGCAGGGCTGCTGAATGTCGATACTAAGGTAATTGGCGTAGCGAAGGATGCCTTTACTAGAGAAGAATTTAAACAGTTAGTCGATAAGGCTTTGAATGTTTTTGTGAAGGAGGATCTCTGTGAGGAGACCGTCGAGCGTTTCTTACAACGATGCCATTATATAGGCACGAATTTTACTGAGTCAGAAGGTTATCAACCTTTCCATGACATACTAGAGCCCGAGAAAAGGGTGATGGTCAGTTATTTTGCGACGCCACCGGCCATCTTCGGTGATATCTGTCGCTGCCTTAATGAGCAAAACCTGATTTATCCCGATACTCGTGTGGTGTTAGAAAAACCCATAGGTTACGATCTCGAATCTTCTAAAATCATCAACGACAATGTTTCTGCCTTCTTCAATGAGAATCAAATTTACCGTATTGATCATTATCTAGGTAAAGAAACCGTTCAGAACCTTATCGCACTTCGTTTTGCCAATTCATTATTTGCCTCTAAATGGGATAATCGTACCATAGATCATGTACAGATCACCGTTGCCGAAGAGGTAGGTATCGAAGGTCGTTGGGGTTACTTCGATAAGGCGGGTCAGATGCGTGACATGATCCAGAATCATCTGTTGCAGGTTCTGACACTGGTCGCCATGGATCCGCCCTTAGACTTAGATGCCGATAGTATACGTGATGAGAAAGTCAAAGTGCTCAAATCACTTCGTCCTATCAATTCAGACAATATCTATGAGAACACGGTTCGTGGTCAATACTCATCCGGATTCTTGCAAGGTTCACCGGTTCCCGGATACCTCGAAGAGGAGGGCGCTAATACTCAGTCTAATGCTGAGACCTTTGTTGCCTTAAGAATTGATATCGATAACTGGCGTTGGGCTGGGGTGCCTTTCTACCTTCGCAGTGGTAAGCGTATGCCAGCTAAGAGTTCTGAAATTGTCGTCTATTTCAAGAACCCACCTCATAACCTCTATCGCTCAAGCTATAGAACCTTGCCGCCAAATAAATTAACCATTCGACTTCAGCCCCATGAAGGAGTCGAAATTCAGATGATGAATAAGGTTCCAGGTCTTGAGCAAAAGCAACGACTACAGACCACCAAACTCGATTTAAGTTTCTCCGAGACCTTTAAAAGTGAACGTATCGCAGATGCTTATGAACGTCTGCTACTCGAAGCCATGTTGGGGAATCAGGCGCTATTTGTACGTCGTGATGAAGTCGAACAGGCCTGGACCTGGGTCGATGGAATCATTCAAGCGTGGGAAGAAAGCAACGAGAAGCCAAAAGCCTATCCTGCCGGCAGCTGGGGCCCAGTTGCATCAGTGGCTTTGATCGCTAAAGACGGCCGTTCTTGGGATGAGTAAGAGGATTTAGTCATGATTAAAGAAAGTGTGTTCAAATCATTCGATGATAAGACATCATTAGAAAACCAGCTTGCTGAGCGTATTGCTAAGCAACTGCAGGCAGCGGTCGATACCCGAGGTCAAGCGAGTCTGATTGTCTCTGGTGGCTCGACCCCGGTAAAACTCTTTCAACTGCTTAGTCACAAGAATGTTGAATGGAGTGAGGTGTACATCACTCTGGCCGATGAACGTTGGGTCGACAATGAATCAGATGCCTCTAACGAGAAGCTTGTTAGGACGCATCTGCTACAGAATAAGGCCCACACCGCCAAATTTCGCGGCCTTAAAAACATGTTCTCTTCGCCGGAGGAGGGCTGTGCAATGACCATAGAACAACTAGCCAACTTCCCAAATCCATTCGATGTCGTCGTTTTGGGCATGGGTAACGACGGTCATACCTGCTCCTGGTTCCCCTGTTCGACAGAGATAGAAGAAGCACTATCGACGAAGAAGTTATGCGTAGCGGTCAACCCTGGCTCAGCACCTAATCCAAGGTTGTCTCTGTCAAAAACTGCGATCTTGGCCAGTCGTCAAATATATCTACATATCGTCGGTGAACAAAAGTTAGCAGTTTATCGTCAAGCGCTTGAAAATGAAGATGAAAATAGTATGCCGATCAGAGCCGTATTGGCACAACATAAGACACCAGTCGACGTTTACTGGAGCGCTTAAGGAGTTATTATGCACGCAGTTGTACAAGCTGTAACCGATAGAATTATCGAACGCAGTAAAGTGTCACGGGCTAAATACCTGGCGGCGCTCGATGAAGCAAAACAACATGGGGTTCATCGCAGTTCGTTGAGCTGTGGTAACTTGGCCCATGGTTTTGCAGCCTGTAATCCAGATGATAAGCAATCAATCAAGGGCTTAACTAAGGCTAACATAGGCATAGTCACGTCATTCAATGACATGCTCTCGGCTCACCAGCCCTATGAAACCTACCCGGACCTATTGAAGCAAGCTTGCGCCGAAGTCGGTAGCGTGGCACAGGTCGCAGCTGGCGTGCCAGCTATGTGTGATGGTGTGACTCAAGGTCAGCCCGGCATGGAGCTCAGTCTGCTCAGCCGCGAAGTGATTGCCATGTCCACCGCAATAGGCCTGTCGCATAACATGTTCGATGGTGCCTTACTGCTGGGTATATGTGACAAAATCGTCCCAGGCTTATTGATCGGCGCACTCAGCTTCGGTCATTTACCTATGTTATTCGTGCCAGCTGGCCCGATGAAATCGGGTATTCCCAATAAAGAGAAGGCCCGTATCAGGCAGAAGTTTGCTCAAGGCCAGGTAGACAGAGCCGAACTACTCGAAGCTGAATCGGCCTCTTACCACAGTGCCGGTACTTGTACTTTCTATGGCACGGCTAACAGTAACCAGTTGATGCTCGAAGTCATGGGGCTGCAGCTACCAGGATCGTCGTTTGTTAATCCAGATGACCCATTAAGAGAAGTGTTAAGTAAGACGGCTGCAAAGCAAGTTTGTCGCCTGACTGAGATGGGCACGCAGTACACGCCTATCGGTGAGATTGTAAACGAGAAATCCATCGTGAACGGTATCGTTGCGCTACTGGCTACAGGCGGTTCGACTAATCTGACCATGCATATTGTCGCGGCGGCACGTGCTGCCGGAGTCATAGTCAACTGGGATGATTTCTCAGAGCTATCAGATGCAGTGCCTCTTATCGCTCGCGTGTATCCAAATGGTCATGCGGACATCAACCATTTCCACGCCGCCGGCGGTATGGCTTTCTTAATTAAAGAGCTACTCGATGCCGGGATGCTTCATGAAGATGTCAATACCGTTGCCGGTCATGGACTTCGCCGTTATACCCAAGAGCCAAGATTGATCGACGGTGAAATCAAGTGGGTAGAAGGTCAAGTCACCAGTCTGGACACTGAGGTATTGACTTCGGTCGCTCAACCGTTCCAGGCCAACGGTGGTTTGAAGCTACTCAAGGGTAATTTGGGCCGAGCCGTTATCAAGGTGTCTGCTGTATCTGAGCAACATAGAGTGGTCGAGGCACCGGCCGTTGTTATCGATGATCAAAATAAACTCGAAGCCATCTTTAAAGCGGGCGATCTCGACAAAGATTGTGTGGTTGTCGTTAAGGGGCAGGGCCCTAAGGCTGTTGGTATGCCTGAGTTACATAAGCTCACGCCAATACTTGGTACACTACAAGATCGTGGTTTTAAGGTTGCTCTATTGACCGACGGCCGTATGTCCGGTGCTTCGGGAAAAGTGCCTGCAGCCATTCATCTGACGCCAGAAGCGCTCGATGGTGGCTTGATTGCCAAGGTGAGATCCGGTGACATGATCCGTGTCGATGCGTTAACTGGCGAGCTCACCCTCTTGGTCAGTGACGCCGAATTAGCGACGCGCGAGGCCGAAAAAGTGGAACTTCGTAAAACAAATTACGGTATGGGCCGAGAATTATTCGGTGCATTAAGAGCAAATTTAAGTAGTCCTGAAACGGGTGCTCGCTGCACCAGTGCCATCGACGAAATATTTTAAAGGAAGAGTTAAGAATGCCTGAGAATAACTGGTCATTACAAGCACAAGATATTTTTAAACGCAGCCCTATTGTTCCTGTCATGGTGATCAATAAGATAGAAGATGCCGTGCCTTTAGCTAGGGCGCTAGTTGCCGGCGGGATCAGTGTCCTAGAAGTGACCTTACGTACGCCTTGTGCACTAGAAGCTATCACAAAAATTGCTAAAGAAGTTCCCGAAGCACTTGTCGGTGCGGGTACGATCTTAAATGAAGAGCAGCTACAGCAAGCTGTCGATGCTGGCGCCCAATTTGTTATCACACCTGGTGCGACACCTAGCCTGTTAAAAGCGGCGATGGCAGGCAATATTCCCTTGATACCGGGCGTTGCCAGTATCTCTGAAGTGATGGTTGGCATGTCACTTGGTTATACCAATTTCAAGTTCTTCCCGGCCGAAGCATCGGGTGGAGTCAATGCTCTAAAGGCTTTCTCTGGTCCACTTGCTGATATTCGTTTCTGCCCTACGGGTGGGATCACGCCGAGCAGCTACCGTGATTATCTGGCGCTCAAGAATGTCGATTGTATTGGTGGCAGCTGGATAGCGCCCACGGATGCGATGGAGCAAGGCGATTGGGCTCGTATTACCAAACTCTGTAAAGAAGCCATTAGCGGCATATAGCCACTAAACCTTGGCTTATAGCTGGAGTAAGCTAAAGGTTCATTCTTAGCATATACATTAATGATAAAAGGCTGCCTAAATGGCAGCCTTTTTTATGCTCAAATAATACTGAAGCGCATAACATCATCTTAGTGACTGATTTAACTATCCTATTCTCTATATACTCAGTAAAACAACCTGATTAAATTAATTAACTTAACCTATAAGCGAATTGATACAGATCATAAACAATTTGTTTTGCCTCACAAGTTAAAATAAAAACATATGCTTTGGCAATCAAACTATACTAAAATTACAATGTTTGATTATCAAAACATATTGTTGGACACGTGAGGCGGTCAACGAATACTAGCTTGGTAGTTGCATGCGGGAGATATCCTGCTATAGACCCGGTTATTAAAATTAATTATATCTATGGTTAAGGTTTAAGATGAATAAAATAAGTCATGCTGCAGAAAAATGGCAACACACGCATAATTTTGCTTCGGTCAGCGATGCCGGAGAGCGTAATACTCGATATGTGCTCTACTTGACAGTAGTGACCATGATTGTCGAAATTGTTGCGGGAACCGTTTATGGATCGATGGCATTACTGGCTGATGGCTGGCATATGGGAACCCATGCTGCCGCATTTATGATCACGCTTTTTGCTTATCATTATGCAAGAAAACATGCAAATAACCCGGATTTCTCCTTTGGTACGGGGAAAGTCAGTGTATTAGGGGGCTTTACCAGTGCTATTGCCCTTGGGCTTGTGGCGCTCATCATGTTAGTTGAGTCTGTTATACGAGTCTTCAGTCCACATCAGATTCATTTTAACGAAGCTATCATGGTTGCCATTATTGGACTTACCGTGAATGTGATCAGTGTTTTCTTATTAAAGGACCATCACACACATTCCCATTCTCACGGTCATTCTCACGGTCATTCTCACGGTCATTCTCACGGTCATTCTCACGGTCATTCACATGAGCATTCCCATAGTCATGCTGCAGAAGATGCTCATGAGCATACTCAGACCCATGACCATAATTTAAAGGCCGCGTATTTTCATGTGCTTGCGGATGCACTGACGTCGATACTCGCCATAGGCGCCTTATTATTAGGTAAACTCTATGGGTTAAACTGGCTAGATCCCATCATGGGGATCGTCGGCTCGATTATCATCACCAGGTGGGCTTGGCAGTTATTAAAACAAACGGCACCGATTCTGCTAGATGCAAGTATTGAAAATGACTATAAACAGGAGATAGTCCAGGCTATCGAGTCTGATACTCAAGATAAAATTTCGGATATTCATGTTTGGCGGATCAGCGCCGATCACTATGCTGCAGAAATTGCTATAGTCACAACTGCGCCTAAAGATACCGCTTTTTACAAAGAAAAATTGAGTCAGTTTAGCCGTCTTCACCATTTGACCATTGAAGTTAATGCCTCAAACCAGGCAGAATGTAGCGCGTAAAGTTAATATGTGCTCACGGCGGTCCGTCATGAGCACATACATATTGCAGTGATCATATTAAGAGAAGCAAATGAAATCTACTGAAGATCAGTTAAATCATGTCATGGTTGAATTTTACGAAAAGCTTTCTTCCTGGGAACAGGCTGTGGTGAAAGATAATGGTTACAGTCTGCCACAAATTCATACGGTAGAGATCTTAGGCGGGCATGGTCCTATGAGGATGAAGGAACTGGCAGAGAAAATAGGGGTCACCACAGGTACACTGACGGTACAAATAGATAAGATGGTTAACGCTGATCTGGTGACTCGTATGCCCCACGAGTCAGATAGACGCTCAATTTTAGTTGCACTCACGGAGCAAGGTCAAGCCCTGTATCGAGAGCATGATGCGTTACATTTGCAACTGACTGGAGAGCTTACGGCTGAGTTTTCTGATGCAGAAAGAGTACAACTGCTTAGCTTTATGAAGCGTATCAATGCCGAATTTTAGTTTCCGTCTCCCTTATAGTCGATGTCACTTCTCGCTAAGTTAAAACTCCTACGCCTGTTAGCGGACATTGTTATTTATATGTACACATATTTTCACTGCGCTAGCGCTAAACTTAATTATTGTTTTAGCCTAATGTCGATGCCCTTATGTTGATCTGGCTTGCTGATGGCTTTGCCGCATAAAATAATGTAGACCTGACATGTCTCAAGGCTAAGACGCGAGTAGCTGGCTTTTCTCATGACAATATTTTTTATTCTTTATTCAGATTAATAAACGTTAAATAAGAAGTATACGATAAAAAATTGGACATCTTCAGCGCATGTAGGCAGCCTAAGTAAATAATGAACAAAGAGGATGGCAAAATGCTCTTTTTTGTTTATTGTAACGCTACTTTTTTATTGTGAACGGGATCCTTTGTTTTAACCAGATCCCTATAAAACTCTACTTATAATCATTCATGGGGCAGCTGAAGTATGAACTTAGCGAAACATCTAACAGATACGGAGCTGTCTGCAAAAATTCTTAGGCATGCAGTACCTAAAATGTCTGAACTCAATATTCCCGTCACGCCTGTCAATTACGCTGTTTGGTATGAATATTATCTCGGTATTAATTTAGACCTTAAACGTGCTATCGATGGCCTTATCTCAAATGGGATCACTTTTTGTACGGAAGTAAATGAAGGACTTCACAAAAATTTTATTCAAGAAAAATCAGCAGAAGTGATTGAGAATGTTCAGATTGAAACTCAAATCATCATCAATGCTTTATTCAGACAAGTCAGTAGATTAACTCAAGGCTCAGCCAGTTTTTCCGACACTTTATTTGACTTCAATCAAGAGTTAAAACAAAAACCCAATCTCGAAGTGCTCAACACGCTGGTAAATAGCTTATTCGATAATATAGAAGGAGTGATTTTAAGTAATAAGCAAATGCAAGGGAGTTTAAGCACCATGAGTGATGAGGTGAGCTCTTTAAAAAGTGAAATGGAAAACCTCAATTTGGTTGCCATGACAGATCAACTTACATCACTTAACAATCGACGCAGTTTCGAGGAAGAAGTGATGAAACACATACAAGAATTTACTCAAATTCAGTCTCCAAGTTGTTTGCTTTTAATCGATATCGATCATTTTAAACTGTTTAATGACACCCACGGTCACTTAGTCGGGGACAAAGTGCTTGCCTATGTGGCATTAGCGTTGAAACAAGCGGTGAAAGGGACAGATTTTGTTGCTAGATATGGAGGCGAAGAGTTTGTGATCTTACTACCCAATACACGCCTAACAGACGCATTGATAGTGGCTGAGCATTTACGTAAGGTTATTTCAGAACGTAAATTATCGATAGGTAAGGATAAAAAATTATCTTTGGGGTCTATTACCGTTTCTTTGGGAGTATCGACTCTCCATATCGGTGACGATCGTGAAAGCTATTTTGTCAGGGCCGATGAAGCTATGTATCGTGCAAAATCGTCGGGAAGGAACTGTGTTTGCGGCGGATAATCCTGAAGATATCAGACTTTTAGTGAGTCTGATATCTAGTCACTGACTATTTCAGTTGCATATCCATCTTGATTAAGCGCTCTTCCATATCGAACGTGACGGTAAAACCAAGACGTTTAGCTAGGTTAGCCATGCTACGATTCTCAAACATGGTAAATCCGGTGAGTACTTGAGTATCATTAGTCTTGTAATAAGCGATCAATTTTTCCAATAAAAGCCTACCTAAGCCTTGTCCTTGATGATTGCTCCTCACCGCCATGGCAAACTCAGCTTCAGTATTATCCGGATCGATTGAAGCCCGTATCGCACCTAAGGTAATATCTTCACCGTCTTCGCCTTTGGATGTTGCGATGAAAGCCATCTCCCGGGCGTAATCGATTTGAGTCAACACAGCCATCTCCTCGTGAGTCATTTTTGACCGGACACCGAAGTAGCGTTTATACCTGTCTTCATCAGACAGAGAGTTGTCGAACGCCAGATGTTTAGGTTCATCTTCCGGCAAAATGGGCCGCAACATTACTTCTTGACCATTTTTTAATTGAGCGACTTGCTCTAGCTCTTTTGGGTAGGGGGAAATGGCGAGACGAGAGGTGTTATCGAGGGGATGATCATTGAGCTGTATGTTTACATCCAACATGGTTATATTTTCCCCTGCGCATAGCACAGGGTTAAGATCGATACTGGCAATTTCGGGACAATCGATCACCAGATGAGAAATCTGTGTCAACATCACACATAGTGCGTTCATATCTAGACCCAAAGGAAGATGACGATCCCTGAGTTTCTTAGTCTTCAGTGCTTGGATCACCATGTATCTAGCTAGTGTCATATTCAAGGGGGGCAGGGCTACCACTGCATCTGTTGAGGGCTCCCATTCAGAACCTCCCTCGCCGAGTAAGATTGCTGGGCCAAAAACAGGATCATTGATGACCGCGACACGGATCTCTTGGGCTCCGGCCGTTAATGCCATCTTCTGTACTAACAGTCCTTCGATACGAGCATCTGGATTTGTTGATAACACACGTTCTTTAATAGCTATAGCAGCCTGTATCACTTCTTCATTATTGCTTAAGTTGAGCATGACTCCATGGACATCAGATTTATGATGAATATCGGGAGATTGCACTTTCAAGGCCACGGGGTAGCCAATATTTTGTGCTATCTCTGCGGCTGTGTGTGGGTCATGGGCGACATAAGTGTCTATGGTTTTTAACCCATAGGCACTTAAGATCTCTTGTGACTCATGGGTCTCTAAGATTTTTTTGCCCCGTTTTTTTGCTCTTGCCAGTGCTGCTTTGGCTTTGAAAGCATCTGTTGGAATATTATCTGGTATCGATTGAGGTACTTCCTGCAGGAGTTTCTGGTTTCTTCGGTACTCGACCATATGCATAAAGGCGCCAACGGCTCCCTCGGCTGTGCGGTATGTCGGCAGTCCGGCTTTGTTAAACCGTTTACGTGCCTGATAAGCGGCATCTTCACCACTCCAGTTGGTGAGGATATTGACCCTTTTTCTGTTGGGGTGTTTGGCTACCATCTCAGCTAACCTATCGGCTATTTCGACGCTATCTCCTAGCGCCGAAGGTGAGTGCAGTACCAAGATTGCATCGGCTAATTGGCTGTTCATCATGATCTCTACAGCCTTGGTATAGCGCTCTGCATTGGCGTCTCCGCCTATGTCTATCGGGTTTTGCCCAGACCAGGTAGAGGGAAGTAGTCGATTGAGGGCCTGGTAAGTTTCATCATCTAATGCTGCCGACTTCCCCCCCCTTAGCATGAGTTGATCTAACGCAAGTACGGCGGGTCCGCCTCCATTAGTGATAATGGCCAACCGCTCACCAAGAAGAGGTGAGGAGTGGGCTAAGGTTTCAACGGCGGCAAATAGCTCGATTAAGTCGTTGACCCTTAGCATTCCGGCGCGCCTAAAAGCGGCATCATAAACCGCATCGTTGCCCGTGAGACCACCTGTGTGCAGCCTGGCGGCATTCGTCCCCTCAAGGCTACGGCCTGATTTGATCACCAATATGGGTTTGTTACGCGACGCCGCGCGTGCAGCAGAGAGGAAATGGCGCTTCTCATTAATGGAATCGATATAGAGCATGATGGCACTGGTGCTTGAGTCTCTGCCTAAATAGTCGAGAAGCTCATCAAAATCGATATCAGTGGTGTCACCCAGAGAAATAAAAGAGGAGAAGCCGATCCCCTTGTTATTGGCCCAATCGAGTACCGTAGTGCATATTGCCGCCGATTGTGACACGAAGGCTATTTTTCCTGGTAGTGCGCTAGTATGAGCCAAACTGGCATTTAATCCTAAATTGGGCAGTATCATACCTAAGCTATTTGGTCCAAGGAGCCGCATGCCATAGCGCTTAGCGTTATTCTTTGCCAGTGTTAGCAGATCAACACCCATATCATTTAACTGCTGCCCCATCCCAGAGGCATTGATTATCGCTGTCTTACAACCAAACTGAGCTAAGGTTTCGACTATACTAGGTACCTTGTCGGCTGCGGTACAGATAATGGCTAAATCGGGTTTCAATGGAAGTGCTTCAATATTGGGGTAGGCGAGAACACCGAGTACAGCTTGGTATTTTGGGGTTACCGGCATGATTGGACCGGAAAAACCGCCAGCGAGCAAGTTCCTCATGATGACGTTACCGGCACGTTTTTCTGTATTCGAGGCACCAATAATGGCGACAGATTTCGGGTTAAAGAGGCTATGTAAGGTACGCTGACTCATTAGTGCTTCCTTTTATCACTGCGCGACTCACTGTCACATCAGTCACTTAAAAAATCATCTTGATGATCACATATTTAAGCAAGGAGGTCTAATTCCATAACGGGCTAAATTTCAATATTCAACCCGATATCGCTCGGTGATCTATGCAGGTATGGTGTCTAGTGAGCATAAGCGTCAACATTCAAAATAGGGATATCATCGAGGGATTAGTGTATCTGGGTGATGTCTTATACCGATTAGTATTAGTGCTACTCACACTTGTGCACAATGATGAGCAGTTTGTGTTCGGTTAGGCATATCTTTCTAGATTATTACTCAGGGGAGCAGGATTACTTTAATAAGGGCGAGGCAAGGATCTTAGAGTTAAATGGAGTGATATGAGCTGTTTGGTGTCGGTCTATCTTGTGTGAGAATGATTTAAACACTAGATGAGTGGGGGATGTTGAATGATTTTTACTGAAGGATTGGTACAACCGAGTGGATTCGAACCACCGACCCCTACCATGTCAAGGTAGTGCTCTAACCAACTGAGCTACGGTTGTATTGTTTTTTACAAAGTAGGGCAACGACGTTTTACAAAGAATTGGTTGCGGGAGCTGGATTACTTTTATAAAAGCAGGGCAACGACCTTCGCCTTGTTTTAATAAATAGTTGAGTCCGAGTAGCTTTTATACTGCTCCATCCCGCGTCTGATAAACGCCATAAGTTATTTTAATTCTACTTACAAAGAATTGGTTGCGGGAGCTGGATTTGAACCAACGACCTTCGGGTTATGAGCCCGACGAGCTACCATACTGCTCCATCCCGCGTCCG
>NZ_JABSSM010000063.1 GCF_013214165.1 Shewanella sp. | reverse complement strand
TAGTTTATTATGAAAGGGCTTATAGTTGTTCCCAATGTCATGTTGGCTGCATAAATTTTTATGAATATCTGCAAGGTTAATATTGGTTCTGGTTCCCAACGTATTGAGCATGGCCAGTACCAACTGCCCAAGCCGTCATTGCAGACGGGGGCAGTGACTTTTATTGGCGGCGGTGGTGATGATCAAATACCTGCAGCACAACGATGCAGCCTGACTGTGACTTCTCTGGTTTTACATCCGTGCTAACGTAACGCAAAAGTGTACTCACCCTGGCGCCCTGGAATCCCTCTTTGTTATTGTGTCAGGAAACTCAAAGAGTTGGCGCTATTTTGCTCCAATTTAACTTTTTTCGCCATGGCTTCGAGTCTGTATAATTGGACTGATTTGGCCATGTTGAGATCTGTTTCATTTCTAAGAAATTTACTAATTTTTCGAATAAGCTCCTCTAGCGACTTAGCGGACCCGACTTCTTTCGACAGTGCATCTAAGCGGGCTGTTTTATGAGGATGCAAGATTCCTATTGACGGTTTTATTGAGTCAAAATCCATGATGCCCCACTTCCCTTCAACGCCTCTGTCCACGTAATGATCTATATCATCACTCGTAATGCTTTGTATTCCTTTATTGTCACGATAACTTGGCGCTGAGGTACTGAGGTCATTTTCTTTGTAAAATTCGGCGACCATCATTTTATTTAAACTGCCGTCATACCAGTCTGGTTGTATTACTAGTCTTCCGATCCCAAGCTGTGGATAGAATTTATATGGCTCATCCAATTTACTTTGCAAATTATTAATGCTATCGCTGACAACTGCTCGCATAGCAATATCTGGAAAGACACTTTTTTGGTGGGCGATCCAACCGGATAAGGCACCATAGTACGGTTGTACCGTTTCCCCTGTCTTCCCATTTTTAGACTGACCGCCAGTAGGATCAATCATGATTGTATGTCCGTTGTAATGTACTACGACGGCATAATGCGTATAACTAAGATGTTGAGTTTGACTACTCAACCATTTCCTGATCCCCACAAAGTGTGCTTTGAATTTATATGGCGATAAAAACGCCATCACATCTTTTGCCGCATCGAAGCACTTCAAATCAGGCGTCATTTCATAGGTTGATATTTTGGGTGCAGATCTCACTAAATCTCTAATGTAGTTGATCGGATCTTGCTGTTGCTGAGCCGCAATAGCACCCGAGCCCTGTGCTTCCGGCACATTGACGCAAGGGATAAGGGCTGAGTCGCCAAGCGCTCTTTTATGTCGTACATGTTGACAGCGGTCAATCAGTCTGTGCGATATAGGCTGCTGAATGACACCATCATGATGTGCATCCCTAGAGGGTAATTCTAGATCGACTCGTCTGTCTCCAACATCAATAAAAGTCTTCCTGTTAGGAGAAATACCATTGGGTTTGCTGAGCTTTATCATGGAAGGACTGAGGCCGCTAAAAGGGATTGGAGTGGGGTCCACTAACTCCCACAGAGCCTCAGTTGACTTGATACCAACGCGTTTTAATTCGGAGAGAAACTGTGGGTTAGTGATAAGAGATTTTTTAACATACGCTCTTAACCCGCTACCGCGAAGTCCTTGGCTCGTCCCTTGCTTAATCGCTGTTTTTAAAGTCTGTTTCATTACCAACGTTAATTTGCCAACGGCGCCCACCAACGGCACCAACATCAAGGCCGTCATGAATATTTCGGTAAATAACTCTGAACTATCGAGTTCATAGGTTGGATCGTATAAAGAATCAAAGGTGATACTATAAAAGGGAACAAAATGGCGTCCCATGACATCCCAAAAATTTTCATCCTTGAGCGTACTCCATTTTCTATCTGATGCTTTTTTCAAGCCTTTTTCTGCGATCTCCTGGATAACATCAAGGGTCGTCTTGCTCTGTACGTCAATGTCATAATCAGGCTTGTCTGAAGACTGTAATAATGGGAATGCCCCATTAGAGGTTTGGCCAGCAGGCCCTGTATACGATTTTTCTCGCAACACGATGGGGTTATATTCATGGCTCCATAAATGCCTCAACAAATTTTTAATCAGTGGCGCTCCATGCAAAGTCGTAGTCCTTTGACCCTGATTATACCGACCCGTCATAATTTCTTGTAGTGCAGAATTGCTGCCGACCTCTTCTTTAGTTAATAGACTGGAAGAACAATATCCATCAATGGTCGAGAGTAATATTACATTGCCATTGGCAAGTTCAATCACACCGATTGTTCCCGGCAACGCATAGAAATTAGCGGCATAGGTGCCAGGCCAATAGTAAGAATCACGAGTGTGATCATTGACATTCTGCCACCCAGATCCCGTTTGTGGTGACACCTGCAGATCAAACATCCAAGCTCTTTCGGGCGACTCTAACGACTGGAAATAATTGAGCCCTGTGGTTTCCAATATCTCATAACTATACTGCTTCGCCTCCAACTCAGCGGAGTCAGAATTATAACGATCGAACTGATTTTTATACTCAGGCCAACTGCCCATATCATTACTACGTTTAAAGTCTTGTATACTCATAAATTCAACAGGCATAGGAATATCACCAATGCTTACCTTGCTGAACTCATCTTGGATTTCAAAAGCCCAAGGCAAATATTCTGCTGTTCGAACTTTATCGCCAACATATTTGCCTATCAATTTTCCAAAGACGATCAAGGTTGCCTCATGTAAATAAGGACCGATGATCTTTTCTTTCTTAAGTTTTTCATATGCCTCTACATACTCAACATCCGTCAATATCGCAGCCTGTTCTCCCTGCTTTTGGTACTTACTAAGTACAACTTTGACTGCAGCGACTTTGGCCTTCTGAGCAGCAATATAATGATCTTGCTCAGTAGTAACCTCGATGTGATTATTTAAGCGTGCAAGAATATCGTAATAATTGCTGATATTTTCAAACATGATGCTGAGATGAGACTTTTTGACTTGTAACGTATCTATACGTGCATGAGTTTCCTCTAGTAGTCCTTGTCTATGCCTGTATCTTCTGCCGTTATTCGGAGATATCAGAGCGATGCCACGAGACAACCATAATAATTCCAAGGATATTTTTCGCTGAAGATGAGTATACAATGTATATATATTCTCTAATGCTGTCCGTTCCTGAGGTTGAGGTGTGTTTAAGAAATGAGTAAAAGTAGCAGTAAAAGGTACATGTTGATATACCATCAAGTCGTCAATAGAAGAGTGAAATTCTTCCTCAGCCTCTGTGATCCCGCTGAAATATGATCGATGCAATCGGTCGTTATCTACATTATCTGCATCCTGCCCTGCTTCGGGTTCACTGAGATAAACGTTAATCAGCTCCTGATGATATATTTCATCATTCACAGGCTGTACAGATACATATTTATCGTATTCTTCTATCGTTTCTCTTACTAAACTCGATGGCTCTTTTAAACCATCGTATTCCCTTGTGAGGGAGGGATAATGATCACCCAGAGTGTTGATGCGGTCTTGCACTTTCTTGATTTCATTAATGAGGGCAGATATTAGTTCTACACTGACCACACTTGTATTGGTTGCCCTCTTTTCAATCTTATGGATATATGTCTTTTTCAATTGGCACAATATTATCTGTGCCAATTGATATTTATTGTAAGAAACGTATGTATCCTCTGTCAGACTTTTAATCACTTTATTCAACATATTCCGCAATCGAGTTTCTATTCTCAAACGATATTTTGAATAGCCAACAGTCAAATACCCATCCAGCACCCTTTGTACTATTTTTTTCTTTTTCCTTACATATTTATGATGTAGTGTAGCACGGTGGGAAGTAGAAGCTTGATCGTCTCTCTCTGTGCTGTCACCTTCTGCGCGTTCAGAATTGATTGCCACTGCTCGAGCATTGGCACTGGAAGCCAGCATTAAGGTCGATATGGCGAGCCAAAATGATTTTATGTATTTATTACCCGTTATCGCTGTGGCCATAATAGGCATTAATGCCGCAGCATTATGGAGATTTAGCAGAGACGATTCAGCCTCTTTGGGCTGAGCGCTGCGGGCATGAACTGTTAATGACTGAGCACCGACGCTGGTACTTGAGGTGCTATTGGATTGTCCTAACACCGTAGAATATTTATCAAAAAACGTCACCATATCAATAAACGTATTGGTGCTTAACGGGTTTGAGAAGTGATCAAACTCATGCAGAACATCATGCAGTTCCCAACCCTGCTGCAAAAACTCGGTAACCTCAGGGCTACTCGAATCTGCCGTTGCTACATCATGTTGTAACAGCACAAGCACCTGATTCAATTCATCGATGAATCGATCTCGATTGTCTGCATCATTCAGAAAATAATACCAGCGCTGTGTTCTGTGCGCTGGGTTATCCATCCCAGTGTTCTTCGTTTCAGGTAACGGCCCCAAGATAGGCCGTCCTAACGCTGCATTGTGAGCGAGCGGCATGGCCATATTCACAAGTTGTATTGCAGGTTCTATCCAAGCGTGCTTTGGCGTTGGACTTGGCGACCAAATGGGGTGGTCATGCTTGTCATTCTGGTAACGGTCTACGGCCTCATCGAATGATAAGTGGTCATAGGGATCATCCTCGAGTTCTTCGCCAGCATCTAAGAACGTTTCTGTCTCTTCTTCTGCGTCAAAAAACCGATCTTCACTCTCCACCTCTTCGACTTGAATGACATCAACCGTCGCCCCAGAGGATTTAGGCAGCAAACACGCAGCAGTTGCACCCAGTTCCGAATCGGCTGAGGTATGTTGTGTTAATGGTGTTGGAGATTTATCTTTATCTTTATCTTTATCTTTATCTTTATATTGGCTCGACAATGGCATAACACGACCTAATTTATCGCCTTTACTGGCGGTTATGGTGGAGGGTATAATTGGATCTATTACCCTTGCACACTGCTATTTGTTCAGTCCCACAATTGTTTTTTTTTAAAATGTTTTTTATTTGTCAGCCCCCCCCTCCTTTGATTTTGTTTCTGATGCGCAAGCTTTACAACAAGCCCCCCCCGCCATAGATAGTGCATTATCTTTAAATTAATTAAGAACTGAAGCATAATACCCAATTACTTCCCCATTAAACTCTGTCAAAATATTCTTCACGTCAGTAAATAACTCACCTAAAAATCTCATAAACACTTCCGCCCCCCCATTAATAACATGTTCAACTTCTTCACCTTTAGTTAAATATTCAGGCTTTGATGCACATACGCCTCAGCAAAAACAGAGCTTAACAGCAGATGGAACAGGTAAACAAAAACCATTAACCCCATCTAATAAAAATAAATACACATACTTAGATCCATTTAGATCTGCTGAAATATAATCACCATTTGGTTGGCGACGCCCAACAACATGAATGACGGGATTAGTATATGGAATACCTTCATACTTTATTTCAGAATGACTATTGTGAACACTATGGCTGCACTTGGACAAATAAAGCTTCTACTTTATTATCAGTAATCACATTTAATGGTATGCACTACAGTGATTATTAAATATTCCTATCTAACAAATACTTTTGAATATTATTTCCTTAGCATAACAACCGAACTCAACCTTAAACCTCATTCATCTTAGTTAAACTTCCAAAGCACTTAGAATATAATAACCTCAGGTATTTTAGAGGAGTGCAAAGGAAACAACGATTACTTAAATTATTAGATGGCCCTATATTTTCTATTTGCTGTATAACCTCTTTCCACATATTATTATACTCGGAACTTGGCTTAGAAAATCGTTCAAGTTTAACCTCAGAAACTGTAGATTGAGAGCTTCCTCCTTCAACTGATATCGGAGGCAGGCTCGAATTTTTACTTTACGTAATTAATAAGTTAGAGGAATGTACGTCTTTCCTATTCTTGGATTTTAAGTAAGCGTATGTGGTACAAACACGAGCAATGGAAACATTTAAAACTTCGCGATACCTGACGATTCAACTCACATAAAAAGTAAAAGTGACAGCGCATTATCGACACAGTTTCCGGCAACATACTTTACCGCCGCATCCGCATCCGCATCCGCTATCGTTGCGTATTGGCCATTGCATGGGACCTACTTCTATATTCGTGCCGATGCATTTCTTCATTCCACACTTTTTTATTTCATGACCAGTAGGCATCATCAAGCCTGCTGACCTGCAGACTTGATGACATCAACCAGTAAGTTACTGGCCCCGTAAGGTAAAGCCTGAGAGGCATATAATAATGCGTCTTCCGTGGCTTGTATTCGGCATCCAATATTGGCTTTTGTTGACTGATATCGACTAGTTCAGCTTCGGTTTTGCGCTTCTCCTCGGTGCCGGAAGTGTGACATCTTGTGCTGCGCTAGCCTCAGTAGTGGGTCTGATTACTGAAACGGGTGTCGTCGGACACCTTCTCGTCGATCCTGGACAAACAGACGAAACATTAATGGGCTACAAGTGGTTATCCCCCCTGATAACTAATGCTAGACAAAAAATCCGTCAAGACAAAAGTTGATTCAGGTTCCTTCGGTACTGGTTCCGACACAGCTAGAGCTCAATGAAGCGATTGTCATTGGGTTGTTGGAACCGGTACAATCGCCTTGAAAAAAATATATCTCCTAATATTTAACCTCACTCACGTTACAAAAAACGGGAGTGACCATAATAAAATAAATTAAGATCCCCTACATCTTATCCACTTGATTTTGAACAGATTTAACCGGTGGCACAACATCGTTTATATCGGTTAATGACACAGGCACAGTAACCGAGTAATTGAGCACCAACCTGGGTTTATTGCCTAAGGATTGCCAAAAGTTACCTAAGCTGTTGAGCTCTTCTTTTGGTGGCATAACGCGCGTAAACGCCCCTGGGATCCCTGCCAGCTGGCGATGGTTAATTAACGCATTCATCACTTGATTCATCACTACCATAGCCTGGTTTCTCGGCCCACTGCCCGGCCCGCCACTGCTTACGGCTTGGGCATCCCAATACGTGATGAGGTAGTTACAACATACATTGATGTTTCCCGGCACGAATTTTCCTTGGCTGTACTGGCGTGACTCTGCTGTATTTAAGCGTAAGTCTTCATGAAGATCATACAGAAACACACTGATCACAGGTTCAGCAGGTAAATTATCAGGATCAGGCAAGTCGAAAAGGATCTGGATATTGGCATCAAGATATTCCCGCAGCGCGTCATTCAACGCCTCGTTAACGACAATGATCGACATGTCCGAAGGGATAGGTGTACTCATATTTGGTTTCCTTAATTAGTGTTCACAGGGTAATGCGGCCTATCTTAGCCAACTCTCGTTGCATCGCTTTTCTAATGTGCTGTTCACCAACATGTGGTGCACCGTCTTCAGCTGCCAACCATGCTGATAGCACTGAGATATTACGAATATTGGCCCCGGTCAGCTCTGCCTCAATAGCCAGTGATTTCACGTTAACGTCTGGGGACAGGCTGATGTTTTTAGGCCATACGGTTCGCCACATTTTTTCCCGTACCGCCGCATCAGGGAAGTTAAAGCGGGTAATAAAGGTAAATCGTCGGCTAAACGCATCATCAAGATGGCCACGATTATTCGTCGATAAGATCACCAGCCCAGGATGATTTTCGAGTCGTTGTAACAGGTAGGCCACTTCAATATTGGCATGGCGATCTTTTGAATCGCTCACAGCAGACCGTTTACCAAATAGAGCATCAGCTTCATCAAAAAATAGGATGCCGGCATCGGCCTCTGCCAGATCAAAAATCCGCGCCAGGTGTTTCTCTGTCTCACCTATGTATTTATCCACCACACTCGCCAGATCAACCTTGATTAAATCGACATTAAGTTCCTTAGCAATCACCTCAGCCGCCATGGTTTTTCCGGTACCGGAGTCACCATAAAACAAGGTGCTGATCCCGGTGCCATAATTCACTTTATCTGCAAAACCCGCTTCTAGTAGATGTTGCTGTTGCCTAGTTGCAATCAAGACTTCCTGCAACTGTTCTTTTAGCTCATCGGTGATAATTAAGTCTTCAAAGGTGCGGATGGGTTCGACTCTCTGGGCTAATTTGCCAAAGTTTTTCTGCGAAAATAAACGAAAAGCCAGGTTCAAATCGTCTTGATTAACCAAGGTATTCGGCGCTCGCAACGAGCGATAACACTTAGCTTCTTGTAATATTTGCGGCAAAGACTCTTGGTTAAAATAGAATCGGCGACATAGAGAATCTTCATCTATGGGACTGAACGTATCCGTAGACAGCGAGCTGCTTAGCAGTGTCGTCTTTTCCCGCAGAGTCAACTTTGGCATTACCAAGGATATTTGTGCGATATCAGGCATGCTGAATCTGGCACTATCTTGTTCACATAGACCCACTACACGTACCTTGGCTCGCTGCAGCAGTGTCAGCCAATCCGGAAGAACGTCTTTCGCGCTGCCCGTAAATTCATCCCAGTGGCGAACAACCAGCATGGCATCATGCATTCTGGCATCACGTAATGCCTGAATGAGGCTGGATTTCGCCTCGTCATACTCGGTAGGTAGACGAGCAATATCGAGTGCCAAAATCAGGCGGTTTTTCTTCGCTGCTGCCGACTTGATGGCACTGAATCGGCCACTCCCTAAGGGCCCTTTGAGGATTAATACCGGATAACATCCATTGTCTTGCTCTGCTTCTTGCGCTTGAAGTCCAGACAACACGCTCGAAGGACAGTCACTCACTTCCTGTGCCACAGGATGCCAAGTCGCACTCTGGGTTAATAATGACGACAGTGTGCAATTGCCGGTTAAAAAATGAAACACCTCAGTTGAGGTTTGAAATAAGGCTTGTCCCCAGTTTTCTTTCTGGCTTTGACCTGTCCTCACCAAGGTGATCAGCCGATGCCGCAACAGCGGAGCATCATTTAGCAGGCAAGCTTGTTGCTGGCTCTGCTGGGCCTGGGATGAACACAACAATTTCAATGCCAGTTCAAAACTGGGGTGTTTTTTCTGTTCATTACGCTGCAGCGCGGAAAACAAAGAGAAATAACGGCTATCAAAGGAGGCCATGAGTCCCAGCAACATAATGTCAACTTCGAATGCCGTTAATTCAAAGCATTCGATTAGCTGTGACAACAAACCGGTCGACATGCTCTCGCCATGGTGGGCATAGACACCGCAGGCACCTTGAGGGGCCATCCAATGAGGTGTTCCTTTAGGTGCGTTAATGTGCGCTAAAATAGCCTCTTCATCTAACAAAAAATCTTCCAGCACATGTTGATCAAGACTGGGTCTTTGCTTGTGAGTATAATCTTGTAGGCATAAGTCGATGCGCTCTAATTCTTTAAAGAGCTGACCATTACTGTCATTAAAGAATGGACTATTATGTAAATTATTCATTAAAACCGTCTCAGTTATCTTGATACAATCCCCTTAGACTTCTTATTCCCATGATGAGAACGCGGGCAGCATAAGCGGTGTTCGAGCGTGTAGGTTTAGGCGCTAGGCGCGGTCCATTTCACTTTAATGGGCCGCTCAAACCAAGGCAGTGCGATCATATTGGTTGGCCATGGCCACTCATTGAGTAGTACGTCAAAGGGTTCAGGTTCGATATAGATCACCGTTTCTCCTTGTTCGTAAGCTAACCAGCCGGGGCGCTGTAAAAACCATTGTTGAATATCGACAGGTGACAGTCGTTGCCACGTAGAAGGTAATAAGTCAGGCAGTGCTGCTAACCACTTAAGCAACTTTTTATTGGTTGCTGATCCCACCTCAATGCCTGGTTGTTGTTCTTGGTGCGTCAGCCCACTGAGCAACATGGGGATGGCGTCTGCTGGCTCTGTTTGATCTTGAACCATGTGACTTAACATCTGCAAACAAGATGCGGCCTGATGCTGGGCCGTTGCCGTCACAAACCCATCATCCTGGATGAAACCGAGGTGACGAAATAAACTGGGGAAAAATGGCCAGAGTAAACACAAACCCGCAGCGTTCACCTTTAACACCTTACCCTCAAGCGTCTCACGATGAGCTTTATCCTCTCCATACTCATGCATGAATGGTTCAAGATGTCCTAATGCCGAGCGGTTGACAGTGTGGTCAGTCAGCTGACCCTCAAGCGTCTCACGATGAGCTTTATCCTCTCCATACTCATGCATGAATGGTTCAAGATGTCCTAATGCCGAGCGGTTGACAGTGTGGTCAGTCACCTGACCCTCAAGCGTCTCACGATGAGCTTTATCCTCTCCATACTCCGGCATGAATGGTTCGAGATGTCCTAATGCCGAGCGGTTGACAGTATGGTCAGTCAGCTGACCCTCAGATATCACCGCCAACTGCGGCATCGCAGCAGGTCGCGGCTCCCCCGTCACCTTTATTTCCGGTTGACCCATCCAGGTGATTAGCCTTTTACCTTGCGCGTCAGACAGAGGCGCAAGCACCGCGGTTTGCACCCCTACATCACGCCACAGAGCCTGTAACCATTGCTTCATGGTCTGTGAGTGACTGCCATGCATGCTGGTCACCTGTTTAAAAAGCAGCCTAAGCCGCTGCTTTTGGTCTAATGTCCGCAGCGAAAATGCCCCTTTAAATTCAGCAGCAGGCATTATCAACTGTGGATGCTGCTGAAAGTAACCTAACACGCTTAACAGCAGCGTTGCTTGATCACACTTTCCATCCACTGATACCCACGGCATCCAGGCTTCACACAACTTTTTCAAGGTCGAAGGGGTTAATGACCGATATAAACGCTGCGCACCATCGCCATTGAGGCAAAGGCTTGCCAGGGCGCCTAAACTGGATTTTGGATCACGTAACCACTGTGCTTGTAACCAGTCATCGAGAGGCTCCGACAGAGGCCCTTTACCTTGTAACAGCGCCTGCTCGAATCGCTGGTAATTTTCAGACTGTGAATGCGTGGATTGACATTCAATCGGCTCAATATCTGCGGTAGACAATAAAGGCCGGAGCACTCGCTCCAGCCTGACTTCCAGACGCTGACAAAACGCTCTCTCAAACGCAAACGCGGGTAACGCCCCCAAGTTCACCACCAAGGGGGATGAAATGCGGCAGCGCTGACCGGGTCTATCTAGTCGGGTGAGTACCCGCTCGAGCAGACCTTGCAGCTCGAGCCGAAACAGCCGACTGCATCGCTGGCTAAAGTGATCAATATTGTCAGGACAGACGGAGAGTTCGATACGAAGTTTGTCTAGTTTATGAGTCGGCTGTGAGGAAGATTGCGACATTTTGCCACTCCTTTTAACCGATTATGTTTTTATGATAAAGGCCAAGGTGTAATAAGGAGGGATCGCATTCACTGAGTGATTGTGGCTAGATTGTGATGCGCTAGTGGTGTGATTGTGACCAGCACCACTACCCACCTTGCTGGTATTGGCTAAAAGATAAGCGTTTACAAATTGGTAGTCGCTGCCAGAATATCGGTGAAGCTTGTGACCGCTACCGAAAGTATAGCCATACTCATACACACCTAATTTATCAGTGGCGAGACCAGTTCGTCGACCGTCCAGATGATCATGCTCTGGCATTTGCGCAATTGTCAGAGAACGATTATTAACTGTTACTGACACAGCTGGCTGTTGTGAGTTAGTGTACATCGTATGATATTTACCGCTAGTTGAGCCGTAGGTCCTTGCTGATGACTGGCCGAAATCATTAAATTCACCGCCTAGGATAAAGCGCCTCCTTAAATCAGGTGTTGCCATCCCGTCAACCGTGTCACCATTACACAGCGCCCAACCTGTAGGTGCACTGCTACCAGAAAACATCATGATCATGCCGCGGTGAAATTGCTGCTCCGGCACAATACTCATCCCAGTCTCATCCACCATCATCCCGCCATTGGATTTAATTTTCACCTCCAGCTGGCCCCCATTATCCAACGCCAAACCGCAGCTCTGATTAGGGCTTTGTTGCGGGCTCAGTCCCACCGCTTTTCGACCGTGGTCGGCAACATCGATGAGGGCAGAAAAATCACTCTCCAATGGGATACTGCGCGATTTAAATTGTTCTTTTAATTCAGCCACTGTTGGACCGGCATTGATGTTCACGCTCATTGTTTTCATCCTATAAAATAGACACTTACCTTGATTGGTAGGTAGGTAAGTAGGTAAGTAGGTAAGTAGGTATTATGTAAAATGCCATTGCAGATTAATCTGCAATGGCATTCATTTATTTATTTAAGAGGATCCAAGTCCCCGCGCTAACTCTCTATTTCAGGGACATAGAAGAGCTCATCTTGAATCACGACATCACTGTGCCACTCATTGCCATCAAGCCCTATCACATCCTCTTGCTGTTCCGGGGTGGCCACGTACATTTCTCCTATCCCATCCAGACGCACTGGACGTTGACCCAAGGTCAGGTTATAGATGATGTCAAAGGCATCGTCGCCCAGTGGTAACCCCGCGTGTTGCCATCGCTCATAAAGTAGGCCAAATTGGCTGAATTGCCCTTTTGGCATCCAATGGATCAACATACCAATATGCGAGGGGATTTCGGCCAATATAATTTCTTTTACCCAAGCTTCAGTGGCATAGGGATCTGAAGACAATGCTAAAATTGAATTTAGATCAAACACGGCGCTCAACATAAATGAAAAACGATCACTGCTGGCCTGATCATGATTGGAAAAATGCCAACGATAATGGGGAGTTTGCTCATCACTGGGAAAAGAAGAGCTACCGGAGCGCCTCACCACTATGGTATTACGTATTCTATCGATGGCCGTAATATCAACAACAATATCATCATTGCTCTGTATTGGACTGCCCTGTGTTTGACTGTCTGCTGAGATTTGATATTGGAAAGACAGCTCTTCCCCCACCACAGCCATGACAGGAAACGGCATACAGTTAAGGCGTATTTCATCGGCTTCAACACCCATTTGATCGTCACTGTACACCAAGGAATAATCCATATCCTGCAGCCAAACGGCACTGTTTTTCCAAATAATCCGCTCAGGAGCCAAGCTGATGATGGTATCCGCATGACGAGACAATTGTTTACTGCTGTCCAAGCTCAATGAAAAACTGTTGCTGCCAGGATCTATCAACCTAATCATTTGTCCCCGAATGGTAAACGGATCCTCATCTTCAATAAAGATAACATCGACCAATTGCCCCACCACAAGGTGGGCGGTATTGGCACTTGAAAGCGTCAGGTATTCATGCCCATCGAGAGTGTCAATATGTGCATTAACCGGCGTTTGCTCGCTGTCGTAGTCTGGATAGGCTTTAGCGGGTAGTAATTGTCTGTGCTCCACCAGATAAAAAGGCAACTTTCCCAATTGGGGAGCATTATCAAAAATCGACTCCCCGCCTAGCCCCAGCTTAGCGGCAATACGTTGCTGTAACGCCGATATTTCCGCGATACGCGTATTCGCTCTGTTGTAAGTTAATAGAGTATGGCGTGATAAATACCCCTGCTGAGAGAGGAGGTACAGTTCAGGAGACTGTAGAAATACATCCGGCGCTAAGTGACTGTTAAAATAAGTCAATAAAAACTGCAGGGTCCTCAGCTCTTGCACTCTGTCATGGGAGCTCTTATCTAAAAACTGCGCTAACTCATCACGGTAATCCCCATGGACATGTTGCGCCATACTTTGTTCAGCAAAGGGCCATTGACTGCCCCAAACCTTATCGCCTTGACGTTGAAAAGCCAGCACTGTCGGTAATAAGGCTTGCTGCTGATAATCATTGGCCAATATCTGCTCAAACGTCAGTAAAAACTGATGCAGATGGGTTTGGGTTTGCGTTGCTGGCAGCGTTAACAAGTCATAACAGGGAGGGACAACATCAGAGGCCGGATGGTAACGAGCCGTATCACGCCATTGACCATAGGGCAGTATTAGTGGGGCGTTATGGATTAACGCAGGCCTGGCCAGCTCAGCCTTTATCTCATCTTTAGTGGCCGTGAGCTGCACATCACCGACGCCTAATAGCCTTACGGACTGACCCAGCGCCAATTCTGACAAGGGATCATCCCCCCACAAGAGAGGATAACGGCCTGAGGTACTCGTTTCCCAGAGCCATAAGTGACCTGGAACACTTTGATCCGTGCCTAAGGTGCGGATGCCTTTCACACCGTTAATAGCAAGCAGTGCAGTGGCTAAGCCACTCAAGTTGATCTCGACTTGCGCTTCGCCATTGATCTTCGAGGGTAATTGCGGTATCCAACCGTGTTGAAGTCGAGGACCTTGGTAAATGTCTTCATTGGTTCCTCCTCGTTGCTGCCATTCTTCAGCGGAGTAACGCAGTACAGAAGGAGTAACATAATTTTCGCTAACACGATAAACATCTGCAAGAATCGCGGCTATATTACTATTTTGGCTGATATCTTTATCCAGTACGATCTCGATTTCAGGCATCAAGTTTTCAGGCGCTAACCAGATAACTTTACTGACGCATTCACCAAAATTACGATGATTCAAGAGAAATGAGTCTAACGCTGTTTGGGCCATATCCGGATTGTCTTGCGTTTCTCTGGCAGGCATCAGGTACAAATGATAATTGCCTCTTAGTGTGAGCGCTACAGTATTGGCACCATTTTCAGGCTCAATCAGACTATACTCTCGTGTATCCGTGTTATACCAGTACCGATAACGCGCCGCATCGGGTTCGCGAATAAGCTGAGCATTACAAAAGAAGAAATACCCCTCCTCAGTGTCCGAGCTATGCAGATCTAGCAATGCTCGGCGATAATCATCTTCGCTAATAGGGCCACAAGTGAGTGCCTGCTGAGGACCAAACTCTGGCGGGAAAATGCCCCCTTCCTTTACTTGTTGTTCCTGTGGTGGCGTCAGTAGATCTGTCAAGGGAAGCGTTTGACGATAGGCTAAATCGGCCACACCATAACCGAGAGCTTCTAAAAATGTGATCCCAGGATCATGAGCGTCTTTATCACACCAGCTTTCACACGCGTATTTTTCTATCGACTCTGTGGCCTGCTCTAGCAGGCTATTAAAATGGATATCATCCCGAACAAGCGGGAGTAACGACTCAGTTGTAGACATGTTTTTTCCTTATCAACATTCAATTCACTCGGACCATTGAAGCACTAGCACTTCATCATTCTCGCCTTGCACTGACGCTTCTTCTCCATCGAGTGTAAGCAGGTCCACATGTTCAACATAGGATTGCTGCTCGATATACGTTAAAATATCGTAATAATCCAAGTGATTGGCAAGCATTATGCCTGAAGCATTTCCGGTTCCCCAAGGCATGAAGTGATCCGTAATAGATTGACGTAATTGCTGCTCAGCATAATTAGGGTTAACTCCCTCGTTAAATGTCACCCGATGCACTAATGACACATCTCGATAGTTTGGATTGGCCACCCGAATATCTTGCCAAGATGAAGCCAGACCTTGTAAATATTGGCTCATGCGTTCTAATCTGGCCGCATTGAACATCGGCCGCAGCACATCATCGTTATCTTTTTCAGTGACCAAGGGTTGTACGACTAATCTTTGCTGGAGCAATGCAGGCACTGTGGTCAAAATATCCCCAGATGGGATCCGCGCGTCAAACACCCAAGGAAACTCGGTTTTCAGCAGCATCACCATATCTGGCCACGTCATCGCCCGCTTACGATGATCGAGTCGCTCTGCCGCGCGAACAGCCAGTTCATTATTAGTTTCAGCCGCTTTCCCCCCCATGGAAACCCATGGTTGAACAATACCTGAGACACCATTGATAAAAGTCACCGCTTGGGTGATACTTTCTGCGGGTAATGGCTGTGACGCCCTATCAGCATCGAAAGCCGAGACATTCATCAATGTCGCTGTCATGCCATTGGTTAAGATCCCAGTCAGCCATGGATAGTCAGCGATGTTCTTGACCGAAGCATTGCAAGGCTCAATAACCGCACGGATCCAATGCCGTCCAGTTGGCATCGCGGTCACAATACTGCTGGCATCTTCAGGTAGAATGACAGACCAGAGACCATGAGCTGAAAGTCCATGGGTTAAATCCACCACATGCTGCGCTAGGCTTTGCCACTGGTTGTCATGATTCAGATATTGCCATTGGGTATCCAAAGGCTGTGGACTATTTAATTGCCAAAAAAGCGACAAGGTTTGCCCTGGTAACATGTCCTCAATACCAATATAAAGTTCCATGTTCTCGACAGACCCCATGGACTCATTGGCATAACCGAAGGGGGTTAAGATGACTTGTTCAAAATCAGTCACTCCCTGATTATTGACCGTGACAGCGCTTATCAAGGGAAGCGATTCACCGTCTTGTCGAGATATTCTCAGGACGGGTTTGTCAAAAGGTGCACCAGGCAAGTCTTCTGGCGGGCTGATGTCCCCTTCACTGGCGAGTATGGTGAACTCGAGTCTCCGATTTGTGCTTGAGCTCAATAACGATAAGTCCAACCATTTATCTCCCCCGCTAATGTGTCCGCTCAGTTGTGTCCAGTCTACGTTCCCAGCGGCTAGATTGATCACGAAACGGGTTTCTCCCCCACTGCCTTTTAATGCATCAGCGATCAGCATTCGGCCGGTTAACACAGTCTCGGCAGGCGTATTTTCATCAAACAGGCGTAGTCCTTGATCATTCCAGTCCAGATCATCGCCATACACGACAGCGCTCTTTGCTGACCCAGAATCACCTGGATAGCACCAACGTAAATCACGCCAACGACTGTGATTAGCCAGCACATCTGCATCCAAACCATATTCGATATTGGTGCCATTATCATCTTGTCCCGCTGAGAATAAGGTGCCCTCTGGCACCATGACTTCAGGCGTGTTCTGGTTTAGCTCAATCGCCAGTGCAACTTGCGAGGGGGCTGCAGGTCGCTCTTTAAAACCCAGTAAACCGCGGTAGTATAAATCTCGATGTGCGTGAGGAAAATAGTTCATCAAGGCTTGCGGCGTTTCCAACATAGTGAGCATTGCAAACAGGAAAGCTTGGTGCGGCGGTAAATGACCATCTGCTAACGAAGGGTTCTTGTATAGCTCAGCTAACACTTCGGGTGTATTACCTTCCATAAAGAGGAAATCAGCCCAAGAGCTAAGTGTGGAGCCAGTATCGGAGCTATAAGGAATAGATCTCGCATATTGTTCGATAAATTGTAATTTTGACAACACGGTACGGTTATCAAGCATAAATCCTGTCGTAGGGACGACACTGGACAATGTGTCTTGTAATGGTGTTAAATTAGCCATGTGAATTCCAACCTATGATGTCGAGCTACTCGCGCAGCGCGAACTCAGTTATATTTGAAAGGGTGACGTCGACAGCAGCCGGATGATGAAAAATAATGAATTTATTGTCATGCCCTGACTAACCGGCATAAACCCCTTTTTGACTCGATATAAACTCACCGGTGCCGTCCGAATCCAAGGACACATCCGGTGAGCCTACTGGCGTCATCGCTAGTATGGTCGGCCGAAAACTGGCGGTGAACGGTTCCTGTCCCTTCGTGATCAAGACCTCACCACTGAGACAGCCTTGCGCTAAGTGACCGGGTTTCAATTCTTTAATAGACACGATCCCAGAGCCTGGAATAGTATGCGTCGTAGTGGTATAGGTGGCAGCCACCTGCACCTTGGCTTCGTCTCCCTCAATACACATTTTTCTCTCACCGATCGTCGCATGACCGCTGCCACTTATCTTTGGCGGCGCGGGGATGATGACGATTCGACTGCCAAATGTAGCATCGAATATCAAATAATCGCCATCCAATATCACAAGGGATTTCATGACTGTATTCCTTGCCCATCAGTAATATCTAACGACCCTTGCCACTCTTGCTCAATATCACTGCCACTCAAACGATAATTCACTTGAATAAAAATTTTGCTAGAAGCCAGGCTGTCTCGAGCAAAATTAATACCCATTAATTGCGCGCGAGGCTCATAGCGCAACATAGAGTCATTGATCAGAGTTTCTATATCCGAGAACAGGGTGGAATTGATATTGGCAAACATGAACTGTTGTAAGTCGCAACCAAAGCTTGAGCGCATAATACGCTCACCAGGCATGGTCTTAAACAAGATAGTCAAACTCTGATGTACATCTTCTGCACTTGCTACCATGTTAACCCCTTCATTGTTGAAGGTCGGTGGAAACCCCCAACCACGTTTATAAATTGTAACTAATGGATCTTTCATCGTATTCTCCTTTAGAAAGGGTTTATGGGACTAAATCAATCGTTGAACCTTTAATTTTGACTGCGGCTGAACTTGTTATATCGATGCCCTCTTCACCTTTGATTTTGACTGCGGCTGAACTTGTTATATCGATGCCCTCTTCACCTTTGATTTTGACTGCGGCTGAACTTGTTATATCGATGTCCTTTTTACCTGTTATTTTGACTGCGGCTGAACTTGTCATATCGATGCCCGCTTCACCTTCAATGCTGATGCCGTCATCTTCACCCAAGGTCACTAGACTCTTCTGGCCAGTACTGAAAGTCATGGTATTGGCCTTCACATCGAACACCTGCTTAGCCGTCACCTTATCTCGATTCACCACCCAGCCTTTTTGATTGTTGTCATTATCGTATATGATTGCAGGCTTATTTATAGGGTTGTGCAAGGCCCCCATAATGACGGGGTAGCATGGGTTATTTTCAAAAAAACTCAGCACGACCTCATCGCCCACTTCGGGATAACAGTAGAGTCCACTGTCCTTACTGGCGTAGGGCATTGAAAATCTGGCCCACAGCTGATTTTTCAACTTGTCTTCATGGATCGCACTCACATGCACACGAATTCGATAGTAATGTTTCGGATCATTTTTTTTGTTATCCACCACAGTGCCAACATGCATCCCGGTGATGGGGGGTAAGGGATCCAATACGGGTACCATGCCTTTACGGCCTATGGTGACGCGTGATTTCCAATGCGAAGGGGTTAACATATGACTCACTGACGTGATCAAGCCCGCACCATCAAAGCTTGTACCAAACCCTTTTACCTTTAAGGTTTGGCCAGGCTGATAATCAGTAGAGCCCTCAAGTTCAAACTCACCTTGCGCGCGGCTAAGCTCCAAGTTCAATAACACATTTTTGGCCCACAAAGCCGTCTCTTTAGCAGCTTGTGGCGTGCTATAATTGACAGCCCAAGCGGTTGAATCTACTAGTTTTACTGCCTTTGAGCTGAAAGCCCCACTGCCAATGGAGGTTGAATTAGCCTGACGTGACATCAACTTTTGCTCACCGATATCCCAGGTCGCGACGGATAATGTTTTAGGTTGATCGATCACACTAAACGTCCAGCTTGCCTGATCAAGCTGTAAGCCATTGTCTCTGAGTAACAGATGATCAGGTGCCGTATTCAATCTGGGTCTGATAATGTTAACCCCTGTTGGGCTTGCGACTAACCAGGCAGCATTCGCATCAAGACAACGACGCAACATTTGCCAATCCGTGCATCGAAATTGCACTTTTTGCTCATGGTTAATCTTCATCTTGACCTTGTTGTCAATCTTCGCGATAGCAGATGGACAGAGGTTATTGATAATCTGCTGATCGGTCATGTCAGAGAAAATCTGAGAATGAATGACAGTATCTAAACCCACGAGTGAGTGGGTAAGTTGTAATTTTAATACGGAATTTTCGCGGCTAAGGCTCAATGCATGTTCAGTAATTATCCCGGCGAACAAGACCTTTTCTTCAATCTCAGCCAATTCCACCGAGATGCGTTGTCCAGACTGACAGAGTGCAACATCAGGGTTCTTACTGAAGGTTTGCCACGTCCCCTGAAGCATAGATAATTCCAAATCAGCGTTCGGAATACCATTCGCCTGCTGATTAGTTTTTATACTAACCACTCCAAGCTTGGTTAACAGGGTTCTGTCTTCTCCTACATAAACTGCAATAGTATATTTGGATTCCATTTTTGTACCTTATGCTTCACACGTTACAAGACCAGATGTTGTCCAGGTTCGAACGCTCTTAAACTATTGAGGTCATTACTGGCTGCTAAAGACAAGTAATCAAGCGTTCTGGCTGCCCCTACCCCAGCGCCCAAGGCCATCATCGACAATGGCGTATTGTCTGGGACAGATATCAGACTCGTGGTGGATGCATGTAAAGACTCTTGGGATTGTAGCGATAAACTGGCATCTTCAATTAAGGCTAATCTCACGCTCGCTCGTAAAGGTGTGCCATCTCGGTCAAAAATGCTGTAATTGATGGTGAAATTGGTCGCTCTTCCAGCAAAATCTCGAATGGCGCCCGATCCCATTTTCAACTTACCCCAGGTGACTTTTAAAAAATTAGGCTCTGTCTTCTCAGCACTCACGCCACAACATAGCAATTTGAGCCGAATGATCTGTCGCTCTATAGGGATCCGATTTTCAGGCATTCTGGCATCAAATATCAATTCCAGATCGAGATTTCCAGGTTGTGCCTGTTGGTAGTAATTACTTTTAACAGTCGCATCCATGCCGACATTGGGTGCGTAATTTATTTGATAATTGAGCTGTAAAGCATCAGGGTTGTACATGGCCTCAATCCTTCCCTGGGACGATAATAGTCCCATTTCCCGATCAGAAAATCCTTCGATTTTCAATTTCGTTAATAACCTATCTTGGCCAATCATCGCTGTCTCCTCATCTCTTCTTGCAGTTCTTTCATCACCCGCTGACTGATCAACTCTACCCAACGACTGTCATCATCTTGCCTTTGCACCCTATTTAAGGACGTCCTTGAATGTGAATGGCGATCATTGTCACGGACGCAGGCTTGGATCACTAACTCTCTAATTTCAATAGTCATGCCTTCACCCCTAGCCAGCGCATATCTTGATAGCGCAGTTCTAAAGAATTGATCAGGATAGAATTGGCATGCGCGTCAAGATCCCCTGTTTTCCAACTTACCGGTAAAGCATTGCTTATGATCCAGCTAGACACAGGAATGCGATTATGATTAAGCAATAAAATCACCACATCGGCATACAAGACACTTTCGCCTCTGAGCACCTTGTCAAATTGTGCAGTCAGTGGCGTTAGCGTCATCACTCCGCGTTCTAACAATAACGAACCATGAGTGATTTTGTCTGCAAAGTGATAGTTGCGGGAGTTTTCCCCGCCCTGACTCATCGACGTGGTATTGAGTGTCCGACTGAGTCCAGATATTTTCTGAAAACTCAAATCTAACGGACTCGGTATGCCATTAAACATGAAAAGAGTCATAAAACGATGTGACACTGAGGGAGCAAATAGATCATTCAGAATATCCATTAGTCATTATCTCTTTGTTTAAATAATTAAGTATTTCCATCAGCATTCATGTCAAAGTGTATCTTCAACTCAATAAATTCTGCTGGGGCTAAGACAGCTAAACGCACTTTCATGATCATCTTTCCGGCCAAAATGTCCTCAGGCGTCATGGTCTCCTGCAAGCCTAATAACACCGAAAACGCCTCTTCTTCTTGCGCGCCATTTAATCCGCCTTGCTGCCACAGTTGTAGTAACCAGTTATGCGCTAACCCTTTAAATTTATACCAAGTGATCTCATTATTGGGTTCAAAAACAAACATACGTCCCAACGAGCTAAGATGGGCTTCACAGTAAGAAATCAACCGGCGGACCTGAACATAGCGAAATGAGGAGTGGTTATCGTCAGTGAATGTCCGACATCCCCAGATCCGGATTCCGCGGCCTGGGAAGCTCCGAATGAGATTGAAAGACGCACCCTGCGGGTTAAACAATCCGTTCGCGTTCTGGTGATATTGAGAGGTACGAGTTACCTGAGAAAGCAATATATTAGCCGGCGCAGACCAAACACCTTTGGTACTGTCGGCTTGCTGAATAGCGGCGATCACGGCCCCAGAAGCTGGCACAGTCACCACAGCCTCGCCATGCATATAAGGCGTCACCAGACTTGGCCAGTAGGCACTACCCGACTCTTTATCATCGCAACTGAAATCGGATAAACATCGATGAGCGAGTTGCTGATCATCCGGTGAATCCAAGATGCCGAACACGCCAGGACGCAGCTGACACAGGCTTAACACTTGCTGCCAAGCTTGTTGCCAAAGCGATATCGCGCTATCGATATTAAGGTTCGGTAACCGCACAATGTCAGGAAAAGACAGCAAGGTAATACTCTGCTCAGTGTGAATCATCTGTCTCAGTGCCGGAATTTTCAGGTCGGTTATCATATCTTCCGGTTGATTTACATCGAGTTCGGTGCCTTTTCCCAGAGAAAAAATGAATCCCCCCTGGCCATCATTATCAAAAAAGTGCTTAATCGTATAATAAAGTGTGGCATTGCCACCTTCCGCTTTACCAAAAATGGCTTCATAATCAGCGAAATTGTTAATTTCGGCATATGCTCCTACAGGCTGTTTTTCCGTATAACCAATGAACAAGGGCACAGCGCTGGCCATTGTCGTGTTTTTTACTGACAACATGTCTTTGGCCACACTGACACCAGGCTGTTGACTATTCATGACATCCCCTTTTGTAATACTCTATGACTAAATGGTTATGGAGCATCGATAAATGATGCTCCATATTTGCAAGGACTGGTAGTTACACGTCCACATCCTGGGTAAATTGCAGAATAATAAATTCTGCAGGGCGTACCGCTGCCATCCCTACTTTGACGATCATTTTTCCTTGATTAATATCCGCCTCATCCATGGTAATGCCTTTACCTATCTCGACGAAAAAAGCCTCCTCAGCGGTGCTGCCCGACAAGGCGCCTTGCTGCCAAAGTTTATAGAGGTATTGAGTAATAGCTGAACGAATCCGCTCCCATGTAGGCTGACTGTTTGGTTCAAACATCATGGTTTGCATTGTATTTTGAATATCTTTTTCCGCACTGTTAAACAATCGACGGACAGGCACGTAGCGCCAAGAGTCAGTATCGTCGCAGGTTCTCGTGCCCCAGATCACTGGGCTACCATTATGAAACTGACGGATAATATTTAAGGCTTTTCCCCCACTGGTGTATTGTCCCTGAAAGTCGTCATTCACCTTAAAGGCAGGCAGTACTCCACCACGAAGAGGCATATTGGCTGGCGCTTTCCAAACACCACGGGAACTGTCGTTCTGGCAGTAAGCCCCAGCAATTGCCGCGCTCGGTGGAATTGCCTTATCCGTCCATTTCGCTTTAAGCCAAGGATAATAAATCGCTGCATAGGCCGTTTGATCGTAGTCATTTTTCCAGACATCAACATCGTAGACTGCAGGGTCAACTGTATTACCGTCTAAATCGATGAGTACGTCGTTGTCCAATCTATTACCGTTGTCATCAATGACCTGACCCTCTCTATTGACGAGTAGGCCTTCCACATTGACTAAATGACCATCCGCATCCAGAGTAAGACCGACAAGGACCTCGTCCGAGTCATCGATGAGGTCGCCACTAGCATCAATTTTGTTGCCGTAAGCATCCACAAGCCAGCCGTCTCTATGTACTAGGCTGCTAGTCTCAGTATCAATTAAATGCCCCTGCTCATTTAACTCAATTGTGGCAAGCAGTTCCACACCCTGACTATCAACCAGAACACCAGCATCATTAATTCGATTGCCGTACATATCTATTCGGTAACCTTCCCTATTCCTACCTTCTTCCAATGGAGGAAGTTGTCGAACATCGTGAGTCGGCCCATCAAGAATCGCGAATATATTTTTACCTTCTCCGCACAGCATAGTCACCGCAGATTGGATATTCTGGCCCGCTGAGACCAATAATGTGGCATCATCAAGCTCAGGGACCTTGGATTCTAACTCGTTGAATGGAATCAGATAGCAATAGCCCCCCCCATTCTCAAAATAGGTACGAATGCAAATATCACGCATATTTTTCGAATCAAACGAGTCTTCCAAATAAGACTGATAATCCATCCACGAACTGATACGGGTACAAGTGGTAAAGGTGTCATCCATGTCGGTAATAGCAAAAACAGGCACTGCTGTAGCACTACTGGAAACAGACAGAGACATGCTGTTTAGCTCTTCGAGATAAACGCCTGGGTAAGATGTTGTTATTGGCACATTGATTCCTTATTGATTATGCAATTAATCAAAAGTGTTAGTGAGCTTGAATAGAAACGCGATCGGCTTCTAAGGTGATTTCTTGTACGGATATCTCATTACTGGTCGCATCAAAAGAAGGACCCGTTAGCCCAGTAGGAAAGGCATTAGAAACATTCCAGGTCACAAGAAGTTCACTACCAGACTCATTCGTCAGGCTGATCATCAAGTCTTTCTTTTCAACTTGATTTAGCGAGATAGAGTTAATCCAGTTGTACAACTCATTGGCACCCGAAAATATGCCCTTATTGAGGGTGATATTGACTTTTTGGAGTTGACCTGGCATACGATAAACGCCGCCTGTGCCATCTTTATATTCAATGGAGTCATGTTTTATATCCAGACCAGACACAGATTTAAACGCGACTTGATCCTCCCCTAAAGAAACCACAAATCGATAGGAAGGTATTGGATACTCATCAGCGATGAGCTCAGCAGTTGTAGACATAATATTTCCTTAATTAAAAAATTGATATAGATTAAAGCGCTGGGGTTAATTTATATATGTGGTACACCTCCATATTAAATAGACGTAATGTGAACTAACAGCTAAATAGAAAACGCATTACACTTGGGGAGATATCATTTTCTATTAGCGAACATCAGGGTGTTAAACTCATTAACTTAATCTTGCTGAGTATTTATTTAGCCATGAAACAAATGGTGCCATTCGTAAGGTAAACAACAAATAAAATGCTTGATATATTATCCATTCATTGCGCGTTATCAAAGAATGTGGCCTCTGGAAAGCTGCTATTGCCCTAAGGCTGGCACTGTGTGCATATTGCTAACTTTGATTCCAGAGGCCAAACCTGATTAAACTGAGTGACCTTTTATATCGGCTGTGGAGCCTGAAAGGAAAAA
>NZ_JABSSM010000062.1 GCF_013214165.1 Shewanella sp. | reverse complement strand
AGGAGGCTAAGCCGAATAGCCCACAAGTTTGTCATTGGCCCGTTGGTAAGCCGCGTCGTAATGTGATCACCTAAATAATAATGAGGCCATAATATGAACCTCTAACGAGGTGGCCAAATTAACTATGCCACTTCAGTTTGAGTGGCATACAGTGGAGCTAAGACATAAAGTCAGACATCATCAACACTTTAGTTTGCTTGACCCACCTTATACGACAGAACTCCATAGTATCGATGGACTAGGCATTAGCGTTAGCATCTTAAGTGCATATTATTTCATCTGTCTTTTGAAATTCTTGCCACCCGTCCGATTATTTTAAGCTCGGACAATTCCTCTCTAGTCAGTTTTATGTCTGGAAAGTGTTCTGAATCTTCTGCTGTTATGGTGAAACTATTATCTATTTCTGGCCGTATCCAACGGATCCATACTTGAGAATTCACGAGTATGGCGAAAATATCTGCGATTTTGACCGTGTTTTTACTTTGATCTATTAATAGCTCATTACCTGTGTTGATGAGGGAAGCCATACTGTCATCAGTGGCTAAAATTGTAATGAGTTTATTTTTATTTAAGCCTCGCTGCTTAATATAATTGAGATTAAATGCCATGTTATCCGACATGCATTCCAATGTTAACCTAGTGTCATCCACACAGATAGTAGGCGGATTAACCGAGACAAACTGTATAGTTTCGGCAGCCTGTTCTTCAAGTTCATTAAAACCTGCCAACCATGCTGCTGGCTTGTTGAATAGCTTAGCAAGGTCTAAAATTTGTGAATGTTTTGGAGCTCTTAGACCTTGCTCCCAGTTGGAATAACGGCTGGGAAGGATATTAAGACTTTTCGCTGTTTCCTCGGCCGTCCATTGCTTTTCGGTACGACACTGTCGTAATCGCTTTGCGATCAAAAACTTGATATCCGACATAGTGGAACCTTCTATAACCTTATTTACTACACAGTATTATAGTATAATACTGCATTTGAATAAGCTGTTGCAAAGTAAGCGACAAAAATAAATGTAAAATAAACAGAGACACCCAAGGTTAAGAAATTAAACAGAAACCCCCCCCCCCCACACACACCCAGTGTTTAATGTCGGTAAGTTCAGCTTACTGGCATTTTTATTTCTAGTATATCTCTGAGGTCTGCGCTTGAACGTCCTAGGAAAAGACCGAGTCCGTCGGTGGGCGCTAAAATCAGGCTTCAGCCATGTCGTAGAAATATTTTAGCAGACGTGGAATTACAGCTTATTCGACTAGGGCTAACCTACTAAATAGGCTTAAGATGTGCTGGTAGGTGGATTTTTTAATTGGACGATTTTATCCTTGCTGCCCAAGCTGCGTTTCACCTATGTATCTGACATTTTTTAAAGAGGATCAACCAGTGTCGCTCGTGACCTGAGTATGTTCACTGCTAAATTCGTCCTAGTTGGAAAAGACCAAGACAGCAGTGTCAGGCATCACAGCGATGGGAAAACTGCAATGTTCAGCGTATCGGAGCAATGACTCGTGCCGCTCTCACAGACTCTCACCGAATGACTACTACCACCTTTAATCCCTGTATCTAGGTCAAAGTAGTATTCTCCCGTAGTCTCTGCGCCTGATATACCGGTAAGACTTTCTGTTAGTACTTCATCCAACACGATATCGACAGTTTGATATTGTTGCCAGTAAAGCTCTATATGTTTAACACCTTTGTACTTATAACCCGAAGCTGACAAGTTAACATTACTTGTAGGCGAAGTAGAGTCTGAATCTACATTAGACATTATTGAGTTACCCGCACCGTTGGAGGCATAGATTCGATAGTAAAATAGGGTGTCGGCAGATAGACCAGTGTCGTTATAACTCGTGGCCTCGGCTGGCAGAGTCTGGATCTGTGTCCAGCTAGTCGCATCTACTGAGCGTTCAATATTGAAGCTCGACTCATTCGTCGAGTTATCCATCCAAGCTAGACTTATCTGACTCGAAGAAGCCATGCTAGCGCTCAGTCCTGTTGGGGCATTGGGCGGCATTAGGCTAGCATCTGTTTCAGAACGAATATAGAGGTTCGAAATTGTGATGCTATCGAATGAGGTATTGTTCCCGGCACTTTGATCGCTATCTTCAATTTTTAGCCTGACTTCGCCGCTCACACCTTGAGGAAGCGTGGCGCTGTAATGGTTGCTGTCGCCACTTGAAAGTGCTGCAAAGTCAGAAAAATTTGCGCCATTATCCACCGAGTAAGACAGTATCATTTGGTCGTCAGTTGAGACTGACATGCTGGCATCCAGATGTAGCTCCACTATGTTGGCCGATGCTATGCTAAATAGCCAAGTATGGGTCAGGTAACTAAATCGGTTCTGCTTCTTACCGCCGGATTGGCGCTCTGTAATGGTCTGACTCGAGCCACTATCGAGGGCCGAATCTAGGTAACTGCCGCTCACTGTGCCTGCGGTGAATATCTCACCATAAGCGACTTGATTGATAAAGGGAGCTGCATCGACGCTAATCTTGATATTCACTGCATCACTGGCCCCTAAATTGTCGGTGACAGTAAGAGTCGCAGTATAATCACCTGCCGTAGTATAAAGATGTGTTGGCATTGCCTCCGTTGAGCTTGCGCCATCACCAAAGTCCCAATCGAAGCTGATACTGCTTTGGGGATCATCATCTTTTGAGCCAGAGCTATCAAATGTCACCTCCAATGCTGCCTGGCCTGTAAGTGGATCTCCTGCTATTACCGCAATTGGCGCTCGATTCAGGACTGAAACGGCAATCGAGTCTTGGTCACTTAAGCCATCATTGTCTGTGACGGTAAGGCTTGCCATGTATTCTCCTGGGGCTAGGTATTCATGAACCGGATCATCCATAGGGTCTGTGGTTGTCATTCCCGCTCCGTCACCGAAAAGCCAGTCATAACTGACAATGTCGCCATCATCTGTCGAGCCTGCACTGGTAAACGACACTGGTGTAGGTGCCAGCGCTGGCGAATAGCCTGAGGTGCCGATGTTGGCCGTTGGAGCCTGAAGGCTTGAGGGGCTCTGAACGGTGGCAGATATGATGTATTGGCCTAAGCTGCCGTAATCCGGGTAGCCAGTATCCAGAGGATCACCTTTACCTACACCATCTATCATCAGGAAGTAGGTGCCGGCATTGGCGAAGCTGCCGCTCAGTGATGCCGATAGCATGTTTGCGACATTGTCAGTTTGCAACAAGTCACCGCCACTGTCGTAGAGCCTGGCTTCTACGTCTAAGTTTGGACTGATATCATCGGCTTGAATGGAGATGCTATAACTCCCCATCGCCGCGTCAAACTTAAACATATCTTGGTCGCTGGTAAGGTGAATGAGACCAAAAGCATCGAGTTGGTTTGTTGCGCCATTATCTGTGACTGTCATGGCTGTTACGTTGTCGACGATACTCATGTCATCGACATGGTCATCATCCATCAAGGGCGCACCATTGTTTTGAATGATCTGTATATCATCTTGATCTTCATTAGCCAGTGGGTAGGTGTTCATGCTCCATTGGACTAACTCTTGATAATAACCCACCCCCATTATCGGTGCCCAGCCAGTGACACCAGAGCCATGGCCTGTGTAATAGCCGGTTCCATCGGTTTGTCCATCATGGCTTAGGCCTAAGTTATGACCGGCCTCGTGGGTGATAGCCTCACCGGCACCGACGACACTCGAGTTAAACACGAAGGCGGGTTTTAAGTAATTGGTATCGGAACCGTAATCATCGAATGCTCTGAGGTAGGCAAAGCCACCACAGCCACAGTTGGAGAAGGTGTTCTGGGTTATGACCACGCGTGTGCCGAAGAGTTGATCGCCAGAGGTCTCACGGGCTATGGGATCGGCTGCAAGGTCATCTGGGTCGGTGAGGTCTTCTGTGGTGACATCGACATTAAAGGGGGCAAAGTCTTCGGCGACCTGTCGCCACATCAGGTAAATTCTATCTAGCTCGTCTGGTGTAAAACTCTCGGGAACGCCATCTGGGTTGTAAGCGGGTGACACTATCTGTGTGCCATAGGAGTTGTTCCAGGCTGTGCCTGTGGTCGTGTGGCCATCAAAATCCAATAGTATTGTTCTAGGCGCTCCAGGCCTGCTATGTAATTTGAATGTTTGATCTTGGTTTAGTGCAGTTTCCGCTGTGGTCAAAGGTTCTGCCATGCTGTGTTGACTAGGTTCTTGGATCTCAACATAGAAAACACGCCCTTGTTTATCTAACCAGACACTCTTATCCCGTCTGATCATCTTGGCAAACTCGGCCGTAGTCTTGCCATACCAAGCCGCTACTTCTGGAAGTTTAGCTCCCAGTAGACCTATGGCATGTTCACCGTTTGCAGGCTCTGGAAGCGTTACAGATGGAAAAACACGATGTGAGTTAGCCACATTTTGCGTCTCTGGTGGGGCGTTGTCTGCGGCGGCATCGAATCCAGATAGCCCAGTAGCCGATAATAAAAAGCTTAACAGCGCAAGCTTAAAAATTTTATTTGAGTAATCCATTACCGTTCCTTTTTTAGCGACCGATAGTTAAGTTAAAGTGTAGCAGGGGATAAGGTGTTCACTCGCTAAAGCTGGATAGACCCTGGATTTAGTCATGTTTTTAACGGGTTAATATTGACTCTGGGGCTGCCGATAAAAAAACAACTTGTCCCATTAGAGTGATGGTGACTCGAGCGTAAAACTGCTTTAATAGTCTTATGTTTATGGAGTTAGTAGGTTGGTATGTCTTTTTCTGTGTTGGATCTAGTCTCTTTCGTGTGTTTTTTCTGTTGCTGGGTGGGCTATACCAGCTTTGCGCGGCGTAAGGCTAAAACCACTAACTGTATCGCCAGATGCTTACATCAACATCGAATCCATTGGATGAATGAGCTGATGACCCGCGAGATCCGAGTCGGAGAGGCAGCCTTATTGGCGAATCTGGAGCGTAACATCACTTTTTTCGCCTCTACGACCATGTTGGTACTCGCTGGTGTGTTGACCCTGTTTGCTCAAGTTGAGCGCTTAGAGGCTGTGATAACAACCATCCCGTATACAGCCACCCCAGTGCACTTGTTAATTCAAGTTAAATTGGCTTTACTGACCTTTATTTTCGTGATGGCTTTCTTCCAGTTTACCTGGTCCATGCGTCAATATGGCTTTCTCAATGTGATGGTAGGTGCGGCGCCTTTCGATCCCAGTGGCGGTAATGAAAACCTTAAAAACTATGCAAGGCAGATGGCGATAGTGCAAGATCAGGCGGCGCATTCCTATAACTATGGCTTAAGAGCATACTATTTCTCGATGGCAGTCATGTGCTGGTTTTTCCATCCTGTTTTATTTATCTGCGCTAGCCTGTTCGTTGTATATACCCTCTATCGCCGTGAGTTTAAATCTAAAGCGGTAATGGCGATTACTGCGGGTATGCAAGCGTTAGCTATTGAAAAGGAGCGGGTGAGTAAGCGTTAGTCTGGTACTATTTTATTCGTTCCCTAAAGGGTTGCTAGACAGTTTTATCCACTAACGATTAACGCCTGCAGGTGACACGCCGATTTATTTCGAGTGTATCCGCTTTCGAGACCTTTGTGTTTATTTTGTTATAAAGTTACCTAGTTACTCTCATATTGATTCAATTATAAATCTAGTTCACAATTTTGAGCTAAATTCCGTTGTTAGCTTACAGTTCTGGAATGTAATGTGACCTCAATATCGGTATTTTAGTTAACAAGTGCTTACCATTCATTATCCTAATTTTTATGGTTGATGATTGTGATGGCAGGTTTCTCAGATCAGGTTAAAACAATAAAGAAGGGCCTAGATGTACCTATTGCCGGAGCACCCAGGCAAGAGATTGAAAATTTCTCCAGGTCATCTCATGTGGCCATTCTTGGCGAAGAGTATGTTGGCTTAAAACCTACTATGTTGGTTGAAGTGGGTGAAGAGGTTAAGAAAGGCCAGCCGCTGTTCGAAGATAAGAGAACACCTGGTGTGATATTTACCGCTCCCGCTAGTGGTGAGGTGGTGGCAATTCACCGTGGTGAACGCCGTGTGCTTCAGTCGGTGGTGATTAAATGTCATGGCTATGACAGCATCAGCTTCGAGTCCTATGGCTCACTTGCTCAAGTGAGTCGAGAACAAGTTAGAGATAACTTAGTTAACAGTGGCTTATGGACAGCGCTGCGAACTCGCCCTTTTTCTCGGGTACCAGAGCTCGATTCATCACCTGCTGGCATATTCGTTACAGCCATGGACACCAATCCGTTAGCAGCCGACCCTCGTATTATTATCGCCGAGCAGGAAAAAGCGTTTTTAACCGGTATGCAGGTACTCACTCGCTTAACCGACAATAAGGTGTATCTGTGCCATGACGAAGCAGATAACCTGCCGGGTCATGATCTTCCTCAAGTCGAAACCAAGCGTTTCAGTGGTGTTCACCCTGCTGGGTTGGTGGGTACTCACATTCACTTTACTCTTCCTGTGGCTATCGAACGACCTGTTTGGCATATTGGCTATCAAGACGTCATCGCCTACGGCAAGCTATTTATGACCGGTGAGCTCTATACCGACCGCGTCGTGTCTATTGCCGGCCCAGATGTGATTAACCCTAGGCTTATCCGCACTCAACTCGGTGCCGAGATCGTTCAAAGCACTAAAGGTGAGTTAACACCAGGTTTATCCCGTGTGGTGTCAGGCTCTGTACTCTCGGGTCACACAGCATCGGGTCCACGCAGCTACCTTGGCCGCTTTCACAATCAAATCACCGCCTTGACCGAAGATTCTGAGCAGGAAGTGCTCTCTTGGGTTCGTGGCGGAGCGGACAAATTTTCTATCACTCGCGCGGTGACTTCACGTTTCAATCGTTCCAAGAAGCTATTCAATATGACCACTCACACAGGTGGCTCACAGCGCGCCATGATGGCATTTGGTCAGTTAGATCGCGTCATGCCCTTAGATGTGTTGCCTACCCTATTGATCCGCGACCTTGTGGTCCGTGATACCGATGAGGCGCAGGAACTTGGCGCATTAGAGTTAGACGAAGAAGATTTAGCATTATGTACCTTTGTTTGTCCGGGAAAATACGATTTCGGTAAAGAGCTTCGTGCTTGTCTGGACATCATAGAGAGGGAAGGGTAATGAGTAATAAAGATAAAAAGCCTGACATTCAGGAAGACTATTACGCGCCGGGCCAAGCGATGAAGGGATATCTAAGATCCTTAGTTATCGCCAACGGTCGCAGCACGAAAGGCAAGGTGCATGTACGTGACGCCATCGATGTTAAACGTACCATGACCTTAGTGGGTCTGTGTTTAATGCCTGCTATCTTGTTTGGCTTATACAACTTAGGCCTTCAGGCGCAGATTGCCATAGCATCTGGCTTATCCACCCCGGATGTATGGCAACTCGCGCCATTTAATTTAGTCTTAGGTGGCCTCACCGAGCAGACGGGTCTCATCGGCTTGTTTTTATACGGCTTGAGCTTCTATTTTCCTATCTATCTTACAGCGCTGCTAGTGAGTCTGTTGTGGGAGATGGTGTTCGCTAAGGTGCGTGGCCAAGAGCTTCACGAAGGCTTCTTCGTTACTGCCTTACTGTTCACCCTGATTTTGCCCGTTTCGACGCCGCTCTGGTTAGTCGCCATGGGTATCACCTTCGGCGTTATTATCGCCAAGGAACTCTTCGGCGGTATGGGGTATAACTTCCTCAATCCGGCGTTAGCAGGCCTGGCCTTTATCTTTTTTGCTTACCCGACTCAGATTGCTGAGCCTGCACTGTTAGTCGCAGCCGATGGTTTCTCGGGGGCGACAGCGCTAGCCCAAGCCGCGGCGGGTAAGTTGATCTTTGCCGATTATACCTGGTATCAAGCCTTCTGCGATCCACAGTGGTGGAACGCCTTCCTTGGCTTCACGCCTGGTGCTATCGGTGAAACCAGTACTCTGGCCCTGCTGATAGGTGGTGGTTTACTGCTTGCCACTCGTTTAGCCGATTGGCGTATCGTTGCCGGCGTGATGCTTGGCATGATCTTAACCTCAGTCATGTTTAACCTCATAGGTTCAAGCAAGAATGATATGTTCGCCATGCCTTGGACTTGGCATCTTGTGACCGGCGGTTTCGCCATCGCCATGATGTTTATGGCCACCGATCCTGTGACGACCTCTTATACCCGTCAGGGCAAGCTGGCATATGGCATCTTAATTGGCTTTATGACAGTGCTCATTCGGGTGATGAACCTGAAAATGCCTGAGGGGATCATGCTAGCCATCTTATTCGCTAACTTGTGGTCACCACTATTCGATTACATGGTGGCTCGCGCCAATATCAAACGCAGAGCTAAGCGCACCGCTGCGCAGTTAAGCAATGACAATTCGGGAGCTAAATCATAATGGCCTTGAAGAAAGATTCTGTGGTGGGAACCATGATTTTCATCATCACCCTCAGCCTCTTGTGCTCATTTATGATCACAGGAACCGCCGAGCTACTCAAAGAGCGCAAGCTGGTCAAGAAGCGTGATGAGCTTAAGCGTTATGTATTGATGGCATCGGATATGAATATCCAAGGCGATAAAGATTTTCGCGCCATCTTCGAAAAATCGGTCACTCCTGTGATTATCAATCTCGACTCGGGTGAAATTCAGCTAAAAGAGCGCGTCGATGTGATGGATTTCGATGAACGTATGGCGGCGATTAATCCTGAAACATCGCATAAGCTAGAGAAAAAGAAAGATAAAGCTAAGATTAAAACCCGTGCCGATGAAGTCCGTGTGTTCAAGGTGTTCGATGATAAAGGTGAGCTGTCTAGTGTCGTTATGCCTATCTATGGCAAAGGCCTGTGGTCGATTATTTATGGCTACCTTGCATTGAAACCCGATTTTAACACTATCGAGAATATCGTGTTTTATGAACATGGTGAGACTCCAGGTATCGGTGACTTTCTTAACGAGACACAGTGGACCGATAAATTCCGCGGCAAGCAAATTTTCGATGCTAAGGGTAAGCCTGTATTAAAAATTGTTAAGGGTGGCGCAAAAGAGGGCGACATCCATGGTGTCGATGCCGTGAGTGGCGCAACCATGACGGGACGTGGCGTACAGCGTTCGATTCAATTCTGGTTTGGTAGCGAAGGCTTTAAAGTCTTCTTAGACAAGCTAAAAGCTTCGGAGGTTTAAGATGAGTAAAAATTTAGCCGCCACTCGGGAAGTTCTGACGACTCCTATTTTATCCAACAACCCGGTTGCCATGCAGGTGCTCGGGGTCTGTTCTGCGCTAGCGGTCAGTAATTCGATGCAAACGGCATTGGTGATGACCTTAGCCGTGACCTTCGTGCTGGTGTTTTCTAATCTGATCATCTCGACCATACGCAAGCTTATTCCCAACAGCGTACGGATCATCGCGCAGATGACGATTATCGCCTCATTGGTGATCATCGTCGACATGGTGCTGCAGGATATCGCTTATGAGTTGTCTCGTCAGCTATCTGTATTTGTGGGTCTGATTATTACCAACTGTATCATCATGGGCCGCGCTGAAGCCTTCGCCATGAAGAATAAGCCGCCAATGGCCGTGGTCGATGCCCTAGGTAATGCCATGGGCTATGGCGTGATCTTACTCGGCGTGGCTTTTGTTAGAGAACTTGTAGGCAGTGGCACTCTGTTTGGCCATGAGATTTTGAAAACGGTGGAAAATGGAGGCTGGTACCTCACCAACGAGATGTTCAAGTTGCCACCGATTGCCTTCTTCCTGATCGGTTTGATGATCTGGGCCATCAATGTCATTCAGCGTAAGAGAGGGTAAGAGAAGGTTATGGAACACTATATAAATTTATTTGTTCAGGCAGCCCTTATCGACAATATGGCACTGTCATTTTTCATGGGCATGTGCACCTTTCTCGCGGTCTCTAAGAAGGTATCCACCTCCTTCGGTCTAGGTATCGCCGTGATAGTCGTGATGATGCTTGCGGTACCCTTAAATCAGCTGATTTACGCCAATGTACTGGCTCCTGGAGCGCTGGCTTGGGCCGGATACCCTGAGATTGATTTGAGTTACTTGCAGTTGATCACCTTTATCGGTGTGATCGCGGCGTTAGTGCAGATCCTCGAGATGTTCTTAGATAAATACATCCCGAGCCTCTATGACTCGCTGGGGATCTTCCTGCCACTACTGACCGTTAACTGTGCGATTTTTGCTGGGGTTATTTTCATGGCCAACCGGGATTACACCTTAGGTGAGTCCGTGGTGTTTGCCGCAGGTTCTGGTTTTGGCTGGGCCATGGCGATTGTGATGTTGGCAGGCCTGCGTGAACGAATGAAGTTTCATGCCATACCCGAAGGGCTCCAAGGTGTAGGCATTACGTTTATCACCACAGGCTTGATGGCATTGGGCTTTATGGCATTCGCAGGTATCTCAATTTAATTCAGTGAGCTGATCGCGTACTTAGATTAACGAAGTTGAATTAACGAAATTGAATTAAGAGAAGGTAGATCCGATGGAAATGGCAATTGGTATCGGCATGTTTACCCTAGTGGTGAGTATGCTGGTAATGGTGATTCTATTCGCCAAGAGTAAACTGGTTTCAACCGGCGATGTAAGAATCGGCATCAATGATGACGAAGAAAAGAGCCTCACAACGCCAGCGGGCGACAAGCTGCTTGGTGCATTGGCCAATAAGAATATTTTTATTCCATCGGCCTGCGGTGGCGGTGGAACCTGCGGACAATGCCGCGTAATCGTGAAATCTGGCGGCGGGGATATCTTGCCAACAGAGCGCGACCATATCACCAAGAAAGAGGCTAAAACGGGTTGTCGTTTAGCCTGTCAGGTGGCGGTTAAAACCGATATGGAGCTCGAAGTCGAAGAGGAGATCTTCGGCGTTAAAAAGTGGCACTGTGAAGTTATCTCAAACGATAACAAGGCCACCTTCATTAAAGAGCTGTTGCTGAAGATACCCGAAGGCGAAGACGTTAAATTTAAGGCCGGTGGTTACATTCAGGTCGAAGCGCCGGCTCATCAGGTCAACTATAGCGATTTCGATATTCCAGACGAGTATCGTGGTGATTGGGATAAGTATGACCTGTTCAAGCTGGTGTCTAAAGTCGATGAAGACGTGTTGCGTGCATACTCTATGGCTAACTACCCAGACGAGAAAGGTCGCATCATGCTCAACGTGCGTATCGCCACGCCGCCATCGGACGGTGTGCCGCCGGGTAAGATGTCATCTTACATCTTCAACCTGAAAGCCGGTGATATGGTGACGATATCGGGCCCCTTCGGTGAGTTCTTTGTCAAGGAAACCGATGCCGAGATGGTGTTTATCGGCGGTGGTGCGGGTATGGCGCCGATGCGCTCGCACATCTTCAATCAGCTTAAGGGTGTGAAGACCAAGCGTAAGATGAGCTTCTGGTACGGCGCACGCTCGACCCGAGAAGTCTTCTATCAAGATGAGTTCGATAAGCTAGCTGCCGAAAATGAAAACTTCGTCTGGCATGTGGCACTGTCCGATCCTCTGCCTGAGGATAACTGGAAGGGTTACACCGGCTTTATCCACAATGTGATTCTTGAAAACTATCTTAAGAGCCACAAGGCGCCGGAAGATTGTGAGTTCTACATGTGTGGCCCTCCTATTATGAATACTTCGGTGATCAACATGTTGGAGAGCCTAGGCGTCGAAGAGGAAAACATCCTGCTGGATGATTTTGGTGACTAGCCTGCAGCGTTATACGTAGAAACGGATAGATAAAATGCAGCCTTAGGGCTGCATTTTTTTGGGAGGGAAATAGTAATTTGGGGATTTAATAGCAATAAGTCGGTTAAAAGACAAAATAATTGAGGACGTTAGGTGATTCAACACCAATCAAGTATGAAAAGCGACCAAGTCAGATGTCCTATTATACTTGGCCAGAATAGTTCGGACTGGCTTTGATTTTTGCAGATGAGGTATAGGAGGAGAGTTAAAGAAGGTTAAAGGCCCCACTAGTAGGGTCTTTGACGGCTAAACCTAACAAATACAGTATGAATTGAGAAAGACAGCAACAAGTTACAGAACACTCAGTTATGTATTATCCTTGAACCGCTATCATTCATTTTAAACCCATTTTACATCTCTAAAGCTCTGTCCTAACAAGTTGGAGGGGGAAGAGCATCAAGTGGCTAAATGAATAGACCTGATTGCGACTTGTAAAATTAATTATTACACTGAGGGACTAATTAATTTCTAACCTGTCTCAGGGACTTAAGATGATCATTAAGCCAATTGCCACTAATGTTATTACCGGTTTTCTAGGGGTAGGCAAGACCACGCTAATCAAGCGTCTGCTAGCCGATAAGCCAGTGAATGAGAAATGGGCCGTGCTAGTCAATGAATTTGGTGAAGTGGGCATAGATGCGGCATTGCTGGGCAGACGCGGTGAAGGAGTGGAGATCCGTGAAGTGGCTGGTGGCTGCATGTGCTGCGCAGCGGGTGTGCCTATGCAGGTTGCCATCAATCAGCTTATTGCCAAGGCAAAGCCAGATAGACTGCTGATAGAACCTACGGGGTTGGGCCATCCAAGGGAAGTGCTGAGGCTACTCAGTGAGCCTCACTATCAAAATGTGATTAAATTAAAATCCACCCTGTGTCTGGTCGATGCTAGAAAAGTCACCGATGCGCGCTATCGCGAGCATGATATTTTCAATCAGCAACTCGAGGTCGCGGATATCATATTGGCGACTAAGTCCGACCTCTATACTCGGGATAGCCTGTCTGAGCTTAACGATTATCTGCAGCAGAAAAGCCTGTCCAATAAAGCCTGCAACTTACTCACTGTCAGCATGGCTGAGGCAGATTCAGCGGCATTGCCTCACGAGTTAATGACCCTATTAAATGAACCCGCGGTCATACCTGCAACAAGACCCAGTAAGCCAGCATCCTGGTTAATCCCCAAAACCAGCGTGTTTGAACTGGATTACGATTACGATTACGATGTATTGGAGTTTGACGAACGCGGCATGGTGTCTAAATCAAATACCGGAGAGGGAGCTTATAGCTGTGGCTGGGTATTTGACCCAAGTTATGAATTTAACTTCGATGGGCTGCTGATTTGGGTGAAAAGCCTAGATGTATTGCGCTTTAAAGCCGTGGTTATTACCGATGAGGGTATTGCCGGTATTAATTTGGTTGATGGCGAGATGACGATCACCGAGCTAGATGATGTGATGGATTCAAGGCTCGAGCTTATTTGTCTAGGTAAAATCGAAACTGTAGAAATAGAAGCTAAACTTATCAGTCTAGCTAGACGACTAATTTTTTAGATTTTTTCGTATAATTGTCTGTAGGTGATATTTGTAAGTATAAAGTTGCAATTGCTAGGGGGTGGGTGTTTTTTAAGTTAGTCTGACTAGCTAGAGACGATGTTTCTCTTTGTTTTTCACATTATATAAATATGGATGTTTAATATGTCACCTGTTTGTCTCCAATCTAAAGCCAAGTTCATTGCTTTTGCTCTGCTAGTTGCTTCGCCAAACTTTATGCTCTGTGCGGTTGAAACCACTGCTGCTCTTAGCTCTACTCCTGGCTCTACTCCGAGCTCAGAGCTTGGCTTTGATACTAGCCCAGTTTCAGAGCTAGCGCTAACCTTCAGTGGCAGCTATACCAAGTATAAACAAGCCGTTGCTGACAATAATGATGCCGAAATCCTCAAGTTTTCCTCTCAAGCTTATTTGCTAGGTAAACAAAAGTTTGGTGATAAAAGCATTGATACCGTTAACTTAGGGCTAAATTATGCCGCTGCACTGAGTCAAAAAGATAAAACTTTAGATGACAACCAAGCAAAGCAGCGTAAAGCCCAGGCCCATCAGCTTTACCTTGATGCACTGGCGGTTTACGAAGTTGAATACGGTGATGAGTCGGTTGAGAGTATCGACCCTCTGCTTGGCGCGGCGAAAACCAATTCAAAACTTAAGCTTGCTAGAACACAACTCAGGCAAGCGGTAGAGATAGCCGAAGACAGTGAACGTCCGCTTCTGTTAGCCAGTGTCCAGATGAGCGCGTTTAATGAACTTAAAAATACGAAATATTATGATCGCAAGGTGCGTGATTATGCCTTGAATGCCTTGGAGATATACCAGCATGAACTGGCTCCAAATGTGCTTAAAAGAGTGGAGGCGACCTATATTGCGGCAATGATCTGGCTGGCAGAAAACAGGCAGGGCAAAGCGATTCCACTTTTTGAAGAAGTGATCGCCCAATTCTCAAAACTTGATTATAGCCATCCCTATGAGCTAGCCTCCCATGCAAGGCTTGTCGAGCTGTATGAAGAAGAAGGCGAAAGCGAGCAGTCGACAAAACATTGCCTAGCCATAGGGAGTATGCGCCCCTGGCAAGAGTCTCAAGAGCAGACCCCCTTGTATCGTGTGCCGCCCAAATATCCCATTTCTGCAGCAAGAAGAGGCAAGGAGGGCTGGGTACAGATAGCCTTCATCGTAGATGAATATGGTTTTGTTACTGAGCCTAAAGTCCTTGATTCAAGAGGCGGGGCAGGATTTGAGAAATCATCTTTAAAAACTCTGAAGAAGTGGCGCTATGCGCCTAAATTTGTCGATGGTAAAGCGGTTGCGGCCGAGAGTCGGGTTCAGTTGGATTTTACTTTATACAAAGGTTAACTTTAGGTAAATAATGGCCTCGATTAAATCGAGGCCATTGCTGATATATCTGATAACGAATCGTTAGAAGAGTTTACTTCCCCAGCCTAACTTACTTCTGAGTACGTGGAAGTAGTTATGGCCCTTGGGGTGTATCAGCCTGAGTCGCTCATGACTGCGCTTGATCAATATCTCATCACCGGGAAGGACAGGTAAGGTCACATGTCCATCACAGCTCACCTCTAAATTGTCTCCGTTGTCGGGTGAGACAACCAATTTAATCTTGCTACACGCATCGACGACTATGGGCCGGCAAGAGAGTGTGTGGGGAAACATGGGGACTAATATCAAGGCTTCGAGATTGGGTGTCAGTATGGCGCCGCCGGCAGAAAGTGAATAGGCCGTAGATCCGGTCGGTGTCGACACTATCATGCCATCGGCACGTTGACTGTACATGAAGACATCATCGATATAGACTTCAAATTCAATCATATGAGCGACTTTTCCCGGATGCAATACTGCCTCGTTGACGGCGGTATTACTGGACTTCATATGGCCATGGCGATGAACCTCGGCTTCGAGCAAGAAACGAAACTCAGTCTCGAAGCTGCCATCGAGCACTTCTCCTAGGGCATCCTCGAACGTATCGGGAGGAAGGTCAGTCAGAAACCCAAGGTTGCCGCGATTGACACCGATAACCCCTATGTCGTATCTGGCAAGCACTCGAGCGGCACCTAACATATTACCATCACCGCCAACGACGATGGCTAAGTCGCACCGCTCACCTAACTCGAGTAGGTCTACTGATTCACATTGAGGAGCAATCTCAGCGGCGACTCTTTCTTCCACCAAGATATCGAAGCCTTGTATAGACAGCCAGTGGTGTAAGCGTTTCAGAGTTAAGTGGGTGCCGTGATGGTTCGGCTTTCCAATCAGGCCGATAGTTTGAAATGTTTTAGGCATAATTATCTGTTAGGGCTTGAATCCAGTAATTTGACCCCCATAATATGTTCAAACAACTTGATATGCGGGATCGAGCATTTTTAAGTTAATTGAGTATATGCCCAGAGCAAGCAGAAACAAAGCATTTTAGCTGGAGTAAGAATGAGCAACGAATCGAGTAAAGCGGAACAAGAACAAGTCGATACTGTGGTAGAAGGTGAAATTCTAACAGCTGATGAAGCTGAAACCGGCACAGATGAAGCTGGTTTGATGGATGAATTAACCCAAGCAAACTTCCGCATTGAAGAGTTAGAGCAGGCACTAGCCGAGTCTCAAGCCAAGGTAGAGGAGCAGATAGACTCTGTGACTCGCGCCGCAGCATCAGAGGCCAATATTCGTCGTCGTGCGGCTCAAGATGTTGAGAAGGCTCGTAAGTTCGCTCTAGAGAAGTTTGCCAATGAGCTACTTCCTGTGATCGATAATATGGAGCGTGCGCTTGAGGGAGCAGACGCAGAGGCCGAAGAGACTAAGGTTATCTATCAGGGCGTTGAACTGACACTTAAGAGCTTTATCTCTACCGTGGATAAGTTTGGTCTGAAAATGGTAGACCCACAAGGTGAAGCTTTCAACCCTGAGCATCATCAAGCTATCGGCATGCAACCTAGCTCGGATTTTCCGGCCAATACGGTCATGATGGTCATGCAGAAAGGTTACATCTTGAATGACCGTCTATTGCGTCCTGCTATGGTGATGGTGTCTCAAGGCGGTGGTTCGGTAGATACGCAGGCTTAATATCAGCAGTGCCTAGTTCCTAGGTTCTAGATTCTAGGTATAAAAAAAGGACTGCAAATGCAGTCCTTTTTGTGTCTGGAACACTTATGTATATTTCCCATGGATGGATAGAAATATACGTTTGTTTTCAAGATACCAATCAAGCCTATTTAAGATATTCTTCTATTTGTGCAAGAATGCCCGCACTGTCGAGTCTTAGATCGGCCAAGATCTCTTTTTGTTCGCCATGCTTAATGAACTCATCCGGTAGGCCTATTTGCAGCACAGGCATAGGACGTTTCAGTCGTTGCAGTTCCTCTAATACTCCTGAGCCCGCGCCGCCCATGATGGCATTCTCTTCTACCGTGACGAGTATGTCATGGCTGTCGCTCAATTGTTTGATCAGCTCAATATCCAGAGGCTTAACGAAGCGCATATCGGCGACTGTGGCATCGAGAGATTCGGCAGCGACCAAGCTACTGTCTAAGAGTGTGCCAAAATTGAGTATGGCGATCTTACTGCCTTGTCGTTTGAGCAAACCCTTGCCTATCGGCAGGGCCGTCATCTCTTCGACTTGTGGTTCACCGGTGGCGCTTCCTCGAGGGTAACGCACCGCAGTAGGACCGTCTTTATAGCAGTAACCCGTGTAGAGCATCTGACGACATTCATTCTCATCGGATGGCGCCATTATGACCATGTTGGGTATGGTGCGCATAAAGCTCAAATCGAAGGCGCCCTGGTGAGTTGGGCCATCGGCACCCACTATGCCACCACGGTCGATAGCAAACAGTACCGGGAGTTTCTGCAACGCAACATCGTGTATCAGCTGGTCGTAACCTCGCTGCAGGAACGTCGAGTAGATAGCGACGACAGGCTTGAGGCCTTCACAGGCAAAGCCTGCCGCGAGAGTGATGGCATGCTGCTCGGCGATAGCGGCATCGAAATACTGCTTGGGGAATCGCTGCGAAAATTCAACCATGCCTGAGCCTTCTCGCATGGCGGGAGTGATGCCAAGGACCTTGTCATCTTGCGCCGATATATCACACAGCCATTTTCCAAACACCTGTGAAAAGGTTGGATTACTAGGCTTAGATGCCGGCTTCTCGAACGTCGAAGGATCGAATTTAGGCACGGCGTGCCAGCCGATAGGATCTTTCTCTGCGGGTTCATAACCACGACCTTTCTTGGTCATGATATGTAAAATTTGTGGTCCAGAAAGATTACGCATGTTGCGCATCGTCTCGACCAGAGCATCGACATCGTGGCCATCGATTGGGCCGATATAGTTGAAGCCGAGCTCTTCAAACATGGTGGCGGGGACAACCATGCCCTTGAGGTGCTCCTCGGTGCGCTTTGCCATCTCCTTGATGACTGGCATGCCCTGAAGTACCTTCTTACTGCCTTCTCTAATCGTGGTGTACAGTCGACCTGACATCAGCTGGGCTAAGTGATTATTGAGTGCGCCCACATTCTCAGAGATCGACATCTCATTGTCGTTCAGCACGACCAGCATGTCATTATGAAGATCGCCGGCGTGGTTCATGGCTTCAAATACCATTCCCCCCGTCATGGCGCCATCACCTATGACTGAAACGACTTTGCGTCCGGCCTGCTCTTTCTCGGCGGCAACGGCCATGGCCAATGCCGCACTGATAGACGTACCCGAGTGACCGACGCTGAAGGTATCGTACTCACTCTCTTCACGCCATGGGAAAGGATGGATCCCGCCTTTTTGACGTATGGTATGCATTCTGTCACGGCGTCCGGTCAAGATTTTATGGGGGTAAGCTTGGTGGCCCACATCCCAGATCAGACGATCGAAGGGCGTATTATAGACGTAATGAAGGGCCACTGTGAGCTCAACCGTACCGAGTCCGGAAGCGAAGTGACCACTTGACCTAGCCACAGATTTAAGCAGAAAGCTTCTTAACTCGTCGGCCAATTGTGGCAACAAGTCTTGAGGAAGCTGTCTTAGCTCATCTGGGGTATTAGCCTGTGCAAGCACAGGGTATTGGGAAATATCCAAACTCATCGAGATACATTGTCTCTTTTATTAAACTCTTCGCTCTATGATGTAACGGGCGAATTCGGCAATTAGCTGACTATTGTATGGTAATTTGGTCAGCGCTGATAGAGCATCCTCAATCAAACTCTTGGCTGTGGCCTGTGCGCCAGCTAATCCGAGTAGTTGAGGGTAAGTGCTCTTGTTTGATTCGCAATCCGAACCTTGCGGTTTGCCAAGCTCTTCGGTGCTGGAGATAATATCCAGTACATCGTCTTGCACCTGAAATGCTAAGCCTACGGCATCGGCAAATTTCATTAGGAGGGTCTGTTCTGCATCGGAAACTTGCGCCGCTATCATAGCTAGTTCGACGGCGCAGCGTATTAGCGCACCGGTTTTTAATTTGTGCAGTTGGGTGAGCGTGGCTAAGTCTATCTGTTTGTCCGTGGCACTCAGATCCATGGCTTGACCGCCACACATACCCGAATAGCCAGACGCCTTGGCTAAGGCGCGAACCATGGCTAAATTTTGCCTGGGCGCTATTCCGTCTATGGGCTCACAGATGATCTCGAAGGCAAGGGCTTGCAGTGCATCGCCGGCCAGAATCGCCGTGGCTTCATCGAAGGCGACATGCACAGTAGGCTGTCCGCGGCGAAGCGCATCATCGTCCATGGCCGGAAGGTCGTCATGGATAAGAGAATACGCGTGCACACATTCGATAGCGGCGGCACATGAATCTAGTTTTTCCAGTGGAATGTTAAGCATATCGCCGATGGCATAAACCAGGAAAGGGCGGATACGTTTGCCACCGAGTAAGGCGCCGTGTTTAATCGCGGCAAGGAGTTTAGGATCTGTGACAGTTTGACTATCAATGATCATTTCTAGCTGGCTATCGACACGTTGCTGGTATCGAGTGATCGTATCGACTAACACTTATTCTCCTTCAGTATCGAAAGGGGTCAGCGAGGCGTTTTCATCTTCTTGCATCAATATGGACACTTTTTGCTGGGCTTGCTCCAGCTTTCCCTGACTGTTTCGAACCAGCTTTATGCCTCTCTCGAACTGTTTTAGGGCGTCGTCCAGTGACACATCACCCTGTTCAAGATCAGAAACTATGCGTTCGAGTTCGGTGAGTGATTCTTCAAAAGTGAGATTTTCAGGTTTTTTAGCCACGACAAGGATTCCTAGAAATTAGCGTGAGACACGGTATCGCAGGCGGCGGCAAGGGTCAAATCTGCCTGCGGTAAATTTGTGCGATAGCACGTTTTCCAGAGGTTTTTTTATAAAAAATTGAATTTGAACCTAAACTTGCGTGTAAGCTGTCCGATAACAGAGGTAAGGTATTATTTATTTTGCCATGACGGCTTAGTCGAAAATCGTGAAAATCAGATGTTTATGGCATCATTGTTAATATGCGATCTTGCCTAGGACATGGGCATCAGACTGAGCGTTTATCACCCATTTCATACTGATCTGAGTTTTGTCTCCGGGATCAGTTTTATTTAAGGAGCAGTTGTGGATTTAGCGACCCTGATCGGACTTATCGGTGCATTTGGATTTATCATTGGGGCTATGTTCAGTAGTGGTGGGATCGCTATCTTTGTTGATGTTCCGTCAGTGTTAATCGTGATATGTGGTTCTCTGTTCGTGGTCATGATGAAGTACAACCTCAAACAGTTTCTCGGTGCGATGAAAATAGGTGCTAAGGCATTTATATTTAAGCTAGATAAGCCTGATGAACTTATCGAGCAGTCTGTGACCATGGCCGATGCCGCTCGTAAAGGGGGCTTCTTAGCCTTGGAAGAAGCCGAAATTAACAATAGTTTTATGCAAAAAGCCATCGACATGCTTGTCGATGGCCATGATGGGGATGTGGTGCGTGATGCGCTGGAAAAAGACATAGATCTAACCGAAGCCCGCCATAAAGCTGGGGTGAGTATCTTCCAGACTCTGGGGGATGTGGCTCCCGCCATGGGGATGATAGGTACGCTTATCGGCCTGGTTGCCATGTTATCGAACATGGATGATCCTAAATCTATTGGGCCTGCAATGGCCGTCGCCTTGTTGACCACCTTGTATGGAGCCATAGTGGCTAACATGATAGCCATTCCCATTGCCGGAAAGTTAGAGCTGAGAATGAAAGAGGAGATGCTCAATCGTAACCTGATCATGGATGCGGTACTGGCGATTCAAGATGGTCAAAACCCCAGGGTTATCGAAGGTTTCTTAAAAAATTACCTCTCAGAGAAGCAAAGACAGATAGATACGACGGACGGGGAATAGCCAGATGGCTAAGAAACCCAAATGTGAATGTCCTCCACCAGGAGCGCCACTTTGGTTGGCGACCTTTGCCGATCTTATGTCGCTGCTGATGTGTTTCTTCGTGCTCCTGTTAGCATTCTCTGAGATGGATGTGATGAAGTTTAAGCAGATCGCAGGCTCGATGAAATATGCCTTCGGGGTGCAAAATAAAGTCGAAGTCAAAGACATTCCTAAGGGAACCTCAGTCATTGCCCTGGAGTTCAGACCCGGGCGTCCCGAGCCGACACCAATCGAGATAATTAACCAGCAAACCAACGAGATGACTGAGCCCACACTGGAATATCAGGCCGGCGATGAAGACAGCTCAGGTGGTGTGCAGCAGCAGCGTGGTGAGCAACGTGGTGGTGAAGCCTCGGCGACGGCGCAAGAGCAAGCCGAAGCTGAGTCTAAGGCTAAGTCAGACGCCGAGGCGAAGGCCGAGGAGGAATCTAAAGCCCAGGCCGCCGCCCAGGAAAACATCAACGACCAAGTGAAGAAGATGGCTCAGGAGCTCAATAAAGAGATTGTCGATGGGGCGATTGAGATAGAGTCTCTCGGGCAGCAGATCATCATTCGGATCCGTGAGAAGGGGGCGTTTTCATCCGGCTCCGGCTTCTTACAACCCAGGTTTAAACCTGTGATCCGCCGCGTTGGCGAGCTACTCAGGGATATTCCTGGGATCGTGACTGTGTCGGGTTACACAGACGATATGAGTATCAGCAACGAGCTTTATAGCTCTAACTGGGACTTGTCGAGTAAGCGTGCGGTTGCCGTCGCCCACGAGTTGATTAAAGTGAAAGGCTTCGATCAAAACAGGATGAAAGTGGTTGGCATGGCTAATTCAAACCCGTTAGTCGACAATGATTCGCCGAGTAATCGGGCTCGAAATCGTCGCGTCGAAATAGCCATCGAGCAAGGAAAGCCCAAGTATTCCGATGAGATACTCGTTGGCCAGTAAATGACTGTTAATTTTAGCCTAGTTCACCGCCTAACAAGTCAATAGCCATAGGTATCAATAACAGGAAGTGCATCTGCACTTCCTGTTTATTTATCGTTAACTCTGTCTTTTTCTCTTTCTTGACTGCTTTCTGGTTTTATCTCTTTTACGGTTAGCCAGCACTGTGAATTCAACATAGGCAATCTCCCTCGCTTCTTGGTGTAATACCCATTCCATTAAATTTATGATCGCTGAATGATCACTTACTTAATGGAACTGGTATAATACCGCCCAATATTATTTAATGGCTTTATCCTCCCGGAAGACCCTGATGAAATTTATCGTAAAATTGTTCCCTGAAATCATGATGAAAAGCAAACCGGTAAGAATGCGTTTTACCAAGATGCTTGAAACCAATATCCGAAACGTACTTAAGAAGGTCGATGAGACTGCTAAGGTTAAGCGCGAATGGGATAAGATCATGGTGATGGTACCTAGCGATAGACCCGATCTTATTGCTGCATTTGGGGAACGTTTAGCCTGCATTCCGGGTATTGCCCACATTCTGCAGGTCAATGAGAGTACATTTGAGTCGATGGATGATATTTACCAGCAGACATTGGCCTTGTACAAGGATGACCTCGCGGGTAAAACATTCTGTGTTCGCGCTAAACGTGTGGGTAATCATGATTTTAAGTCAATCGAAGTCGAACGTTATGTGGGTGGCGGCTTAAATCAGTTCACCGAGGCTAAGGGCGTTAAACTCAAGAACCCCGATATGACGATCAATTTAGAGATCGACAGAGAGAACCTTTATCTGGTGGTGAAGCGTATTCCAGGTCTAGGTGGCTTCCCTATGGCGACCCAGGAAGATGTGCTTTCGCTCATTTCCGGTGGTTTCGATTCCGGTGTCTCTAGCTATCAGTTCATCAAGCGTGGCTCCAGAACGCATTACTGTTTCTTTAACCTGGGCGGCGATCAACATGAGATCGGCGTTAAGCAAGTGGCTTATCATTTATGGCAGAAGTACGGTGAGTCCCACAAGGTGAAGTTTATCTCAGTGCCGTTCGATCCTGTGGTGACTGAAATTCTGGAAAGAATAGATAACGGTCAGATGGGCGTTGTTCTCAAGCGTATGATGATGCGTGCGGCCACTAAAATCGCCAATAAAATGGGGATTCAGGCCCTGGTCACTGGTGAAGCAATGGGGCAAGTGTCTAGCCAAACTTTGACTAACCTCAATGTCATCGACCGCTGTACCGAACAACTTATCCTTCGTCCCTTAATTGCCATGGATAAGCAAGATATCATCAATATCAGTCGTGTGATTGGCACAGAAGATTTCTCTAAATCTATTCCAGAATACTGTGGCGTTATCTCAAATAAACCGACCGTGAAGGCGGTACTTGCTAAGATTGAAGCCGAAGAGCTTAAATTTTCTGAAGATCTTATCGAGCGTGTTGTCGATGCCGCCGTGATCATCGACATACGCGAGATAGCCAAGAGCGTGGATGCGCAGATAGTGCAAACAGAAACCGTTGATTCAGTCGATTGCAGTGAAGTGATCATCGATGTCAGATCGCCGGAAGAGGAGGAGCGTGATCCACTCAAGGTGGATGGTGTTGAAATTAAAACGATTCCTTTCTTTAAGCTAGCGACACAATTTTCCGACTTAGCCAAGGATAAGACCTATCTGCTCTATTGCGATCGTGGCGTGATGAGTAAGCTGCAAGCGCTTTATCTTCAAGAGCAAGGCTATGAGAACGTCAAGGTATACCGTCCCTAAGCCCATGTTCGCGATGGGTCGCTGACAATTAAGCTCACAAGCCGCATCTAATAAGATGCGGCTTTTTATTGCCTTGCTTTTATTACTCTTTGCCTGCTTAGTCGAGATTAGCGCCTCGCGTCATTATGAGCGCATCATACAGACACAAAAAAGCCGCATTAGCTGGAAGTAAGCTATGCGGCTTCTGGAACCTAGAACCTAAACACTTTATGCTAGGCTAACAGCGTTACTCTGAACGGGTTACGCTTGCTGTAGTTTCAGCCACTTGCTCTGTGGCTATTAGCATATTGGTCATGTCTTCATTCAGGTTATTCTGCATCATCTCCATGCCCTCAGCAAGATCTGCGGCTATGGTGGCATGTAGGTCCAGTGTGTCTATGGTGATTTCATCGGCACTGACGCTTGTTGCTGTAGTGAGAAGAGCGAGAACAAAAACAGTTTTAAGGTTTATCATATAAAGACGCCTCCGGGCGGGTCATTCGTGTTGTCAGACACTCCCCCGTTACGTCGTAGAGGCTGTCTAACTATAGTCATTTTGTTGGTGCGAAATTTAACCAAAAACGCATTCCTTTACAAACGATAAAATGTAACAATACGGATTAGAAAAACTAATTAAAAAACGAGATCGTGATCACTATGGCAAGACGCTTACCTCCATTGAACGCGGTGAAAGCTTTTGAGGCCGCAGCCAGACATCTCAGCTTTACTCGCGCAGCAGAAGAATTGTTTGTGACTCAAGCCGCAGTGAGTCATCAAATCAAGGCGCTGGAAGAGTTTTTGAGCCTAAAGTTATTTCGCCGCAAGAACCGTTCTTTATTGTTGACGGAAGAAGGCCAGGGCTATTTTCTCGACATTAAAGATATCTTCATTCAACTTGCCGATGCGACCGATAGATTATTGGCAAGAAGTGCCATAGGTTCCCTCACAGTGAGCATGTCGCCGAGTTTTGCCATTCAATGGCTAGTGCCGAGATTGGCCAAGTTTAGCGAGAACAATCCAGATATCGATGTCAGGATAAAGGCCGTCGATGATGATAATGATGCGCTCTGTGATGATGTTGACGTTGCCATTTTTTATGGACAGGGGAACTGGGTTGGACTACACGCCGATAAGCTCAAGAATGAGGTGTTGATCCCGGTTTGTTCTCCTATGTTGTTGAATGGTCCCAAGCCCTTAGGTAAACCGAGTGATCTGAAACATCATACGCTTCTACACGATACCAACCGTCATGATTGGCAAGCCTGGTTTAGACAATGCGGGATTAATGATATTAATGTGAACCAAGGGCCGATGTTTAGTCATTCTTCTCTGGTATTGCAAGCTGCGGCTCATGGGCAAGGTGTGGCCTTAGGCTACAGCGTACTGGCTCGTCCCGACATTAAGGCGGGCAGGCTAGTGTGTCCTTTCCCTGAAGTTTTAGTCAGTAAAAACGCATATTATTTAGTTTGTCAGCAGAATCATGCCGAGGTTGGCAAGATCGCCGCTTTTCGCGAGTGGATGTTAGATATGTTTGAAGAGGA
>NZ_JABSSM010000061.1 GCF_013214165.1 Shewanella sp. | reverse complement strand
ACACACTTTTAGTTATCGATTTTGCTATCATGGCGCCGCTGTAACTCGTTACAGTCAATACACCCATGTCAATATTAGTCATCTATACGAGTCAATTACCATGTCTATCTCCGCATTATTAGCCGCTGCTCTCGAAAAGCGTCAAGACCTACTTACCCAAGCTAAAATAAACAACACAGATTGCTACCGGGTATTTCATGGCACAGTCGAAGGCATAAATGGCTTAAACATAGATAGATATGGCCAAGCCTGGTTAATTCAAAGCTTTCATCAGCCATTAAATGAAGTCGAGCTAAAAGAAATAAGTGACTCGCTAACTCGAGTCGAAGATCTGCCCATTATCTACAACGACCGCGCCGATAAAAATTCACGCGTGATGAACCAGCTGGACGTCATTACCCATGACTTTGCTAACCAGGCTCAGGTGATACATGAGAATGGCATCAAGTTCACCTCTAAGCTGCGTCATGAGGGACAAGATCCCTTGCTGTTTCTGGATATGCGAGCGGGTCGAGAATTCGTCAAGGCCAACAGCCTGAATAAAACCGTACTCAACCTATTCTCATATACCTGCGGTATAGGCACTGCTGCCGCGGTAGGCGGAGCCAGCAGAGTGATGAATGTGGATTTCTCATCGTTTGCATTAATCGCCGGTAAAAAAAATGCCGAGCTAAATGATGTCGGCGATGTCTGTGAGTTTGTCCAGAGTGATGCCTTCCCGGCACTGCGCCAGCTAGCCGGACTTAAGGTCGGTGGACGTCGTAACCAGAAACTACCTAAATACCCTAAACTAGCGGCGACTCAGTTTGATCTGGTATTTCTCGATCCACCTAGATTCGCCAAGAGCCCTTTCGGTATCGTCGACCTTATCAATGACTACCAGAGTCTGTTTAAGCCTGCGCTACTGACAACGAAACCGGGCGGCACCATTGTCTGTTGCAACAATGTTGCTAAAGTTGAAAGAAAGGCCTGGTTTAATGCCCTGGTTCGCTGCGTAGAGAAACAAGGACGCTCGGTGACCAAGCATACCTGGCTAGATTGTCATCAGGACTTCCCGTCATTTGATGGTAATCACCCACTGAAGATGGTCTCCTTGGTCATCAGCTAAAAGAGCCCCAGCTCGTGGTCACTAGTGATTCATTGCACTAGTAACCACAAGCCAGCAGTACGCTATAGCCCCTCCCAATTTAACATCAAGTATCGCATCTCCTTAAAACCACAGAACTTTTCACCGCACACGTCGAACGTTAACATCCTTGGAACATCAACCCTATTGACATTACATCTCCTGTGTTTGAATATATGGGGGCTTTAGATAATTTTTTTCTAAAAAAACTTTCAATGACTGAAACGGATTTCAACATATGACAGGTGATTTTATGTCTATGTTAACAATTTGCTTCGGGCCTTTATTTCTCGCAAGAGTCCGGTCGAACCTGCGTTTTAAACTAAAAATACTACAATTAATATAAAATAAGAGTATCAGTTTATGTTACCGACCCACGAACTCAGTCGAGCCGAGGCTGTAAAACAGCCACTAGACTCAAGGATTAACAGCAGCTTCCTAGCCGTTTTATTGCTGCTATTTGTCGCCCATATTCTCACCTTGAATGCGCAAACCAATTTAGAGGCCTTCAGCTGGTTCAATGAACTTGGCGCAAGTCTGCCTAACTGGTTACTACTGTGCGTGACCGACTTCGGCGACGGCATTACCGCCGGAGCCTTGATCTTAATTTGCCTCACTTATAAGCCCCAATGGCTATATAGAGTCATAGTCACCACACTGCTGTGTGCATTATGCGTGCATTTTTTCAAACAGTATTTCGATGCCCCCAGGCCTGCTGCCGTACTCGAGGTGATCAATATAATAGGTAAGGCTCGCTATGAGCATGCATTCCCGTCAGGGCACACAACGACGGCCTTCGCATTAGCCGGAGTCATCTGGCTACTCGCCGATAAGCTATGGTGTAAGCTAAGTGTATTGATGTTGGCGGTTGCCGTGGGGCTTTCTCGTATTGCTGTGGGTGCGCACTGGCCTGAAGACATCGCCTTTGGCGCGATATTGGGCTGGTTATTGGCCTATCTGGCTTGCAGTGCAGTGCCATTATCGACTCTCAAACTCAAGACTCAATATTGGATTATCTTTGCCCTATCCATGATTGTGCTGGTGAGTGAATTAAAGCATTTAGGCAAAGATCCTTTCTCTGTGATCCTGTTTAACCGCTATCTCATCATCACTGTGCTTATCTCTCTGACTGCCTACATGTGCAGCAAGTTTCAACTGAGCGATAAGCCAAGCCCCAAAATGCATAAGCTTTCACATAGAAGGGAGATCTAGCTCTCCCTTGGATATCTATTCCCGGTTCATTCTCCCCTGAATGAAAAGGACTAAAGCCCACCTAAGGTGAGTTTGGCTGGGTCTAAAAGCTTCTCAAGCTCTTCACGAGAAATATCGGTCTCTTCCTCGGCCACATCCAGTACGGCTCGGCCTTCTTTATAAGACTTCTTAGCGATTTCAGCGGCCTTTGCATAGCCGATAATAGGATTGAGCGCAGTCACTAGGATCGGGTTACGAGCCAAGGCTTGCTGTAATTGTGCCTCGTTAACCTTGAATGTCGCTATGGCCTTATCCGCCAATAGATGACAGACATTGGCCAGCAAGCTGATACTCGAAAGTAAGTTATCGGCAATCATGGGCAACATGACGTTTAATTCAAAATTTCCCGCCTGGCCGCCCACTGTGATGGCGCTATCATTACCTATGACCTGAGCCGCGACCATAGTGGCCGCCTCGGGGATCACCGGATTGACCTTGCCCGGCATGATAGATGAACCGGGTTGTAGTACTTGCAGCTCTATCTCCCCCAAGCCGGCTAAGGGTCCCGAATTCATCCAACGTAGGTCGTTCGCTATCTTCATCATAGATACGGCCAGCGTTTTTAGCTGTCCCGACAATGAAACAGCAATATCTTGGGTGCCAATATGGCTGAAAAAATTACTCGCCGGAGTAAACGTGAGACCGGTGGCCTGACTGAGCTGATGGTTAAACTCAGCGGCAAAGTCCTCGTGAGCATTGATGCCGGTGCCCACCGCTGTTCCTCCCTGAGCCAGGCTATGTAATCTGGGCCTAATCCCTTCGATCAGTTCTATATTTAGCGCTATCTGACTCGCCCAACTCAGTAGACTCTGGCTCATGCGTACAGGCATGGCATCCATAAGATGAGTTCGACCCGTCTTGATATGGTGATCGACTTCAGCGGCCTTGTGCTTAATCACCTTCAGCAGGTGTTCCAGTGCCGGTAATAGATGTTTATCCAACTCAATGGCGGCACTGATATGAATACACGAAGGGATGATATCGTTACTGCTCTGACCATAATTGACATGGTCATTGGCACCGACAGTTTGATTAGCAATTCTAGACGCTAGCGTGGCTAATACCTCGTTAGCATTCATGTTCGAGCTAGTGCCCGAGCCAGTTTGAAACACATCCACCGGGAAATGCTGCATCATGGCCTTATCATCGAGTAGTTGAGACACTGCATCAGAAATAGCATCAGCCATATCTTGTGGCAGCAAGGCTAGCTTTGCATTAGCCTGAGCCGCAGCCGATTTAGCCAGCAATAAGGCACGAATAAATGCCTCAGGCATTCTCTTGCCACTGATGGGAAAGTTATTCACCGCTCGCTGTGTTTGGGCCCCATATAGCGCCGAAGCCGGTACCTCTAGCTCTCCCATGCTGTCTCTTTCAATACGTGTAGTCATGATCTTCCTGTCCATTATTACTTACAAATTAGTTCAATCAGTGCGCCAAACCTGCTTTAAAAAACTGGCCAATGCCCTTCCATAAATTATCCAGGCAATTAATTCAGTGCGCTAAACCTGCTTTAAAGAATTGGCTAGTCACTCTTAGTTCATAAAAAATTTGTTCCAACTCTTGCTTCTGAGAGTCGCTATCGACCAGTCTAGACAAGGCGCTTAGGGGTTTATAGATATTGTCTAGACACCACAATCGCCAATGCCCTTCGAGCATGTCATCAGCTAGAGTATCGAGCAATAATCGATACTCTGCCACATGGAGAGACCAGGCAGCATGTTTACAGGCTCCCATTAAGGCTGCCTCCATGGAAAACCAAATCAACACCAGGCTGGGATTATCGACCTCTTCACCGTGACGTATCTTATGACGAAGCACATTGATGGCAGGATCTTGACTATCGAACTGTGGAAAACATTGGCACATACAAACCACTTAATGAGAATGACAATTAATATCATTAAGTGGTTTTACACTCAATATGTCAATCGTATTTACTCAGCCAGGCTCAAACTATGAAAAGAGTTTCATCAGGGGGGGATAAGTGGTAAGTGGTAAGCTGGAAATAGTTCCTCGTTGAGCTTAAGTGTTGTCTAGCCCGATGACCTCTATGGGGTAACGATATAGAATTTCGCCTTAGGCTTATCTAGTAGCCTAAAGAAACTCAGAAGCTAACAGTTTGTCCACTCTCAAATATTAATACTCATATTGGGCTAGCCAGGTTTTTAATAATCCATTGAGCTCTGGCCTAGCGGACTCAGACAAAGACTCGACTATTGCTTGCTGCAATCGAGCATGCTCCTCTATCGCCTCATCTATCAATACCACTCCTTGTTGAGTCAGCGCCACCGAGACACTGCGCCTATCTTGCTTGCTGTTCACTCGCTCAATCAAGCCCTTGGACTCCAACCTAGTCAAACGATTAGTCATGGCACCAATGGCCAGCATGATTGTATGCTCTCTTATGCCACAGATCATAGGGCTTATACGAAATAGATCGGCACTAAATCAAGAGCAACAAGCAAGTGCGATAAGTGATAAGTGATAAAACAGGCTAGCTGCTATAGGCTAGCCTGTATATACAAGTCAGATAACGCTTGTAAGCAATAACCTTACATCCTAGCCCGTAACAATAGCCCTGAGCGTTAGCCCTGAGCATTCGCCCTTAAAATCAGCCATACAGACAAAGATAAGCTGTTTGAGTCTCAACTTTTACCTGAAATTTAGCATCGCCAGGCACATCAAATTGAGTGCCGGCATTAAAAGTCTGCCAGCTATCGCTGCCCGGCAATAACACGGTCAGTGCGCCAGCAACCACTATCATGACTTCAGGTGCTGCTGTACCAAATTCATAATCGCCAGGTTCCATCACACCGACAGATGCTGGTTTATCCTCTCCCTGAAAACCGATAGATTTTACCTTGCCTTCAAAATACTCATTTACTGCTAGCATGGATACACCCTCTCACAAAGCACATTAAGATTGATGCAGCGACACTAGCACTCGAATAGTTATGCATAAACAACTAAAAAGAACTCACAAAATAAACTGCGAATGATTTGATATTTCTTTAATATAATGGCAATAAATATGTGAAATCATCATTGATTTGTATTCAGAGTAAACAGGTATTGGATAACAGCCATGATTAACAGATCTCAGTTTACTGATGAAAGCTAAATTTTCGCTGAGCCCCCTTTATAGCTATGGGTATTAATCTAAATACTGCCAGCTATCTGCGCCATCGAAATACCTTACCTTGATATGCTTCATCTTAGCGATAGGTGCCATGCGAAAGTTAATGCCGTATTTAGCATCGGGGACTTTATCTGTGGTGACATAGTGGGTCAAACAGCCACAGTTTTGGCAATGATGAAACTCGATATACTCCTCTCCCCACCGATAAGCCTTAGTAGCCGGCACCCTGGTTCCCGCTATATCTGTGATAAATGCCAGCTGAACTTCATCGGGCTTATAATAGCCCCACAATGAGCCATAGCGATTACAGGTGGAGCAGTTACAGGATGTAAGGGTTTCAGGGTCGTGAGCAACTGTGATCTTCACATTCCCGCAATGACAGCTTAATTCCATTTTTATTACCAGCTCTTTCAAAGGTTAGCACTGTAAACTAAGGCAAGTCGTCGCTTTCCACAATAGCCATACTTGCAATACTCTTCTCATAGGAATGGCACAGACTTTAAGCAGAAAACCCCAAATCCAAGAGATTTGAGGTTTTAAAAAATTATAAACCTATGGCTTTAGGCATTAAAAAATATCTTTACCTAAGGTCAGCAGATCCTTTTGACGAGTATCCTAGTTCTTAATCGTCACTTTCTCGACGATAATAGGCTCGCGTGGCACATCATCGTGTCCCATCTTCGAAGTGGTTCTGGCCTTCTCCATCTTCCTAACCACATCCATACCTGAAGTAACGGCACCAAATACGGCGTAACCCCAACCGTCATTGGTGGTGCTGGTGTGATCGAGAAAATCGTTATTGCCAAGGTTAATAAAAAACTGGCCGGTGGCAGAGTGCGGCGCATCGGTGCGCGCCATAGCCAGAGTACCTTTGACATTTTTAAGACCACGATTGGCTTCGTTGACGATAGCAGCACGTGTAAGCTTCTCTTCCAAATCGACAGTCATGCCACCGCCCTGCACCATAAATCCCTTGATCACACGGTGAAAAATCGTGCCTTCATAGAAGCCGTCCTCACAATATTTCAGGAAATTCTTCGCACTCACAGGTGCACGTTCGAAATCGAGTTCAATCTCAATATCACCTAAGTTAGTCGTAAAAATAATCATATAGCCTACAGGATTAATTAATGGGTATCAGTGAGTGCAATTATACCCATTATTGAAGTGGCATATTGCAGCTTTTGTAGTAAGGCATTAACTAGCAATTTTATGAATGCCTAGCAGGCGGGTGCATGTCGCTTATTGCCGAGAGCTTTAATGCTATGATATTGTTCGTAACTAACTTATTTAACAGGGAAAGAGAAGGCTAACACTTCCTTCTTGAGTTTATTTATAATGAATACAATCTTTAAAATGAAATCAACATTCATTACGTTAATCTTAATACTACTGACTTGCGGCTGCGCGATTCAAAGCAAGAACACAGCAGAAAAAGATATTAACTCACCAATAAATAATAATGCTGAACGTGATACTAAAGCTTCCCCAGTAAAACGTTATCCACCAAGTTACCCGAGTGAAGCTGCGCGGCAAGGTATAGAAGGCTGGGTACAATTAATGTTTGATATAGACAAGCAAGGATACACAAAAAATATCAACGTCATAAAATCAAAACCCGTTGGCACCTTCGAGCAAAGTGCCATTGATTCCCTGAAGAGATGGGAATATCAGCCTAAAGTGGTGCATGGAGAGGCTATTTACCAACAAGAGCAAACCATTCAACTGGATTTTACTTTAGATAAGAATGAAGTTTTTAACCCTTCGTCATCAACTCGCCACTCCTATAGCCCACGACCCGCAAATAAGTATCAAAAAATCACCGATATTGATGTCTATAACGGAGTAAAACAAGGGTTTGAACTGTATACAGAAGGCAAGCTAAAACAAGCCTTAGAAACAGCTACAAATATTCAAGCCACAACCCCATTTGAACAAGCTTATGTGGACAGAATTATAGGCAATTTCTATGCTGAACTGGGTCGCATGGAACAGGCTATCTACTACCTAAATGAAGCGAGTAAAGTTCAGCTACTGACAGATGTGTCTCATGGGGCTACAACAAGATTATTAGCCGATCTCAATTACCACCAAGGGCATTATCAAGCTGCATTAGATAGCTATCACGACTGGATAAATTTTACCGGCAATCAAGACCCGCGAGTATTAGCAAGGATCACAAGTGCAGCGCTAAAATTACGCCGTAATTAAGTGGGACATCTCCTTTATTCCCAGTGTTAGGCGCTTGATACAGACCCGAAACCGATTTAAGTGTCGAATAGGCATCCAGAAAACTGGCAGGACCGATGCTGAACCTTAAGATCCCACTTCTAAACAGTTTAGCGACTCTTGTTGAAATAGCTGAACAGTCACCAGCCCGCTAGTTTAGTGACACGCACTCTAGCAATAGACTTGCCCTCATCCTCGCGGAAAACGGAACTCAACACAGATTGATCTAGTATCCCTGTTAATGCGGCATGAGTTACTGAGTAATCCAGAATAACTAGCAAGACATATCGTCTAACAATTCCTCGGCTTAACCCTGCCATTTATGGGCTATTTTTTGATAGAGTAAGAAACAAATAATAAATCGAGGTTTCCATGCCCACCGAGACTCATTTTATGACTCGCCACTCATTCACAGCCAAACGCATTGTCTCCGTGCTGCTAGTGACAGGTACACTCGCCTGTGTATTATTCGCCACCAGCAGTCGTGCGCAGAATTCGGCGCCAACTGCGGCCCCTTCTCAGGAAGATATGCGCCTCTATGATATTGCCACTGCGCCAAGTGCCGACAGGCTGCGCAGTGATGTCGAGAAGTTAGTGAGCTTCGGGACCCGCCATACCTTGTCAGAAACAGAGTCTGATACCCAGGGCATAGGCGCGGCCAGACGTTGGATTAAAAATGAGTTTGAACGCATTTCCGCTGACTGCGGCGGTTGCCTGGAAGTGATCACCTTAGCAGACACAGTGACAGGCAAGCGCATCCCTCATCCCACCGAAGTCGTCAATATCATCGCTATCCAGCGCGGTACGCTCGAGCCTAAGCGCGTGGTGATGATGAGCGGCGATATCGATTCTCGCGTCACAGATGTGATGAACTCGACCTCCATATCACCCGGTGCTAACGATAATGCATCCGGTGTTGCCGGCGCCATCGAAGCCGCCCGAGTCCTGTCTAAATATCAGTTTTCAGGCACTATTATCTATGCGGCACTATCTGGCGAAGAGCAAGGACTCTATGGCGGTGCGGTGCTGGCGCAATACGCCAAAGAGCAGCGATGGCAGGTACAAGCGGTACTTAACAACGACATGATAGGTAACATCGAAGGCATCAATGGCGTCATCGACAACCACACGGTACGAGTTTTCTCTGAAGGGGTTCGCATCGCTGAAACGACCGAAGAAGCCAAGCAGCGTTATTTCAGCGGCGGCGAGAACGATTCGGCATCCCGTAATCTGGCACGTAAAATAAAGACCTTGGCCGATCAGTACATGACCAATTTGGATGTGATGATGGTTTATCGTTTAGATCGCTTCGGCCGCGGCGGCCACCACTTGCCCTTTAACAAGGCAGGTTTTCCCGCCGTACGCATCATGGAGACCAACGAGAACTACAACCGTCAGCACCAAGATATTCGTGTCGAGAACGGCATAGCTTACGGCGACGTGATTGCGGGGGTGGATTTCGACTTCAATGCCAAGCTCACCGCGCTTAACGCCATCAGCCTGGCATCCATGGTCTGGGCTCCAGCACCACCGGCATCTGTCACCATAGAAGGCAAGGTCTCTGCCAGCACCACCTTAAAATGGCAGCATAATACTGAGCCAAATAATGTCGTCGGTTACCGCGTCTATTGGCGTCTGACTACCGAGTCAGAATGGCAGCACAGTCGTTATGTCGGCAAGGTTAATTCATTCAAATTAAACAATATGGTCATAGATAACTACTTATACGGCGTCGCTAGCGTAAGCGCTAACGGTAACACCAGCCCAGTGGTCTTCCCCGGTGCAGCTGGCGCTTTTTAATCAATATCAGAGCTAGAAAAATCGATAGGTTCTGCCATGCTGAACCTATCGATTAATGACAAAACCTTAAGCCAGCTAGCGACTCAATCGCTTCTTCCACAGTTTGCTATATCCCAGTTATTCATCACTCAATCGCCTCGAATACCCTATACAGAGTATGACGCCTGTAATCATTGTAGCAGGCTGGCTTGCCTCTAAGTGAACCCTGGGGAACGTCTGTCGATATTAGACTCAGCCCCCGAGTAAACAACAAGAAAAATATGGTTAAATAAACAGCTAACTCATTATAATTAAATATGATTTAACCACAAGCAATAGACTGAAATCACCGACTAGCTAGCTAATATCTAGGCCAAATAAATCAACAAGCTAGCAACGCCGCTCACACAGCCGACCTCATCTTTGCCGCAAAGCGCCATATCATGATGGCGAACGAGTAACACCCTTCCCACTAAGTGCAAAAAAAGTTAACCTTTGTTACTGATATATATAGAGTTATAACTAAAAACGAGTGTAGATCTTGTCACGTTCTGATATGTTTATCCCTGAAAAAACCTTAGATATAGGTATATTCAAAAAAGTTCACAGCACCCTTGAAAACCTCAAAAATATTGCACCAAGCAAACAATTTCAATCCACAACGAATTACTTTGAGAGAAGAAGAATGAACAACGAGAACAAGTCTGTCACATCGAGTCCAGATCGTCGTCGATTTCTAAAAACATCCATGGGTCTCGCAATCGCGGGCGCGGGAACTATGATATTTCCCAATACAGTATCGGCTGAGCCAATGGCAACGGGATTTAGCGGTCATAACTCGGATCGTAAACTATGGGATAAGGTGCGCAAAGAATTTGTGCTAAACAAACGCACCACTTACATGAACATAGGTACAACAGGTTCGATGCCCAAGGATGTGTTAAAGCGCTACAATGACAATAATGAGATGATCGCTAAAGATCCTTGGCAAACCAGCGTATCCACTATCGATCTAGCCAAACAAGTCGCGCCAGATTTCGGTGCCGATGGACATGAACTGGTATTGAGCCGTAATACCACAGACGGACTAAACTCGATCATCAACGGCCTGCAATTTGAAGCCGGCGATGTGATCCTAACCACCCACCATGAACATGGCGGGGCCAAGACACCGCTAGACCATGTCAGTGAACGTTATGGTGTCGATGTCATCGAAATTGAGATCCCCGTATATACCGGCGGTGACATGATAACCCAGGACGACTTTGTTAATGCCTTCGCCGATGCAGTGGCCGAACATGGCAGCAGGGTACGTTTAATTGTCTTCTCACACATTACCTACACCACAGGAACGACCCTACCGGCCGAACGCATCTGTAAAGAGGTCGCCATCCCTAATCGCATCCCGACCTTAATTGATGGTGCCCACACTACTGGCATGCTTAACCTGAACTTCCATGATATCGACTGTGATTTTTACGCGGGATCGGGTCATAAATGGCAGTGCGGTGCTGGCGCTACCGGCTTCTTATATATACGCAACGATGCCCGACGATTAGCCAGATTTTGGAACGACCGTGATACCCCTTTATGGTGTATTAACTCCTCGTCTTCCTCGACAGAACTTCAGGCTAAGTTTCAGTCAATTGGTCAAGATCACTACCCAGCAAAACAAGCATTAGTCGACAGCTGTGCCATGTGGGAAGAGATAGGTCGTGATGTGATTGAAGCGCGCATTCTCGATCTCAGTGAATTATGTAAACTCGAACTAGTAGCTGCATTCCCAGATGCACCACTTTATGCGCCCAACACGCGGAACTTATCCAGTGGCCTAACTACGTTCAACCCATTTTATGATCAATACGATGGTGTATTACTCACTGAATTTCGCGATCGTTTACGCGAAGAATACGGTTACATCATACGTACCACTAACTTTAAGGTAAAAGCCGATGATGTTCAGAACCGACAAGCACTGCGCATCTCAACGCATCTATTTCATAACGGAGATGATGTTAAGGGCCTAGTTAAATCCATGGCAAGATTGTTCAGAGACATGAGCTAATAACGCACCAGCATCAGCAATAATACCATTCAGAGTAAGTATCTGATAATACGGCCACGGTGATGATCATGGCCGTTTTTTAACTCACTCATTAACCGGTTACTGTTTTCTTGTGTTGCGCCATCAACATCAGGGTCAATGCCTTCGCGCTGACGGGGCGACCAAACAGGTATCCTTGACCGAACTCACAGCCATAATCTTGCAGAAACTGGGCCTGGCATTCATATTCGATCCCCTCGGCAACCACTTTTAACTCGAGAGATTTAGCCATCGCTAAGATCGCCTTCACTAAGGATTTATCGGCCTTGCTGGTCGCCATCTTGCTGATGAATGCCCGATCAATTTTTAACTTGGAGAAGGGGTATTTTTGCAAATAACTCAGGGCAGAATAACCCGTACCAAAGTCATCGATAGAAAGTTCGATCCCCAATCGATTAAGATTGGACAACATGTTCATCAAGCTGTCACCCTGCTCAATCAACAGGCTTTCGGTCACTTCCATCTCTAACTTGCTCGCCGGCAAGCCTGTTTGTGCCAATACCTCCACAATCCTGGACTCTAGCTGCTCGCAATAACGAAATTGCACACTCGAGAAATTGATGGCTATTTTAATTGGGCTAATTGACTGCCAAGCAGCCGCCTGTTTACACGCTTTAAATAAGACCATGTCTCCTAAGCGATGGATCAGGCCATTTTTCTCCGCCAAGGGAATAAACTCAATCGGTGACACCACACCTAATTCACTATCGGTCCAACGTAATAAGGCTTCTGCGCCGATAATGTCGCGACTCTCTAGATCTAAGATGACTTGATAATAGACCTCTATCTCATCCAGATTGACGGCCTGATGTAGGCGCCCATTCAACGCCTGCTCCCGCTTCACCACTCGGTTCATGCTGGCATCATAAAAACTAAATCCGTTCCTGCCGGCATCTTTCACACGATATAAGGCGCTATCAGCCTTCTTAAGCAGAGCCGCGGCATTATCACCATCTTTCGGGTACACAGACATACCGATACTGGTCGACTCGAAGAACTCTTGCCCATCTATGTTAAACGGCTGCTCAAACAGCTTGAGTATTGCGCTGCCCAAGGCCTTGGCCCTATCTTGATGAGATACATCTGGAATGATGATTAAAAACTCGTCCCCACCAAATCTTGCCACCGTATCGTGAGTCCCCGTCAAGGTTAACAGGCGCTCACTGACTTGCTGCAGTAGGTTATCTCCAGCATGATGACCGACGGTATCATTAATTTGTTTAAAGTTATCAAGGTCCAAAAACATCACCAACACTTGGGTCCGGTTATCTTTGGCGGCTCCAATGGCGTCTTCTAACCTCACCATACCGTGGGTCCGATTTGACAAGCCAGTCAGCTCATCATGCATGGCTCGGTAGGCCAATTTATTTTCAGACGCCTTCCTCCTGTGGATCTCTTTATGTAGCAATGAATTTTTATGGGTCAATTTTAGCTGTTGATCCGATGAAACCTCGATCTGAGTCTGTAAAATCAAGTTGGTGTTGTTGACCCTCATCAAATACCACAAGCCAAACAACACAGGTAAGGCAAGCAGGGAAATGGCAACAACAAACCAGGTTGAAGTAAAGATATTGTCCTCGTTGACAGGCTCAAACCAACTGACTAGCTTAAATGGTGTTCCAGCTATGGCGCTCTCGAGATAGATATTTTTTTCCGAATGGCTATGGTCATCTATAAGATGACCAGCATGGACCCGACCTCTCGCCCCATGTACAGCACTGCCCCAATCCGATTTAAGGGGAGCCAGCGGTTTAAGGGAGTCCCACACCTGAATCTCACCCAATGGCGTCACGAGTTTAAGCCAACTGCCACTGCTCTCATGCTCCTGGGTTGAAAGCCGATTGATCACCACATCCTGATTAACTTCGGCGATCAAGATCGCGGCGGGTTTACTTTGGTGATATATAGTACGCAAGAGGGTGATCGAGGGGCCATGCAGGCCTTCGAACATGAGTATTTTCTCCTGGGCAACATCCATAAATTCAAACGGCACTTGGCTCATATCGAAGGCAGTATCTGGGTGAGTATCGGCTATCACAGTTCCACCGACCCCAATCACCATTAACCTTCGATAGATATTAACGTTATCAATCATATTTTTTTGAGAGAATTGATTGATGGCCTGCCTTAAGCTAAACAGGCTTGAGCTTAAGCCGTATTGCAGGGACATGCCTGCGGCCAGATTGGCAAAATAGGTGTTGAATGCTCTATTCGTGGCTAGGTGGGTGATATTTTCTTGGCTGACATCGAAGAAGAAGCTGAGATTATCACTATAGTTACTGACCTTAAGATCCAGGGCATGATTTTGCGACTCCTGGAGCCTGCTTTGACCTATATTGGTCACGGTCAAGATTAAAAATAGGTAAGCAGTTAATAGAATCCCCCCGATAATGATGGCCGTTTGACTGTTAAACCATTTCTTTATATTCATCTCGCTATTGCTCTGCCATCGACTGAATAAAATAGTGTTCATAGTAGTGATGCACGCTTGGATAGTATTTTTTCACTAACTCGATATAACTTCCGTCGGCACGGATTTGTTTTAAGTATTCATTGAATGCCTGCCTGAGCATGGGCGAGTCTTTACGGAATCCCATCGCCATTCGCTGCTCTTGGGAAATAGGCCCTATGACTTTGATTTTACTTGGCCACTTCTCGAGTGCGATCAAAGAATCGGCCAGATCTAGCAAGCTTGTTTCCGCCTCACCATTCAACATCGCAGGCACCATTTCATTCAACTGCAGCGCCTCGGCCGGAAAAATGATATTAGCCTTCGTCTGATAGAGATCATACAAATCAGGGTCTAGGCACGACTGCTTCATCGCCAACACATCACGACCATCCATCATGGCCTTGACTAACTTAATATCACGACTCAATAAACCAGTGGGCTTTATGGGAACTAGGTCGGACTCTATCCGCGCGATGAGCCAGACTGCCGAAGGAAAGTAATCATCAGAAAAATCCACAATTTCTTCGCGCCAATCGAGCACAGTGACGCCATGAGCCATCACATCTCCCTGAATGGGTTCAGGCTCGCCGTAGACCACTTCATTATTGATAAACTGCCCATTCCTGCCAGTGAGTTTACCGAATACAGTGGCCCAACTTGCGGGTATATACTGATATTTAAGGCCCAAATGTTGGGCGAAATTTTGCATTATCTCAATATCTAAGCCCCTATGACTCACCTTATTGCCTTCGGTATATTGAGTCACAAAATTAGCGTATGGCACGCCTATGTGCCTAAGCACACCCTCAGCCTGGATCTCGGCAAGATCCCGTGCCATCGATTTAGTCCAGGTACATCCTAAGAAGATAAATAATGCACACTGTAAAATTAGCCTAGATTGAACCTTAAATTGCATTAATGACATTGCTACTGATTGACTCATGGGTCTGGTTTTGAAGAAAGTATACATTCAGAGCCTTGCATTACTAGGGCACGGATTCCACTTTCCAAAATTTTCATGGCGATAAGCTCGGGTGGCAACAAGGACCAAACAAGCTGAACCACACACGGTTATCAACTGAGTATTCTATTAACCTTAGCGCAAGCTATCGCAACAGCTGTAAACCAATGAATGCCTATCTCAGCGCCATCTAGCGCGGTACGTTCGAGCCTAAACGCGTGGCGATGATGAGCGGCGATATCGATTCTCGCGTCTCAGATGTGATGAACTTGACCTCAATATCCCCGGTGCCTACGATAATTCCTCCGCTGTTGCCGGCGCCATCGAAGCCGTCCGGCTACTTGCTAAATATCAGCGCTAACGGCGACACCAGCCCAGTGGTCTTGCCCGGTGCAGCAGCTGATTTTTAATCAATAGCCAGATATCGCGACAGATTCTGCGATTTAGGGTCTATCGTTTCAAAGCCTCCTCAGCCAACTAACGTGAAATATCAACCTAGTCTTTGAACTAGATAAGGTCAGAAAACTAAGCCGGTTCTTTTATTTTTTCAAAGCCCAAATGAGTGATAGAATCTATGCCTGTTTAACCTAAAAATCATACAAGGTAGTGCAATGAATCCGATTCTTGCGATCTTAAAACAACATAATGTCAGTGACACACAGATTAAAGACCTGTTCCAGACTCTAACCGAAAATCCTATGGCGGCGATGGCCACTATCGGTCAGTTAGGCATACCACCAGAGAAGCTTCAACAGCTAATGGGGCTAGTCATGCAAAACCCAGCCCTGATAAAAGAAGCCGTTGTTGAACTAGGCCTGGATTTCTCGAAAGTTGAAGCCGCAAAGGCACAACTACAGAAATAAGCCCGCAGCGATAAGAACACTTCTTTTAAAAATAGATAAGGCTAGCCACAACTAATTCCAATCATGAGCTGTGGGCGGCCTTATTTTTTATCACTGGCTCAATGGTTACAAAATCCGCCGCACTATTCATCCTTATAAAAATCAAACTAGAGATAGGTCAAGCTAGCCATTACAAATCAACTGCATACCTACAGCACTCCTGATTATCGATACTCGACTTACCTAAAAACCATCTGAACAGCTCATTGACACATTCAAAGTGGGTTGCCTATAAATTGGCTGTTTGAAGATAGAAATGGTGAATTTCACCCAGAACTAGCCAACCCATTAAAATAAGTTAGCTAGTTAGTTAGTTAGTTAGTTAGCTAGTTAGCTAGTTAGCATAAGGATGATTAAAACTACAGACACCAAGCTCTATTCACGCTTTAATGGTTCAATCTTATAACTAGCACAATTAAGAGTAAAAACATGAACATGGAAAAAGGAATTCTAGTTCGCTGGAAAAATGAAAAGGGATTTGGTTTTATCGAATCGGAAACAGCAAATGGCAAAGATGTGTTTATTCATATCTCAGAGCTTAAGCATATGGCCAGAAAGCCCATCGTCGGCGATTCGATTGAGTATAGAACCCAGCAACAAGTCGATGGCAAACTCAAGGCCGTTAACGCCAGCATAGAGGGCGTCGCAGTTATTTCAACGTCTACGACCCCAAGACGTGCAAGTAACGCCAATCAAACCCCAAAAAACAACAGCAGCCAGCGTCAAAGCAAAACATCAAGCGTCATACTTATTCCACTGCTGATTATTCTTGGCTTGGGGGTTTTCGGCTTTAAACAGTATGCAGCTCTCACTGAACAATCAAACGCACCAATCCGAGTCACCAATGAACTCAAGCTGGAACCCACCGCCGAACAGATACAATGGACCCAGCCTAAAGAAAATTTCCGCTGTGAAGCAGGAAAACAACACTGCAGCCAGAAGCGCTCATGCGCCGAAGCCAACTTCTACAACAACAAGTGCCCCGGAACAAAGATGGACGGCGATGGAGACGGCATCCCCTGCGAAAAGCAACATTGTGGTTAATAATGACAAAGTGGGTCTGAGGAAAATCACTCTGACCCTGACCCATCCACACTTGTTATCTATTGCATTCAAATGCCAATATCATGCCTATTTGAAGCCTGGTACCGTCTTTTTTGACCTTAAGGAATATTATGATTTTAATTACCGGTGCCAGCAGTGGCTTAGGGGCCGCACTGGCGAGTATATATGGCAACGAGGGGCAGTCACTGTTACTCACTGGGCGCAATGAGCAACGACTTACCCAGGTGGTGAGCTCCATTTCCGGCGAAGTCAATGCCATCGCCGCCGATCTGTGCCAGCCTCAAGAAATCTCGGCGCTGCTGGACTCACTGCCACAGAGTTCTGGAAAACCAGTGGCAAGGAGCTCGATACCTCGACATTTATGACCGCCCAAGAGGTCGCCATCATGTTAAAACAGGCTCTGGTCAAAGCAGAGCTTGGTTATGTGTCAGATATAAGCATCAATCGGTCCTAAGTGCGCATCTACACAGCGCTTTGCCTGCGCATCTTGCCTTGTCTAGTAGGATGCCAGGAGTAACTAACCATAGCCGAGTCGCCAGAACCGTAGAACGTCGATGTTAGTTTACTCGGCCCCCGCTGGTTGTGAGTGTTATTATTTCACCAGCACCTCATTTAAGCATCCACAAAAAACGCGAGACAGGCTCGCGTTTAAAAGACAGGACTGGCTACCTTTTGCTTCAACTGCTTGGCTAAAAACCAACATCAGCGGCACGTTTCAATCTCATCTATTTTTGATGAGTGTCAGATTTTATTAATGACTAACTTTAACGCTTAACTTTTAGCTTTTAGCTCCTAACTTGTCACTCCTAACTCCCGGCGCCTAAACGGCTAAAAACCTAACAAAAGGCCGTATAAAGCTAGATAGCGTGGGGGTTGAAACGCATCTTATGCTAAAATCCCCCTATCAGCTTTATGAATGTGCAACAAATCTCATTTGTTTGACTGAGCGTAGTGAAACCTACCGTGATTAACTAATGAGGATACAAGATATGAGCAAGTTAAATGCCGAAGAACGCAAAGCCCGAGACAATGAACGTTTTTCACAACGAGTGGATGAGCGCAGGGTAAAGGGCGAAGATGTCGTTGCCTACGCACTAGCCAATGAGAAAGCCTATAAATTTCTGACTAAACCAGAGAAACACGAGCTAAAGCAAAGACAAGCGACTCTTCAGAATGAAGTAAAACTTACAGAGCAAGAAAAGCTTAAGCTTAGAGAAGAGCAAGAATTACAACAGATTGAAGCGACATTTACCGAACAGTAAAAATTAGATAAACAGCCATAGTTTATTCACTATGGCTATGCGGGGTCACAAGCCCCGCCTATCGAGTTATCTCACCCCAAACACACACTTCCCGAGCCCATGTTGTCGCTAAGCATCTATTTATAAATCTATAGTTGCAATACCAGAAGCGAGATCCAACTCAATGACACCCTCAAGTTTCATCTGCTCTAGGGCATCGTTTATTGAGCCGCACAGTTTTTTACCTGCAATGGAGTCATGGCAAACATAGAATACATCTAAAACATTAATGGGCTTATCTAGATCATACTGTATCAGCCCTGAGTGCTTACCGTTTTCTATGGCGGCGACTGTGGATGTGTAATCGCCAATAATCGCATCAAGATAGCCTCGCATTAACCTGGCAATATTAACATCGTCATTTTTGGCATAATCTAACTTGATATTCTGATTATGGGTTATATTCTCGCCGTAGCTGTAGCCAGTGACAACTCCGACGACCTTGCCCTCTAAGTCATCAATTGTTTTTATAGCTGAGCCGACCTTAGTAAATAGAACAATTGTTTTAAGATAAAAAGGATCAGAGATGATCACCTCAGACTTGGGCAGATTTTCTAATAATGCAGGAAAATAGGCATCTAGCTTATGCTGTTTAAAGTCGCGCTGAGTACGCTTTGTTGGCTGAATAATGAGATTACTATCGAGTGATATGCGTCGTAACACTTCGTTATGCATTCTGATAAAAAGACCTTGCTGTTGGTCGATAACAAGATTTGATATGTAGTAACTACCTATGGTAGTACTAAAAGCTGTCGCTGGATAGAAAGCTAAAGCTGACAAGATGAGAAATAAATACCGCATTCACTGTGGCCTTCCGAGGGATATTCAATATGATCGAGTCAGTATATTGCTTGTGGGAAAAAAGTACAGTGATAACTAGTGACCCTCAGCGCCTAAATAGAGGGCCATTTATTATTTTACTTCTACCGCACCCACTGGATTATCTCGCTAGACGTTTTCAAAGCAAACTGCCTTTTGATTAGGCTTCCTGAAGGATCAAAAAGCAACAGCTCCGCTCGACTAGCCTTGTGCGTAGCGATCAGTTGTTCGCCTTCAGGAGTGCCAACTTGGGCAACGAGAAACAAGACTTGCTCGCCAAGATAATCGCGAGCTTCATTCATCTGTTCAGTCTGGCTGCCGCTAACTTCAAGGTTTGGATCATAGACAAATACCAAGGCAGGCAAACCAGTCCCTATCTGTTCGTGAGTCATCTTAAAGCCTTTAGGCATCAGCGTTAACAACAGCCCCAGCAGTATCACTATGGATGTGATGACACCTATAGCAAGCCAAGGCTTTCGGCGAGTGGAGCTTGATTTATGTTGACCCATGATGACGAAACCTTCTTTAACTGTTGCGATAGATGACTAAGCAATCCATTGTAATAAACATAGCTGAGGCGGACATTAAACGGTAATCGGGTAATCGGGTAATCGGGTAATCGGGTAATCGGGGTCAGAGTAAAATAGGCAGATTAAGTCCAGCTCAATGCTTCTGTCTGGTCTTCCACTTCTCAGGGTGCATTGTTCTCGCAGAGACAAATATATTGGATGCTGGGTGCAAAGGCTTGAAGCTTTCCCCAGCGCATTGATTTGATAGCTTGACCATCTCTAGGCAGAAGGCTCTGCCGCCATCCCGTTCTTACTGGGTTGATCTCATATAGCGATAGGCTTGTAGTGAGTAGCGCTCGCTTTATATAAGGCTGGGTTTGACTCTCCCCCCCCCCCCATAAGGCGCCAGTTCGTTTGTAAGTAAAATTGAAGTAGTGAACCTACTGCCTAGCTAATGATTGCATCATTTGACTCATTTACTTAGACAATCCTAAGTGTCTTGCTAGTTTACTGTAATAAAACCATCTAAATCCTGTAGTAATAGTGTAATCAAGCAAACATAAGATTCGGGTCATAGGTTAACGATTAAAAGGCTGATCCATGTCTAAGAATATACTATTTATCACAGCTGATCAGTGGCGCGGAGAGTGTCTTTCTGCTCTAGGTCATTTAGTACAAACACCTCACCTTGATGCGCTTGCGAGTGAGGGCGTATTATTTAAAAATCACTTTGCCAATGCCGTGCCCTGTGGCCCGTCCAGAGCGAGTTTGTATACCGGCATGTATCTACAGAATCACCGCTCTGGAACTAATGGCACACCTTTAGACGCTCGACATACTAACTGGGCGCTCGAGCTACGAAAAAACGGCTATGATCCAGCCTTGTTTGGGTACACAGATACGGCCAATGATCCCAGAGCGTTTGAGCAAAATGATCCTATCTTAGATAACTATGAAGGGCCATTACCTGGGATTAATCCCGTGGGGATTATGGGTGAAAACATAGAACCATGGGCAAATTGGTTGGCTAAAAAAGGCCATAAAATACCTTCTCCCAGATCGGATCTTTATTTTAATCAGCGTGAACAGGATACAGGTGCGCCGGCAGCGCTTGATATGCCTAAGGAACATCATGTCACCTGGTTTATGGTGGATCAGGTCATGGATTATATCGAAGCAAGACAAGACAAATTTTGCGTGCATCTATCCCTGTTGCGGCCGCACCCACCCTGGATTGCACCTGAACCCTACAACAGCATGTACCCGCCTGAGGCGCTTGAGGATTACGTTCGCCACGAGTCTGTCGAGCAAGAAGCGGCACAACATCCTTGGCTGGACTGGGCCTTAAAGCAAGCTAATTTTATCGTCCCCAATAAGCCTGAAGAACTTGCCCGCATGAAAGCATCCTACTTGGGTTTGATGTCTGAGGTCGATGCGAACCTGGGCCGCCTGTTTAATTATCTGAAGGAAAAAAATCTTTGGCAAGATACCCTGATCATTTTTACTTCAGATCATGGTGAACAAGCTGGAGATCATTACTTGCTGGATAAACTGGGCTATTTCGATCAGTCTTATCATATTCCTCTTATTGTTTATAACCCAGATGAACAGGCGAATACTACCCGAGGAACGATTCGAACCGAGTTTACCGAGAGTGTCGACATCATGCCTACGTTATTAGACTGGCTGGGTATCAAGACCCCGATTCAGTGTGATGGCTATTCTCTTATCTCAACCATACAAACAGGCACTCAGCCACAGAATTGGCGCACGGAAGCACATTGGGAATATGATTTTAGAAATATATCCAAAGGCGAAGCCCATGAACAATCACTGGGTATAACGCACCATCAATGTACCTTAAATGTTGTTCGTGGCCAGCGCTATAAATATGTTCATTTCACCAATATGCCACCCTTGTTTTTCGATCTGGAAAATGACCCTGAAGAATTAATTAATCAGGTGAACAATCCTGATTATTTTCAGCTTGTACTTGAATATGCGCAGAAAATGCTCTCATGGCGAATGAATCATGATGAGCAAACACTGACACATATCAAGCTGACTGATGAAGGTATTATCTGCCAAGATGTCGCAAGATACTGGCCAAAACCTGTTGCACTAGCGAGTTAAACACAATTATGGAGTGATCTATGTTGGCAATATTTGATCTTGATGAGACCTTGCTCGCGGGTGACAGCGAGCATTTATGGTGTGAATTCCTTATTGAACAGGGGCTTATCGATGGCCGTTATTATAAGAACAATAACGACCAATTCTATCAGGACTATCAAAATGGCTGTCTCGACATGGACGCCTTTTTACGCTTTAGTTTACGGCCACTAACACAATTTTCGCTTAGCCATTTATATGCGTTAAGAAAGGATTATCTTAAGCAAAAAATAGCACCGATTATATTACCCGAAGCATGTAAACGCATCGAAGAGCATCGCCGACAAGGACACACCCTGTTAATTATCACCGCCACCAATCGATTTATCACTGGACCTATCGCCGCCATGCTTGGTATTTCGCAGTTACTCGCGACCGAACCCGAATTGGGGCCTGAGGGTTATAGCGGCAATATCGTCGGCGAACCCTGTTTTCAGCACGGTAAAGTAGTGAATCTACGCAAGTGGTTAAACACTAACCCGCACAATATGGCAGACAGCTGTTTTTACTCAGATTCTTACAATGACTTACCTTTGTTACAAGCAGTCCAACACCCAATCGTAGTCGATGCGGACGATAAGCTGTACCAGCACGCCGTCACTCACAACTGGGAACGGATTAGCCTCAGGGGTTAGTCATCTGAAGCTTGCAACATTCAAGCTAGGTTAATCTATTTGCAGCTATGAGGTTGGCAGTATTCGGTCGCGCAATATTGAATACTGGGGGCAGAATAATGAGGTCATAGTCTGCTCCTGTTTTTAGATGGATGACTCCGAAACATACACCCAAGTATGGAATTTCAAATTGCGTGAATCTCCCATGGCCTTTCACGTACCTCGATACACCTCTACTTTGAACAAGACACTGGTGTAATTAATAATTTAAACCCGCTATTATCATGCTGATGATTATCAAACTGCTAGCTCTTACCAAACGGCAAAGTTAAAGCAGTGAATGGATGCTGTAAACATTGCGGAGAATCAACAAACTACACCCCAATGCATGGCAAGTTTGCTTCTTCGTAAAAATAAGGGCATTAAATGCAACATATGCACTAAGAACACGCCGATGAAGCAAGCGTGCCCCAAGTGCCAAAGCAAAAATACCAAGGTGCAGAAACGCAGAGAGAGCTACACGTTGAATTGCCAAGAGTGTGGTTGTGGCCAGCAAATAGTCTAGGGAATAAAATTAGATGCTCATGGAAAGAGGAACGATTGTTCGCTGGAACAGTGACAAAGGCTTCGGTTTTATCAAGCCGGATACTGCCAATGTCGGAGATGTGTTTATTCATATCTCAATACTAAAACAGATGGCAAGAAAGCCCGTTGTTGGCGACCAGATGATGTATCACACCGAGCTGCAAAGTGACGGCAGAGTCAAAGCAGTTAAAGCCAACATCGAAGGTGTTGCGGTTATCGCATCCACCTCTAGCAGAAAAGCTCACAAGCCAAATAACCAACGCCGAAACAACCACTATCAGCGCCAATCAAAGTCATCAAGCAGGCTACTTATCCCGCTATTAATTCTGCTTGGGCTAGGCATATTTGGCTTTAATAAATATGAAGAGATGACAGCAACGCCCGTACTCACCAATAAAGATGTCGAGCAAATGCAGTTTAACCCAGTGCAGAACTTTCGCTGTGAAGCCGGAAAACTCATTGCAGTCAAATGCGATCTTGCGATGAAGCTATGTATTACAACAAGTACTGCCCCAATACCAAGATGGATGGCAACAATGATGGCGTGCCATGTGAAAGGCAGTGGTGTAATTAAGATTAAAAGGTCAGAGTAACAGTTTACTCTGACCTTCTGACCTCATTTAGCATATTATGGCGCTGGTAAGGTAATCGGCATAGCCTTGCTACAGCTTACTCATATTCCATCGAAACAACGTAAGAAGTAGGTTTCTTGATAGAGGCCTCATGGACCTCTTCAGCAAGGAAAGCATCAAGCCTAACTGGGGTTGGTAGATCTTCAGAACCCGATTCAACGGAAACAAGGTAGAAGTAGTAGTTATCTTTGAGCTCAGGGGATGTTGATTTCTCAAGCTCATTTGCTGATAAGTGAAAACTACGAAGCTTTTTCTCTTTCCTTAAAATTTTAACCTCAATATAGCGTTCTGAACCATCTACATTGAATGACAAGAAATCATACCCATACCCCGGTCTGTTAGTCCTATCCTCTATTTTCTCAGCCAAATCTGATAACCCCAGATCTTTTAGTCTTTTCTTTTCCCACTCTAAAGCGTACTTCTCACTAATCTTACCAATCTTATCGTTAATATCACTCTTGCCAGATAAATCAACTTCTGGATGTTTGCGCACAGTCTTTTTCAGCTTCTTTCTAGAAACTTCATGAAGGTTCTGCCAGATGAATTTCGAGTACAGAAAAGACATGAACTTGATATTCGTCCATGACTTGGTCACTGAGTTTTGAAGTTTTAAGTCATATAACAGGTGTTGATATTCACTTACGGGCAGATCGGACTCTAGTTTCAGCTCTTCAGCTAGCAGCAGAGTATGGTCTTTACTGCAAATATTGATGAACTTCTTTGGGAAATACAGAGAGATAATCTTAGCTCTGAACAGTTGCGATAGCAGGTTAGCGTCGATTGCAGCGTAGTCGTTGTTTTGAGCACTTTCAATGAGATTTAGCAAAGATAACTTTACGGCATTAAAGGCTTTCATCTTTGTTTCGCCAAACTTTTTAGTAAAGCGATATTTCTTGGTTTCATCCGGTTTGGCTATTCCGAAATATATCCCAAATTTGTGTGGTGTAGATGCGGAAATAAGCGCCCAATTGCGTGTACCAACGTCAACGAGATAACAAAACGTATCTATCTCGTCTATATCCCTTCGTCCTAGTACATATTCAGCGAGTTTGATATCAGCTAACTCATCAAGCGGAAACGCCTTTATGAAGTTTTTACGCTGGCTCAAAGCTACCACTTCCCTGTCAGTATTATAACTTTCTGAAAAGTGCTTAAGTTCACTCTCCTTTAGTTTAACCTTTCGCATCGACATCCTCCCCTCAGTAAAAAATCATTTTAATCTCATCATTCCCCGATGCCTTGAACTAACGTCCTATAGCCGAAACTTCAACTAGCCATTACAGGCACAACCTTCTGCTTTATAGCATGCTTTAGCTTTGCTTATGCACGAGTCACCACAGGCTTTACCTTTCTTACAAGTTTTACAGCAGTATTTAGTAAATGAGACATCTGAACTATTTGCTACCAACTCATTAATGAAGCGACTTGCTTCGTAACTGTTATCAGCGCAAATATCATTTCGGGCTAATTCTACGACTAGGTTTTGATTGTCAGTCTGATTATCTACGGTAGAGCTAAATGTCACCGTAGAAAATAATGATATTAGAACTAATAAACATACGTTTAACGCTTTCATCTTATGATTCTCGGTTGG
>NZ_JABSSM010000060.1 GCF_013214165.1 Shewanella sp. | reverse complement strand
GCCACGCGGATCGGTAGCGTGCCCGAAGGGCGAATTATCGCTCGCGATAGTGCTTATGAGCGAGAGGCAAGGATGCTGAACTGGCTGTTTTACAGGATGTATTTAAAGGATGAAAAGTTTCATTCGTTAAGCTCATTGCTGTTACCCAAATTCCGTAAGCGAAGCGTTCCCTAGGTCATAGACCGTTCGTCTTTGCTTATTAGCCCCTAGCTTTTACCCGTAAGCGAAGCGTTCCCTAGGTCGTAGACCGTTCGTCTTTGCTTATTAGCCCCTAGCTTTTACCCGTAAGCGAAGCGTTCCCTAGGTCGTAGACCGTTCGTCTTTGCTTCATTAGTCAATTTTCTTTCATGGAGTACACAGGTGTTACACAAAACCAAAAAAATAATTATTGCAGGTATTAGTGCACTCGTTTTGTTAAGCACACAGGTGCAGGCTGTAACGCCGTCTCCGCAGATGATAGAGCAATTTAAACAACTACCCGCATCAGAGCAGCAAAGGCTAGCCAAGCAATACGGCATCGACCCGTCGATGATCAGTGGCGGTGCTAGCCAACAACGTCAGCTTGAGAACCCACAGCTAGTCAATGAAAGACAACAGTTTGATGCGAGTGGTCAAGCTATCTTTGATAATCGAAATGCTGCAGAAAATAAATCCAAGCTAGATTTTGATGAAGATAAGGCTAAAACGGAATTAAAGCGCTTTGGTTATGACCTGTTTCGGGGCGAGCCGACAACCTTTGCGCCAGTCTCTGATGTGCCTGTACCGAGTGAATATCTGGTTGGGCCTGGAGATAACATCAAGGTTCAGCTCTTCGGCAAAGAAAATAAAGAGTATGACTTGGTTATCAATCGTGAAGGCGTGATTCAATTTCCTGCGCTAGGGCCTATTAATGTCGTAGGTTTAAACTTTGCGGAACTGAGAAAACAATTAACAACACGTATCAACCAGCAGATGATCGGCATTGAATCGAATATCACCATGGGTGAGCTACGTTCAATTCGAATCTTTGTTGCAGGTGACGCTTACAAGCCAGGTTCATATACAGTGTCGAGTCTATCGACGATTACGCAAGCCTTGTTTGTGTCTGGCGGAGTAAACGAGATAGGCTCACTGCGTAACATTCAGTTAAAACGTAATGGCAAGCTCATTGGCAGCATGGACCTTTATGACTTGCTCATGAGAGGAGATGCATCCGGAGATAAGCGTCTTCGTTCTGGTGATGTGGTATTTATCCCCTCTGTGGGTGGGCTAGTCAGTGTCACAGGTGAAGTGCGTCGACCGGCTATCTATGAGCTGAAAAAGCATGAAACCATTGGTGATATCATCTCTATGGCTGCAGGGCTTAAACCTGGAGCCTATCCAAGAAGCAGTAGTGTCGAGCGTTTCAATAGCACAGGCTTGAAAACAGTCACCAACCTAGATTTAACCACCGCCAGTGGCAAAGCCACTAAAGCTCGCTCCGGAGATGTGGTCAGAATCAAGAGTGCATCGAACCGCTATGAAAACGCCATCACGGTTATCGGTGCGGTAGTCCGTCCTGGTAAGTATCAATGGTACCAAGGGCAAAAAATCAGTGATCTGGTTCCATCAATATGGGGCGACCTACAAGCCTCGGCAGATCTTGATTACGGTATTATCGTTCGTGAAATAAATGACTATGGTGATGTTGAAATCCATCAGTTTGCACCCGGGCTGGCTATTAGTGATAAAGCCGCATCTGATGACCTGTTATTAAAATCTCGAGATAAGGTGATTTTCTTTAACTTCAGTGACGAAGCGCAAAATCGCTATGAACTGAACAAACTCGTCAAAGAGAGAGTTGCCAAGGTGGCTAAATTAGCCGGTGATTCATTGCTGGGTAATGACATGTTCAGCTCAGGTTTCTCGCAGTTGCAAAAACAAGGTTTAGAGCAACGCAGTCAATTAGGTGGAGTGATTATTGCTCAAGAGGCACCTGAAGACGACCAAACAGCTGCAATTATTGGCGAAGTCAACAAGATGTTGATTAATCTGTTTGACGATAAAGACTTGATTAAGCTCAGTAGCGTGATGAATAGAGGCGAGCTTCTCTATCCGGTAGTCATGAAGCTCAGTAGTCAGGGCCGTGCGGGTAAGGGGGTCATGGTTGTTGCCGTAAATGGTAAAGTGCGCCATCCGGGGATATATCCTTTAGCGGTCAATGCCAGAGTCAATGATCTAATCAAAGCTGGCGGTGGTCTTAAAGAAGGTGCCTATACCACTAGAGCAGAACTGACCAGCACAGTGACAGATAATATTGGTTCGAGTATTAAGCATGCCAATATAGACCTTAAAAGTGCAATTGAGGGAAATGCAACGGCTAATGTCTTGCTGAAAGGTCGTGACATATTAACTGTCATGACCACACCCGAGTGGCAAGAGAACAAAACCGTAGAGATCCGTGGTGAAGTCAGATTCCCAGGTGTTTACAACATACGTCGTGGTGAATCACTTCAAGACGTACTAAAGCGCGCCGGTGGTTTCACCGAATACGCATATCTGCCATCATCAGTGTTTGTGCGTGAGTCTGTTCGTTTGCAAGAGCAGTTAGAGATTAAGAAGCTCGCCGATCAACTGCGCCGTGATATCGCGACTCGTGGCGTATCTAAAGACGGCAACGTGGTCAACTACGCCGATGCGCAGATGATGCTGACCGATTTAGAGAATATTAAAGCCGTCGGACGCCTAGTCGTCGACCTTTCTGCCATTTCAATCGGCATCGAGCAAGCTGATTTACAGCTCGAAGACTCAGATGTGTTATATATTCCATCGACTAAGCAGACCATTGCTGTGATGGGCGAAGTACAACATGCCGCGACGCACAGATTCAAGCAGGGCTTAACGTTAGACCAATACCTGGCAATGTCTGGTGGAGTGAGAGAGCGTGCCGATGATGATAGAACCTACGTCATCAAGGCCAACGGTTCAGTGATGATGCCAAGTAATTCAATGTGGTTCAGCAGTGAAGATGACCTACAACCTGGTGATACCATCATTGTACCGCTAGACACCGAGTACAAAGATAACCTAACGCTCTGGACTCAGGTCACCAGCATCATCTACAACTCAGCCGTCGCATTCGCCACAGTCGCTAGGCTTTAAAGGTTAAGATGAACGCCGCAAGCGGCTACGGAACGGACTGCGTCCTTACGGAGTCTGCCCGTATTCCGTAAGCGAAGCGTTCCCTAGGTCGTAGACCGTTCGTCTTTGCTTTTATCCCGTAGCTTTTACCGTAAGCGAAGCGTTCCGTTATCCTTTTTCGCTCTTACATCTTTTACCGTAAGTGAGCTTGCGAACGTTCCGTCCACCGTTATTGTTTTTACATCTTTACTCAAACCAAGGATGGTTATGAAATTCCAAAAGCTAGAAGTCTGGCAACTCAGTTTTCAATTATCTTGCTCGATTTATAGAGAGACAAAAGAGCTAAGGGATTGGGGCTTCAAAGATCAAATCACTCGCTCAGGCCTTTCGGTACCTTCAAACATAGCTGAGGGCATCGAGCGGCAGGGAGTGAAAGAGCAGATTCAATTTCTCTATATTGCTAAAGCATCACTTGCAGAAATGATGACACAAGCAATGATAGGTAGAGAAATTAGTTATTTAGATAAAGATTTTGTTGAAAACATACTTAGAGATGCTGAGAAAATATCCGCAATGCTAGCTGGCTTGATTAAAAGCTTAAAAAATCGTAACAAGTCCTCTTAGCTAGCGCCTTAGGGAATAGACTGCGGCCTACGGATAACGGAACGCTACGTTCACGGAACAGCCTTCGGCCGCATGAACGCCGCAAGCGGCTACGGAACGGACTGCGTCCTGACAGATAACAGCACGTAAAGCGTACGCTTTTACATCTTTAACCGTAAGTGAGCTTGCGAACGTTCCGTTATCCGTTATCGCTCTTAAATCTATACCGTAAACGAAGTGTTCCGTAAGTGAGCCTGCGAACGTTCCGTCCACAGTTATCGCTTTTACATCTTTAACCGTAAGCGCAGCGTTCCGTCCACAGTTATCGCTCTTAAATCTCTACCGTAAGCGCAGCGTTCCGTAGTGACGAAGTCACGTTCCGTCAACCGTATTCAAAACATGAGATACATTTTCAATGTCCACTGATATAAATAAATATAACGATTCACAGTTCCCTCAAACTACAAACGAGGATGAGATTGATTTGAGGGAGTTGTTTTCAGTCATCTGGCAAGGCAAGTGGCTCATCATCGCCATCACTGCAGTTTTCGCCATTGGTTCAGTTATCTATGCCATAAATCAACCGAATATTTACAAATCTGAAGCTCTGTTAGCGCCAGCTGAGTCGGAACAGGGCGGTGGTTTAGCCGCATTAGCGGGTCAGTTTGGCGGCCTAGCCAGCATGGCGGGGATTAACCTGAGCGGTGGCGGTGGCGTCGATAAGACTCAAATGGCAATCGAAGTGATGAAATCACGACAGTTTACCAGCCAGTTTATTCAAAGGCACAAGATCTTACCTGACTTAATGGCAATTGATAAATGGAACATGAGCGATAACAGCATCACCTATGATGAAGAGTTATATAACTTAAGTGCTAATACTTGGGTTCGTGTAGTTAACGCACCGTTTAAGCCAGAACCCTCGATGCAAGAAGCCTATAAAGAATTTACAAAGTTCGTGTCAGTTAACTCGGCTAAAGATACTGGCATGGTAACTGTATCCGTAGAGCATCAGTCGCCGGCAGTTGCCCAGCAATGGGTGACTTGGTTAGTCGAAGACATTAACAAGGTGATGAAAAAACGCGATGTAGCAGAAGCCAATCGCAGTAGTGAATTCTTAACTAAGCAGATCGCGTCAACTAATGTAGCCGATATTCGTTCTATTCTTTACAAGCTCATCGAAGAACAAGCAAAAACGATTATGTTCGCCGAAGTACGTGATGAATATGTATTTAAGACAATTGATCCCGCGTTAGTACCTGAAGAAAAGGCTGGACCTAAGCGAGCACTAATATGTGTGTTAGGCACAATGCTAGGTGGAATGCTGGCTGTGATGATAGTATTGATTAGAAACTTTATAAACAAAGAAGATAGTTAGTTAACAGCATTCTGCTTTTGTAAACCCTTTGTGTATGTGAACTTTAATTCAATGCTAGCAAGATAGGCTAAAAGTGCTGATTATTGATGCGGATATGCGTAAAGGTTACGTGCAGTGTTACATTAACCTTGACTGGGAACGCGGCTTGTTAGAAATTCTGTCGGGTAAATTAGAAACTAAAGAGGTTATTAAAACATCGGGTATTGAAACCTTGATGTTATTACCTTGGCTTAGAATGAATATGATCAAGTCCCCAGGTACTGTTAATGTGCTGGCTAGAACAATCTTGATGGTAGGCCGTTTAGGTCTAAATACCGCTAAAAAATTTATATAGCACTTCTAAGGTGTGAAATTCTTGGGGTTGAAGTAAAAGTTGTTGAGATAATAGGCAACAATAGCAATGTGAGTGATAAGTTATACCTATTTAAAGATTGAAGATATTAAGGGTTTTTTATCAGCATATTGTAATCTAGAATTTATAAGGGACAGATATCTCAAGACTATCTCAATCGAATATTTCTATTTCAGTGGTAAAAGTATCACTGAGATAGAAATATGATAAACTCAATTTTAAATAATCTTAAGTAATTAATAGGATGAATAATTCCTCTATCAGCTTCTTATTCTTGTATAAACTCACTCTAGCTAAAAAATTAATGACACACTATTGCTATAATTATCACAGAGATACGTAAACGTTGAATCTACATAGTCTGTATTATATGAATACTTTTGTCATATTTCAATATGCTTTTTGTAGCGTCATAATATAGTAATTATATTTAAAATTTAACTCATGTTAATATTGATTTTATATGAATAAAATACAATTAAAAATAGAAAGTATTTCGAGTAATCAAGCGCTATCAAAAATAATTAAAAACATATCTTGGCTATTTTCTGAAAAAATAATAATAATGGCTTTGCAACTACTATCCAGTATAGTTATCGCTAGAGTTATTGGCAGTGATTCTTTTGGTAAACTTAACTATCTCCTAGCGTTAATAACTTTGATAGAACCTTTATCATCTTTGGGCCTTAATGCTATTTTAATGAGAGAGATCTCCAAAGGCATACCAGAAAGAAAAGTTATCTCGACAATCCTGATATTTAGATTAATTTCAATTATAGTGTCAAGTCTGTTCTTTTTCTATATTTATACTAAATTATCATTAATAGATAATGAAGATATTTATCTCTTTAGTATAATGTTAGCATTTAATACATTAACTGTATTCTCTTTTATAAATTATTGGTTTCAATATTATGTAAAATCAAAAGTGATTTCCATAATGCGAACATTAGTAACAATTATATTTGTTACTATAAAATTGACATGTGTTTACCTAGCATACGATGTAAGTTATTTGATTTTTATATCAAGCTTGGAGATTGGAATTATTGGAATTGGATTTGTTGTATGTTTTTATATGCAAGGGAGAACAATAAGGTTTAAATACATAGATTTCAATTATGGAATCAAATTGATTAAAAGTTCTTGGTGGTTAATTTTATCAGGTTTTGCATCGATAATTTATTTGAAGATCGATCAGATAATGCTTGGTAATCTTATTGATGATTCTGCAGTTGGTGTTTACGCTGTAGCTGCAAAGTTATCTGAAGTTTGGTATTTTATACCCACAGCAATAGTAGCTTCATTTTTTTCTAAAATTCTGAGTGAAAAGAAAAAATCTGATTTAAGTTACTATGATTATTTACAAAAAATATTCATTTTATTATATCTTATTTCTATAGTAATTGCTGTCACGGTTACTTTATTAGCAGATTTTGTTGTAATCAACCTCTACGGAGATGAGTTTATAATGTCTTCAATGATTCTTAAAATTCATATTTGGGGCGGAATATTTGTTTTTTTAAGAGCTTTAGTTAGTAAGTGGATAATTGCAGAAGATTTAATGTATATCTCATTGTTGTCTCATGGATTTGGAGCTGTCATTAATGTGGGTTTAAATTGGTTTGTTATCCCTGAGTTTGGTGCTATAGGTGCTGCGTACTCTACGGTTATTGCATATATATTTTCTTCATATTTATGCTTTGCTATTTTCAAAAAGACAAGGGTAATATTCTTTCAATTAACATACACATTCATATTTCCAGTTATGATATTAAAAAAGGTATATTTCAAAAGTGAAATTAAAAATTAAAAACTTTCTTAAATTGGTTTTAAAGAGACTCAAATATATATCATTATTTCTTTTCTCTAAAAATAGTACGTTAGCCTCGATATATTATGTACTATTTTCTAAAGAATTTAAAAATGAACAATTAGCTGTTTTACTTGGGAAGTTAAATTATTATAAATCAGATGGTGTTAATAGTGACTCTTCAGCATTATTAAGAAGAAACGTACACCGCATTGAAAAAGGTTTAATAATGAGACCAAGAAGAGCTGTATTTGGATTAGCATATTTGAATGAAACAATAGATTGCTACACCCGAGCCTCTTTTAATTCAAATATATCCAAAAGCCAAGAGTTTTTGTGGGCTTATGACGTTTTAAGTAAATATTTCAACGTGGTAGATCGAAATAATGAAATTATTTCATGTTGTTTTGATAAATTCACTAAGGTTAGCCCTCTTCATCAAAATGAAAATAAATTAGTTCCATATGAAAAGAAAAGTATAGTTAGAGCTGCAATTTCTTATGAAGAGTTAACATTACTCTTTAAGCAAAGACGTTCTAACAGATGGTTCATTGATAGAAAAGTGGATATTAATATATTTAAAGAGGCTGTAGAAATTAGTTCTCAAGCACCATCTGCATGTAATAGACAGCCGTTTAAATTCATTTTTTCTAATGATAAAAGTAAAGTGAAAAAGATAGCTGAATCTGCTATGGGAACAGCTGGTTTTTCTGACAATATACCGTCAATAGTTGCGGTTATTGGTGATTTGTCATGCTATCCATTTGAAAGAGATAGGCATGTTATATATATTGATTCATCATTAGCATCAATGCAGTTGTTATTATCTCTTGAAATATTAGGTTTAAATAGTTGTGTAATTAACTGGCCAGATATAGTGGCTAGAGATAAAAAAATATCTGAATTATTGGGACTAAAGCCTCATGAAAAAGTAGTAATGTTAATAGCTGTTGGTTATGGAGATGAGCAAGGATTGATTCCATTTTCTCAAAAGAAAACAGCTGATGAATTAGTAATAGAGGTAAAATAAAATGATAGTAGAAGTTTTAGGTATAGGAATACCTAATAAAGGTGCTGAATTAATGTTAATTGCAGTACAACAAAAGATAAGATCAAAATACCCTGATGCTAAATTTGTAGTTGAACCTAATACAGATTATTTTGGAAGGGCTAATCATGGGTTATATCAAAAGTTTGTATTTAGAAATAAATATATGGATTTAAGTTTCATTGGTGACTATCTTCCGGCTAAAATAAAAAGTAAGTTTGGCATTTTATCAGAAAAAGATGTCGATGTTATCTTGGATACATCGGGTTTTGCTTATGGTGATCAGTGGAGTGTTAATAAATTAGCTACGAGATTAGGTCGTATAGATAAATGGAAAAAAGATGGTAAAAAGGTGATCATTTTACCACAGGCATTGGGCCCATTTACTAAAAAAGGGTTTGATGAACAATTAAAACATATTGTACCATCTTGTGACCTTATTTTTGCTCGAGATGAAATATCATATAAATATATACAGCCATACTCGAAAGACAATGTTTTCCAATCGTGCGATTTTACTAATATTGTGTCTCTTGATGGTGTTAGCGCCTCACCGCGAGATGTTTGTGTAATACCTAATTCTAAAATGATCGAAATGTCTTCTGATTTTAAAACCGCGGACATTTATTTGAATCAGATGTATGACATGATTAATACGTGTATTAAACATGGAAGAAAACCATATTTCTTACTTCATGAAGGTAAATCTGACCTAGATTTAGTGAATCAAATAAATGATAGACTTGATAGTAAAATAGAAATAGTCAAATCTGATTGCCCAAGAGAAATAAAAAAAATTATTGGTTGTTCAAATATTGTCATTAGTTCTAGATTTCATGGTATTGTTAGTGCTCTATCTCAAGGAATACCAACAATTGGAACTGGTTGGAGTCATAAATATGAAATGTTAATGCGTGATTATGATAATGAGAAGTTTTTATTAGATCAATCTAATAGTAAGCATAATGAGCTTTTAATTGAATTGTTTAACAATGAAAAATATAAAATAATTCAAAATAGAATTAATGATAAATCTCATGCTTTGAAAACGAAATCAATGGCCATGTGGAATAAAGTTTTAGATATAATTTAAATTATGATTAGTATTATTATTCCACATTATAATGATCTTGATGGTATCGCTAGATTATTAAAAACGATACCATTAAATTCTGATATCGAGTGTATTCTTGTTGACGATTATAGTGATAACTATAATCAATTGTTAACACTGGTTAATGGGTATTCATTAACTAATGTTAAGTGTTTTAAAAACAATCAAAAAAAAGGTGCCGGTACATGTAGGAATATTGGTATTGAAAACTCGAATGGTGATTGGCTTTTATTTGCTGATTCAGATGATTACTTTACTCACAATGCATTTGATATTATTAATAAATTATTGAGTGAGAGTGATTTTTACGATGTTTTGTATTTTAAGCCGGAAAGTATAAATATTGATTCGTGTGAGTTATCAAGTCGACATATTAATTACGAAAACTTAGTTAAACAGCATTACTATAATAAGGATGAAAAAATAAGATATTCATTTTTTGTACCTTGGAGTAAATTAATAAAAAAACAGCTTATACTAACAGAGAATATAAGATTTGATGAAGTGATTGCATCTAACGATATGATATTTTCTTTAAAAGTAGGACATTATGCGAAGAAAATAAAATCATCATTAAATGTGATTTATATTGTAGTTGAGAGAAAAGGCAGTCTTACTAGAGTTAAAAATGAAGAACGATCAACATGTCGAATTGATGTGGCATTCCGTTTTAATCATTTTCTGAAGATGCATCAATATTCTAAATATCAGTTATCACTAGCTTCATTATTGCGTTCATATGGACGAGATGTATCATTAATGAAGGTAATGAAAATAATATGTGTTTTTATCCGACAAGGTTGGAAAATATTTCCAGATTCATTTCGTAAATAGATGTTGTTTCATTAAGTTAAATAAATCATATTCTGGTATGTTGATTTATTTAACATTTCAACATTATTGGAATTAATTTAAATCTACATTCAGTTCAGTGAAGCTGGTTAGTCTCATTTTATACAATAACCATATTTTAATTCATCAAATAATGATTATCACTAATCATTATAATGAGTGATAACCACAGCTCATAGCAAAAAAGAAAATTAATATCCTGGCTACTTTGGTTATGCACGTTTCTAGTTTAACATTTCTTTAATGTGTTTAAGTTACAAAAAATGGATCTTGATAATAAACTAGGTTTTAAATATGAATTTTTATTTGTTAGTATTATTGCTAATATTTTTTTCTGGTATTATTTCCTCATCTTACCCAAGAGATGATTTTAAAATTAATGTTGTTTTTACAGTTTTCTTTGTGATTTTATCTTCTATTTTGGTTAGCTCTAGGGCATTGTTTGAAATAAATTCAGATGATATGATTAGATATTACGATACATATCTTTACATTAGGGATGTGGAGTATAGTTTTGTAAGGGAACCTATATTTTATATTTATAATTACATATTAAATTTAATCTTTTTTGACACCCTATCTCCTCGAGGTTTATTACTGATTTATGCATTAACTATAAATTCTTTGTTTGCCATCTCGATTTATAAACTAGTTAAAAGAGAATATTTTTGGCTTTGTCTTTTTTGTGTTTTTACCGCTACACCATTTTTATTTACATCTGGGCAATTAATTAGGCAGACAATATCACTAGCTTTATTCCTTTGTTATGTTGGATTTAAAGATGAAAGTAAAGTAAAATCATACATATTTTTGATTTTAGCACTTTTAGTTCATTATGTTACAGCTCTTATCTTTGTTTTTTATATTTTCCTTGAAAAGAAGCCTTTAAACAGAAAATTAGTTCTAACATTGTTAGCATGTTCTATTGTTATAGGAGGGATATTTGAGTCTGTAGGGACAAAACTATTTTATGATAATATCATGATATTAGATTTTGGGTTTATGACTAAGAAAATCCAGTATTATTTAATTATGCTAGAACAAGGAGAGGTTGAAGGCGGTATTTCTGTTGTTAAACTAATATTTACATCTTTAATATTTGTGTATTTTTTTTCACAAAAAGAAAAAAATAAATTTTTTATTTTATCGCAAATGATGGCTATTCTAGTATCCATAAGCTTTGTTTTTTCTGGGATAGATACATTATCAAGACGGTTTTTTATCTATTATAGTTTAATCGCACCTATCTATATCCCATATGTAATAGAAATGTTTAGTGTGAAATCTAAGATTTTGATTCGATTTGTTTTTATTAGTTTTTTTATGCTTCTTCTTATTAAGTCTTCTGTATCAAAGCCTAGTGGTTTTTCTTTATTTAGTGGGTCATTATCATTGTATTGATCTCGTTTTTTATAATTAGGTTAGACTATCTCCTTAATAAAAAATAAGTTAGTGTTATTATAGTGCTTTTAATTGACCTGAGCTTTATAAAAAGCCATGTTTTCGAGGTTATTCGAATAATCGATTATGGAGATGGGGATATATTTAAATGAAGTTCTTAGTCTGAAAGTAACGTTTTACTTAAAATATAAATCCCTTTCTTAATCGTAATATTAATCAAAATATTGATTTATTATACAGGATCTCCCATGGACACCCCGTTAGTTAGTGTTGTTATCACCACATATAATAGAGAAAAGCTATTAAGCCGAGCGATCGATTCAGTGATTATGCAAGATTATGAAAATATTGAAATAATAATTAGTGATGATTGCTCTGAATTTGACGTTCGTTCATTAATCGCTTTAAAACAAATAGAAACTCATATTCCCATTAGATATCGACGTAATAACCTAAATTCTGGTGCTTGTTATACGCGTAATGAAGGTATAAAAATTTCAAATGGTTTTTTTGTAACAGGATTGGATGATGATGATGAGTTTACTTTCGACCGCATATCTTACTTAGTTAATAATTATGACCCAAAGTATTCTTTTGTAGCATCAAACACTAAAGTCATCACTAATAAAAAACATTTCCCACTGTTTACTGTTAAGAAAAACAAAGTTATTTCATACCAAAATAGCTTATGGGAAAATATCATTGGCACTCAAGTGTTAACCGAAAAATATAGATTTATTGAATGCTGTGGTTTTGATGTAACTTTAACTTCGGCTCAAGATGCTGACATGTGGGTTAGATTAATAAAACACTATGGTCCAGCATTACGGCTCAAAGAAAAAAAATATATTCTCCATACGGAACATGAAGAAGGGAGGGTTTCAACTTCTTCTAAAAAATTAACAGGGCTAGAATCTTTTCAAAAAAAGCATTTCAGTGATATGACTGATTCACAAAAAAAATATTCGCAATTTAAACTATTATTTTGGCAAAACAACCATACCTTCAATTGCAATATGTTAAAGAAATTAGACTTTAACATTATGATATTTATTTTAAAGAAAAAGTTTAGGTTGATCTAGTTCTTATAGTGCAGTTTCATCTGCTCCTAAGAAAGTATTTTGCACCTCAATTAAGACGTTCATTAGTACATCAATATTAGTTCTGTTGACTCTGTATGTCGTCGGTTTGGACTTGATTTTACAGATGGGAAAATAGAAAATAAATAGTATTACACTGAATGGTATGATAGGCAATCCATTTAATTATGTACAAAAAACGAGTTCTATTAATCATTATCAGAATCGGAAGGTTTCCCATGAGTCTATGATCTGCCGTACAATCTCGATACACAGTGATTGTAAGACTGGACTCAAGGAAATATTGTTTGATTCTTATGACGATTACTCTGGTATACATACTGAATTTTAAATTAATAAAAGAGGTGTATTATTGTCTATTGGTGATATAGATATAGCTGTTAAAGCAATGTTTTATACCGCTAAAAATAAAATATGTAAATTAAATAATTTGAGCCAGGCCTTTAACACCTTAGCTCTTGATAAATAACTGTAAACATCATTCAACTTTAAATAAGAATTATGTATGAATAAAAAAATAAAATATTTTATTAGAGATGTAATGAGATTTTTATTAGGGGTGAAAGGGTATACATGTATTCGTTTTGTATTGACTCATGGTTATATCCCTAGGTTAAATAAACCCAGAACTTTTTCTGAGAAAATAATCTATAGAAAGTTTAATACAGAACCTCAATTATTATCAAAATTTGTCGATAAATATACAGTGAGGGAATTTGTTAAAGACAAACTGGGTGCTGAATATTTAATTCCATTAATCAAAGTTAAATTGTTCATTTCTCCAGAAGATTTCGATGATCTTCCTACTAGTTTCGTGATGAAAACAAGTAACGGTGGTGGAGGTGAAAATGTATTGCTTGTTGAAGATAAATCAAAATTAGAGCTGAATGATATTTGCCTTCGATTTAATGAATACCTAGAAATTAAAGTTGGTCACATTGTAGATGAACATTTTTATGATATCGAAAAACCTCACGTTATCTTCGAAGAATTAATTAAGCATCAGGATGGTAGCTATCCATCTGATTATAAATTGCATGTCTTTAATGGACATAAGTCTAAAGTTATTGTTCAAGTGGATGCGGATCGTTTTGGGAATCATAAGCGTTCGCTTTTTGATGAGGATTTGAAACGATTAGATTTTGATATTCAACCAAAGTATGATTCAATTTCTAATGATTATAAGTTTCCTTCAAACATGGATACACTGATTCGTGTTGCAAAAAACCTATCAGAACAATTTAAGTATGTTCGAGTCGATTTGTACAATGTTGAGGGAAAAATTTATTTTGGTGAATTAACTTTTTGTCATGGAAGTGGTTGGGAACCTCTTTCTACAAAAAAAGCGGATTATTTGTTAGGTAGTTATTGGGAAGAGTTCACTTCGTAAAATATTTAGTGAAAACTGTCTTCAACTCCTACTGATAGATTTAGTTATAGTGATTTTTTAAGGTTATAAAATGTCTCGTAGTCCCACAATTGCAATTACTTCTAACACAAGCTGGTATCTCTATAACTTTAGAAAGAACACAATCCTTGCTTTAATCAAACAGGGTTATAGTGTTATAGCTATCGCCCCTGAAGATGAATATTCCAGTCGGTTATTCGAATTAGGTTGTGAGTTTATCCATATCAATATTGATCAAGGTGGAACTAACCCTGTTCGTGATATCCAGACATTTATTTGTTTTTATAGGATTTACAAACTAAAAGATATTGATGTAGCATTAAATTTTACCCCAAAAAACAATATCTACAGTACCTTAGCTGCATATTTTAATGGTACCAAATCTGTTAATAATATAGCAGGCTTAGGTATCTTATTTATTAATGAGAGCATAACTTCTAAAATTGTTCGTTTTCTTTATAAAATAAGCCAATCAAAAGCATCTAAGTTATTTTTTCAGAATGAAGATGACCGCGAATTATTTTTAGATAAAAAAATCACAACAACAGTTGAAACAGATCGACTGCCAGGTTCTGGTGTTGACCTTACCCGTTTCGTACTATCTCCAGCAATCGATGATGGTACAGTTCGATTTTTATTGATTGCTCGAATGTTATATGACAAAGGTATTGGTCAATATGTCGAAGCTGCGCGTAGCTTAAAGAAAAAGTATGGGGCTAACGTTGAGCTATGTTTATTAGGTTTTCTTGACGTAAGTAACCCATCAGCAGTATCAAAGCAAGATATGCAATCTTGGGTTGATGAAGGTATTGTTAATTACCTTGGTACTTCTGATTGTGTTGAGCAAGAAATAGCAAAGGTAGATTGCATGGTCTTACCTTCTTATTATCGAGAAGGTGTTCCTAAGTCATTACTTGAAGCTGGAGCTATGGGTAAACCTATAGTAACGACCGATAATGTTGGTTGCCGAGAAACGGTCGATGATGGGGTTAACGGCTTCTTATGCGAACCACGTTCGTCTAAAAGTTTAACTGAAAAGTTAGAGTTGATTATTAACATGACTCACCAAGAACGCCTCGAAATGGGTGAGAAAAGTCGTATGAAAATCGAAAATGAATTTGATGAGCGTATTGTGATCAACAAGTACCTTGATGCTATTAAAGAATGTTTATCCAAAAAATGATGAGAAATTAAATGAAAATTGCAATTGCCGGTACCGGTTATGTTGGCCTGTCTAATGCGGTCTTATTGGCCCAGAAAAACATTGTAGTCGCTGTCGATATTGTTGAAGAAAAAGTCAATTTAATTAATGACAAACTTTCACCTATTGCTGATGTTGAAATAGAAGATTTTTTGGCAAATAAAGAACTGGATTTGACTGCAACTCTGGACAAAGAACTCGCCTACCGAGATGCCGATTTTGTTATTGTTGCGACACCAACTGACTATGATCCCATAGGTAATTACTTTAATACCTCTTCGGTCGAGGCTGTAATTCAAGATGTGTTAGCCATTAATCCTAGTGCGGTTATGGTGATAAAATCGACTGTGCCAGTGGGTTTCACCGAATCGGTAAAACAAAAGTTTGGAACCGATAACATCATCTTCTCTCCAGAATTTTTACGTGAGGGGCGTGCTTTGTACGATAACCTCCACCCATCACGTATTATCGTAGGTGAGCGTTCCGAACGTGCATCAGTATTTGCCAGTTTATTGGCCGATGCTGCTATTAAACAAGATATCTCAATCTTGTTCACTGACTCAACCGAAGCCGAGGCTGTTAAGCTATTCTCTAATACTTACCTAGCAATGCGGGTGGCTTATTTTAATGAATTGGATACTTACGCAGAGTCTCATGGTTTAGATTCTCGTCAGATCATAGAAGGTGTTGGTCTTGATCCTCGTATAGGATCACACTATAACAATCCTTCCTTTGGTTATGGTGGTTATTGTTTACCCAAAGATACGAAGCAATTGAAGGCTAACTATGCTGATGTGCCGAATAGTTTGATCAGCGCGATTGTAGATGCCAATTCTATCCGTAAAGACTTTATTGCTGATTCAATAATTAAAAGAAATCCTAAAATTGTGGGTATATATCGCTTGATCATGAAGTCTGGCTCGGATAACTTCCGTGCATCTTCGATTCAGGGGATCATGAAGCGGATCAAAGCCAAGGGTATTGAGGTTGTTGTGTATGAGCCAGTTTTGGATGAAGCTGAATTTTTCCATTCCAGAGTCATCACTGATCTGAACGAATTTAAGTCTATCTCTGACGTTATTGTGTCTAACCGCATGGTCGATGAGATTAACGATGTTGCTGACAAAGTATATACACGTGATTTATTCGGTTCAGATTAAAGGCCGGTAACGGATAAGACGATAAAAGCGGAACCGCCTTCGGTCTAACGGAACGCGATTCATTGCTACGGAATGCTTTGCTTACGGTTTGCACTGAATCTAGAGTGTCGCTATGCTCCTGCTGTATTCTATATAATCAACAGACAATATCAAAGCTGGTACAAACACATTGCTTTGGTGAGCGCTCTGAACGCGCTTCTGTTTTTGCCGGTTTATTGGCCGACGCTGCGATTAAGCAAGATATCTCAATCTTGTTCACTGACTCAACCGAAGCCGAGGCTGTTAAACTATTCTCTAATACTTACCTAGCCATGCGGGTAGCTTATTTTAATGAATTGGATACTTACGCTGAGACTCATGGTTTAGATTCTCGTCAGATCATCGAAGGTGTAGGCCTAGATCCACGTATTGGCTCCCACTACAACAATCCTTCATTTGGCTATGGTGGCTACTGTTTACCTAAAGACACAAAGCAGTTGAAGGCGAACTATGCCGATGTGCCGAACAGTTTGATCAGCGCGATTGTTGATGCCAATTCTATCCGTAAAGACTTTATTGCCGATTCGATAATTAAAAGAAACCCTAAGGTTGTGGGTATATATCGCTTGATCATGAAGTCTGGCTCGGATAACTTCCGTGCATCTTCGATTCAGGGGATCATGAAGCGGATCAAAGCCAAGGGTATTGAGGTTGTTGTGTATGAGCCAGTTCTGGATGAAGCCGAGTTTTTCCATTCCAGAGTCATCACTGACTTGAATGAATTTAAGTCTATTTCTGACGTTATTGTGTCTAACCGCATGGTTGATGAGATTAACGATGTTGCTGACAAAGTATATACACGTGATTTATTCGGTTCAGATTAAAGGCCGGTAACGGATAAGATGATAAAGGCGGAACCGCCTTTGGTCCAACGGAACGCGATTCATTGCTACGGAATGCTTTGCTTACGGTTTACTCAGATTATAGCGCATCGCTACGCCCCTTGCTGTATTCTATATAATCATCAGATAAAATCTAAGCTGGTACAAGCAAATTTCTTTGAACGATCGGCATTATGTCGTCAGGTTTGTACCGTGAGCGTAGTGTTCTGTGAGTGAGCTTGCGAACGTTCCGTCATCCGTGAACTTAGCGTTTATTTTAGTTTTAAAAGAGAATTTTATGAAGTATTTAGTGACCGGAGCTGCCGGTTTTATAGGGTCTAAGGTTAGTGAACGCTTGTGTGGCATGGGTCATGAGGTTGTAGGTATTGACAACCTCAATGATTATTACAATGTTAACCTCAAGTTGGCACGCTTAGATAGACTCAAGTCTTTAAACAATTTCTCATTCGTTGAACTGGATTTGGCCGATAGAGAAGGCATAGCCAACTTGTTTGCCGAAAGTGATTTCGCACGTGTTATTCACCTTGCCGCTCAAGCTGGTGTACGTTACTCAATTGATAATCCCATGGCTTATGCTGATAGTAATTTAATTGGACATTTGACGATTCTTGAAGGTTGCCGTCATCACAAGATCGAGCATTTAGTCTATGCTTCATCGAGCTCAGTATATGGCCTTAATTCCAAGATGCCATTCTCAACCGCCGATAGCGTTGATCACCCCATTTCCTTGTACGCTGCAACCAAAAAAGCCAACGAATTGATGTCTCACACCTATTCACATCTGTATGGTGTACCGACAACAGGACTGCGGTTTTTCACCGTATACGGCCCATGGGGACGTCCTGATATGGCTCTCTTTAAGTTTACTAAGTCTATTTTGAATGGTGAAGCTATCGATGTGTACAACCATGGTAATTTGAGCCGAGACTTTACTTATATTGATGACATTGTCGAAGGTATCATTCGAATTCAAGATGTTGTTCCTACTATCAGTGATCATTGGTCTGCAGATACAGGGACACCTGCTACCAGTTCTGCACCATATCGTGTATTCAACATAGGTAATGGTAGCCCGGTAAAGTTGATGGACTTTATATCAGCACTCGAAACTGCATTAGGTATCAAAGCGGTGAAGAACATGATGGACATGCAGCCTGGTGATGTTCATTCAACCTGGGCTGATACTGAAGATCTTTTTAAGACAGTTGGTTATAAGCCAGAAATGGATGTTGAGACTGGCGTTAAACTTTTTGTTGACTGGTATCGTGAGTTTTATCATTGCTAGCCTACAGATCAAAACCCCATCATTTATAGAAGATAAATGACAGCATATTCTTTAAGTGTTAGTTTTACACTTAACAAAGCTCTGCTATAATTCGTACGCATTATGGATGACATAGAACTTAGGTTTATGTGTTCTGATTTTTTCACGCACAGACCTACTTTTAAGGACTCAAAATGAGTAGCATCTATCCCGTTATCATTACGTTTATAATGACTTGTCTAGCAATAAACCTCCTTAAGCCCTTAGCTACGCAATATGGCTTGGTCGATTCACCAAATGAAAGAAAACATCACACAGGTGAGATCCCACTCATCGGTGGATTAGCTATCTACTTAAGTATTTTACTTGCTACAATGATTTTTGTTCCTCAAAGTCAAGAGCTTAACTTATATTTGATTTCCTCAGCGTTAATTTTGTTCTTAGGTGTGTTGGATGATAAGTATGATTTGTCAGTAAAGCTTCGTATCGTAGCACAAGTCATTATTGCTTCAATGATGATATTCGGAGCTGGGCTCTACTTGACTAGCTTAGGGGAGATTTTTTACTTTTTTGATTTACAGCTTGGTCTTGTTGGTGTTTTTGTTACTGTTATTGCAGTCATAGGCTCTATCAATGCCTTCAATATGGTTGACGGGATTGATGGTCTTGCCGGCACATTAAGTGTGGTGACTTTTTCTTCATTAGGCTATCTACTCTATCAAGCAGACAGCGAATGGTATATGTTGTCTGTGCTATACGTTTCGGCCTTACTTGCTTATCTAATGTTCAATCTGCGTTGGCCATCTTCTAAGCTCCAAAAGATCTTTATGGGGGATGCTGGCAGTATGCTGATAGGGCTAACCGTTGTCTGGTTGTTAGTGGTAGGAACGAATGTCGATACGCAAGCATTTTCTCCGGTTATCGCCTTGTATCTTATTGCTATACCATTAATGGATATGGCTGCAATTATGTACAGACGCGTAAAAAAAGGGACTTCTCCTTTTAAGCCCGATCGAGATCATCTACACCATATCTTTGAACGTGCAGGCTATACCAGAAAGCAGACTTTAGTACGTATATCAATTCTAGCAACTTTAATCGCTCTCTTAGGGCTTATGGGGGAGAATTATAATGTGCCTGAATGGATTATGTTTGCCGGATTTTTAATGTTATTCAGTGCTTATAATTGGGCTCTGAGCAACGTATGGAAAATTTTGACTTGGATCAGGCAAGAGTCTTAACTAATAGACTAATCTGATTCAGCAGTATTTACTTTTGCCCTGCATTGCGGGGCTTTTTGTTTTAAGGATAGAAATGAAAGTTGTTATTCCTGTTGCTGGCCTTGGTACGCGCATGCTACCCGCTACCAAAGCCATTCCCAAAGAGATGTTGCCTCTAGTCGATAAGCCTTTAATTCAATATATCGTCGATGAGTGCGTAAAAGCCGGCGTTAAAGAGATAGTACTGGTAACCCATGCCAGTAAGAATGCTATCGAGAACCATTTTGACACTTCTTATGAGCTTGAATCTACGCTGGAGAAGCGGGTAAAGCGCCAGTTACTGGAAGAAGTACAAGCTATTTGCCCTAAAGATGTGACCATAATGCATGTGCGTCAAGGTGAGGCTAAAGGGCTAGGGCACGCTGTGCTGTGTGCCAAGCCTTGTATTGGCAATAATCCTTTTGCTGTGGTGTTACCCGATGTGATCTTAGATGAATATACAGCCAACCAAACCAGCCACAATTTAGCGGCAATGATTCGCCGTTACAAGGATACTTCGGCTAGTCAGATCATGGTTGCCCCTGTGCCTGATGAAGATGTCAGTAAGTATGGTATTGTCGATTGTGAAGGTGTTGGTTTGTGCGCCGGTGAATCAACGGCTATCTCTAAGATGGTTGAGAAACCAGCTCTTGATGAGGCACCTTCAAACCTCGCCGTTATTGGCCGTTATGTGTTATCGGAAAAAATCTGGGATCTCCTTGCTAAAACCCCTGCCGGTGCTGGGGATGAAATTCAACTTACAGATGCCATCGATATGTTGATCGAATCCGATACCGTAGAAGCTTTTCACATGACAGGTAAGTCCCATGATTGCGGTGATAAGCTTGGCTACATGACTGCATTTGTAGAGTATGGCCTGAGAAACAAGAAGTTAGGCGTTGAGTTTCGTAAAAATTTGCAGCAGTTGATTTTGTAGGAGGGCCTTCAGGCCCGAAATCGGTATTGATGTTAATTCGAATCTTTGCTTGTTTCAATCAATCGCGGCTGAAGCCGCTCCAGAGGATAAAACTAAGACGAATGTCGTCTTAGTTTAGGTAATTGTGAGCGTAAAATGAGACTTTTTTGACATAGGGTGTTATTTTATGTGGATATTTTTTTAAAGGTTTTATGATGAAAATTGCTATAGCGGGAACTGGCTATGTAGGCCTATCAAATGCTGTATTATTGTCGCAATATAATGAAGTTGTGGCTGTTGATATCATTGAAGAAAAAGTAGCTCTAATTAATGATAAACGATCGCCAATTGCGGATAATGAAATTGAACATTATTTAGCAACAAAACCATTAAATTTGCTGGCTACCTGTGATAAGCAACTCGCTTATACCGATGCTGATTATGTCATCGTTGCCACACCAACCGACTATGATCCTCAAACCAATTACTTTAATACATCTTCTGTTGAATCAGTCATTCAAGACGTATTGGCGATAAACCCTGCAGCTGTTATCGTGATTAAGTCGACTGTACCCGTTGGGTTTACTGAGTCGGTTCGCGAAAAGTTTAAGTGCGATAACATTATTTTCTCGCCGGAGTTTTTACGTGAAGGTACGGCGTTATACGATAACCTACACCCATCTCGGATTATCATTGGTGAACGTTCCGAGCGTGCTACAGTATTTGCTAACCTGTTGTCAGAAGCGGCGCTTAAAGAAGATATCCCATTACTGTTTACCGATTCGACCGAAGCGGAAGCGGTAAAACTGTTTTCAAATACCTATCTTGCAATGCGGGTTGCCTATTTTAATGAGCTTGATACGTACGCAGAAACGCATGGCTTAAATGCCAGACAGATCATTGAAGGGGTAGGTTTAGACCCTCGCATCGGTAGTCATTATAATAACCCATCATTTGGCTATGGTGGCTATTGCTTACCTAAAGATACTAAACAGTTACGTGCAAACTATGCGGATGTACCTAATAGCTTAATTAGTGCCATCGTCGATGCGAACACTACGCGCAAAGACTTTATTGCCAATGCAATTATTAAGAGAAATCCTACCGTCGTAGGCATATATCGCTTAATTATGAAGAGTGGTTCAGATAACTTCAGGGCATCTTCGATTCAAGGAATCATGAAGCGAATCAAAGCCAAAGGCATCGAAGTTGTTGTTTATGAGCCTGTACTCGATGAAGCTGAATTTTTCCATTCTCGTGTAGTCAAAGACTTGGCTGAATTTAAACAGATGTCCGATGTTATTGTATCGAACCGCATGGTTGATGAGATCGCCGATGTAGCCGATAAAGTCTACACTCGAGATCTGTTTGGAAATGATATGTAAGTCCCATGATTGCGGTGATAAGCTTGGCTATATGACTGCGTTTGTAGAATATGGCCTGAGAAACCAGAAGTTTGGCGTTGAGTTTCGTGTTTTGTAGGAGGGTCTTTAGGCCCGATTGATGTTAATTCGAATCTTTGCTTGTTTCAATCAATCGCGGCTAAAGTTTTGATGTTGTGTTCTTTCGCGGCTGAAGCCGCTCCTACGGGGTATGGCCTCGGTCACATGAACACCTATGCCCGCTGCTATTTATTTAGGGCGGGCTTTTTGTTATTTGGATCTTGATGTAGGAGGGTCTTTAGGCCCGATGTTTTGATGTTGTGTTCTTTCGCGGCTGAAGCCGCTCCTACGGGGTATGGCCTCGGTCACATGAACCCTGATGCCCGCTGCTATTTATTTAGGGCGGGCTTTTTGTTATTTGGATCTTGATGTAGGAGGGTCTTTAGGCCCGATGTTTTGATGTTGTGTTCTTTCGCGGCTAAAGCCGCTCCTACCAAGTGCGGTGGATATTTGCACACTTTCTATCACCTATTGTACTTCCTCCAGCTGCTATTTTAATTGGTTAATAGATAAAGAGATTGGCCGGAAATCTTCCTTTTAAGGTGATTTAGTTAGCTTTTATGTACATAACAGTCCCTTAAAGGCTTGTATGTAGCTTAATGTTGACCGGTGCAAAGTGGTGTGTAATACTTCTTTTAAGGGTTGCATGTGTAGTTCATGTGACATAAAGCGTCCTTTAGGGGGTCTTATGATGTTCAGTGCTGCCACGCCTCATGCCATTGCTACTGAATTAGGCGATAGAATCAAAGTTGCTCGGCTTAATGCAGACTTAACACAAAAAGAGTTGGCTCAAAAAGCTGGAATATCACTTAAAGCCGTAACTAATAGCGAGAAAGGAAAATCAACACTAGAATCCATTGTTGCTATTTTGGTGGCGCTCGAACTGACGGAACAACTTAATTCATTTATACCTAAACAAGGAATATCACCCGTTCAGCTTGCTAAGCTGCAAGGCAAAGAACGTAAACGAGCAACAGGCACGAGTAAAACGATCACTAAAAGTAAGGTTACGCCATCATGGTAAAAGAAGTCATAACCGTAAAGTACAAGCATCATGATGTCGGCGCTGTAAGCTATGATACAGAAAATCAAATTGGCTGGTTCGAATATTTCCCTAGTTTTATCAAAAAGGGGATCGAGCTTTCGCCAATAAAAATGCCTTTGAGTAAAAAGATATACTCATTTCCCGAATTAGATTACCCAACATTCAAAGGACTTCCAGGACTCATTGCAGACTCATTGCCGGATGATTTTGGTAATGCCGTAATGAACGCTTGGATAGCAAGTAAAGGTAAATCGTCAACAGAGATTACTCCTCTACAGCGGTTACAGTATACGGGCATGAGAGGAATGGGCGCTTTAACATACGCTCCTGCCATTAGACGTAAAAACCTGAATGCTTCTCAATCTATACACATAGAATCACTTGTTTCAATGGCTCAAGAAGTATTAGATAAACGTAAGCAGTTTAACGTCAACTTAAACAATGGCAATCAAGAAGATACTGAAGCCATGATGTCACTTATGTCTGTAGGCATGAGTGCTGGTGGTGCAAGGCCAAAAGCCGTATTGGCATTTAACAAAGATTTTAGCCAAGTTCGTTCAGGCCAAACTGACGCACCCGATGGGTTTACTCATTATCTTATGAAGTTTGATGGTGTAAGCGAACACAATAAAAGCCAAGAAACATTTGGTGATCCATTAGGTTATGGCGCGATGGAGTATGTATATCATTTGATGGCAACAGGATGTGATATCGACATGATGCCTTGTCGCTTGCTTAATGAAGGTGATCGGAGACACTTTATAACGCAAAGGTTTGATCGCAACGGTAATGATAAAGTACATGTGCAGACTCTCAACGGACTAGAGCATGTAAGTTACAAAAAAGTAGGCTCGTATTCTTACGCCGAGTTACTTGGTACTGCGCGAAAGCTCAATTTGAGTCCTGAGGATGCTAATCAGCTATTTAAACGAATGGTCTTTAATGTTGTGTCTAGAAATCACGATGACCATGCTAAAAACTTTGGGTTTATTCTTGACCACGAAAATAATTGGCAACTCGCCCCAGCTTACGATTTAGCATACAGCTTCAAACCGGACAGCTTTTGGGTCAGTAAACATTGGATGACACTAAATGGCAAGCAAGACAATTTTACTAGAGCTGATTTTCACAGTTTTGAAAAACTAAGTCCTATTTTCAGTAAACGAAAGATAAACGACATATTAGATAATACTATTGAAGTGGTCTCAACGTGGAGCCAACTCGCCTCGGAACAAAGTGTGCCTAAGTCTTTGATAAATGAGATAAGTCAAAATTTAAGGCTTTCCATCTAAACGCCGCCAAATGTATGTCATCGAATATTTTTTCGGTACAATCAATCGCGGTTGAAGCCGATCCTACGGGGAGTTACCTTCGGTCACATGAACCCTGATGCCCGCTGCTATTTATTTAGGGCGGGATTTTTGTTATTTGGATCTTGATGTAGGAGGGTCTTTAGGCCCGATGTTTTGATGTTTTGATGTTGTGTTCTTTCGCGGCTGAAGCCGCTCCTACGGGGAATGACCTCGGTCACATGAACCCTGATGCCCGCTGCTATTTATTTAGGGCCGATGTTTTGATGTTGTGTTCTTTCGCGGCTGAAGCCGCTCCTACAAGGAATGGCCTTCGGTCACATGAACACCTATGCCCGCTGCTATTTATTTAGGGCGGGCTTTTTGTTATTTGGATCTTGATGTAGGAGGGTCTTTAGGCCAGATGTTTTGATGTTGTGTTCTTTCGCGGCTGAAGCCGCTCCTACCAGAATCTTCTGATGATTAATGTCTTAGGGTTTTCCGTTTTTGACAGCTTCTATAAAATCTTCAAAGTCACTTAAATTATGCTTGATGACATGGATAACAATGTCGAGATTTAACTCTTGATAGTCATGGACGGCAATATTTCTCAAGCCTACCATTTTCTTGAGTTTTTCAGCGAGAGCTGCTGGTATGACACTGTTTTGTGCTAACAAGGTAAAGCTGTCTCGGCTACTTTGAGGTACACCAAACTTGTGTTGACGACTGATATGATTAGCAATATCGATGCACGCCTCACAGGCTCTTTGTAAGTTTAGCAGTACGCTATCTTGTAGAGTGTAATCATGTGGGAAGGCGTTGCCATCTCCATAAACATCTTTAATACGAGTTAAACAGCGTCCGATGGTCGTCATTTTGTTGAGCATGATATCGTTCATCGATATGCCTCCTAGATATTCCCAATAAGCGATATACGCTTATTTGTCGTTATTTCTTACTTCAAAATCACTTAATATTGCGGCTCTTTCGGATTGTAGGTGTTGATACATAGACATAGTTTTCGTGGTAAAAATGTCATCATCGCGAGTGCTTCCCCAAAGACATATGCCTTGGGTGATGACTTGCTGACACAATACCGTTGAAGCGCAACTTAGATCAATCAGATCGACATCTATATCAAATTCTGAGGCTAATGCTTGGGCAATTTCCCAGCGTGTTAGATTATCTAACGTTTTTGCTGGCAATATAGCAATATCTAGATCACTTTCGGGATGTTGTTCACCATTCGCATATGAGCCAAACAGGTAGATTAGCCTTAGATTGGGGATTTTGATTCTAATAGCATTAATGAGTACGGTTTCATCCAATTTGAACATACGAGTGTTACTTATTAATTTTAGTGCTGTTATTAGTATACCATAAGCGAAAAGTTAAGGCTGAACGTCGTGAGAGCAGGGGATGGGACGTCTCGCTTCTGGTGTAGGAGGGTCTTTAGGCCCGATGTTTTGATGTTATGTTCTTTCGCGGCTAAAGCCGCTCCTACGGGGAATGGCCTCGCTCACATGAACACCTATGCCCGCCTCTATTTATTTAGGCCCGATGTTTTGATGTTATGTTCTTTCGCGGCTAAAGCCGCTCCTACAAGGAATGGCCTCGGTCACAT
>NZ_JABSSM010000006.1 GCF_013214165.1 Shewanella sp. | reverse complement strand
GATCTCGAAGTAAGCTTGCCTTCCAATTGGTCCACAGAACATCATTTGTTGCCTTAATGTCGGCAACCGTTAAACAATACAGAGCATCGAGTCTGGCTTTAGTGCCTATCGCTTTAGCAAGATTCTTTACTTCCGAAGGGTCATATATATCTAACCGTTGGGAGGATAAGGATAACAATAGATGGTTTTTAACTAACCAGGTTATCACCTTAGCTTGCGAAGGTTTTAGTTCATGAAATTTAGAAAATTGCAACGCGTCGACAGCCCCCAATTCACTGTGGTCACCGCCGCGTCCTTTGCCTAAATCATGGAACAAGGCGGCTAACAGCAATACCTCTTTATTCTCTATCGCTTTGTAAACGGCACTAGGTTGTGCAAGAGAGGGTGAATCAGGTTTACCACTGAATGAATATAAGTTTTTTAGTAACTTATGAGTATGCTCGTCTACGGGATAAACATGGTATAAGTCGAATTGCATCTGACCCACAATTTCGCGCCACTGGGGAAGATAGGAGGCTAAGATCCCATGCTTGTGCATTAATGATAGCGCGAGCCCCATGCCTTGAGGATGACGAAATAGCGAGATGAACTCTTTGCGGCAGCTATGAAAATCTTGCAGATCACCCAGTAATCGTCGCCTGACCTGACGTATTAATCGAATCGTCTGCGGGGTAATACCGTCAATATCGTTGGCGTTTTCTGCTATATGAATAAACAGAGCGATAAGCTGCTTGCGATCGACAAATACATCATCATGGCGAGCATTGATCAGTCGACCATTGATTTCGAAGTGTTGATTTAACGGGGTAGATTTCTTGTCTGTTTGCTCCAGAATTTCATCTTTAAAATACTGTAATAGCATTTGATTAAGTTCGCTAATCCGCCTCATTGCCCGATATAACTGGCGCATCATTTTTTCGATAGCCAGGTGACTATTGTCTCCAAAGCCCATCAGCCTGGCCACATCACTTTGCAAAGAAATAAGTAATCGATTTTGTGATCGCTGAGCTGCGGCGTGTAATGCCCAACGTGCACGCCAGATAAAATGTTGTGACTCTAATAGTTCTGCATATTCATCGCTAGTAAAGAAGCCGAACCGTCTTAACGCCGCCATATCCTCAGCAGCGAAATACTTACGGGTTACCCATATCAGGGTTTGGATATCACGCATACCACCTGGGCTATTTTTTAGGTTGGGTTCTAGGCTAAAAGCACTGCCTTGCGCCTTTAGATGACGCTCATCTTGCTCACTGACCTTGGCTTTAAAGAAGCCTTCACTGCTCCAGAGATCATCGCCATATAGTCTGTCTAAGACCTGATTAGCGTGGTACTCAGGACCCGATAAATGGCGAATTTCAAATAGTGAGGTAGCTATGGTAATGTCTTCTTTACACGCTGTATCTATGTCAGTCAGTGCTCGAACACTATGGCCTATCTCTAGACCTAGATCCCATAGTTGGGTAAAAAAAAGGCCAATCTGGGTGCTTTGATGAGGACTAAGCTCTTCGGGAAATAACACACAAATATCAATGTCAGAGTGTAAGTGTAACGTTTGGCGGCCATAGCCACCGATGGCATTGAGAGATAGGTTTTCGGTAGCGAGTTTGGCACATTCCCAGAGATGGAGCAGCAAGGCATCAAAAAAATCAGCGCGCAACTTTACTATCTCGTCGATAGCAACGTGGGTAAAGTTTTCATTGAGGTAGTTATCAGCATCTTGGATTACTTTTTTATAATCGGTAATGCTCATTTTTGAACTGAATTGAGGTGATATATCAGAATCTGACATGCTTCTCCTGTGCCTGTTTACAGTGAGTACAATTTGGTTTTTTGACTTTTTTATACCAATTAAACCGTTCTGCAATGGCCTTGAAATGAGCAAATAGGGTAGATGATCTAAGTGAAAATTACAAATCGATAACAGCGATATTAACCTTCAGCCAGTATAGTTTCCCGAAGCGAAACCAGCCATGGCTATAATTTATTTTTGTGAACTCTACACCTGAGTTGCAGCGCACACTTGCACGAAGAATCTGCCATTAGTCATCTTGACTCACGAGTGACTACTGGAGTTATCAATAAAGCCTAGTGCTCACCCATACTCTGGATATACAAGCTACAAGCAAAAGATCTAGCTTAATTTGCTCCCCCCCCCCTTTATTGATGCATGTTTCCAATAAAAGGGGCTGTGCATAAGATACCAATTGATACCTTTGTTTGCATTAAGCGCCAATATTACCAATCACTTAAGACATTGTAATACTTGGTAAAATGTGTTGAGTGATCTTGCTTAGACTGTGATAATGTTATTTTTTCAGGTATTGCAAATGCATTTCAATAATAAGATCGGGCTTCCCGTAACCTTCATTTATCTCTGCCTCTCCAATGCTGTAAATGCACAGCCCATTCGCCACATTGCAGACCCTCTTAATTTAACCACAAGCTTAGGGGCGGGTTTCGACGCCGATGTACTAAAAGTCGCTGGCCGCTATGGCTGGGAAAATCAGAAAGTTGAATTAAACACCAACTTTGGCGGAGATAAATGGAATTTGTCTTATCTCTATTCGCCTCAAAGCACATTAAGTAACTGGAATGTGAACGCTGAAATTAACCATGGGAAAACGGATACGGAAATCGGCCGCTTTAACCATTACCAATATCAAGTCGGCATTATTAGCGAATTTAATGGTTGGATGGATACCGCCGTATTTACTGAATTAGGAGCAAATTACCTGAATGTAAAAAATTACTCCAGTAGTGACAGTATTACCGCAAATGCCAGTGCGACGATTCTCAAGCCCTGGAGTGATAGGTGGTACAACACTTTGGTTGTGCAGGGCAGCGTGGCTATTGATGGCAGTGAACGTTATGAAACCTATGCCTTGCTATCACTTGGGTATCGTGTGAGCGAACGCTGGTCCTGGGAGATCAGATACCGTTATGAATCTAATAAATACGAGACTTATAATGAAGAGGAGACTAATTGGGGTTTCGCCATGCAATCTAAATTTTGAATGTAATCAATGAATAACAATATAATAGAGGTCATAAATAACGCTGTACTTGCATGTTGAACCTGGTGAGACAACTGGCGCACTTAGATCACTTAAATCACTTAAAGTGAAAATAGGGGGAATGAGTGATCTAAACTGCCGAAATATACAGCTTCATCAGACTCAGCCCCCAGGTTCTAGAACTTAATGCTCAGTGCTTATACTGGGACAGCTAGATGTGCGTTCGCGACTTTTGTTTCTACAAACTGCAATAACTCTTCGCTTGTTAGTTCACCTAAGCCTAACGAAGCTAACGTTCTGCCTTCTTTATAAAAATCTCTCGCTAAAATACCACCACTCATCTCGATCAAACGATCACACTCAGGCGTATTTATACCTAATTTATCACCTAATGATGATAATAAAACCAAGCCCATAGGCACATCCTCAGTTATGTATCTATTGTCGAAACTGTCAGGTCCTGGAGGGGATGATATTTTATAGCTTTCAAAAACTTCTCTAGGGTCTTGATTAATATCTTGTTCATTTCTGAATAAACAGGCTTCTAAATAAGGAATGGGTTCACATCCTAGCGCACTTAACACCGCCATTTTTTCCGCGTCCAACTTCTCTATCATTTGCCATGCCATTTCAGTCGAAAGAGCATCCCTATACATATATGGAACTTCATCAGGATGATGCTTGGCACAATACTCAAGCATTGGATACATAACATACTGCCCCACCGTATGAACTATGATATTGGGGTTATGCAGTGCCGATTCGAATATATGTTTTCGAACGCTGCTCATTTCTATGTTGTAGGCAGGGAACAAACGGGATGCGATGGCCATTCCTTCAGCAGTTCTTGAGGCGGGAAAAAATGACAGCGAATTTCTGACATTTTTAAATAAGACTTTCACAGTACCTGGTTCAACCACTCTAGCGTCATTAGGGGTAGATTCCCCTTCTGCAAATATTGGACTATTATCGCAAAATTGATTATAGAAGATACTGCCTGCATAGCCAGGTATCAAGATAACCAACTGATCATCCTGAAAATACTTTGCAATTCTTTCAGCCAAAGCCCTGTGGTATGTGGTTTGAATGAAAATCATGACTACATCTGCCCCCTCAATCGCTTCTTTAGGGTCTCGGGTAATCAATTCCAATGGTTGAAAGGTTTTTTCGGCATCATCGGCACTATCGGTAAAATGGCCTTTTTTAGTGTTATCTATGCAGTATATTCCCTTATTTCTGCTCATAGCTTCGAAGTGGTCATCATGAGTAATACGATTCGAAGTCTTTAATAGTCTTACTTTATGTCCTGCTTCTGCAGCCATAAACGCACAAGCGGAACCAGCATTGCCAGCTCCAATTATGGTGATTATCATTTTTTCTCCATTAAAATATACAAATATTAAAATTAATTAGAAAGTTATAAATATCACCGCTTTGACAGTGTAACACTGCGAAAATCGAATAACCAAAACACCAGTAGTTATTCTTATACTTTCTTACTCCGAGAAAGCAATAATTTCTATCAGACTAGATCCTGTAATTCAGGTGTCGTTATCACAATGCAACTTTCAATATTTGTATGCATTGTGAGGGCGCGGCGAAAAATATTCTGTGTTGCGTAGAAATCCTACTCACAGCTAACTGTAGAAAGCTGTATAAAGTTAAAAGCCAAATTAGTAATTACTAATACTTAATACTTAATACTTAATAATTAATAATTACTAATACTTAATAATTAGTACAGAAAAAACATACCATTTGTAGGGTTTTATTCTTGCTACGGCTATTTTTACATCAGATAAAACAGCGAATTGTATACGATTCGCCTAGTAACTTCTGCCTATAGTTATTAAGTAAACAGTTACTTAAATAAATTTTTATCCTCAAGCTCAACTGTGAACTTACTGCCCAACTTGATATATCTCAATCTCCTGCGTGGTTGCTATTTCTTATATGGACGATGAATTAAATCTAACCATTACTTATTCATAGCCTAAACTGATTGTTTACCTCAGATTTATCTTTGCTTTGGATAAATCAACTTTCATTTAAGGCCAGCTTTATCTCTTTGGTATCGAGCCCAAATATTCTTTTATTACCAATGACAATAACAGGATATCCATTTACACCTAATTTTTTATAAAGTTCAAATGCATACCCATCTTTTTCTGGATTGCGTTCTTTATAGGTAATACCTTCTTCAATAAAAAACTCACGAGTTCTTGAACATACAGGACACCAATCTGTACCATACATAATTACTTTCTCATCTGTACTTTCGAAGTGCTGAGTATAATCACCAACAAGTACTAGCTTAGGCTCAGTAAACTCCTTATATCCAAGCATGACTCCATAACCTGAAAATACCCCGATGAAAATCAACAAGGTATACACAACAACATCTTTAAACATCCGCCCACTTACAGTTGACATAAAAAACCTCTCAAAATGCAACTTTACGACAAACTACCTCAATATAGAAACTTAAACAACTATGACAAAACTTAATAATTCAATGGGCAGCACTTTAGGCTTAGCGAGAAAGTATAATATTAATCCATTAGCACTATTGACTCTCTGCAGATTATAACATTATATTAACTACCCCCTATTAAACATCAGGGGGGAATATAATACAAAAAACAAATTCAAACCCCCAACTAAATACTTAGGTCTATTATGAAAACTAAAATTTTAATGCTCTCTTTTGCTCTATCTATTGGTTTATCCGCTGGTGCATCAGCAATATCACCGTGTTTAGCTAAATACATGGCGTGTGTAGAGCGTGATGATGGTTTAAATGAAAGAGCTTGTGAGGCTGCCTACAAGCGATGTGCTGGAATCTAGAATTGTAGGAGGTCTATTATTTAATATTAGACCTCCTATACAGCAGAAATGAAACATTAAACAGTAGATATCTAACATACTACTTGTTTATGTTTTCGGTTGAAGAAATAAACACATTACCATACCGAATAAAAATAACATTATTAATTAGAATAATAACTTCTTCAGCATCCATTATAATGTTGTTGCACCTCTTTCATTTTCTGCATATGCAAATATATGTGACAAGTTTCCAGATTGCCCAGTCGGACCACAATGTTAGTGTCAGTGTCAGTGTCAGTGTCAGTGTCAGTGTCAGTGTCACGTAATCAAATAGATTATTTATAAAATGTGAAGTAAAACTTCACATTTAAAACCAACATTAAACAATGAAAGACATACAGACAATATATGGAACAATCCATTTAAAACCCACTAGCTTACATGTTGATTATTTAAAAATAAGAATAGTTATATTTAAGAACCTGTTAATGCACCCAGAATATTAGCAATAGCATTTTGTTTTCATTTAGTATGATACAGTGCAAGTGGACCTCTAACTTAGATCCACTTGCACTGTAGAGAGTTAATATAATTTAATTGGAGCTATTTTTAATGACTCATCTAAATCGTCATTTATTTCTATATAGTTTTTACCTTCCATATCATAGATGGACTTCTTATCCGTGAGGATATTTTCACCAGTCCAAAACTCAATAGGATTAAATAATCCGTAGTCGGCAACGGTAGTAACGGCATACACAGGAGCCATCAGTATTGTTAGGCTACCTCTGGCATAACGATTATCCACAGCATCCATATTAAATTCCATTGTTGCCTTGGTTACTGCCATTTGACCGGCACAACCCGATAACAACACTGACAGTATGACTGTAGATAAAACTTTGATTTTCATTAACAAACTCCACATTTAAAGATAAAGCGCAAGCCTAATGGAACCTCAGCTATTATCAATACTTATATTATTTATCGCCTTATTATTTTGTTATTTGAATGTGATCACAACAAAGCTATACCTATGAGACTTAATTACCACAGTAAAATTAACAATAAATAAAAACACAAACCAACAGGCACACTTAAAATCAAAAAAACAACTTAATACCGGTGAAATCATCACACTCAGGACACATGTAAAACAAATATTATTTAAAACCACATTTAAAAACAATATTAGCTAACTTTATGTAACTGTCGATATTCAGCGGATAATCAGGACATTATCGGCGACTCTCTTCGTGTTATTGATATCATAAAAATACTCACCCATAGGTGACAGCCACATCGGCAAGTATTAACACAGTAATAGAGGCAAGCCAGTTCATAACAAAACAGATAAATGCGATGACATCTAATACTGAAGCGGTCAACATAGCGACTTCCTCGAAGACTTTGGCAATAACCCCAGCGCCTCGATCATGGCAAGCTTTCCATAACCTGAATATGACATAGAAGCGAGACAGACGTTAATTATCAAGGATATATCGAGTTGTCTTTAGGTTATAAACCTTCATCATATCCCACTCACGGATAAACTAGCTCAGTGTTAACTGGTGTCACCAATGAGGGGAAGCGTCATGCATCCTCTTCATGCATATAGTCTTCAATCCGTGTCATTTGTTCGGCTAATTCATCATCCTTAGTGACGAGGCGATAACTGCCATGTGCCATCTTCTCGAGACAGATGCTGTCTCCGGCACCAAGATGGAGCCGTTCTACCACCTCTTGTGGTAGCTCCAGCCCTAAGCCTTTACCCACATTTTTAATTTTGAGTACTGTCATAGTCACTACCTATTCATTTTATCTATCATTAATAAAGCGTCATATTAAAACAAACCTATTAATGTAAATTATAGTCGTTCGGCATAGAAGTGAGACAGGGTCGAGACCCGCTTATCTTTTCTTGTCAGGCCCACATTAAGCCTATCAGTCATATTTATGAAGTGCAGCCTGATGGACACCAAGATACAAATAGGCAGACAATACATCCATATCACAATGTCACCATTGAACTCAGCCACTATGCTTGTTGTGTGGTAAAAACCTTAACAGAAGAAAAAATAACTGCCACCGATCTTATTTTTCTCCATAAAAAAAACAAGATCTTGCCCTTACCCTCGGCAGAGGTAAACCGTGTCTTGTTAAGCACGAAACTGTGATGATAGTTGAGACACTAGCCAGTTTGGCAGCGTCACGCATGCTGAGCATAGGAAATACCCTGCAGGCTTGGCAAAATGTCACGTATGCGGGTCATAGATAATGCCGCCACGTCCGCTCCCAACTTCACCGCGGCTACAGCCTGATTTTCGCCCTTGCCCCCGGCCACTATTTAGTACTGTTTAGCTTGAATAGTCTGCCCACCCTTAGGCGCGGCGCCGACTTGCATTAGGAGATCTACATTGATACTGCCCAATACGGATAATTTGGCCATCTGAGTCTCTCTTTACTTAGTTGGATAGCTGGCGCTTACACGGCGGCGCAGTAAGATCCGAATAATAGGCTAAGGTGATCTCATCTCACGGATCTGGTTCAAAACGGTGAAATAACCGCGTAAATGCTTGCGCAAACGATTGCCTGGTCTAATACACCTGAATTCGTATATCCAGACCAAAAATAAGATCAAAATCACGCGATTAAAATTGTTAGATATTTTCAAAATATGAACTATTTTAAAACATCAGTATGGGAGAGTTTCAACTTATGTATCAAAGCAGAAAGTTAACACAAGAGTCAGGGCTTTATCCGATATCCCATGAAGATGAGTGACAAGTCCGAGTGTCGATTTTCATAGTGGAAATCTTCATGGTGAGCGGGAAACATTTTTTGGTATGCGAGCGGCAGATATCTTTACCCCCAAAAGCAAGAGTGAGCGATCCGTTTTGAACTGTGAGTTAATCATCATCTATGGCGATTAGGCATTATGATTTACCATATAACGCAGATAAGTTGATGGATAACGTATCGAGTAAACTAATTCCAGTCCCACTCATCAAAGAAAGTATATGAACATCATTTAATTCTAAATCTTAATTAGGTCAAGGGGCAGAGAGGAGCTCAATATGAGCCGTCTGTTGAATACCGAGTGTCGACTCAGGGGCTGTGACAGCCCCGTCGGAGTCTAGGTACATTATCAAGCAGACGCTAAAGGCTCAAGCCCCTTGCCCTTAGATCTCACTAGGCCGCGGAGCTGGTAAACTCATCGAAAGCGATATCCTCCTCGGCTACTCCCTTGTCATTTAATAATTTGATGGTGTCATTCATCAGCCCGCTGGGGCCACATAAATAAAACTCAGGCCGCCCCTGCTCGGTAATATTATCCCAGTTTAACGCCAGCACATGTTGAGCGTAGCCCGTTGCGCCGAGCCAGTCTTCGTCCGGTTGAGAAAGCACGGGGTAGTAATGAAAATGAGCGTGTTTCTTGGCCAGATTATAGAAATAATCCACATAGATGACGTCATTTTCGTTACGGGCACCGTAGAGGAAATGCAGTGGCCGTGGTGTTTTGCTCTCATCTGAGCTGAGTAAGAACAGTTGCTCTTCGATCAAGGCTTTGAGGGGTGCCATTCCCGAACCGGCACCGACTAAGACCAAGGGTTTATCGCTGCTATCCTTAGCGTAAAACTCTTCGAACGGACCAATGGCCTCTATGGTGTCACCGGCACTGAGATTACAAAGATAGTTTGACGCTATGCCCGGACGCATGGATGCTTCGCTGGCGTGTTGCATCTTGATGACAAAAACCAGCTCATTAGTCGCCTCGTCAATGCCCGCAAGCGAATAACTTCGAGAACAATCACCGTGTTGATATTGGGTGTCTGGCACATCTTGCCAACTTGGCTGATACGCAGTAGGCAGATCTTGTGGAATAGAGCCCCCCTTAGCTGCTGGGATAAAAAAGCGCATAAAGGCACCGGCCCGATAACGAATGGGGACCTTAGCCTGTGCCTTGAAGCGTAGCTCCTTGATGAAGGGACTAAGGTAAGTCGACCGGATCAACTGCAGTTTATATTTTTTCGCATCCGTGATATCCATTAGGGTCATCTGCTCAACATCATCACTGAAGTGCTGACAGGCCAAGCGATAACCTTGTTCCAATTCGTGTTCATTAAAATGCAGTTTATCGGCAGAAGTGTAATTCACCTTCTGGTTTATCATGATACGACAGCGACCACAGGTACCACCCCCGCCACAAGTCGAGGGCAAGATGATGTCATGTCCCACCAAGGCATCCAATAAGTTTTCATGGGTGGAAATCGTGACCTTCCCCAGGCTCTTTTGATTTCTGTCGAAGAGCTTAACTGTCTTCTTTCGAGCAAATATTTTCAGACTATACTGACCCCGAACGGCCAAATCGATCGTCCATATCAAGCCTGTAATACAGAGGAATAAGGTCAAGAAGGCAAACACTATCATTTGCACATTATTAAAACTGCCTTCGTTGGTATAGTCCATAAAATGTAACATTAATAAGAAATCAGCCAGGCGTTTATCGTCATCGATGTGGCCGACTACACGCCCCGAACCCGACTCTATATAGACACTGGTATCGAGATCGTCGTCGAAATTAACTTGCCATACGGGATTTTTTTGTTTAGGAAAATCTTCGACATGGCCGGATATGAATGTCGTCGATATCACAGAGCCTGGACCGGTATACGATAGAACCGCCAGTCTTTGGGCAAAGTCCGAGCCCATATCCACCAAATCGCCGCTAACGGCATCGATGAGTGAGTATTTATTGACAAAGTTCGCGTATAAACCACGTTGATGATTTAGCAGGTAATAGGGATCCCCGGCTAACTGGATTAAGGCCAGAGAGGTACTTGTAGCCTCTTGCTGTAACACGATTTGAGGCTCTCGAAGGCTAAATTTTTCCCATGCCAGGCTGACTGTGTGATGGCTTCTATAGGTATGACCCGAAGCTTTAGTATGGTCCATGAAATTAAAATACATGCCACTGCCAAGCCAGATCAAGAATTGAACACCGACGATGACAGAGGTCCACTTATGGATTTTTCTGACTAAAATCATTAGGCAGCCCCTTCTAGATTATTATTTTTATTGGCGGTAGGCGGTGTCAGGTCTGCTGCTTCTTTACGGAACACGCGGAAATAAACCAGCACTAGGCCGAAGATGGACGACAAAATGCCCAGGAGGGTAAACCAGAACAATAGGCTGTTATCAATTTCCCCCTTGTCATAATCCATCACATGAAAGCGGAACATCCAATCGAATAAGCGCCAAAAGTCATGCCGTTTCCCCATCAGTAAGCCCGTCTCTGCCGACACATAAATAGTGGGGGAACCAAAATCGGTAAAGTTTACCTGCCATGCAGGCAGCGCCGCCGGATTAAGATCGAAGGGTGCATGTTCACTGAACAGCTCGCTACTATCAATATCTCCTGTGCCAGTATAATAATATTGCGCAGCGTGCTCGGCTTGCTCACGGCTCAGAGAAGGAATAATTTGACCATTTGATGCATCTATTAATACTTTTTTATCGGTCAATTTGAAGCGGTAGACATGCTTATCCAAATATCTACCCAGCTTGATATCTGCGGCGCCTGGATGCTGTTGCAATAATGTTTGTAACGGATATTTGATTTCTTGTGGGTCAATTTTATCTTGTGCATTGTTGACGAGTGTATCGCCATGGATGTAATCAATATTGATAAATACCATATAGGCACCAGTGAATGACCAGATAACAAATTGCATGCCAATAAATGCCATCAGCCACTTATGGTATTTTCTGCTGGTTTTAAGCAGACTCATCGAATCTCTCATTGCCTTACCTCTATTGTTAGAACATCACACAGTTACACCGGCTAACGTTGTGATGCTGGGCTATGCTGCCAGTTAAAAATGTTACTATTAATACTTTAGTTTTAACGCGTTAGTCTCAGTACTTTATATTCAAGGAAACAGCTAAGGCCCTATGGTAGGTAACCATAGGGCCTAGGCGGTTTCGTTTAACCTAGCTTAGAATTGATACACGGCGCGCAAGAACCCGCGGCGGCCGACCAGATCGTAGGTCATAACATCGGTATTAGCATCATTCCATGATGTCAGGTAAGGCGCTTTCTTATCGAAGATATTGTCGACTCCCAGAGTGAAGCGAAGTGCCTCACTGTAGTAGTAAGAGGCCGATACGTCGGAATAGGTTACCGCATCTACCGACTTACCTAAGGGGTCATTATCACTACCATTCACATCATCCGCAGCGCCGATATAACGTAATGAGTAGGTCGCAGACCAATCATCAGTCATCACGCTATAACTTAAGTTACCACGCCACTCGGTGTAGCTACCTTGATCTTCGGTGATATAGCCAACCTTATCGATAGTCTCCTCACCCGAAAATGGTGTGCTCTCATGAGTCAGTAAGTGGGTGATATCCAGGTTTGCGCTGCTATCTAGACCAAACAGGGTGAAGGTATAGGCGGTATTGAAGTCAATACCACTGACCTTTTCAACGGCGGCATTGACCGGACGCTGATTGAGTTCATCGACCTGATTTGTCACAGGATGCCTGCTGAAGGTATCGCAGAATTTGGCATTAGCCACAGGATTTTCATAACATAGCTTGAGCGTGTCTGAGCCATTGACCGAAGTGATGGCATCTTCGATTTCGATGTTAAAATAATCGACCGTCGCAGATAAGCCTTCCACGTAACTTGGTTGCCAGACCAGACCTAAGGTTGTGGTGTCTGCCGTCTCGGCTCCCAGCTCAGGATTGCCACCCACACTGGTTAAAATTGTGGTCCCATCTTGCTCGAAATTGGCTGGTACACCATCGGCGAGACAATTGGTCGCTATGTTTCCCGTGGCATTCTCACAAGGATCTATGGTGCGTAAGTTCTCTCCGTTGGTACCACCGAACAGCTCAGTGATCACTGGCGCACGAAACGCCGTAGAGACCACACCACGGACCATTAGCTCATCATTGACCTTCCAGGTGAGTCCCAATTTATAGGTAGTTTCAGCCCCGACAGTGCTGTAATCCGAATAACGCGCCGCCAGTTCCAAAGCGACACTCTCAGCCAGATACACATCGCTTATCAAAGGCACCGAGAGTTCGGCGAAGACTTCATTCACATCGTAACTGCCGCTGATGGCATCTTCCAAGCCATTATTCAATACGGTGGAATCTGGATTTCTCCAGCCTTTCTCGCTGCGATTCTCAGCACCGATAGCGAAACCAAGCTCACCGGCTGGCATGTCTAATAAGTAACCATTCAAGCTCGCCGAAAAAACACGCATCTCATTGCCGCCGGTGCCTTCGCGGCGATATTTCACATAATCGATGACATCTTGACTCAGCTCATCTTTACCGAACCAGTCACCACAGGGAATACCATTGCTATTATCATAGGTACAGATGCTATCGTTCAGTGTCTGGGCAGCCTTGTCAGGATCTATGTCGAAGGTCCAGCCATCGGTGCCTGTGTTACGACCGTAGTTATATGAAATGTCCCATTCCCAGCCATTGTCCAAAAATCCCTGCAGACCCGTGACGACTCTGAAGGTATTGGTTTCCTGGAAGAAGAAAGGCGCTCCTAATTCTGTGTTACGACGCTTCTGAAACTCTACGTCTTGTCCCGTAGGGTTATACTTAAAATCAGCATCGACTTTTATCCCCTTAAAACCATTACGCGGCGTGACGATCTGCTCGCCGCGGCGGTTAGAGTAACTGGCCTCAACGTATAACTGTAATGAGTCATTGATGTTGTAGTTGGTAAAGTTAGACAGGTTAATTCTTTCCATCGGGCTGACGGCATTGAGGTAGGGGATCCATTCGAAACTGTGAATCGATGCATCGTAGTCGCCGTAGTTGTTACCGTTTGCATCCGTATCGGGATCTTGGTTGAACTGCACCTGGCTCCCATCGGCCAACAGCGCACGTCCGCCTTCGCTGGTGCTACTGCCGAAACATTCGAATGTCCCTTGCTTAGTACCATATTTTGCACAATCGATACGATCAGACTGGCGGATTGCCGAGGTCTTGCTATAGCTTATATTGAATACCGAATTACCCTTATCGAACTCCCCACCTATGGTGAGACTGATATCATGGTTTTCACCATCCCCTTTATCCGTCATCCCCACCTTGACATCCAACTCGGCGCCATCAAATTCTTTTTTGGTGATGATGTTCACCACACCGGCAACCGCGTCGGCGCCATAGATAGCCGAAGCGCCATCTTTTAACACTTCGATGCGCTCAATCATAGATGTGGGGATCATGTTTAAATCCACAGAGCTGTTTGCTCCTGTGCCACCACCAACGACTCGACGACCGTTTAACAACACCAGAGTACGTTTAATTCCTAGTCCGCGTAAGTTGACCTGAGCAGTACCGTAACCACCGCTGGTCCAGTATGCATTAGTGGCGTTACCGGCGCTGCCGGCGGAGAAAGACATTCTCTGCAGTAAATTTTCTATGTTGGTTATACCGGATGCACTAATGTCCGCCGCTGTGATAATAGACACAGGACTTGCCGCTTCCATATCCGTGCGTTTAATTTTCGAACCCGTGACTTGAATGCGCTCAACCGCTTGGCTCTCTTGTGCTGATGCATATTGTGTCGGCAAGATCACACCCGATATGAGCAATGCGGTGAAAATACGACTGGGGCGGAAATGTGTAGCTTTCATTGTTTATTCTCCAGTGTTGCAGGGCATCCGATTCATGCCGGAATTTATTAGTATGTGCTTAAATCGTCGAAATACTATGCAGGACTATACCGGTATATACAACATAAAAAGTTAATTATTTTGACTATTTATGTTGCTAAGGCTAGAGGGGGCGGACTTGTTATTGATTGGTATGAATTTTTACTCACTCGGCTCCCCATCGGCTTAGAAGCATGTTTTGTATGCATTATGACGACAAACGAGTTTAAAATTGACACCTTATTTTTGTGGTATATACTGCTGGTGTTATAGAAATGTTTAGCGTTAAGGTTTGAATAGTAAGTGAAATAGGATGGAACCTTGGCTTGGTCTATATTATGAACGCCAAATGTTTTAGCCTTGTTTGGCATATACACTAAGCACTTCGATAGTTCAGTTAAGTGCTAGCACCGGGTAATAATAAGATTAAATGAAACTACCTAAATATCGATTCATCTCAAATGAGATCAAAGATAATATCAGCTCGAACCTGTGGCAAGTCGGCTATCAGATCCCTTCAGAGACGGAATTAGCCAACCAGTTTTCTGCCAGTCGCATGACTGCCAGAAAAGCCGTGGATGAGCTGGTTAACTTAGGTGTGCTAGAACGTGTGCCTAGTGTGGGCACCTTCGTAAAAGAGCCCGTGTCACAAAGCTCATTGCTTGAGATCCGCAATATCGCCGATGAAATATCCTCACGGGGTCATGTGCATAAAATGACGGTTCTGAGTAAACTCACCCTGATCCCCAAAGATAACAGTGACTTTTCCCGCTCGCTCAATAGCAGCACAGTGTTTAAGATTGTCATGGTGCATTGGGAGAATGAATTGCCGATCCAACTAGAGGAAAGGTATGTGAGTGCCGCACAAATCCCGCTTTTTTTACAACAAGATTTTAGCAAGGTAACCGCCAGCGAATATCTCAGTTCTATTACCCCAGTGACCGAAGCAGAAATAACCGTCGAAGCCGTCATGCCGACTAAAATCTTAATCCATCACCTGCAGTTGGATGATAATACCCCCTGCCTGAAAGTCACACGCATCACACATTCCTATGGCAAGCCTGTTTGTTATGCTGTGTTATACCATCCGGCAGACAGGTTTAAGCTGACGAGCCATTTGGATTTGGCTCAATAGAAGATCGACACTCGGATAACGCCTTGGTGGCCACACTAGCCAACGGCTCGGCTTAGGTCAGAAATATAAGGATTTATCCGCTCTCCCGTGAAGAGCACTGACAAGTCCAGGGTACTATTTTCAGAGTGGAAAGCATCATGGCTAGAGTCGCGACATTAGTGCAACAACGGCAAGACTCGCTCCATCTGCTGACGAACAAGCTTGCCGATACTGATATGGAATGGTATTACGTTAGCTTATCTTGGCTGGATCATCAGAGGTGCGAAGTGTGCCCTGGCATTACCGACCGCACCATAATGATTGGTGTAGGTCTCACCCTCTTGTAAGGTGTAATACACATCCACAAAGTCATCATCATTGGTGAACCAGGCATCGGGCATCGCACTAAGGATCCCATTAGTGATCTTGGCTATGATGGCAAATCCCTGAACTTCAGGATCCGGATAGGCCTTCAAAATTTCCTCGGCAGCAAGCAGAAGTGCGGTCGCAATATCTTTATAGTTAGTGCCATCATCATGCTCCATCAAGACAAGATCGGCGGCTGCCCAACGGTAGCGCTCCCAATGAATGACGATCTGATTGGGATAATATTCGGTGTCTGAATAATCGAGATAAGGCATCTCTATGATATCCAATACCGGCTCATCACGGCTTGGATTAACCCCGGTCACTATGCCATAGATCTCGGCTTTACCCGATATCCAGGGTTCCTCATCATCTTGCACGCTGATCTGCTTGATGACTGTGGTCGATATGGGCTGTTCCGCGGCAGTAAAGGCACTCAGCTGACGCTTAGCCCTCTTGAGCTGGCTGGCAGAATCTATGCTCGATGAAAATATGCCTTGCATCACAGCCAGGCCTTCACGCATGGCCTGTTGCTTGTCTAACCCAATCACAATCACGGGTCTTTGTGGAAGCTGATAAACATCTAATAGGTGAATATTACCGTCTACATCATAAGCCTCGATGTTAGCCCAGTGCTTATCATCACCATCAGGCTCAAAGGCAAATAACGGCGACTCACCTTGCTGCCAATCACTGAGCATGCTGACGTCGGCCAGACGAAATTGAATCAGACTGGGAACCTGAGATTCAGTATCAGTATATAACCCTTTCGCAGCACGGATACCCAACTCATTTTGACGTAATGCCCTAGTGTCGCTGCCACTGGATTGGTACGCTAAATTAGCATCCATAGCCAGGTTATATTGGTTAATATTCGATTGCATCACGGGTAACACTCGCGCGTATTGGCGACTGAGATCCAGTGCTATCTCACGTTTAGCACTCGATACACTGATACTGTATTGTGATGCCTGCTGTATGGATTTTACAGGCTCGGCGAAACTAAGCGATGAGATAGCGCAAGCCAGAGGTACCGTCATCATAAGCAAGGCTAAAGTCATTTTTTTCATATTTATATCCTTATTGAATATTACTCATTTATACTGCTTCAGTTCGGTCCTAGAAAACATATGAACATATACAACAAGACATGTAAATAACAATAACAATAGTTATCAATATTATTAACATTAACTCTATTAAGAATTTAATCTAAATTGAAGAAATAACTTGAATAACTGATGTTTTAATATGGGAAAGCGACGGTATTCGATCAGATATAAAAAAATAATTTACATTTTGTTTTTCGTGGGCGAATAAAATTTCTGTTTTTATTTAATCTAGCTTGGCCATATGACTGTTATCATTGACGCCACTGGATTTAATTTAATTTATTACGCAAATACTATGATGATTAATACTATTAATAATCAGCCTGACAATGACCCGCTACATCATAAAACCCTTACCCATTTCCTTGCAATATTAGGCCTCAGCCAGAATGCTATTGAGCGAGATCGGGCACAATTTAAAACCATAAATGTGAATGCTGGCGAAGTATTATTGTTACAGGAGGAAGAGCAAAAATATGCTTATTTTATTGTATCCGGTATTTTAACAGCTTGTCATTATGGCGACTCAGGCAGTATCTTGTCGAAAGAGTTCTATTTCGAACATGAGTTATGTTTCCTATATTGTTCATGGTTGACTCAGGCTCCAGCGAAGTACCAGATTGAATCGATAGAAGATACGCGGCTAATTCGAGTCCCACTTGAGCTACTATCTCAAGCCGACTGGCAGTTAGCCAAGATAGCCTTACTCAGCCAGCAACTCATTTACAAAGAGGAAAAAGAAGCATTCTTCCTCCTGAACACACCCGAACAGCGTTATCTTTTCCTGGTAGAAAACAGGCCTCTTTGGGTGAATAAACTCAATAATATTCAACTCGCTAGCTATATTGGCATCACCCCGGTGAGTCTTTCACGTTTAAAAGCAAGGCTATAGAACTGTTAATGAATAATCAGACGACATTTAAAATACTGTGAGAGTGGTGATGTGAATGGAGATAAAAATGAATAAGGATAAGTAAAAGTCATCACAATTAACCTAGGTTAATTCATTGCCTGCCGTTTATCACTATCCTTGGCCTATCTCAGCTTAGTTTGTTAACTAAGCATTTCGTTAGTTAGGTTGTTCTATGTCTGCATTTGCAATATCTCAAGGCTTGATCGCTATCGCGATCATTTTTGATCTCATTTCATTCCAATTCAAACAGAAACAAAAAATCGTTGCTTGCTTATGCGTATCTGGCGTTCTAATCAGTAGCCATTTTTATCTGCTCGAGCAGTGGACCGCAAGCATGCTAATGCTGCTTGCTTCGATCAGATATCTGGTCAGCATTTTTAGCCACTCGAAATGTTGGATGATCTTGTTTCTAGCCGCAAGTACCCTCATTACCCTAGCAACATACAGTGGGCCCTTGAGCTTAATCAGTTTTGCAGCCAGTGCCTGCCAAACTTGGGCAGCATTTTGTCCAAGCGATCAAAGGTTAAGACAACTTATGTTGTTAGGCACCAGCATCTGGCTGCTCAATAACGCCATGATAGGCTCTCCCACAGCGGTACTGATGGAGCTGCTATTTATCGGCAGTAACTTACTGGGCTATTACCGATATTACGGCTTCACATTATCCATCGAAAAAAATCTATAGATAATGGTCGACTATTTTCTGTATCACGTCAGGCATTATAGGCTTGTTGACGTAATCGTTAGCGCCGAGTTTCAGCGCAAAATCACGATCTGAGCTCTCGACTAAGCCGCTGATAACAACCACAGGTATATTGGCTAATGATGAGTCCGATTGAAGGAATTTAAGCACCTGGTAGCCATTCACCTCTGGCATGGTGATATCCAGGAAGATAAGATCTGGGAGTGATAAATTTAAGATCTCTATGCCACCACGGCCTGAGTTGGCAGTAGTGACTTGATAATCATCGCCTAACATTGCCAGTAACAGCCCGGTACAAACAGGATCATCATCAATTATCAAAATTTTAGCTCTTTGCATCTAGCCCTCTCAGATCTAATTGTTATGTAACCATTGTAACCAATTTGTAACAAAATGACAGCTGTATAGTTAATAGTACGAGATTATAAAAACTTAGTTAGCACATTTAACACTCATAAAAAGCCTGTTTAGCCCACTCCCCTTAGGTCCCACAGAATGTGGTGTAGGGCCCAAAACTCGCGGGAGCTGATTTGGCATATTCCTCGGCCCCGTGCTGTGGCGTATAGGGATTGTCGAGTACCCTAAGCAAGTTTTCGAACGGCTGATAATCGGCTCTTTGCTCTGCCGCTTCGATGGCATGCTCAACCTGATGATTTCGAGGGATATACACAGGATTAACAGCATTCATCATGGCAACGCGGTCAGGCAGAGAAAGCGTTTCTTGGGACGACTCTTCTCTTAACTGCCTTCCTCTTGCTTGCACATCTCGCCTGAGGCGCGCCATCCATAACGTCTTCCACTGGATAAACTTAGCGGCATCATTGAATAACTCGTCGCTTTCCCAGCTTGTACTCTCAAGGTTAATATCTTCGGTACTCTCGCTCTCGAGACCGCAAGTTTCAAGATCGCTAGCCAGTTGGCGGAAGAGCTGGCTAAAATCCACCTCCTGCCCCGACATAGACTCAAGCAGTTGCTCGCATAGTGCTCGGTCGCCTTCCTCCTCGTTAGATATACCCAGCTTGGCTCGCATGCCGGTGAGCCAATGGCCTTGATACACATCCCAGAACTTGGTAACGGCTTGGGTGGCTTTCACTACCGCTTCCTCTTCATCATCGCTTATCAAGGGCAGCAAGGTTTCGGCTAATCTGGCCAGGTTCCACTGGGCTAAAACTGGCTGATTAATATAAGAGTAACGTCCGTCTCTATCGATGGAGCTAAATACAGCTAGGGGATCATAGTCATCCATAAAGGCGCAAGGACCATAGTCTATAGTCTCGCCGCTAATGGTCATATTGTCGGTATTCATCACCCCATGAACGAAACCAACCAATAACCAGCGGGCGACTAACTCAGCTTGCTTGTCGCAAACCGCACCAAGAAAGTCCAGGTAAACCTGTTGGCTGCATTTAAGTTCTGGATAGTGACGCTCGATGGCGTAATCGGCCAGCTGCTTAACCTTATCTTGCTCACCGCGGGATGCAAAAAACTGAAACGTGCCGACGCGTATATGGCTGGTTGCGACGCGAGTGAGCACGGCTCCAGGCAGGAGTTGAGTACGCATGATCTGCTCGCCGGTGGTGACTACGGCTAGCGCCCTGGTGGTGGGGATGTTTAGTGCATACATGGCTTCACTGACGATATATTCGCGCAGAACGGCGCCCAATACCGCCTTACCATCTCCCCCTCGTGAAAATGGCGTCCGGCCAGAGCCCTTGAGTTGAACATCCACACGTTTACCGTCTATATCTAGCACTTCCCCCAACAATAGTGCCCTGCCATCACCGAGTTGAGGACTGAAGCCGCCAAATTGATGCCCGGCATAAACTTGCGCTAATGAACTGGCACCTATTGGCGCCTGGCTACCGGAAAACACCTCGGCTAATTGAGCCGGATTTTTATTACTCAGGCCGATACTATGCGCCAATGGCGTATTTAATTTCACTAGCTCAGCATTTGGCGCTTTGGCCCCCGAGCATAAGGTATAAAAACCCGCTAATTTTTCTGCATAACTATTGTCGAAGGCCAACCCCAGATCTATCTTCACACTACTCATCATTATTCCCATGCCATAGAGACAAAAGTATTCTTGCAACCCTAGTCCCTACCTTACCTCAATCTGCACCGGAAGGTGATCCAGATTGGATTATTCCCGGTTCATTCGCTTTATGCATAAACTTAATTCATATGACGCGATAGTAAACATGAGCGCCGAAATCTAGCCTCCCCGACATTAATCCTATTTAATAGAATGTTTAGTGCGATATTTCGCGATATTCATTCTATTATCCAGAGGGTATGCTGTCGTTAATCGCTAGCACAGCAGGCAGAGGTTAAAAATATAGCCAAATTGAAACGACAATACTCAGAAAAATGCATCATGACTCATACAAAGGATGGCACAAGGGCTGACTAGAAGGAAGGAACAGGGAGGATGCCAACATCTACAAGCTGGCTGCCGATGGGACGCGACGGTACTGCTCATCGGCGCATCTAAGGGCGTTGGCGCGGCTTGTGTGCATGAGCTTTAAGGCTTTTCCTGAGAGGGGTTAACCTGGTACTCGTAGCCAGAGGGTTAGCGAGTTTATAAGAGTGAGTGAGGCCAATACCCTAATGCCAAGGTGTTGACCCTGACGGCCGATATTGCCGACCTTAAGGCGTATGAACAGTTAGTCGCGGCTAGGGTTAAAAGATTTGGCGGCATCAATGTCTTAGTGAACAATGCTGGCCTGCGCCATAGAGGCGAATTGAGTCAAAGATCGCCGGAGCAGATAGCGGCCATGGTGGATGTGAATCTATGATCGCCCTGTTTGTGGCAGCACTCGTGATCCCCCTAATGCCTAAGTCAGGCCCGCATGGTTTAGCGGTAAACTCACTACATTAGGCTAGCTGTTCCCCAGCTTGCGCCGTGCAAGTCGTGGTTTGCTCTATCCCATCGGCCGTAAGAACAAGGAAAAATACCGCCGACGTCAATCTTAAACCTGCAGTGATTTCAACATAGAGAATGATCAACAAGGCTATTTACTTATACTTGAATTCTGGATTATAGTCACCCACAGGGCTCCCCCTTATGGCTAGCTTTATCTCTGACGCTAACAAGAGAAAATTAACACCAATTAAATAGGAATATTCTATGGCTAAACAACATAAGTCCGGCACCGGTATGCCACACGATAGCGGTCGCGGCACCATCAAAGACAACGCCTTGAAGGCATTAGTCACCAGTAAGCTTTTTAGAATGAGGACCGAGAAACCCAAGAAGGGCAAGGGTTCATACCAGCGCAAACAACAGAGGGGGCATATGCTGAAGGGCAATGCCCCTTTCGACTTTTTAACCTGCTAATAAATTTAAAATCCCCTCCTCAATTCAGCTAAAACATTGACTACTTTCCGAAAAAACCTATCAAAAGCAACCTCTTCATTAGCCGTAAATAAATTAGATTTTCAATTGACAGCATACCTTAAGAGATACACTATGCATGCTCACTTAACTCCCCCCACAAGAGTAAGAAACAGGGTTTAGTTCATGTTGTTAACTCAATCTCAGGCAAATCATCCAGATAAAATGCTATTAGTGCACAAGCGACTCTTGGTCCCCCATGCACAAACCCGAGCGATGAATTGTGTGTGGCTTAAACCGCCCGCGGATGAGATGGAGATGGCGCACTAGTCTACACCATTACCCAGCCGCAGAAGATAGCATTGCGGCAGATAACTCCCCCTTCCCGCCCCGCTCTCTGCTCGGTTGACCACAAGTTTGATATTCAAGACCCATGTTTTGATTCAAATTATTAATATCAGCTGTCAGCGAGGCAAAAGATGACAAAGCAAGTCCCGGCAACACTGTCCAGAATGGTTCCCGCAGCCTTTTTATCTGTGGTTTTGATCTGGTCTACCACACCATTGGGCATAGTCTGGAGCAGCGAGTCTGTTCATCCGACCATGGCTGTGTTGCTGAGAATGATGATCGCCTTGTCACTGGGGAGCTTGATCCTCTTGATAACCCGTATTCGAATGCCTTGGAGCAAGACGGCAATGAAGCTCTATGGCGTCTCATCCATAGGCATAGTCGGCGGCATGTTGCTCAGCTACTTTGCGGCTCGCTATCTGGCGTCGGGAACCATGTCGCTGATCTTCGGCCTGTCGCCGCTCATTTCAGGCTTACTGGCGCAGAGGTTGCTCGGTGAGGCCAAATTTGGCCCCATGAAGCTACTCGCCCTGGCCATGGCTTTTATCGGATTAGGGATTGTCTGTTCATCTAAATTGTCATTGGGCTCAGATAGCTGGATTGGCCTGGTATTGATGTTAACCGCGGTGTTTCTATTTAGTCTCAGCGGCGTATTAATAAAAACCATTAAAATAAATATTCATCCCATTGCCAGTACAGTAGGGGCATTGGCGTTTTCGACACCCATATTTATCTTGGCCTGGCTGATATTCGACGGCACCCTGCCAATAGATACATGGCAGCAGCGATCACTCTGGTCCATTCTGTATCTGGGAGTGTTTGGATCCCTGATAGGCTTTATCGGCTATTTCTATATTTTGCAGCATCTGCAGGCCAGTACTGTCGCCTTGGTGACCTTGATAACACCCGTGTTCGCCATGATGTTAGGGGCCCAGCTTAATGGCGAGACAATCACCAATGCCTTAGTCATAGGTGCCATGTTTGTGATTTCCGGTCTGGGCCTATATCAGTTTGGCGAAACTGCCGTGGATGTTATCAAGCGCAAGCGAATGAAGAAAAAGAGCGGTGAGCTTAAATAGATGCTGACACAAGTTCAGCATCTGGGAGAACACCCATTGCAGTAACAATAAGAATCAATGGAGTACTGAGATTGGTTTTGCTGATGTATTTGTGTCAGTGAACATCTGATAAATCAGGCTGCCACCGCTAAGCAGCACGGCTATGATGAATAGCCGTGCTATGACAGCCGATGAGGAGATAGGGATCTTACTATTGCCATTACCTAGATAGGGCTTATGACCCTGCACATTATCAGTATTGGCTTCGACCCCTTCAATATGAGCCTGGATGGCATTGAGTTTACTGTCGAGTTTAGTCTCTATCAGAAAAAAGATGGTGTCCCCGACCTTAGGACGTCTGCTCATGTGTTTCAATACCGAGATATGGATAGATATGTCCAGCTCGCTGGCTGGACCATGTAAAGTGATCATATCGGCATGAGACGCAGCTGGCCTGATAAATCCGAATCCCTTGTCATCGTTCCAGTGGCTCAATACGCCCTTTAACATCTGATTTTTCATACCTGTATCGAGTGCCATCCTAAAAAAATCCAGTGCAAAGTTTAGCTAAACTCATCTCAGAGTCTATGGCTATTTTTCATGTTGCTCATTGCTTGCAGCTTTTGCTGAAAATGAGTATCGAGTTTAAACCACAAGTCTGCCGTTGGGGCCACATTCTTCATAATGGTGTAGTCACCCATCTTGCCCACATAAAAACGAGTATACTTATCGGCCATAAATGCAGTTTGAGCGAATAGCTCACCTTTACCCACAGCATCACAGCTGATCTTAATCGGTAAGGTCTCAGATATTGAAAAGTCAGCAATCTTAATCACCTCCCCCTTAACCCTGAGCGACTCCTTAGACAATATCTCTATCAGCTCATCATAATGGGTTTTACCATCGCAAACACCAGGTATCTTCACCCAAGAACCTAGGATAAGCGGAACTAAGTTTTTACCTTGTTCATGTTTATCTGCATTAACATACAGGCCGATCCCAACTCCGCTCCCAGCCAGTAAGATAAATAAGCTAAGCAAGAATACCTTGGTAATTTCTGAGGACATTGGCCCCTTCACTGATACTGGAAATTAGATTGTGTTCAAGTTATCCCAATAGAGATAAAACATCCATAGCATATGGTTAAAAGCCTACAAACGATGACCCTGGCTCTTAGGGATTGGTATTCCCCTCAGCCAGCAAGCAAGCAAAAATTTTGGCCTAATAAAATACCGGGGAACCAGTGAGAAAATTCATTGCTATAGCAGAATAAGCTCTTCTAGTTATAACCTCTAATAAAATCTTTCTCCAAATTAATCACATCTTCCTTGGCGCAATGCGCCTCCTTCAACTGATCTAGCTCTTCGGCGGCGAGCAACTTGATGACATAATCGACTCTGCAACGATATGAGCTAGAAGTCTCATAAAGGTGATGATTGATTTTAAAATGTAACTTTGGCTCAGCAGGATTAACTTGACTGGTAATTGACATGATAGCCTCCTCATATGACTCATCTATATCCTTTATATTGGATATATACAGCTAGACTTAAATGCAGCATATGCTGTGCCAAGAAACACTATAACCATGAGTAGAGAGTTTTTAATCCCTCGTTTTTCATGGGGCATAAAAAGATAATCATTTGAAATTATTACTCACCTAACTGACATTTAAAGCAGATAACCAATGCCTAAAAATAATATCAGCTGGAGATTGTTATTCGCGAAATGCAAAAAAATCAACCAGCGCCTCCCACTTTGCAATGCATCGTGAATGGTATAGCCTGTTTTCGCCCACTACATCAGCTAATCGTCTAACTTGGAGATCGCTATCCGGCTAATATCTTTGCCCCACAGCTGAATGATTTTTCTGGTTTTATCTTTATTGAAAAAGCACTTACCAAAAATGATTATCCCCGCCCCCTCAAGATCCCTGCGTTCATGGATATCGAATCTCTGACACAGGGCCTGTTGAAAATCCTCGATGGGTATTCCCACATCTCTGCAATCGGCAGGATTAAGCCAGTGCATATTTTTATCACTATGAGAAAGGGTTCCCCAGTACATACGCGGCGCACCATTATCCGTAGGCTCAGCATCGGCAAAGTTAACGAACAAATTTTTGGCCCGCCAACGATACTTGTCATCGGTATAGACCCAGAGATCTGATCCGGCTAACTCACTGCCCCTAAGCAGGCTGTGAAGCAGTTTATCTAAGCCCTCCGTGGAGACTCGGCTCATACCAGACTGCTCATCTTGGCTTCTTGTGTCTGAGTCTATTGCTACTAAGTCTGTATTACCTTTATCTTTACTCTTAACCACAATCTTTTTATCTATTGAGTTAAGGCTAGTGCGCTTTCCTCCAGCTCGCTTAGAGAAATCTATCACCAGAGCATCGCTGTCCACCAGCAGCTGATTCACTTCTATGGCGGCAAGCTCTTCACGCACTTTGACATTTGAGGGGTTAAATTCGTTGCAATCAACCTGATGATAACGAGAACCAAAGCAGGCGGCCTTGCCATCTCGCGAGGCTTTACGAAAGTATGCCTTACCGTGACAAGCTGGGCAGATGAGAGACTGACGATACTTTTCAATATCGGCATCACTCAGCTTTTGAAACTTAAACACAGTATAAGTAACTGGCTTGGTCTCATCTAAGGTGCAGATGGCATCTAACATAGGGCTATATGAGTCTCTGGCAGTGTATAGATTAACGCTAACCTAAAGCCAGGTTCAATGATACTGGCCCCCATAAAAAAACGGCGCAGTTGTAGCTCAGAGTTATCTATACTCATCATTGAGTTCATTCTAATTTGGCTAAAAACATTGCCGAAGATTCGGTACTTAGCAGTGATGGCTCTTGGCATGTGTTGCGATAGCTAAACAAGAGAACTGTGACCCATTTAAGCGTTAGAACGGATGATCTACCATCACCCAAGTGTTGCTCCCCTCATCTGAAACCGCAATATCTGTCCTTATCACTAGGCCGGCGGCCATAAAACGCAAAGAGAAACCTGCGTCATATTTAAGATCTGTTAACAGCTCACTGGCAGTATATTGCGCGCCCACTCTTCCCGCCTCGACGAATCCCACCAGTTGAAACCAATCAATCTTGAGAAACTGGAGCCAATTCACATCTTCGATGGGGTTATATTTAAGGGTATATCGATATTCCGCAGAGCCGTATATGGCCGCTTTATCGTGGAAACGATTCTGATCATAACCACGCATTCTATAGAAGCCTCCTAAGGTTGCGCCCTCATTATAGGGGGCATTGTTGACCACTCTCTTACCGCCAAACTCGTCATATTCCAGCTCCCATGATGGCGAATATCCAGTCCAGAAGTTTAATGCCAAGATTCTTTGATGAGCATAATCAGACTCGCCGAAGGAAAAATACTGACTCATGTCTAAATTGATAAATGTCCACTCATTGTCTGAGTCAAGCCAGCCGGCATCATGAGAGATTGAAAAGTACTGACTACTGCCTCTGGAAGGATTCATGGAAAAATCTGTGTTGTCATGCAAGATCCCCAGCTCGATAGCGTGAATCGTGCCATCGGACTCGCCTTCTTCAAACTCAAAACTCTGATAGCGATTAAACTGACGCAATACCATCACGGTCGCACCATATTTCAATGGGTTCCAATCTCCTCCCCCACTGGGCTCAGAGATTAGCAAACCATCCTTGAGCTGGTATTTCACCATGCCTTTGTCGGCAGTAGCGCCTATGGGAAGGGCATATTCGAGTTTAATGTCGAACCAATTAGACGAACCATCGGCCTCGAGGAACTGGGTATTATTCGAGCCATTACTGCCTGGGAGAGGCGTCCCCGCAGCAATGAAATGTTGAGACCCGCCCGCATAAGCGCGCTGCTGAGGATAATAGCCCATCATGCCATAAGCACTTAAATAGAAACGTTCAGTGTTTGGCAGAAGGAAATTCCACACACCGCCTCCCGCCCCCTTGCTCACTTCACCGCCAAATATTGTGCCGCCTATGGTCATCTGATCTTGATAATACCCATTGAGCATGCCGCCGACACCTATATTCAACCCCATCGACTCTGAACTGAAGAGATAAGGTAAGACTAGGCTCTCTTTTACTCTGTTGGGTGATTCTGTTCGATTAACCGATGTTTTCACATTGGCCGCGGGGGTGGCGAGAATGGAAGCACTGAATAACAGGCCGAAGCAGACTGAGATAGAAGAAAATGATAAGCAGTTTACTCTCATAGGCGTCGGTTTCCATTAGATTATAATACGGATAACAATTAAGCATTTAGTAATGTATCACCTGCATACTAGCAATTCGACTACCAAAGCGCAGCATTAAATTATTCTCTGATAGCAAGAGATATCATCACAGGGGCATGATCGGTACTCTGGCTGTCATGCTCGAAGCTAGGATTGATCAAATGGCGGTCATAGGTTTCATAGCGAGCGACCTCGGCCAGACTCAAATCATTTTTGGCATCGAACTCACTCGAGAGCAAGATGTAATCCAGTACCGAGCCTTTAGCAAAATAATAGTGGGTGGCAGTCCTGGCCTGTTCCGATAGGCTATATTGACTCGCTTGGTATAAATCATAGGAATCTTGTAAACGATAAAATCCTAACTGATGGGCTACATCCCCCATGGCCCCTAGGCTCATATCGGCTTGGGGCTTGATGCGGGTATCGACCGAGGTGAGTGCGGCAAGCACGCCATCGCTCAAAATATCATTAAAATCCCCCATCAATATCATAGGGTTTTGTGTCTGACTTCGACGTTCAACCATGGCATAACGCAATAATACAGCCTCGCTGCCTCGCTGAACGCTCGAGCCCCATTGTCCCAGCGCCTCCATGGCGAGTAATTGGCCAGTATTGAGTTGCGCATCTGCAGTACGTTTTCTAAAAGAGCTGGTAGCGGAATTAGCCTCGATATCCTGTGCATCGAACAGGGCTCGTTTAGACTTAAAGTGCACCACATAGCAATCACATAAGCCAAGTTTAGGCAGTTCAACCGTAGCCCTAAGGGGCTTACGGCTAAACTGAAACTCACTCGCTAGCCCCATCTGCTCGGCCCATTCTCTATCGGCGTTAACCGATACCGCTTCCTTGATAGGATAACGTGAAGCCAATGCCACGACAGGCTTACTATAGATAAAATCGTCCATCACCTGAGGCGAGTCCAGCACGCTAAAGTAGTTCAGGCCGCAGGCTTTAGTGAGGCTCTGCAGTTCATCTGGGCTAAACACCTCCTGAAAACCAATCACATCGGGCTGGTGCTCAATAAGATACTTGCCAATCCAGTTTAACTTCTTCTGCCACTGTTCCTGAGTGTAAATATTGTCAAATTCATAGAAGGCATCGGGAGGCGCAATAAAATTAAACAGATTAAAGCTGGCTATCTTTAATTGATAATGGCTATCTGAAGAAGTTGATAACAAGGCTGAACCTAAAAATAGCGAATACTTGTGAGCAGATTATACCGAAAATAACTCTAAGGATAGTTTACATAGCAGCCTAAGGTAAAATGATAACGGGTCAAGCTAATATCCGTCAGGGGACCAACAATGAGTGTAAGTCACAGCTTTACTTTACTGCACTATGGCGACGCATATTATCGAGGTAGAATCATCTGCCGATTGAATCGTTCAGCTTGCTTTATCTTTTTCCCCTCAATCGGCCAGGAGTATGATGCAAACCACAGCTATCGAACGAGTTAAGTCAGCTTTTATCGCCGGTCTTTGGGCAACCTTGGCCAGTATAACTATCGGCTTTGGTTTTAAAATTTGGCTAGCCCAATGGGTAGCCAAAGAAGATCTGGCTCTGTATCACACCAGCATAGATATCATCTCACTGTCGCTGATCTTGATGACAGGATTTCGCTCCTCCATGGTTGTGAGCTACTCGCAAACACAGAATGATAAAGATATAACCAATATTTTTCGTTATAGCCTGATCACTATGGTATTGCTCACCTGGGGAGTCGTCTTACCTTATATCAAGCACACATTAGGTATCCAAGTGGAGTACTTACACTTGGTCGGTATCATCTTAGGCATGGGATTCAAGGTCTACTTTACCAATCAGATAGCCATGTACCGTATGTACAATATTTCCAACAAGGTGACTTGGATGGAGCCCTTAGCCCAGATCTTAGTCTTCTTTATCTGCTTCTATCTGTTAGGGCAAGCCGCCATTGCCTCGCTATTCTTTTCCATGATGCTCTCCTCTCTCGCCATGGCTGGTTTCATGTTTATCAGCCGACGAAAACAGATAGCGACAACGCCTTTTGACTCGGTAAATATGGACCCTAGCCTAGTCAGCTTCGTGAAAAAAAGTTTTACCGCATCCCTGGAGGCGGGGGCCAGCATCTTGATGATCTACATTACCGTGCTACTCACAATCGCTCACTTTAGCATCGAAGAACTCGGAGACTTTCAGGTGGTTGTTAGGCCTGTGATCACCTATCTGACATTGCTGTTTGTTTTCCCTATCTATCGATTCGTGTTGCCTGAACTCGCCGTATGTGTTCGACATTCTGACACCCTGCAAATTAAACAGATAAAAAAGTGGATCTATAAGCTGGCCGCCATCGTCGGTTCAGGTTTCTTCATTACTATGCTTTTATTAAAGCCCACGGCTTATTTACCCAAAGCTTGATGATTAGAGTCAGTGGCATCTTGGGATTAATAGCGAGCTACTATATTTATAGCCAAGTGACTGACAATGTTGTGGCGGTGATATTAGCCCTAGGTACCGGCTACCTGTTGATGTTTATCTTATCAAGCTTGGTAGAGAGGCAGATCCACAGGAAATCACACACCAGTATGCCTGAGCGATAAACTGCAAAATATCCGCGTCTTTATCCGGAAATATACTGCAAACGCCGACACTCACGGTGAAAAGCGACGGGTCGCCATATCTAGCCACAAGATCTTTATCTCTATTGAGCGTCAGACTCAAGGTTTGCGCCACCTCTCTTAAACATTGATCTCCCGCCAGATACCATAGGTGTCGTTATATTGCTTAAAGTGGTCAATATCTATCATCATTAAGCCGAGTCGAGACTTGTCTCTGATCGCTTTTTGCCACTCCTGCTGCAAGCTTTCGTCGCAACTGCGCCGATTGGGGATCTTAGTTAAACTATCGGTTAGGGATATCTGCTCTAACTGACGCTTGGCAGCATTGGGATCTGCGGTTCTCTGTTCTCTATCGAGTCGGCTCACCTCAATATGGCATAGATAAATAGCGCACTTAACAGCACAAATATTAGAATAGAGCACACCGGCGTCTTCGGCTAAACCAGGGTTAATATCTTGCCCATAGACAGGATCTAATGATTTATCAGCTAATAAATAATAGATACCCTGTGCTGAAGTACGTTTAATCGCACTGTCGAACATGTCTTCGATTCGATATACGCCCAAGAATTAACCACAAACTAAGGTTAAAGTCAGTAACTTGTTACTAAGCTTAAATCTTAAGCTGATGATGATGAAATAATAATCGGAGTGCAGCTAAGAGAGGGAGGCTTCGAATAGAGGGCGTCAATTACTTCTTCGGGGCTTTAAAATCTATCACATCCCCCTTCTGCAAGATTAACGGTTCTTCGATACATACTCTATTTTTTCCTAAGTCTTTGGCTAAATATAATAATTTATCTGCTTTGGTACTGAAAGCCAAAGGGTCGCTGTTCTGTGTCGGGTTGACGCTGATCACCCCAAGACTGATGGTCACATATTCTGAGACCCTCGACGGATCATGGGGAATATGTAATTTTTCAATAGCCATTTGACACTTATCAGCCAAGAGTGCGGGTTCATTGGTATTTGGCAGTAAAATAACGAACTCTTCACCACCATACCGAGCGACTAAGTCTGTGTTACGGCTCATGCTACTCTTCAATGACTTGGCCACATCCCGCAAACATTGGTCTCCCGCCAAGTGTCCATAATGATCATTAAACTGTTTAAAGTTATCGATATCGATCATGATGAGGGAGAGTGAAGTATTACTTCTAACGGCTCTGTGCCATTCTTTCTCGAATTGCTCATCAAATTTGCGACGATTGGCAATCTTGGTCAAACCATCGGTATGAGATAATTCTTCTAGCTCCAATTTGGCTTCATTCAAATCTTTGGTTCGTTCCTCTACCTCGACCTTGATTAAAAAACTACGTCGAATAATGGCATAGGTATAAGCACCACAAAGCAGTGTGAATAAAATGCCGAATGCACAACTGATGAAAGGCAGTAAGCTTCTACGTTCCGCGATATAGCCAAGCATAGGCGTCGCCACTAAGGTCCACTGTCGGCCTCCGAATCGACCCAAGGGTTTATTGTAGGTGAGCTGAATCTGAGTCCTATTGAGACGTTGCTCGCTAGCATAACTGGAATAAAGTTGCTCGGCTGAAACACTGGTATTATCAACCAATGTCAAATTAATGCCTTGAGCGCCGGTATACTTGATCGCCGTTTCGAACATATCTCCGATCCTATACACCCCGAGTACGAAGCCTATCAAGTTCTCTCGACGTTTAATTAACGTATTAGGCTCGCCTCGATAGATAGGCATAAACATCAGAAACCCTTTCTGATTGGATGTTTCCTGTACTAAGGTGATGCTGGCCGTCGCCAATGAGAGGTCTAGATCCCGAGACTTCTTAAGGATTTTATCTCGTTTTGGGTTTGATGCTAAGTCAAAACCGAAAGCCACCTCATTGCCTTCCATAGGCTCGACATAATAGACAGGAAAATACTCCTTTCGCTCGGTCGCTCGGATCATACTCCCCTGAAACTCACGCTCGGTGAATTCAAAATCAGGATGAAGTTGTCTTCTTTGCTGCTCATACTTTTCGCGCTGGCCCAGAGTCACCCTAGGGACCCACTCTAATGCCTGTATATTCTGATGCCTAACCAAGAAGCTACTGGCCAGTGTTCTAAATTCACTTTCGGTCACATTATCTGAACTATTGTATAAGCCCTTGACCGCATGGAGCACTTCTAAATTAATCAACAGCTCTCGTTCTAAGGCTGCCGCCTTATCATCAACATCTCGCCTAAAATCGGACTCAATGGCTAATGTCTCATTTTGATAGAAGCTGTATCCAATCCCAGCAGATAGTAGGATGCCTATCAACATGAAAAACAGGACTAGGTAGTTAGAGAAAATGCTCAAGGTGCGCATGATTAACTCTCTCGACTTAAATAGACTAGAGCGACAAAGGAAGAAGTAGACTCAAGATGTGACAATGTTTTACTCTGCTTTAAAAAAGAAAAAAGGCTACCAGCCTTGCCCCCCAGTAAGCTTAAAGTTCCAAGGGTCAAAATAATGCCAGAGTGCGATACAAACAACATAAATAAGTTATATTAGTTATCCCTTTTATGCAATTAACTCCCGCCCCAATCATCTAATTTTTATCACCGATAAGAAATAATCTAGAAAAAAATTAAGCCGATGATAAGAGACATCATGATAAACAATGAAAAAATGATAAAAACTCTTACTTTAGACTAGTTCTAACATTCAAAAAATCAAATGATATTTTTCTATTCCTTATTAATTCATTGATAATACCAATTGGTATTAAACAGACCTAGGGCAGAGTTAAATGCCAATTAATCAAAATGTAGGATGATTTCCCCCTAGACGATTTGCTAAAAAACCTATCACTGAAACCTGATATTGACTGGATGGGGATGCGACTCAATTTGGTAAAGTTTGTGAAGCGTGACAAACTTTACCAAATAAACCTAAAAATAATTCTCGAAAATCATACCTAGATCACACTGCCCCCCAAGCTGGCACCCGTTAATTAAGTCATACTTAAGTATGACCTTTTATGCTGGATTTATTAGATACTAAATGGCGTATCGATAGCTTGTTTTATTATTCAGGCAAATATTTCGATATTAAATACCCGTCGGTATAAGCCAGCTTCACCTATCACTTTTGAGGACAATCAATTGATAAAACACATAGCATTAGCGTTAACTCTGGCTTTAGCCCCCTTGAGTAGTTTTGCCGCACAATTTGAAGAAGGTAAGCACTACACTCAGATTGCCGAAACGGCAAGCGTGCAGCCAAAACTCACCGAATTTTTATCTTTATATTGCCATAACTGCTACAACATGGAAAAACAGTATCTTGGTGAGATTAAAGCCAGCCTAGATAAGAGGGTCAGCTTCGATAACAAGCATGTAGACTTTATGAATAACGCAATAGGTACAGAAGTCATGCGCTCTCTGGCTGTGATTCAAGAACTCAATGCCGGTCACAAGATGACTCTCGCCATGTTTGCCGCGATTCAAGGTGACGAAGGCGCTCATGATCATGATCACGGCGCACATGAGAAGCCAAAGATTAATAATCGTGACGATATCAAGAAGGTCTTCGGCGACAATGGATTCGATATTAGCCAATATGATGCTATCGCCGACAGTAAAGCCGTCGATGCCAAGATTGATTTGTGGCGCGTGCAGCAAAGAGACTTTCAAATCCAGAGTGTCCCGGCATTTGTTGTCAACGACAAATATGCGGTCAACATGAGTTCCATCCGCACACTCGGCGAGCTGATCGAGCTCATTAATTACCTAGCCCTAGAGCGTAAGTAATAGCAGTAGATGTAAGCCTAAACAATATCTATAAACTAGGGTCTAGGCCCTAGTTTATAGTTCAATTTCTGATGAAATCCAGTAGATGTAGACATGCACAGAAAACATGTATCAAGATAAACCCGATAAAACCTTTCACTAGCAAGATGTGGTAACCGCGCCACAGTAAAGCATCCGTACTGCCTTGTAGAAAAAACCAGCTCACGCCGCTAAAACCAACGCCAACTAAGAGTAATATCCCTAGGCCTTCGATGCAGCTAAACAAGCCACGCCCGCCAGCCACAGGAATTCTACCTTTAACCAGCCCGGAGAGGTCTCTACTGAGCTGAGTAAAGTCAGCCAGCAGCCAAGGAAACATTTGTCGCCACTGACCCCTCACACTATGAGTGATCAGCATACTCACCGACAGCCCAGCAGTGACCCATCCCAAGTAAACATGTAAATAATCCCATATTGAAGCACTGTTACGCAGGCCTCGTCCCATCAAGATCCAGCCACTGGTGCTAATCAACACCGCAGATAAGATGATGATACAGACATGTTGATAGTCGACCAGCTTAGCAAGCAGCCGACTTAAAACTGAAGAATTAGCCATTAAAACCTTCTACTTATATAACTGCTCCCCTAGCAAACACTAGAGCAGATCGAGTTCCTTGACGAAAACATCGACTAGATGCCAATCCGTGTACTCGATCTTAGTGTTCACCGCCGTTGGCCCCTTGGTTATCCACATGATGAAGCGAATGATGCTCCTGTCTAACCAGTTATAGCCCTGATAATCCAGCTTCCCGGCAAACACCTTAACGAAATTAGGCCGCCATTGGGTCTTACTCAAGAAAGCCTGCATATAGGGGTTAGTCTCGGGAGTATTCCTACTGGCTTTACGCGCGACTAAACTCACAGAGAAGAAGCCGCTAGATTTAGCGTCTAACGCCTCAAGGTGGGTGTCAATGAAGTGATAAACTTCAGGGTGATGTTTGCCGTGGCGAATACTGGCACCTATGATGATTTTATCGAAGCTGTCTAAATCGACTTGCTCTCCAAGGCTAGCGAGCTGTACGTCGCAACCGCTATCACTAGCCCTTAGCTGGCTGGCAATATATGCGCAAATTTTTCTGGTTTGGCCGTGCACACTGGAATAAATAATCAAGATCTTGTCCACCTTCCCTCCAAGGTTTTCTCAACAGATCGAATACCAATATACTAATGTAAATAAATGATTTTTTACTTGAAACAGATCACGAGGCACGAGGCTAAAGTCAGTGATACTTTTATCTGCATCACAAATTATTATCTTAGGTATCTAGTAGCAGGTAGAACAAGGGGAAATAAGGGCAGGAAATAAAAAGCGGAGCAATGACTCGCTCCGCCATAAGTTGGACTACAGGCTTTAAACCATAGGCTTTACACTAGCTAGCTTTAACACTAGCAGGCTAGGCGTTACAGTGACATCAAGAAGGCGACAACTTGATCTCGCTCCGTCTTAGTCAGCGCCATAAAGTCATTGCGACTCTGCTCACCTTCTCCGCCATGCCACAATATCGCCTCTTCCATCGTGGCTGCACGTCCGTCGTGCAGGAAGCCTGCTAACGGGTTTATCGTCTGAGTCAAGCCTATGCCCCATAATGAGCGGGTACGCCACTCATTACCGTCGGCAAGAAAATCAGGACGGCCATCGGCTAGCTCTTCGCCCATGTCATGTAGCAACATGTCGGTGAAAGGATAGATGGTCTGCCCCTTAAGCGCATCTATCATAGGCACGCCGCCAATATCGCCAGAGGACTGAGTCACGAAGCTGGCCTTATGACAACCGGTACAGTTAACTTGCTCAAACAGGCGCGCGCCTTCACGTACATTGGGATCATCGACATTACGTCTGGCTGGCACGGCTAAGGTCTCGGCATAGAAGACCACAGAGTCACTGAACTCGGCACTCGCCTCGGGCTCACCATTGACATCTTCTCCCGTGTCAACGAAGCCGGTTCTGGTCAGATAGCTATCATGTAAGGCAGTACCGAATACGCTCTCATCGGGAAACAGTGGGTTAGTGATGCCGATATCACCACGCAAAGCCCCCAGAGATTGTACGCGTACACTCGGGGTGTTGGCCTTCCAACCAAAACGCCCCAGAGACACAGGATGGGTGTCACCCGCACGTTCTTTTATCGCATCGAATACCAGGTTTGCCCGGCCGGAGATCTTGTCGCCATCGGCATCGTTTTCATCCACCAAGGCCAAGATATCCGCCTCGGGAATCGCCTCGAGCAAGCCCAGGCCAAATACGGGCATGCCGTTACGCCAGCCCAGCAAGACATCGTCCTGGAGGATATCTGATGTCACGTTAGCACTGCTTAGGGTCTCACCCGGTGCATCATAAGGGTTTTCTACCGCGAACAAAGGCTTCTTCAGAATGATGCTTGAGCCATCGGCATAAGTCATCTCCTTAGTTTCATAGGAGAGGTACACATCCGCCTGGCCGCCAAACATATTATCTTGCCAATCTGGACGCGCCTTGAGCACGCCGCGGTGGAACAGCTGGCCGCCAAAATTAGGCACTGGAATTGGCGCACAGTAATCATTTGCCGCAGTACCTTGGCTACATGGCTCTGCAGCTGCCTTGCTGATACGCAGAAATAGCCCAGTGGCAGAACTTAGTTTTATGCGGGCTTCACCGGCTGGCACTAAAGGCGTCGAATTGCGACCATCTCGCTGGTGACATGAGTTACAGTCGGTATTGTTAAATACCGGGCCCAAACCATCGAGATCTGGATGTTCGACGTTTGGCGCCGTGGTGAAGGCTGTCTCGAAGCTAAGATCGCCTTCGAGGTGAAGCGCCAGACTCGCAGCGGATAAATTAGGCGCTGGCGTCGAGAAACCATGACCGGACTCGGAGGCATCAAAGGTCGTCGTCTCTCCGCCGCTGGCCTTGATATCGGTAAAGCTGGGGTATACTTTTTCTTCGGGTTTAGGTTCAGGGGCATCGTCTCCTGAGCCACCACAGGCAGTTAAGCCAAAGCAGATAGCGACAGCTAATCTGGTATATTTATAGCGATTAACATTCATCATCTTCATCCCACACACATTTTTACTTAAGCGAGTATTTCTCTATCCTGAGCTAGATACTGCTAAAACAGCTTGCTTGGTATTAAAAAAGGAGGCCATTGCTGTGCCTCCTTTCTTTATCCAATCACATCGATATTAGCTAGAGAGCTATACTTTCCACTTATTAAGTAGAGGCAAAACTTCATCCGTGAGACTAGCCTGTAGCTTAGAAAGCGCATCGATGGCAGTCTGGATTTTTACGCGGCCGTCTGCATCTGCGATTGCCTGACGAAATGGCATGTTGTTAGAGCCCTTGATAGCCTGGATCTTGATGATGGCATCATCAATTTCACTGCCTACCCGCGTGGCAAGCGTCGCATCGGCGGCCATAACGAAATCGATAATGCCTTGCTTATCACTGGCCCCCGTTAGCTCACCTTGATAGACATTGCGCACACCTATGATGTTATCGCTGAAATCTGTCAGTGAGTTCCATGAGTACTGCGACTCAACCTTAGAGGTATCGGCGGTGGCTGCCGACGTGCCAAATGGATCGGCAATCTTACCGTTACCCACTTCATCCACTATGCCTATCATGCCGTTTACCAGCTCCTGTACCACGCCGACCTGAGAAGTGTAGAAGGTGTTATCGGCTGTTCCCGGGTTCTTAACAAACTCACCATAGGCTTGAGCTGATTGGCCGTCATAGCTCACCTGCCATGCATCATCTAGGGTCTTGGTGTACTCACGGAACACATCCGCTAAGCCCATCAGATATTCCGCTTCCTCTGTGCTTAAGTCGGCAATCAACTTCTCGTTATCGGCGACGCCATCACCAAATAACAGGTATTCCATGGTGTGGAAGCCTTGAATATCATCGTTCCAACCCTTGATGGTATCGGCAGAAAAACCACCGGCATTGTCCTTTAATATCTCAGTAAGATCACTGGTGTTCAGTGGCCAGCTATCTAGGTGCGGATCTATGCTCAATGAATCTACTGGGCCAAAGATATGTGACTCACCTTGTTCCCAGGGTTGACGCGCCGCCTTCCAGGCTTCTTGTGCTGCAAGCAGGTTTTCCTGAGTCCGGTCATTCACCAGGGTCTGAGACGCAAGAAGCATCTCCTCGCCTTTCATCGCCAGCGTCGAGTAGCCGCTGATAATTACATCGTCGGTCAAGTTAGTGATCATCTCAGTCGCGGCAAATTCAAACTTGTCATCGCTATCTGAACCGCCACATGCGGCGAGTGTAGAGATGAGTGCTATTGCGACTGCTGAGTACTTAAGTTGTTTCATGTAAAGCTCCATTTTTACTTTATAATTAGGTGTTATAGCGAGAACTTGTAACCCACGCCCAGGGCAAAAAAGTGAGTATCGGCAATTGAAGACACGGCCACTTGCTGACGTCCGGCTTCGGCCTTGATAACAATTTCAGGAATGGGGAAATAGTTAATGCCGATACTGGTCCAGGTATTCTCATAGCGCTTAGACGCGGTGCCGGTATCGACATCGGCTAGCGGGTTGGAATAATCAATATTGGCAAAAATGGTAATGGGGACCGAAGTGAAATAGCTCAAATCCACACCAGCCTCGACGAAGAAGGCTTCAGACTCTGAGCCAAGCTGGGCAAAGTTGCCTGGTTTTAGACCCGGCGTGGTCTTGTTTGCCTGAGTGATGGCATCGGCATCGCTCAAGGTGCCATTGAGATACTGACCGCGTAAGATCCAAGGTCCCTGTACGAAGGCGCCGGATACGGCCAAGATGCTAACCGTGCCATCACCGCTAACCTTGTTGCTCTTATGACGATTACCTGAGGTATTACCATAGTAATAAGCGACGCCGACGGCGCTGCCCTCTTTAAAGTTGCCGTAATCCAGACGCAGTGCGTAGGCGAGGTCGTCGGCATTAACATGCTCGAAGCGCTTCTGGTGACCGGATGCAATCCAGTCATAGGTACGGAAATATTCGGAGTTTAGACCACTGACAACCTGAGCCTGATAGTGGAAGTTAGCCATCTCACCAAATATGCCGACACCCATCTCATTCCAGACGGCAGGTAACATGGCCGTCTCACTGCGGTGACGCAATACCGTCAGGTATTGATCTGGCTTATGTAAGATGCTTGATAGTCCAATTGGCAGATGGATATTACCGAACTTGACACCGAATTCATCACTGGGACGATATCTCAGCTCCGCCTTCTCGATCATCACCTCACCACCGGCTTCGACTTCAGTTTCAAACTCACCGAACTCATCGAAACCATCGTATTCGAGGGATGTCCCGGTGCCACCATGTTCGTACTCGATCTCGACTTCCATATCCCATTGATCGTTGAACTGGTAGCCGAACTCGGTGACAATGCGTTCGAGATCGAAACGGCTACGACGTTCAGGACTGGTATCTTGTACGTTCTGGTAATACTCATCGCTGGTGTAAGTCATGCTGCCGTATGACTTGAAAGAAAATTTACTCCAATTACTTTCAGTTAGCGCTTTTTTTGCAGTTGCAACCACCTCAGCCTGCTCTTCTTGCTGCTTTAGTTGCATTTTTTGTTGGGCAGCTAACTCAGCGAGATCGTGTTTAAGCTTATTGAGTTCCGCCTCCTGTTTAGCAATCGCCAGCTCTAATTGAGCTGGGTCTGTTGCCGCCATGGCACTAGTACAGCTAAATCCAGCTACACATAAAGCCAACAAACTTAACTTGGTTTTCATCTATCTCTCCGCACAAATTAACATCACCACCTAAATTCGCGAACAAAATACAACAAATGAAAATCATTTGCATTAAAATTTACACTTAGGTTTTCGATCTTGTTTACAATGCGTCTACACAGTTATCACCAGCGATTCAAAAAACACCTAAACTGTGATGCTGAGAGTCCCAAAAAATCAGGCCAGCGAAAGCTGGCCTGATAATCGATAGGATAATGCCTGTTAACACTCTTACAGGCTGGGGAGCATTGCCCTATTACGGATTGATTTTTCCCAGCAAGCCTCCCCAATGAATCACCTGGTCATCTACGAGTTGTTCATTGTTTAATTCTGCCAAAATCTGATGAAAATAGACGGTTTTCTCTTTGGTTATCAGCTTAAACTTACGCTCACTCGCCTCCTCTATCTTACGTATCACAATGCCTGTATCGCTGTCGGCATCGTATAAAACCAGATCGTCATCTCTTCTTTGTAACAAGAGTGAATCAGCATCACTTAGCGCTAATCTAAGACTGGAATTTCGGCCATGAACATCGACCACTACCTGGCGATAGTACGCCAGTTCCTTCTCGGCTAGCACATAGGTTTGATCCTCGGTTGCCCCAGAAATCATCACACTTGTTACCCCCTTGATAAGTGGTAATGTTAATCGCTCATTTCTATGTGTTTTATCAGCCTGTAATACCAGGACGCTGCCCTCCTCTAGCTGAGCAAGTTCGTAGTAACCGAGCACATCTGAGGTATCTCCCTTAACCCTTAGCAACTGCTTAGTGGTCGCGTCATGAATAAAATACGCATCCGTGTCGGCATGATCTTTACCCAGATATTCGAGATAATGACTGGCGTTCAATACACTCGAACCGATCACCTGTTTAGATTGGCTTAAATACCAAGCTGGAGCCTGATGAGCCTGGCCCTGTATCTTCACAGCAGTGACCATAGGATAAGCTAAAAATGCCAATCCACCCCGCAGATCGGCCTTATTCCTCTCTTTCCAGGCTGAGGTTACCGCTATCAAGATGGATTCATCTAAGACAGATGCACTCGTCGCCAAACGGAACACGAGTCCCTCTGTCGTGGTCAAGTGTAGATAGTTTCCTTGACGCACGGCCAAGCTGATGTCTTGGCCTAACGGCTGATACAGCACCGCATCCGAGATATCGAGCGAGACAAGCAGGTCCTCATTCGGCGCTAGAGACGATCCTTGCGTCTCTAGCGCCTGTTTATAAAGCACCTGTTCGCTTAAATCGTATATCCAGGCATCTTGTTCATCTAGACTCAAGCCGAGATATGACAGATTATGACCATCAAGATTTCGCCCCGCGACGACCATGCGCCGTTTTTTAACATCGAACCAGACATTCACCGTTTTTTTATTGCTGTGGCTTAAGCCCAACAACACCAAATTTTCCAGCGTGAGCTCATGTTGCCCTGTGAGTAACGTCAGTGACGGCACCAATGAGCTTCTATGTGTTTTAAGCCAGTCAGCACTCACCCCGGCTAATCTCGCCTGACCTGAGTTATCCAGGAGTAACAAGCTGCCGCCTTGCTGTAACGCAAACAACTGCTGATTATTGGTGAACACAGATTTGAGTGAATCTATATCGACTCTGTTGGCGCGGGTTCCTTCTAAGCCATTATCTGTCTGGAAATATAAGTTTTGTTCACTATGACTATAGAAATAGAAGGCTTTATCACTGGAACTACTCACCTGGGTGACAAAAGCCAAGATCAAATCATCGGGTAACGCTTGCCCTAGATTGGCCTCGATCACGCCCTGTAAACCCACATGACCTGGTAGGATCCAATAACGTTTATTGATGCCATCGACTCTGCCGGACAGGGTGATGGCCCGATCTAACTCGGCATCAATCCACACCTCAGGGTCGAGATCATGCTCGGGTATTAGCCAGTGCTCACCTGTTGAAAACAGCTCGGCAACGTCAGGATAATTAGCTAGGTTTGGGTTTCCTGCGGCCGACATCAGCTCGGTATCCCCCTGAACAGAGATCAACAGAAGCCTGTCTTCTTCCACACGATAGGTCCAAGCCACTAGCTGGCCATTGTCTCGTTTTTGCTCGATGGAAAAGTATAAATGTTCAGCCTCTTGCCACGCCCTGCTGCTTGCGATAGCACCGGAATCGAACCCCAAGGCTCGATATTGCTTCAACACCTTACCTGTAGCGATATCGACCTGCCATAATGCTGCCTGATGGCTGAACCAAGCCCGATCTTGTTTGATAGAGACTAATTTGGCTTGATTCAAGAAATCGTGATTCGCCGAGTTATTGGTAAAGATGAAACGATCTTCACTCACCTGATAAAAAGCCTGGCCAACCGAGTCCTGCCCCGCATCTGGATGATAATTTTGCACCGCAACGAACTGACCACTTAACTGTTGCTTGGTAGCCAAACTGGCCAGATGAGCCTGCAAGGCCTGGTTGGAATCCCAAGTACTCGCATCTTCTACGGTTAATATCGCCGCTTGTTGCTCCATATCGATATAAAAAACTTCATTGTGCTTATTGAGCACCAATATCGCACCTGTCTGTAGGCTAGAGAGAGAGACCCTCACTCCGCCAACACTGATGTGATCTCGCTGCACCCTGATGTGCTGTGAATCTAGATGGCGAGCATCCAGCACCCAAGTTGTACCACGCGCTTTCCGTGAGCTGACGGCTAACGAGAGGCTGGCTCCAGGCTGCAACACGATATGATATTCACCCTTGAAACCCGTGAATTGATAATGTAATTTTCCATTTAATTCATCATCTAGCTTACGCATGTAGATCTGTCTGTCTTGCTCATCCAAGATCACGGCGATATTGGTGTGAACAAATTCCTGAGTCGTAGTGCGAATGATATATTCCGAAGGAAAAGTATAGAAATCATAGTCAAAACGCTTATCCTGCTCGAGTCTACGTAACACATCGAATCCGGCATCATGCCTTGTGGTCGCACCTGGCAGATTTTGATATTGATAACTGATATAAGATTTAGGCGTTGCAGGCAGCACCAGAATACGGTCTTGGGCATCGAAACTGGCGGTATCTGAATATCCGATCCCCTCTCTGACATTAATGGCTTGTGACTTATCCCGCACTTGTGTGGGCATATCTCCAGCCCAGAAGAAGTAATTGATCTTACCCGAGCCTGTACTGCCATGATGGGTGCGATAAATATATTGGCTATCAAACCTGAGTCGATTGGCCTGAAGATCCAGCTCGATGATCACTGCGCCATCTTTAGGCTCAATGCCATGATAGTTTTCACCATCATCTAGCACCTTATCGACCCTAACATAACCACCAGATTGATAGGCGGAGTCTATGTCTGCAAAAATTTGCCCCACCGCCTTGGCATCGTCAGCAACCTCTCCAAATGCCTGAGCCAGCGCGGTAAAACCGACCGCCAAACCACCGGCAATGACGCCAGCACCACCGAGGAAGGCACCCGCAGTTGAGGCGCCAATTAGCCCGGCACCAATTCCTGCTGCGCTGGTCACCAAACTGGCCGAGTCGAAGACCAATTGGGTGCCATACACGGCTTTTTGAACCTCATTTTGCGCATGCGCCAACTCATAACTGTCGAGCACCACATTGATAAAGCCTAAGCCTATGCTTACCCCTTCGTTTACGGTATGGCTCACCGCTGAAAGTGTCGAGCCGGTCACCGCCTCGCCCTCGCTGATCGCCACCCGGTATAGCTTGACGATTTTGCTGGCATCTAATACGGTGCCGTGAGCTATCTGGGTCAGGTTCACATAGGTGTGGACTCGCAGCGCCTGGCTCAACCCTTGGGGTAAATGTTGACCCGCCACCGAGGAACGACTCTTATTTTGGAACCAAGAAATAATGCTCTGCACCGCAAAAGCAGAATTCAATCCATCGACATGCTCGACCTCGGCCACCCCATGCCGGGGAAGCAACTCTCCGTTGGCATAGGTATAGCGAGTCTTAATGCTCTCTAAGGCATGTTCATAATGACGTTTAAACTGCCAAATACGTTCATCCCGTGTGATCAGCTCACGTACTTGCTCTGTGTNAAGGCTATTGATNACAGGNATGGTATAGCTGCCATCGGCATTGTCGGTGATATTTTCAAACACAGGCAGCCAATTATGATCTAGGCCCTCACGTTGGAAGAGCTGCTGCGTCGCCGTAAAGAAATCCTCAGCCATATTGACACTTTCTAACAGAGTCAGAGCCGACTTTAGCTTAAGATCGGCTTGCAGGCTATCCGTAGTTTGTGCCACCGCGGCGGCCGTTTGATCTATGCTCACGTTAAGGACTCTGTCTTCGGGACTGATGATATCAGACACATATAACCCATTGGATAACCGTATTTTCACCATTTTTTCGGTATCGATCCGACGCATTTCAAATTCGGGAGAACGCTTATCCTCGCCATAGGCAGAGTATAAATGAGCATAAGATTGCTTGACTAAATGTTCGCTCAAGCCTTTAGCCAATGATTTCGCATTGTCAAAGGTAAACACGGCAAAGTTAGGATCATAAAAATAATATTTGTCTTGCTTAGCCGTGGTCGTTTTTCCCACTAGCATGGTATGAACCTTAGTGTTCATCAACATGAAAATGGATCCATTGGTGCCCAAGTGCTCGGCTTGCAAGTCTGCCGTTATTTGTTGAATGCGACGATTCCCCAGCTTTGTTTCTGCCGACATCGCCTCATCGTTACCATGCAAGTAGCCTATTGTTTCATAAACCGCTCTGGATGTTGTCGATTCGGGATCAGCCGCGGCGGCGTATAAGTTTGCCGCAAAATCACGAATACCCTCGCCCCCTTTATTGGCTATGGCTGAGGCCATCATTCGCGACAAGGGTAAGCACCGACCCGGCTTAGCTAACAATATGAAGGCTTGTGGCATAAGCTGGGCGACTTCTCCCCCCTTGGCTTGTATGTAGGTCGCTACTTTCTGGGTTTTATCCAGTGCGTTTCGATACAAGTCTCGCTTATAATTTTCCTTGATCCGTGATATTAGGGCGCCCTTATGCTTAAAATTAAGACTCTTAGACGTATCTAACAAGAGTTCCATCATCTCTGATGTCGTCATATCCACTCGCCAATCCGGAATATCCACCTCGCCAGAGTCGGCCAGGCCTTGCTGATACTTCTGTTGTCGCTCACCGGTTAAATTCTTGAGTACGGTTTGATAATTGGTATAGCGCTCGACCAGGCGTAGATCGGCTCCTCCTGCCAGATCACTATCGATCGCGATAACAGCTTGGGTCCCCTCACGCTGCTTTTTATCTAACCATAGCCACATGCGGTCCGAATCGATAGAAGCCGTAATATCGGGCTGGTATTTATTTCTGTAAAACGCTTCGGTGACCCTTATCGCTCTAATCTCAGCCTGATAGCGTGTTTTTAGCTCCCCGCTGGCAGTCTTTAACAAATCATAGACAGTATCTCTACGCGCAAATGCTGGCGCTAACTCTCTGGCTATGCCTCGATTAATCTGCTCACGTAAGTCTTGCCATTGAGTCAAGGCCGAGTTTTCCGCCACATTCATGGGCTCATTTGGGTCAATCGGCCGATCTTCAGGTCGTGGTAATACGTCGATGTTGAGCTCTGCGGCGCGCTTTAGCAACTGGTCCTGGTCCCCGCGACGCATTGCTGCAAATTTTGCTTCCCTCAGGCTATTTGATACTCGCTCTGGGGTTTGAATAATGGCAACACCCTCGGCCCCATCACGCTTAAGCCATCTGAGTTCACCCAGATCTCCCGGTACTACGTGTTGTGATTGGCGCTGTAACATCATTTGCCAGCGACCACCTTTGAACAAGAGATAGCTAGCTGCGACGTAATCACCCACTCCAACACCCTGATAATCTGAGTAATCCACCGACATGACGACATTGTCATATAAGACTGAGCTCCCCCCTCGACCATCGTGATACACGCGATAATGGGTCGCATTAAGATCGGTTACAATCACTGAACATCCTGTCAGAGATCCAGTGAGGAGGAAACTGCCCTCCAAGGCGGCCTTAGGGATATCCACATAAGCGGGTGATGTGTTAGTTCGGCCATTGAAACCAAGGAAATAGGCGGGAGCCGTATCGACGCCAGCCGTTGGGGAAAGATGAAATTGATATCCTGTAGACGTTGCCGCTAACCTGGCATAGCCATGTCCAGGCAAGATGCCATTTTTTATCAATTCAATCACATCCACCGTATGCTCGCTTAAGAAGCGTTCGGGGTCCTTGATAAATTCGCTCATCGCTTGGGACGTATTGACCGTGAGCCTATCACTCCCATAGCCCATTAACATCGGCGGTATGGCTTTTATGGACTCTCCTGCTCGAACGCCGAGATCATTGTCGATGGCAGCTTCATTATTTGCATGCTCGGCTGAAAAAACGGGCACGCTGGTTAACAATGAAGCAATAACAACTGCAAGAAAGGTTTTATTCATACTATATCCTTGTTTGAATAATGATTCATAGTCGCGAGTCATGTTCGATAACATCATAAAATGAGAGCAGGTACTGCTAGCTATCCCTCTATATTAAAAATATTTTTTTGCGACCAGGCTAGATAAGCCCCTAAAAAATAGGGGCTTTTATGACTAGAAATTCGAAGACTCTTAGGTTTGAAATTATTAGAGGGCTAAGCGCATCCCAGCGGTTATATTGGCGGACACTTCACTCACTGGCGTGTAATGAATTCTGAGACGTCTACTTTCCAACCAAAGATTAAACTTACCTAGCTTATCTGGGGTTAAGAGATAGCGGTTAGTACGTCCAGCCTGCACTGGCATCTCAGCATCTCCGCGCATAAGAAAAGTATCGCCAGTATGACCATTGGCGTGATAGAAAAACGTTTCCCCATCACTGGTAACTTGTATGTAGCCAGTATGGATCATATTTTGGTTCTCAAAGGTTTCCTGAAAATTAACAAAACCAGATTCTGTGACCTCATCTAAATTTAACACCGGTGATAAGTCATTCACGTCAAGACTCACGCCCATTAGTTGTCGATATTCGCGCGTGTATCTAACGCCTGGCTCATTTTTCATCGCAGCGAGGAGATAGGTCACCTGCTGCTTACTCAAGGCTTTTTCGGAGCGGGCTAAACACACCGCCGCGTCATAACAAATCCCCATATCGCTGGCTCTAGTATCCGCTCTCACTTTTAACTTGACGGCACTAATGGCTTGATATTCTGATGGGCTAAAACACGCATCGAACACACCGGCATCGACATCAGGGATGGCAATGATGCTGGCGAAAAGTAACACGCTCAGCGATAGATGCCTTTGACACCAAGACTTATTGCAATTAAACATAGTGGCTACTCCCAGGTTTTCCAATCGAAGCATGGCTCGCATTAAGTGTACTCTTCATCCTAAATCCCATCGTTGCGGTTAGATCGTGAATTGCTACTGCGCTCGCAGCTCAGGTTTAGCTCGGCCATCCTTGAACTAGCTATAGCCTGAATAAACGCCAATGAATCGACGCCCATGCCAAGTTCATGGACGAACCTAGGGAGAAAAGGCAAGACTTGCAGGTTTTGATTGCCTGACATCGCGAAAAACACCGCCTGCAAAGGGGCGAAATCCACATCACAACCTTGTGCCGATGTGTCTATATACTCCTGCGTGACCACTTGAATCGCGGCCAGCTGCTCAACGAGATTAAGCGAGTCGATATCCTGATAGCGCCTGCCATCGGCATGGCTAATCCTGAGGGGGCTCAGAGGATTACTGCCGTAGTGGGCTTGCCAATCTTCGGTATCGGATGCCGTTAAAAACATCCTTAAAGACTGCACCAATCGCGCTCGATAGTCGTTTGCAATATTCCCAGTCGCAAAACGGAGCAGGTTGGCTGGAAGCGTCTCATTGAACAGGGGGGAACTTAAGGCTGGATCTGGATGACCCGTGGTTTTTCGCTGCAGCTTGGCGATAACGGCGTAGCGATGAAAATCGCCGATCTGCTGATTGAGCCATAAAGGATTTTGAGTCTCGGATAAATCCATCGCCAGCTTCATGGTGACCTTCATCGATGCCACCAGCGCTTCCACCGTTGTGGCTCCTCGCTCCCTAGCCTGAATTAAGCCGGCATATATTTTCGGCGCCGTGGCTTGGATATCCACGCTACTGGGATGAGCAAAATAATGGTATTTCTCCCATTCATCACTCCTCCATCTAGCCTTAATGGCCAAAGGCACTAAATATTTTAATCCATAAATGCGGGATGAGTGATTATCATCACCAAAAATATTATCACCATAACCTGCTAACCAATTCTCTATGGTACGCAGGGACACATCCCTATGAACGCCATCATCGGCTAAATAGCCAGAATTCCATCCGCCACAGTTAAACGCTCCCCCGGTACAATCGCCACCTAGATCGCGATCAAATAACCACCTTCTCACCTCAGCATCGAGGCGTTCAGCCTCGGGTCTTGCAGTTTGTTGAGTTAGGAAATGCGTGGCTTGCACCTGCAACCAGTTCTCCTGATATTCGATGTTCCAGCCCGCATCAATTAACATGCCTAAGTGTTCATCGAACATGGCTAAATATTCTTCGATTTGTGGCGACCTTATGGTGCTGAGGATGTCGTCTTGGTTAACATTAAATTGCCGAGTAATTGCGGGGGTCGTGGTGCATTCCGTATGAGGAAAGAGCGTTCCTTGGCTAACACAGGTTTCATAGCTAGGAGCTAGCACTATCAAACCTGAGTCTAATTCGCTGGCAGTTGCCGAGCGATAGAGCAAGCTGCGTACCATTTCGTCGATGGCAGAGCGCGAACCCTGTCGCAGGATAAAATCCTGGGTGCCGGCTACGGCGCCAGATGCAAACAGTTGCCCAATCGCCTGATGCCCTTGCTGGCGCATTTCATCGATTAGCCTAGCTCTGATCTGTTCCAGATTAGTCGCGGCGGTATCTATGATGTTTTGCTTGGCATCGAATGCTTGGGTAAAGAACGCACGAGTCTGGCTAGCGCTAAAACCCGCTAGGTCTCCCTGGCTCATGCGATACAAGTTATCGGCTAGATGACTGATCTTCTGGAGCTGACAACTCTGGACACGGGCTAGCTTACTGTTGAGCTCACGCTCATCTATCTGAGCACCGCCGGGGCGATTGTTATCTAGGCCACTGGCCTCCTGGGCCAGTAATGTGAGTAATTGCCTGGACTCAGCAGCACACCCATGCTGAATGTCCGCAGAAAAAGTTCGCTCTGCGGCTTCATTTAGCGCCAGATGGGTCATTAACGACTTATACAGCTCCTGATCGATACCATTGATCAGTTCTTGTGCCATTTGAGTCTGACCCTGTACGGCCTCTATGTAATGGAGTTGATATTTGAGCCCCACGTCGATGAGAAAATCCAGCGTGGTTCTTTGCAGAAACTTATCATAGCCATCAGAGAAATGCGCCCAACGCACCTTGTCGATATGATCTTGTTGAGTGGCGAGATCTTGGTGTAAGGTATAACTGTAATGCTCACCGCTTGCTATGCTGTCCCAATGGCTGGCGATGATCTTACGATCAATGTCTCGCTCTGGCACCTTGAGTAAGCCAAACACATCGATCAACCCCATGATGGACTCAAATCTATCATAGGCGGTTCGACTCTCGTCTGCGAATGTCTCGGCCACATCCTCGGCCCACAAGCCGACAGCCAAGATATCACCCACTGGCCCCAAGGCTTCTAATGCGCCTGCGGCGACCTTTTCGGCCGTTCTCCCCATTGAGCGCAATAATCTAAGGGACTCAGCACTCGTCAGAGCCAATGCTTCGTCGGGCCCCCTAGTTAAGTTTAACGCCGTCGCCGAAAAAACATCCAGCGCCTCAGGGAGCTCCCCCTTGATCGCCAATTCTCCCCGCGGAGAGGTTAACAAGGCGTCCGTAGGACTGACCTCACGACTAAATATCCTATAATTGTCTTGCTGTAGAACACGATAACTCTCTTCATCCAACAGATATTGCTCGTCATCAATGGGGCAAAACTCCGACCCTAACACGGGGGAGGAAACGGCCAGAATAGATAGAAAAATGATTTTTTTCACTGTATTACAATCCTTTGTAGCATGTTAACTTTTAACTTTGGATGACGACGCTTTCCGTCAACTTCCTCCAAAATATAATTAGCAGATAACCACCGTCTGGCCCTCGGTGGCCTTGGACTATACAAATAAATTTGGGTCTCAAGCTAACAAGTTCAGTCGGAAATTTGATAAATTCAGTCGGTAATTGGATAAATCAGATCCCTAACCCGATCAAGAATGTTAACCCGTGGGAGCAATAGCTTATAAAATGCGATTACTAGCTCAGGTTATATTCGATAACTAAGGGGTAATTGAAGCAAGGTGCAGGGCAGTTTAAGCAACATTCTAGCTCGAATGATATACATGCTCAGCATGTTCAAAAAAAGCGGATTCGATCATGAAGCCAAGCCCCCAAGCTAATGAGATAGGTTCCTTTAGGCTGAAAAAAGGGCTGCAACTTCAGATTGTCAGAAGTTGCAGCCCTAGGATTATTGACTGAAAATAAACAGCGAAATCAGCCGCTAAAAGCAAACATGACTAGCCCGGAGAGCAGCACTAAGCTAAAGAGAGAGAAGATGGCCCAACCAAATTTATTATGCATGTCTATGACCTTATGAGTACACCGAGAAATCTTCGAAAACGATATTAAACATAGGAATACCTCCTACGCCTTCGAGCCCCTTGCTGACAGACCTGATAAATGGCGTTGTGCCACAAGAAAAATACAGATAATCTTGGTGATGTTCAAAATTAATATGCGTCTTCAAATACTCAGCATCGATCCTGCCGCTATCCCCTTGCCAACCGGCCTGAGGCTGGGATAACAGAATTTTCATGTCTAGATCTAACTCTTGAGCCAGTTCAGATAATTCATCCATATACAGCAGATCCTGCTCGAAGCGGCAGGCATAAAACAACTTGATCGGCTTCTTCTCCTGTTTGGCACGCATCTCACGCAGCATACTCATTATAGGCGTCATACCGATCCCCGCAGCCAACAAGACGATGCCCTTTTCACGCATCTGTGTCCCCCGGCGCTTACTCAGACTGAGGTGACCATAGGGCCCATATACATAGGCATTGCTGCCTAATTCAATTTGCTCTATGGCGTCAGTGAAGTCACCGACTTGCTTGATGGTGAAACTGATATTAGGCCTGTCTGACGGGCAAGAACTGAAAGAAAATGGATGGGGTTTGCCCACGAATGGACTGGGACCGAATGAGACAAATGCATACTGACCGGCCTCAAAAGTCATGGATTCGAATCCTTGAGGGGACAAGGTCACTAACCATTGACTATCGGCGGCGGGCTTGATCTCGACCACACGATAGGGCCGCTTGCGCTGCTGATAAGGGATCCAGACATGTACATACAAGAGTGAGCCCATGGCTGCTAAGGTGAGTAATACCCAGTAGGCACTCAGTAGGGGATGACTGCTGTAATGACCCTCTGCGATGGCGTGAATCACCATGACAACCACCAATACCAAGGCCAACGCAGCATGACTGACACGCCAGTAGTCATAGTTCATCTTGAACTTGGTATGGGCCTTAGCCAACAAAAATTGCAACACGACTAATAACAAGCCGACGGCTATCAGCCCCATATATTTAGGCAGTGAAAAACCTATGATGACCATCAGGTGGACTGCGATCAATACCAGCGCCAGTCCGGCTATTCGCCGATGAAACTTAAGTGTTAGATCCAGCCCTCTGACCCCCGAAGCCCAATTGAAACGCCCCGATAACCAGAACAGGCTTAACAAGAGCATCAGCGCCAACATGCCACTGCCGACGGCGAGTTCTCTGAGCGCACTGTCGCTGCGTTCCACACCAAGCAAACGTGTTAACAACAGAGGCGCTAACATGAATAAGGCATAGACAAAAATGAAGGCTATCGGGCCATTTTTAGTGAAAATGTATCGATAGGGTACAGCTTGCTTAGCAGTATCCATGTGAGTCACCTTAATATTATTGGGTCTGTGAAACCAGATATTCGACCGCTGCAACTATCTGCTCTTCAGTGCATGAATCACACCCCCCCATAGGGTCCATGCCATCGACGCCTTCTATGGTAGCTTGTGACATTTTATCGACGCCCTTAGCTAAAAATTCCTGCCACGCTTGCTTCTCTCCGATCGCCGGTGCTCCCGTTATCCAGCCCTTGAAACCGCCGCTGTGACACGAGGCGCAATTCTCGACAAAGACAGCCTGTCCGCTAACATTAATCTCATCGGCGATCAGCTGCTGAGAAAATGAAGTCGCCAAAATAACAAGCAATAAATGCTTTATGCTTAAGTAACGGAGAATATTTTTTTTCATGACTTTTTTCCTGTTAAATGTATAGATTAATTTTATGATCCGACCGTTGCCATCGTGTCAGATACCGCCCTCTCGCGGCCTAACTTAGGCTTAAACGAACCGAGTATTAATTCCAAAACCAGGGGGATCACATTGCTCATGCCGACCATTTTTTCTATGGCAACCTTGTCAAGAAATGCCTGACTCACTTCACCATCGGGTAAGGAGGCTTCTGCCAATTGTATAATTTCAGGCATCATAGGCACCAAGAATACGAACGCATTGGTGGCGAGAAACAGGTTCATCGCCATCTTGGCTTTTAACCAGTTGGGCTTAGCCTCGAATTGGAAATAGAGAATAAGATCGGCAATGACCTTCATCGCCAGACCTGGAAGGATCAAGATAAAGGCACTCTGCTCTTTATAGATATACACATTATAAGCGGTACTGGCATCCGCATGACCTAAGGTCACACCGATCACAATATGCGAGAGTATGCCACCGACATACATGATGCAGCCAATCTCTTCAATAAACTTAAGCACTTTTTTTAACGACATAGTATTCAACCTCGGTAAAACAGCCTTCGATAAATGACGACCACAAACCTAGAGCATATTTATGTCTCTGGTCGAAGGTGACAATCGAAATAAAAAAGCACCTCGACTCGAATAGAATCAAGGCGCCACGAAAAAACCACCACATAATAACAAATATGCAAACACTTGCAAGTGCAGCAGTTGCAAGTGCAGCGTTTATGAGCAAGACTGTGATCTCGGTTGAAAATTCACTCTTTTGTGGTTTATCAATATTCACTGATTACAAATGACTCAACGACACATACAATGGAGGTTCGAACCTTTCACTCAGCACCAATATGACAATGAATAAAGCACACGATATTGCAAGGGATAACATATCGGCCGCCAGACAGACAAGCATCGGTTGGATGCTAAAAATGCTCTCCGATAGCTTAGATAAGCAGATGAATCAGGCATTGAAACCCTTGGGGCTCAATCTAAGCCAATTCGCGATCATGATGGTCTTAATAGAACGCGACGATATTTCTCAGAGTGATATCGGCAGACAAGTCTTGATGGCCAGCTATGCCACGACCCGTAATATCGATGTCCTGGTGAAGATGGGACTGGTACAGCGCCATCCGCACCGACAATCCCGTCGCAGCATAAACATCTGCGTGACAGAGCAGGGAACCGCATTAGCCGGCAAATTAATCAATATCCTCAGAGAAGTGAATCAAGCGCTGCTGCAACCACTTGATGAGGCGGAGCAAGAAACATTAAAGAAACTGCTGCCTAGGCTAATATGAGTGAGCCCTACAGAGCATACTGCTAAACTAGATCGAGGACGATATGACCGAATCCGCGAAAATAAGCCAAGTAAAATCAGCACAATCTGATGTTTCTGCGCGCAAGAAAGCGCTCCTTTTAGGCCGTCAGCTTGGCTTGACTAGTGAAGATGGTTACAGCCCTGCCAATGCCTCTACCTTAGAGCGCGCCGAACACAGACAGCGAACCTTGATGAGCCAGTATCAGATCAATCTGGAAACCATCTATAAGATCGCCTTGAGCATCACGCCATCAGACGTCACTGGCGCCGATCTCGATCCCGACTGGTCACATCAGTTTTTTCAAATCGCGGAGCAGATACATAACCGTAAGATGCAGGAGTTATGGGGTAGAATTCTCGCCAATGAAATCACCAATCCAGGTAACTTTAGTCTAAGGACTCTGACAACGCTGAAACAGCTAACTCACAAGGAAGCGCAGATATTAGAGAAAGCCTTAGGCATGGCAGTGAAGGTCAACAACGAGACTCGATTGAAGCTGATCATAGGCTATCGATATGGGGGGGGGATTGGCCAGATATTCAGAAAGTCATCACCGATTAATATCGGCTTATCAAATTTTGGCTTGCCCTATTCCAATATTCTCACCTTAATAGATGCGGGCATACTGCACCGCAGTGAATTTGAAACCGGTTTATTAAACAGCAAGACACCTATCCATTTTACCTTGTTCGATACTCAGATGAAACTGACCCCTAAAAGCGGCCATCTGTTATTTAACTATTATCGTTTAACGCCGATTGGTGATGAACTCACCCAGCTTATTAACCCTAAACCCGACGGTGAATACAACAAGGCAATGAGGATTTTGTTCGCCAAAGACTTCAAGATAGAATCAACGTCTAGAGACTCAAGCTAGGTGGAATTACAGTGCTAGCTCGACCTTTAATCTTTGATTCACCCCTTGAGCCGAGTCATTTTGAACCGAGTCAGGTTTAAACCAGTTTAAGGTGTCGGCGAGTTCGACTACTTCACCAATGATCATCAAGGCTGGCATCTTAAGCGCAGGATTTGATGCTAAGCGTTCTAATTCTCCCAAGGTACCTATGAAACACTGTTGATCTTGGGTAGTGGCCTTGGAGACGATGGCCACAGGGGTATCGATATTGCGTCCGGCCTCTAACAGCCCAGACTTTATCAAGCCAGCATTCAATATTCCCATATAGATGACTAAGGTGTTGTTGGGGTTTGCATAACTTTTCCAATCCATTGGGCGGCTCTCCAGCTGGCAATGACCCGTGATAAAGGTCACCCCTTGGGCATAATCTCTATGGGTCAGTGGAATGCCCGCATAGGCCGATGTGCCACTGGCAGCCGTGATACCCGGAACGACTTCAAACTCTACACCCGATTCGACTAAGCTCTGCAGTTCTTCGCCGCCGCGGCCAAAAATAAACGGGTCGCCCCCTTTGAGTCGCACGACATTCTGCTTAGTAAAGGCCTTGGTGACCAGAAGCTGATTGATCTCATCTTGAGCGGCGCTGTGTTTACCAGCGCGTTTACCGACTGCGATTTTCTCTGCATCCTTGGGGACCAGAGCCATGATATCTTCACTGACCAGGGCATCATAGAGGACAACATCGGCGCTCTGGAGGATGCGATATGCCTTGAGCGTTAACAGCTCAACATCTCCCGGACCCGCCCCCACCAACCAAACTTTGCCACCGGCTCTCTGGCCAGGTAAAGTGACTATTTCCATCTCTATGCCCCACACTCGATTTTAATAGTGTAAATATAACCGCCTACTTATAACTTAATAAATAGTTATTTCTTTACTGTTATACGTTTTAGTTATTAAGTGCAGGCGCTTAGGATTGACACTCGATCATTTTAACGGTTACGGGAAGAGTCTAATCGACTATAATTCTCCAACTCAAGACATAGGGCTGGACGCATCCCCCCAAGGATTTTTTTATAGATAAACTATAATTTGGCTAACTGGATTAAAACCATCTTGAATCGCTTCAGTTCGGCCGACTAACATGCCAATCGATCATAGCGCCAACGAGTGTTCAGACGTATATCAAGGAGAGATATTGAAATTTGGATTTCCACAAATAGTCAATGTATTTGGATTCTGTCTGCTGATCAGCACCCTGCAGTTAGCACACTTAAGCCTATATTCTATCGACCATAAAGCCCGACTCACTCAGAGTGAAATGCACCAAGATCTCGAAGCCTTGATACACGAAGTTGAATTACATTCAGCATTTGCCGCATTAGATGAGCATCGCCTCGCCAAGATACAAGCCGATGTCGAGTCTGTTATCTACCGAGCCAGTCACTCACTCGAAAGCCAATATTTTTATGCAGAGATCGTAAAGCTAGTCGCCACTCTCGAAGACCCAGGAATATTAGTCACATCTCCCAATGAGCCTCTGCCTGTTTTACCTGTGATCCTCAAGCCCGTTGCAGACTCCTGGCTTGCTCTGGATGAAAACGCGATCCCGATAGATACCGATCATCCTTTCATTACTCATATCGACGGCCTTCCTCTATCTCGCTGGGAACAAGCCAGTCAGAAATTTATCTCAAACCCGCTGAACCAGGCCATCAGTACGCGTGTACACTGGCTTTCACAGCTGGATATTCTCAGACACGACATGGGCTTGCCTCTCAAGACTCAGGTAACCTTGTCCCTCAGCGATAATCAGGATTCCAACATTCAGTTAATCTTGCCAGTTGCCAAGCAGCAGCTCCATCCTCCCAGAGAGCTCATCGCTAGCATGGAGAACAGCTTAAGCGATGAATCAACGAGTCAGCCCTTGTATGTCTCAATCGATTCGTTATCTCGCTATGATAGCGACACTGAGCTAGTGACACGCCTGGAGAAAGCTTCACGGCAAGCGTTAACCATCATAGACCTGAGGAATGCCGTTGGAGACAGTGATAAGCTGTTACACTTCATCGCCCGTCATTATCCTAACCCCAGATCTGACTATCATCAGACACAGGTACCACGACATCTGATTGCCCTAGGCCAATATCGCCGCGCCCTCGATTTCAAGTCCGACTTTCTCCGACCTCTGGGCTTTATTCCTTTCGATGAGTTTAATTTCTTCGAACAAGTGGAGTTCAGCCACACAAGCCAAACGATTGATCTGAATAATACTGACAAGTTCGGTCTCTGGTATGGAAGAAGATCGCCACGAGCTAAAAATTTAGGCACTGATGAATCAGGCACACCAGTATCGAGTCGCCTCGGCTTAATCATAGGCCCAGGGTGTCGACGAGAATGTGAGTGGATAGCCTACTTTGCTAAGTCATTGTCACGAGTGACACTTATCGGCGAGAAGACTTCAGGAGACCTAGGTAGACGGTATGGGTTCACTTTACCAAACAGCGGCATAAAGATTGAGCTTACGGCGAGCCTCACCTACAACATGCAAGGGACATTGCTATCTAGCCTAGGAACTCAACCCGATATCCCGCTGCCCATCACTGAGGTGATAAACTGGCAAGGGCTATTATCACTGATAGAAAGTGAGCAACAAGATCGAGAAACCGTCTACACTCACAAGAGTCTCGATACTGAAGCTAAGCGGGTATTAAATATCGTGCCAGACTCGGATGGGACTCCGACTTCAGAGTCCAACATGACGTTACAACAATAAAATCAGCCGCTGCAAGTGAAGGGGCAAATAGGAGGGGGATATGCCGAATCAGCAAGAATTAGTGTTAAGCGCCGATACGTTTAGCCGCGGGGCCTTGCGTATGACAGTCACCCTATTGCGTAGCATAAATCCACAACTGGCACTGACAGTACAAAATCAAATGTGCAGCCCAATAGCGCCTCAACCTGACCATAACCCGAGTCCAAAAGACAACTTCAAGATAGACCTGGCCCCATTGGACGTTAGAGGGGTAGTTGAATCCCTGCAAATAAAAGGACAACATCCTCAGGCAGACCCAGGTACTCAAATGATGGTGAAGGCACTGATCATTGACTGGATAAATTATGCACACTTACTCATAGATCTAGAAAACAGCAAGAATGCATAGTAATAAAGGAGGTATTTTGCGATGAGTAGCCCTATGGGTACTAGTCGAAGGCGATGAGTAGCCCTATGGGTACTAGTCGAAGGCGATGAGAGGTTAACAATCACCGCATCATGCCAATCATCCCATAAACAACTCAGCTCGATAACCTACCTTCATCTCTATATGCTTACATGCACCTGCTAATGTGTTAATTTGAAAGGACCATATATCAGTAACAATTAATGTACTAGGGACCTAAGATGTTTAAAATGTCGCTCAAGCTTATCCTATTATCCATACTCAGCTTCTCCGCCATGGCGACCGACCTCAAGGTTGGAGATACTGCGCCAAACTTCAGACTAGAATCTACCGATGGCAACTTCTATCAGCTAAGTGATTACTTAGGTAAACAGACTCTGGTCCTCGCCTGGTACCCTATGGCCAACACACATAGCTGTACCTTGGAGTGTCGCTCCCTGGTTCAGAAGGGACACTTGATCAGGGAATATAACGCTGTCTATATGATGGCCAGTGTCGATGACTTAGAAGACAATCAAGATTTCGCCAAGAAGCAGAAAGCCGACTTCCCCATGTTGAGCGATCCCACCAAGGAGACGGCTAAGGCCTACGATGTGCTAAATTTCGTCCGTGTCGCCAGTCGCGTCACCTTCTATGTAGGCAAGGATGGCAAGATCATTAAGATCGATGAGGATATCAATGCAATAACGGCGGCAGAAGATATCGCCGCAAACTTGGAACAGCTGGGGATAGAAAAAAGAGATTAATAATCTCTTCTCTCCCATGTATTATGGATTAATCCCCATGTAGGACGGGCTTTAGCCCATGTAGGAGGGGCTTCAGCCCCGAAGGTTTAACCCCATGTAGGAGGGGCTTCAGCCCCGAAGGTTTAACCTTCTTCAGCTTCGCGGATACGCTCTTTGCGCTCTTGCTCTTCATCGAACGCCGCTTCAATTTCAGCGAGCACCGACCCTACATCCGCAGCTTTAGTACTCTCTTTAAACTCACCAGTCAGTTCAGACTCAGGATTTAACTTACCCGACTCGAACAGAGCCCACATCTCTTTGGCATACTTACTGCTAAGAAGCTCGGGAGCAAACTGACCATAATAGCGGGTCATATTGTTTACATCACGTTCAAGCATGCGCTTAGCATTATTGTTTGCTGCCGCATCGACCGCCTGGGGGAGATCGATGATCACCGGGCCATTACTGTCCAGCAACACATTAAATTCAGACAAGTCACCATGGATTAAACCGACACACAACATACGCTGCACATCTTTCATCACTGACTTGTGCTGCTCTAGTGCCTGCTCACGGGTCAAGGTGATGTCGTTGAGCCTTGGCGCCACATATCCTTGATCGTCGGTGATCAGCTCCATCAAGAGCACACCATCGAAACAGCCGTAAGGCTGCGGGACTCTAACGCCGGCATAGGCTAGGCGAAACAGGGCATCGACTTCGGCATTTTGCCAGGAATTCTCCTGCTCATCACGGCCAAATTTCGAGCCTTTTTCCATGGCACGAGCTCGACGACTGTTACGGCTTTTTCTGCCTTCACGGTATAGTACAGCCTGTTTGAAGCTACGCTTCTCGGCTTCTTTATAAATCTTGGCACAACGAACATCGTTGCCACAGCGGACAACATAAACATCGGCCTCTTTGCCACTCATCAAGGGGCGAAGGACTTCATCAACTAAGCCTTCATCGACGAGAGGCTGAATGCGTTTCGGTATTTTCATAGCGCCGTTATACCTTACTTAAGGCTTCGATGGAATATTAAAACAAATTTTCATGGGAACAAGATCATTCCAAAAACCAAACCCACGAACGTAACTTCTACAATTACAGTAACTTTTCAAAAACTTATATTATTTCGGCTAGTTTAACAGTTCAAACGCCAGATCATAAGCCTTACCTAGATCGACCGTCTTAGGTTTTAAATCTTTTAAGCCAGCAGTGCGTTTATCCGTCGCTCTCACTGTGGCCGGATGCACTAACTCAACCTCGATGGCCGAGGTCGCGAGTATCACTCCTTCCATCAGGAAGGTCCCAGCTCCGCCGGCACCTTGGCCCTTACTGGCACGCCTGTTTATCACTATTTTCTCAACTTGATGCTCGCCGCAATAGGCCTTAACCTCTGCTGCGAACTGGCTGACCTCTTCCCGGGTGGGGTTCTTATTGAGCGTTAACTTGTTTACCTTAGGCGCCACAATCTCATGAGATTCACGCGTACCACTCAGACTTACCATTCTCACTTCATTTGCTTTTAAAAACAGTCCAGCAATAACCACTTAATGCCTCCATTTGCTAATATCTTTATAGCCGTTATTAATGCCTCTATGTACGACATAAAAAAGAGCCAGCAGGACTGGCTCTTTTTCATACTAAAATTTACTCGCCACTGGGCGTCGCTTTGCTGTTCATGTATGAGTCAAATACTATGCCCTGATCATTGATGTCCAGGCCAATCTGCACCTGCATATTGTAATCTTTCATCATAGAAAACTCTTCCGGCAATGGTTCGCCAGTCATCTCAGCCAAGCTTAAGATCGGCGCAAATACCTTGCTATAATCCAGATACACACTATATAAACCATTGTTAGCTAATTTTTCATCGGCCAGCTTATTAGCCACAATTTCGGCTTTATCTCCCGTATACAGGACTAAATGTTTGCCTTTTAGCGCCAGCTTAGGAGAGATGCCATATTCGGGCGGAAGTGGTAGCAAGTGAGCAAGGTCAACAGGGCTACCATCTTGTGGTAATTGAATATTGGCCAGTTCAGGTACGAAAGGCTTCACCATATTAAACAAGATACTCGGGTTATCTGCTGACAGGCTTATAATAGCATCGACACTCTCTAAACTTGGCTCACCCTGAGCGCCTGCGACTCGCTCGGTAAACTTATAATCGAGGAGCGCCGCACTCACGCCACGAACCCCATTTCCCATGCCGGTAAACATGCCTAACATGGCCGGGTTTTGACCCGACATCTCTTGCTGAAACTCTTGTAAAACCTGGCACTGGTATTGAGGTTGTAGCATCTCACCCCATACGGCAGTTAATGAGGGAACCAATTGGTTTAGCTCAATGCCTAGCCCCATGGAAAATACGCTATCACGACTGTTCTTCACGTAATCAGGAATGAAGCCACGCATGCGCTTGAGTGCATTTAGAAATGTCTGGTTTTTACTCTCAATCACAGTAGAGAAATCCAGACTAGTCTCTTGGTCTCCTATCGAAACACTGTTCAAACCAAATACGGTTCGCGGCCAATTAGCGGCAATAGCCGTAAACTCACTATGGCACTCAGGGCTACGCAGCGCCGACAGTGGGTCTTCACCCTCTTGAGCAAGAATAGCCGTAATCTGGCGAGCCAGCTGATTACCATCTTGGGTGGTAATGGCCTTAACTAACTCTTGGTGATTGACGAAGCCGACAGCTACATCGCTAAAGCCATGGGTGTTAATGATATCTTGTAATATCTTTGAATCCGCTAGGGAAGGTGTAACAGGATTAATGCCAAGAGCCGTTTCCAGAGTCTCTTCGGCAAGCATAGAGGTATTCAAGGTGATCGTTAGCAAGCCATCTTGCTGTAAAAACAGCAATTCAATCGCTTGGTCATCGCCTGGATCTGTTAATGTATAAGAGCGATATTTGAGACCTTTCAAAGTCTTCATCTGGTGACTCAAGCCACTGTCTTGTTCCGCCTTATCCAGCAGGGCCCAAATAGCCTCAGGCTTTTCGACGTCGAGTTTTAGTACAGGTAACAGGCCTAAGGTGTAAAAATAACTTCTAATATCATCGGCTAAACCAAAAGTGGTCACAAATTTTTGACCGCTCTCCATACTATCCATATAGGCCTTACTCAAGCTGACAAAAAACTTGGCCCGGGCATCATCAGACTCCGCTAACTCGGCAAACATATACTCTGGATAGGTCTTATAACTTGGAGATAATGAATTGATATATGACTTGATAGGGAAAGGCGTTAACTGACCCGAAAAAATAGGCGTATCGGCAGGTACCGAAGCCAATACTTCATTAGACTGACTCGCTCCCCCTCCGGACTGCTGGCTAAACCAATACCCGCCGGCACCGACGGCAACCACTGCCGCAGCGATTAGTATTTTTTTCATTCATTAAACTCCATTTTAGAGGTCAAAATTTGTATTTCGGGGGAATATTGAGACACCCTGACATTTAAGTTTTCAATATACTACAAATGTAGATAAAAAGGTTTCAAAAATTGATCCCCTCCCTTGTAGGAGGGGCTTTAGCCCCGATGTTCTAGGTTCTAAAATAGAATAACAAAGATATTGGAATAAGAAACTAGCGTGGCGTTACAGGAGAGTAAATTTTGAAATGGGCTAGGTGGACTTTAGAATTTGGGCTGTTCCTGAATAGCCGCATCGGGCTATTCAGGGGGAACGGCTGTTGATTAAGCAGGCGCTAACAAGCCAATCAAAACCACCTAGCACCTAATCACATTAAATAAGATACGTGAGGTGAATAGGCTTGCTGCAATATCTATATATCGAAGTGCAGACCACATTCACGTTTAAGGCCGTTGAAACGCGTCTCCTCTTCACTCATGCCCAGCTCCAATGGCTTGCTGGAATGGGTATCGCCCACAGAGACGTAACCTTGCTCCCAAAGCGGATGATAAGGCAGGTCATGTTCAGTCAAGTATTGATGCACATCCTTATTGCTCCAATCCAAAATGGGTAAGATCTTATAGCGCGAGCCATTAATCGCTAGGATTGGCAGAGCCTCTCGAGTGCTGGATTGACTGCGACGCAGCCCAGCAAACCAGGTACCTACTTCGAGCTCAGCTAAGGCTCGTTGCATGGGCTCGACCTTGTTCATACGGTTATATTGCTCTAAACCATCTAGGCCTTGGTGCCACAACTGGCCAAAACGCGCCTCCTGCCAGGCAGGGGTCATGGGTGAGGCAAATATCTTAAGATTTAGCGATAAGCGTTCGGTCAGCTCGTCGATAAACTGATAAGTTTCAGCAAACAGGTAACCTGTATCGGTCAAGATCACCGCAATATCTGGCTTCTCAGTGCTGACCAGATTCAACATCACGGCCCCTTGAATACCGAAACTCGACGATAACGCATGAGTACCTGGGAGATACTCCAATCCCCAGGCGACTCTTTGCTTAGGAGTCAGCTCTTCGAGGAAGTGATTGATACGCGCAAGCTCGCTCTGCTGCTCGATTGCCGGCGCGCTTAACAGGGCTAACAGCTCTGGTGCTGATACCAGAGATTCAAGCTGAGTATTTGATTCAGGCATGACTAGTCTGTCCATGAAAATCCTTAGCGGCATCGATTACCGCGGCTACTACGCCTATGCGCACCGTGAAATTACCGAAGGTTTCGCCCTCTTCTCGCTCACCCGCATATCTGGCGAACAAGCTATCAAGCTCGGCTAAGATCTCGGCTTCTTGAATATTCTCACGATAGAGTTTATTTAAACGTGTGCCTTCGAAGTTTGCACCCAGATATAGGTTATAGCGACCCGGTGCCTTACCTACCAGGCCAATCTCTGCCGCGAAGGGTCTGGCACAACCATTAGGGCAACCCGTCATGCGAATGACTATTCCTTGGTCCAGAAAGCCATGTTTCTCCTGCAATGACTCTACTTTAGTCAGGAAGTCAGGAAAATAACGCTCGGCTTCCGCCATGGCAAGGGCACAAGTTGGCAATGCCACACAGGCAATTGAGCGGCCTCGGGTGGCGGTGATCACTTTCCCCATCAGACCATGGCTACGGGCTAATGCTTCGATCTCAGCCTTATCCTCTGCGGCAACGCGGGCTATGATAAGATTTTGATTAGAGGTCATACGGAAATCGCCCTTATGTATCTTGGCAATCTCCCGCAATCCGGTTTGCAACGGCTGGTCCGGAAGGTCCTTGATGCGCCCGCCTTCGATGAATAACGTTAGGTGCCACTGGTTATCTACACCTTTTATCCAACCATAACGGTCGCCGCGGTCGCCAATGACCACATCACGTTTGGGCTCAAATTTAACCCCGGCGCGCTTCTCTACTTCGGCCTTAAATACCTCATAGCCATACTTGACTATGGTGTACTTGAGCCTCGACAGTTTGCGGTTAGAGCGGTTACCCCAGTCACGCTGAACTTTTAATATCGCCTCGGCAAACTTCAATGTGTCTTCGGCCTTAATATAGCCAAAATCATCGGCAAGACGTGGAAATGTCTGCACTTCACCATGGGTTGAGCCCATGCCGCCACCGGCGACTAAGTTAAAGCCGATAAGCTCGCCTTCTTCCGCTACCGCGATAAAACCCAGATCATTGGTGTACACGTCGACATCATTATCAGGCGGCACGGCCACGGCCATCTTGAACTTACGTGGCAAGTAAGTCTTGCCATAAACTGGCTCGACATCATCACCTTCACTGGTGGCAACCTTGTCATCTCCCAGCCAGATCTCGGCGTAAGCCTTAGTGCGTGGCAAGTAGTTATCCGACAGTTTTTTGGCCCAATAAAAAGCCTGCTCGTGTAAGCGAGATTCTACTGGGTTGGGGTTACACATGACATTACGGTTCACGTCACCACAGGCGGCAATCGAGTCCAGCGCCTTGCTGTCCAGACTCTGGATCAAGGTTCTCAAATTACGCTTAGAGATGCCGTGATACTGAAAGGTCTGACGCGTAGTCAAGCGTATGCTGTTGGAGCTGGTCAGGCTTGACGCTATTTCATCGACGCCCAGCCACTGATCCGGAGTACACACACCACCGGCAACACGGGCACGCAACATGAAACTATAAAGCGGCTCCAGTTTCTGCTGTTTACGTTCGTTTCTTAAGTCGCGGTCATCTTGCTGGTAAAAGCCATGAAACTTGATCAGCTGCTGATCTCCTTCACTAAATGATCCCGTGACCGCGGTATCTAAGCCTTCCTCAATGGTTCCTCTCAGAAAATTACTGTCGGTTTTAAGATGCTCATTGACTGATAATGGCTCTGCTTGCTGTACATTTTTATTTTCTGACATGGCTACCGTCTCACTCATCTCTGGTGCGACGCTCTAAATAGGCATCGCATCTTATATTAGGTTTAAACAGAAGATCCCATTACCGAGTATTCAGACCCGGTAAGGCTTCTCAAGATCAATAAACGTCTTTCTGATAACGCTTGTCGCGGCGTAATTGCTCAAAGTAGGCCTCGGCCTCTTCCTCGTTTTTACCGCCAAACTTCACCGCGATATCCAGCAAGGCCTGGTGCACATCTTTCGCCATACGCTCGGCATCACCACAGATATAGAAATGCGCGCCGGACTCAAGCCAGTTCCATAACTCTTCACCCTGCTCGGCGATTCTGTGCTGCACATAGATCTTATGGTCTTGATCTCTAGAGAAGGCTAAATCTATACGAGATAACGAGCCATCTTGCAGATATTGCTGCCACTCAGTTTGATAGAGAAAATCCTGCTCAAAATGTGGGTTACCGAAGATAAGCCAGCTATTGCCCTCAATCCCTTGAGCCGCACGCTCTTGCATGAAGGCTCTAAACGGCGCTATTCCTGTGCCCGGCCCCACCATGATCACTGGTGTCTCTGGATTTTCCGGTAACCTGAAATGCTTGTTCGGTTCGACATAAACCTTCACTTCGGCGCCTTCTTGTGCCTGAGCCAGAAACTGTGAGGCGCCGCCAAATCTTGTGGCTCCTGCGCGTTCATCCTCGACTAAGGCAACGGTCAAGTGTACCTCTGACTCGACCTCAGACTGACTCGATGCAATGGAATACAGACGAGGTGTGATGGGACGCAGCATGGCTAACAGCTGAATAGAGGTCACCTCTGCGCTGTAAGTAGCCACAAGGTCCGCTAGTTGATTATTTCGCACAAACTGCCGAGTCAGCTCCTTGTCATCACAGATACTCAACAGCTCGGCATTACCGCTAAGTGCGGCCCAATCTTTAATCAGACCAGGATAAAGCTGAGTCAGCTCTTTCTTCTCGATTAACGCTTGCTTAAGCGATAGCTCATCCTTACCCAAGGTGACGACTTCATCGCCGTCGAGGGATAATTTAGTCAGTAACTCTTCGACTAACGTTTCTGTATTAGTAAACCAGACCCCCAGCGCATCACCCGCCTGATAGCTCAGTCCAGACTCGCCCAAGTCGATTTCGACGTGACGTACGTCACGATCCGAGCCCCGGCCCGTTAATTTCTGACTCACGAGAAGCTCGGCCGTATAAGGCTTTTGCTTGGTGAATTCACTCGTTGTAGCACCTGTTATGCCCGTAGCGGAAAGTGCCGCTCCAGAAAAAGACACGACACTGGCACCTGAGGCGTCGATTAGCGGCTTAACGGCCTCTAACACACTCGCTTGCCACAACTCGGCGGCAGATTCATAGTCAACATCACACTCAACCAGAGATTGGAGTGGCTTAGCGCCGAGTGCAGCGAGTCGTTCATCGAAGTCTTTACCTGTCTGGCAGAAGAATTCATAACTCGAATCCCCCAAAGCCAACACCGAATAGTTCAAGTTTTCTAATTTAGGCGCTCGCTTAGATGCCAGGAATTTATGCAATTCGATAGCATCATCGGGCGCTTCGCCTTCACCGTGAGTGCTCACGACAGCCAATAATAGGGTTTCTTGCTTCAGTTGACGGACCTTGTAATCCCCCATAGAAGCCAGGTTGACGGCGTACCCTAGGGCTTGAGCCTTAGCGGCTAACTCGCTTGCAACCCCACGACCATTACCGGTTTGACTACCGTATAGTATGGTGATGGTTTGTGCCGGAGCGCGTTGAGTAGCCGCTTCGCTACCAAGCTGATTGACTCCTTGCTCGGCAGTAGCAGATAGATATCCACTCACCCACGCAAGTTGCACGGCACTCAGCTCAGCGGTGAGCTGCTTTAACTTATCCACCTGCCCTGTCGACAGTGGCGAAGCGAGTGATGAAAGCTCTTTTAACAACATGGGTACGGCCCTATATCAGTGTAATGTCAGTTAGCTTAGCCCCGATGAAGAAAAGCAAAAAAGAATAAAATCTGATTTTTAATACCTTTTTGGAATATAGAGCGGTTTTTTTTGAACAGACAAGCCTGATGACCGATAAATAACGGCATGTATAAGGGAATTAATCTTGCTCTCCAGGCTAGGAATAGCCTGGGTTTGCTTCGAATTACGAGTCGATTTCCGAGCGTGAAGTTAGATAAACGCAATTGCATTCAGCATGTATACAGATGCGTTAAGAGATAATAAATCTTTTAACTTTCCATTTTCATTTTATACTAGCCAGACTAAGAACTCTAAAACAACTCTATGAAAACGCATTCTCCGTTCCTATCGTCATCACAGCAGTTTGCTCAATCCCTCGCCCTAACGCTCGCGTTATTTAGCGGACTGGCACTATCATCGGAGCACAGCGATCCTGAAACGATTGAGCCAGATGAGCCCCTGCCTAAGATCTATGCCACACAATTCCAGACGGAAACCTGGGGGCTGGGGATAGGCATGAGACGGGGAGATATCCCTTTTGCTGTAGACAATGACGAGGTATACGATGTACTCCCGCTGATCAAATACCGCAACGACTATTTCTTCATCGATGGCATGGAAGCGGGTTTACACCTTTGGAAGAATGATGAGCATCAGATTAACCTCTATACCCGCTTTCGTTTCGTCGATATCCCTCAGGAGCTGCAGAACAAGTCGCAATCCCAGGCCTTCGACTTAGGCTTGCAGTATCGATTCTTCCATGACGCATGGGAATTTGATGTCGCCTTCATGTCTGACTCGGATAAACGCAGCTACGGCTACACCCGAACTCAGTATCATTGGGAGTCAGGCAACTGGTACCTTAATCCCTATGCCGAGTTTCATTGGAAGAGTAGCGACTTTAACCAGCATTACTATGGCTTAGATCAATATGAAACGGGTGGCGGCATAGAGTTTAATGCTGGGGTAAAGGCCAGGTATCACCTCTATAGTAATTTATATCTGCTAGGCAAGTTTGGCGTGGGGCGCATCGATGATGACACGGCTAGCCTGCCGACCCTAGATACTCAATATCAATTTGAATCTTTTCTCGGTTTCGGCTTCTTTCCAGACTTCAGTAATACCAGCAAAGCCACCAACAAAAAGACCAGTAAATCGAATTCGACAGCCTCCTCCGGTGGCAGCGATGACGAGTTTATTCGCATCGCACATGGTTGGGCCACGCCTTCAAACCTGAACGCCATCTTCTCCTGGCAGACCAAGACAGACCCATACAAGAATCAATTGACCTCGGTATTCTACGGTACGCGTCTCACCGAGACCCTGTTTAACTTTCCTATCGAGCTCTACTTCACCCCGGGCCTAGTCTGGCACCATGATTCAGAAGTACAGAGCAACTTGGCGGAAGCCGTCATTGCCATAAAGGCCTTCTATACCTTCGAATTTGGCCCGAGATGGCGTCTGGGTGTCGCCGAAGGGCTATCTTATGTGTCTGGTGTCACCTATATAGAAGGCTCAGAGCTGGAAGAGAAAGGTTATAAGCCCTCAAAATTACTCAACTATCTGGATTTTTCTTTAGATGTAAATATGGGCGACCTATTTAATAAGCCCTCTTTAGACAAGATGTGGGTGGGTTACAGCATACACCACAGATCCGGCATCTATGAGAAGAGCTCAGCCTTTGGCCGCATCGGTGGCGGCAGTAACTACCAGAGCTTATACATACAGTGGCACTTCTAATGTAAAATCAGCAATAGCAGAGGCTGTTAAGCGAATATTAATCAAAAATGCGAACCCGCTTGCATCAAATATCAGCATCTGGGTATTATGATGCTAGATTCAAAATATTCATGAGTGAGTAACGATAAGTGGTTAATATGCAAGCATCGGCCATCAGTTCTTTCCCAGGTTTCGATGAGAGAAGGATCACTCAGCCAAACATTAATCAACACTGGAACAGGCTATCGAGGGCACAAAGGTTCGCGTTTTATGCCTTAGCAAAATTTGGCTATCGACTGTTTTTCGTCAGGCAATCTGACAATGAACATACCGCAGTGGTGAGACAAGCGGATCACCTGGTCACTATCGACAGCGAAGGTGATATCGACTTTAATCCCAATCTGGAGTTACGTGATAATTAACGCCCATAGGGATCTTGAGCCTCAATAAAAAAGGAGCACCTAGCTCCTTTTTTATTCTTCCAACTAGATCGTTCGCCTAGGCCGCTGCAGCCGCAACCCTCAAGTCTTGAGACAATAAGATCTGCGCACTTCTTCCCAACAGATCATTGAATACACTCTGCCCCTGTGAGTCCAAGTTTGATATTGCCGTATCTCTAGCCCTATCGATCGCCTTAAACATGCTGATATCTTTACTCGAATAACCACACAGGCTAAAAAACAGACGCAGGATAGAACAAAAACGATGACTTTCAATGGCTTCCATCCAAGATTTTTCTAATGCCGTTGCCGACGAAAAATCCAATTCATCGATAAAGATGTCTGCAATATTGGCATCTAATCGTATTAGAAACTCAGCTTTACGAGGAAAATGATGGCTGATGCCGGTGCGACTGATCCCGGTCGCCTCAGACAAGGTAGTATAAGACATTGACTCATAGCCGATCGATAGAATCTGGTGTAACGCCTCATCCAAAATCTGCTTAATGGTTTGTTCTGTTTGCGCTTTTGAACGTTTGGCCATGACTGCTCCCTCTTCTTATTATTTAACAGCGTATGCCCTTTCGCGACTTAGCGAGCGGCACCAGATGCTATCAAACCAGAAAAGCGAATACCTGAATAACTCAGTTTATCAGCAAGATATCAGATACTTGTTCAGCTAAGGTTCAGCTAAAAAAGCAAGATTTACAGAGTCATTAACATACTTAGATCTTGTCGCCATATAGTGAAACTTCTGCCTATTAAACAAGAGAGACAGAAGAAGCCAGAGTATCTAGGGCTACTTGTTCGAATTAAGGCATTCAGCTAAAAAACGAGATTTACAGACTTTGCTCTCGTAGCCATAGGTCGGCAGCCTCTCTTCCGAGTAAACTCACTAAGGTTGACTCAAAATACCGGCGCAGGGCAGGCTTACGCCAATACATATAACTGGGAAGTTGTAGCGATGCCTGAGTGCTGAAGCTTCTATGTATTAAGCTGGAGAATTCATCCAGAGTATCTTGGTTTGCCTGTTCGAGTTGAGGTAAAAAATCCCCCATCAAGGCTTCGAATGTTTCAAAATGAGTTAACTCCTCCACCTTGTAGCGGCTTAACAGCTGAGATAACACCGGCACGGTCCAATGAGACATGAAGGACACATCTTGCATCACATCGATATTTCTTCTGTGATATTGCTGCCAGGCTAGATCCAATCCTTGTTTTTCTCTCGCCGAACGCCAGACCAGATAACAGTCCGCCAGCCATTCATGTTGATAATCAGTCAGCCCCTCCATCAGCCCCTTATCCACTAAATCTACCGCTTGCAGATGACCGAGTTCATGCCATAGGGTCAATTGTTGTGACTCAACCAAGGGAAAAGAATACAGCTCACCCGAGAGATCCACCAATATGGTCTGCGGAATATTGGAGGGTGAGATTAAAATCAGGCCTGATACTTGTGTGTCCACAAGAGGTAACACCATGGCCCCTCTTCGTCCCATGGCGCGATTAAGGCCATCGATAGAATTCGGCACTTGTTGCCTGACTCTAGGGGGCAAGTGAGCGAGACAAGATCCCAGTTCTGTCATCTGGCACACCAGTGCCTGCTTCGCGCCAACCTCGGTCCAATACACCCCTGAGCTCAGAGCCAGTGCCAGCCAAATCACAATTCAACCTTAAAATTTCTGATAATTTCAATACTCCAAGACCCCCGCCGCTCACGAGCTAACGCTTGCTGATGCGGCCAGAGAAAGTTTCATAATACTTATGTCTTAATTTGTATAACTAATCCTCGATGCAGCAAATTTTATTCATTATTAGCAGTGAGAATGTAGGCTGATATTAACCTCTATTGGGCTAATTACGTTAGAATAAGCACTATCTTTTCCCCTATTTGAGTTATCCGTGGTAGAAAAAGCCCAATTTTCGACACATCTATATCACCCAAAGTACTGGCTACTCTGGTTCGGTCTCGGTTTAATGCGCCTGACACAAGTGCTCCCCCTATCGATACAGATGAAACTCGGTAGTCTCATCGGGCGCTTAGCGAAAACCGTCATGGGCAGTCGAGTCAAGACAGCCAAACGTAATTTGGAACTTTGCTTCCCCGAGATGAGCGACAACGAACGACAGGACTTGTTGACGCGTAATTTTGCAGAAACGGGCAAGGCCATCTTCGATACCATCAATGCCTGGTGGTGGTCCGATGCAAGGGTGCAACGCCACATGAGCATAACAGGCCAACAACATGTCGAACAGACGTTGGCTGACGGCCATGGAGTGATCCTGTTCGCCGTACATTGTCTACCGCTGGAAATGGGAGGAAGAATTTTTGGCCAGTTTCGCCCCAGCGTGGGCGTTTATCGTCCCCATAATAATCCAGTGCTGGAATACCTTCAGGTCAAGGGACGTCTGCGATCCAATAAGGCTCTGGTGTCTAAACGAGATCTGCGTAAGATGGTACGCTGCCTGAGAAGCCCAGATGTCATCTGGTACACGGCGGATCAAGATTTTGGCCGCTCCAGTGCCACCTTCATTCCCTTCTTCGCCATGCAAGAAGCGGCAACCATCACAGGCGCCACCACCTTGGCACGTCTGGGCAAGGCCAAGGTATTGCCCTTCAGTGTGGTCCGTAACGCCGACGATAAAGGCTACACCATAGAGATCATGCCGCCTGTCGATAACTTCCCCGGAGAAGATGAGATTGTAGATGCGAAGCGAGGCAATAAGATCATTGAAGGGATCATCGAGCGTGCACCCAGCCAGTATATGTGGTTACACCGCCGCTTCAAGACTCGCCCTAACAAGGATGACCCTTCGGTTTATTAAGCTCTGTTCTCAGTAGCTTCCACGCTCTGAGAACAATTAATATCGCGGCATAGACACCAATACAGATGTGGAGAGCATAGCCCAATCCGAGATAATGTAATCACTCCACAATAAGATAAAAAGCTGCTATAAAATAGCTATAACAGCCAGATTGAGCAATAACATGAAAACGGAATTCAGTCTAAAATATGGCCTGCTAGGCTACATTTCCTGCTTATACACTTTAATAAGCCCGAACACCTTGGCAGAAGAGTTGGACCTGGAGCAGCTGGCTAGGCCTCTTTACCAGCTAGAGCAGAGGATCGACTACCAGACACTAGACAATGGGCTGCAGATCAGATCACTCCCCATGGATAACACCTTGAGTGTGTCTATTGCCAGCCAGTTCAGTGTCGGCTCCAGAGATGAAGCGCCGGGACAAACCGGTTATGCGCATCTTTTTGAACACATGTTATTTAAGGGCAGTAAAAATGCCCCCGGCGACAGCTACGCCCAGACGATGAGCTCACTCAGTGGGCAATTCAATGCCTCCACCTTCTTCGATTTCACCAACTACTATCTGACTATTCCATCTGCGGCACTCGAGCTCGCCCTATGGCTAGAAGCCGACCGCTTCATTCGCCCGGCCCTAACTCAAGAGACAGTCACCAATCAGCAGGCAACCGTGTTAGAGGAGATGGCTAGCAGCATAGATAATCAGCCCTATGTACGCCAAGCGATGGAGTTTCTCTTAGAGCAAGTAGCAGGCACGCCCTATCAACACGCGGTCATAGGCTCTAAGCAAGATATAACCCAATCGACGCCAACCAGCCTGAACCAGTTCCATCAACACCATTATCGCCCCGACGCGATGCAGCTCAGCATAGTCGGTGACCTTCCGCCGCAGACCACAGAGTGGATTCAATCACTGTTCGGTGACTGGGCTAAACCTTCCACACCCATTAACACTCATCGAGAGTACATTTTTGCCAACAAACCTGTGCGCGCCGAGATAGTCGATAGCCGGGGGCCCTGGCCCGCATTACTGCTTGCCTGGCATACGGTAGGACAAGCTCATCGCGACGCTGCCGCCGTCACTTTACTCGAAGGCTACCTGTTTCAAAATCGAAGTAGCATCATCAAGCAGTCAGGCTTAAGGGAGCCGCAGCAGCTAGTCACCTACTCGATCCCCTTGTCCATGGAGCATATGGGAGTCACCAACCTAGTCATGGTGCCGAGGGCCAAGACCTCCCTAGACAAGCTGGCAGAGAATATTGAGCAGATGATAACTCAGCTAAACAACCAAGGAATAAGCGAGAGTGATTTGACCCAATTGAAGGCCCAATGGCTCAACCTGAAACTCAGAGAAGTCGATAGCCCTTCTGCATTAGCCAGAGCCCTATCGGCAACATTACCTCAAGATCGCCTTGCTCCTCTAACTGGCCCCTGGGAACGCATAAATGCGGTGACAACAGCCGATATGCAGAGGGTAACCGATCGCTATTTTTCTCACGGCTATGTCAGGCTAGACCTGCTACCGCCTTGGTATATCAGATGGGGGAAAACCTTACTGGAATGGCTTCCCGCTGGGCTAACCGACAGCTTAGAGGATAGCGTCTTATGATCGGCTTTAATAAACATAGCATTCACTCGCCAAGATACCTGCTTAGCCTCTTGCTGTTACTGCCGCTTCTGGGCTGCCAACAGACCAAGTTAGTGTTCACCGACGAGCAAGCACCTATCACGCCGACCTTTAATCGGCTCGAAGGAGCGCCGACATTGCTAAGCCATGAGGTTGAAAATCTACCAGCTCATATCCCAGGGCGGCGACATAGAGTCCAGCCTGAATTACACCTAGGTACCGAGCCATGGGCACCGCAAATTCATCCACTGACGGCTGATTTTACCCTGCACCTCTTCCCGCCTAGCCCATCGGAGCTTAATTATGTCGAGCTGGTACTGATTAATTCAGACCAGCCATTCAATAACATAGACATTCTCAATGCCGCACTCAATGAACGCGCCACCTGGTTAGCGACTCAGCATCCAATCTCATGTATCGAGAGCCTGCGAATAAGAGCGGCAATGCACAGCATTAGCATAAAAATGGCCTGCCCTGCGGAGGAGATAGCGCAATCATTGAGCATACTCGCAGCGAGTTGGCAGGATTCGGCATTTGATAAAATTGATATTGATAATGTTCGTAGAAAGCTAAAGCTTAATAAACATATCAATGCCTATAGCGGTGCGGAAATTGATAAAGTATGGGCCGATATCATATTGGGAGATAAGCATGCTTATAATCAGGCACTCAACAACTTAGTACTGCAAGATGAGCTCAGCCTTAGCAAGCTAGCTGAGCTACAGCAAGAGATGCGAGCCGGCGCTAACTGGCATCTATTTATGTCGTTGCCCGCGACTCATCGAATCTCAAATCTTGCCCAAGCCAATATTCTTACTCAGGAAAACTTAATCGAAGAGGCTGAGCGGCTTGCTAAACGCTTAACCCGATCTTCTGCTGTCACAGCTAAAGAGGGGCGTGAAGGAACAGAGGAAGCTGCGGCTTTAGTCAAAGTAGCGCAAGAGACAGATACAGCTGCAGAGTCTTTTATCAACACAGACAAGATAATCTACTTGATAGATGCGCCTGGTGCCGTGCAGACGCAGGTGAGAGTGGGATATAGACTGCCACTTTCAGTTTCCAGTTCAGCTACAGGTGTTGATGCTATGAAGAGTGAATTCTCGCCTAGCCATCCCCTAAGTTGCCAGTTACTTGCCGATTGGTTGGGTCGCAGTTTTTCCGGTCGCCTCTACTACGACTTAAGAGAAAAACGCGGGCTCACCTATGGCATCTATGGCCGCTGTTTCGATAACCCTCAGTCGCGTACACTCAAATATTATGCCAGCACACAAGTGCAACACACGGGGGCGTTTGTAGCTGGTATCTTAGCTCACCTGCAACTCACAACCGAACAAGAAGTTGCCAGCGCCGAGCTATTGGCGTTGAAGACCTATGAGGAGAGTAAGTACACGCTAACCATACAGTCCCAGTACTCGCGTAAGATAGAGTACATTAAACAACTGACACTCAAACGCAGCAGCGAAGACCTAGCTGATATTCAAATTCAGATAAAAGAATTGACCGGCAAACAGCTAATGCAGATGTCTCAGTCTATTTTCGACTCGCCTCCCTACATTCTACTCAGAGGCGATGCCGATAGAATTAGTCAAGATCTGACAAATAAACTGCCAGGCTGGCAGATTAACAAGGTTGAACCTTAAGCCAGTTTAGAACTATCGGACTCGTCGCTAAAATGTATCACTTGTCCCTGCTTTAAAACGGCACAACTGATATACTTGCGGCCATTCCTAATCGATATATCCAGTCAATATGAGCCTCTCTCCTCTCGTTAAATACCGGCAGAAACTCACTCAGCTAGATTTTAGCTTCGACCCCAAGCAAGAGCAGGCAGTGGCTTTACTCGATACTCTGTTCGAGCAGCTCACCTCACCTCAAGGCATAAATCCATCTGACTCAATTAAAGGAGTCTATCTCTGGGGGGATGTGGGCCGGGGTAAGACCATGTTGATGGATCTTTTCTGCGATGCACTGGACGATAAACTGACGCTGAGGCTGCACTTTCATCGGTTTATGGCGCGGATCCATAAAGACATGTTGGCCGAGTCCGGTAGAAGAGATCCCTTAGTGCGCATCGCTAAACGCATTGCCAAAGAGTGCAAGGTCATCTGCTTCGATGAGTTTTTCGTCTCCGACATAGGTGACGCCATGATCCTCGGCACCTTGTTCGAGGCGCTATACAAGGAGGGGGTGATATTAGTCGCCACCTCCAACATACCTATCCCACGTCTGTATGAATCCGGGCTGCAAAGAGACCGTTTCCTACCGACAATTGCCTTGCTGCAGAGCCAATGCAGCGAGTTTCACTTAGATGGCGAGGAAGATCATCGACTGCGCTCCCTGGAGTTTAAACAGATCTACTTCTTGGGTCAGCAGGCCAAATTTAGTGAGTTATTTGATTCGAAAGCTGACCAGAACGCCTATCGCAATGAATCGATACAGGTCTTAGGCCGCAGTATTCCAGTCATCAGGGTCAGTGATAATCAAGCCTGGTTTAGTTTCGATGCCCTATGTGATGGCCCCAGATCTCAGCTGGACTATATCGAGCTGGCCAGTCGCTTCGATACCTTGTTTGTCAGTGACATTCCCGTACTCGGCGGTCGCCCTAAGTCCTGGATCCGCGCCAGAGGCACCGAAGATGGCGCTATCGCCACCGAAACCGGTGAACGCCAACTCTCTTATGCTGTGGGTGATGACCCTGCCAGACGCTTTATTGCCCTGATAGACGAGCTTTATGATCAGCGAGTCAAGCTCTATCTGTCCGCCGAAGTCCCCCTGGAAGAACTCTACCGCGAAGGCGCATTGAGCTTCGAGTTCAGACGAACGTTTAGCCGCTTACAGGAGATGCAGTCCACAGAATATGCCACTAGCTCCAAACGACTAGTGGCTTGAATCTCTAAACCAATGAAGCAGTCTATTACCCCCTAAAAAACAAAGTAAAGCTGTAGGTTTTACGCTATTTTGTCCTTCCGAGCTCCCGAGTTCAAGATAGTGGACTAGTATTGATAGGTTAGATTTTATCCAAGCGGGCACGATGATTCAATTTTCCAGTATCCGACACCAGCCCTTACTCTTCGCTACCGAGAGTATCGGCTCGATATTAGTGCTCGGCAATATCTCAGAGCAAGCCAACTCATTAGCACTCAATGCGGCCATCGAAGCCGCCAGAGCCGACGAATAAGACCGGGGATTGTCCGTGGTCGCAGACGAAGTCAACAAAAAAACTATTTCAGCATAATTGTTGCTTTTTTATCGAATCGAACAAGACTTAAGAAGAGGATTAGATAAGCACAGGAGTTAGCAATGAATAGCAGGGGGTTGATATTATTATTCACTTTAATCATAACCTTAAGCGCATGTGAACCAGACCCTCTGGTCAAACGTCAGGTCATATCCGTTGCACCTATGGATCAAGAAAACCTGTTGTTACAGATAGACAAGCATATCAGCCTCACCCCAAGACCCAGTGAAACCTTCCCTTTCCCGATCAAACTCGGCGAAGTTGGCCCAGCCGACAGCCTCTACTCGGGTATGCGCCAATACCCATTCTACTGCATGACTGTCGATGCCGGTTTAGGTCAGCCTCTGGTCGATAATCAAGCGGGTTATGGCGTCACGGTTTACGATGACAACGACGCGATAATGGGCTACAGCAAAGACTGCATGGTCACCTCAAGAATAGACTATTTTTATACCTTAACAGGCACAGATAAAATACGAAGCTACGATCTCGATAAGCCACCAGCAAGAGCAGATATTGCGACAATTGAGATCCAAGGTAAGCCGGTCGCGGAGATTTTCCGCTTAGAGAGAGGTAGCATCAACCGCTATATCTATTTTATTGCCATGCTAGTGTCCGAGACCAGCTTAGGGGTCAGAGACACCAAGCAATATTGGAATAATAAGCTCATCTATCAGTTCAAAGGCGGCGCCAGCATAGGGTTTCGACAGGGACAAATGGGGGCCGAACGCCTGATCAATAGACGCCTCACCTTACTCAGACAAGGCTACGCCGTCATCGCCTCCAGTGGTAACAATACCAGCTACAGCTATAACATGTTGCTCGCCGAAGATACCGCCAGAAGAGTCAAGGCACAGTTCATCTCTCTCTATGGTGACCCCCTCTATACCTTAGGCATTGGCGGCTCAGGTGGTGGACTCGCCCAGTACCTTATCGCCCAAAACAGCACTGGGGTTTTAGATGGGATAATGCCAATCTACAGCTATCCGGATATGGTGTCACAATCGATATTCCTGCTCGATTGCGACCTGCTCCAGCACTACTTTAACGTCACAGACAACGGCAATAGTAAGTGGAAAGACTGGGAGCAGAGAGAGAATATTGAGGGCATGAATGGCATCAATGGTTTTACACATCCCTATACCTTCTTAGTCCCCCTCAATCAATTATTTGCCGGTGCTTGGCCCTCCATGCCCAATGGCAGCAGCGAATGTGTATATTCTTGGTTTATCGCCGCGACCTTCTTCTACAATCCCAAACAAGGTTTCGTCAAACCTTACTTCTCCGATAAGGTGAAAGAAGAGGTTAACTGGACATATTGGCAAGATTTAGCCCAGATTTATGGCACTGATAGTCATGGGTTTGCACGCACCACCTGGGGCAATGAGGGCGTTCAGTATGGCCTGAGAGCCATGCAAAGGGGAGACATCAACATCGAAGAGTTTATTCACCTCAATCGGTATATCGGTTCCTGGGTACCACAAGATAAAATGCGTAAAGAAACGGCATTCACACCTTTTGGCATGAGGTTCCCCATCTGGCTCAGCCTGTGGAGCCGCAATAATATCACCGAGGCAACACCCCATTTTGCCAAACGAAAACCAGCCGATCCCCAGGCGATCGTCAACGGCTATAAATACGGGCAGATATTCATCGGCAAGGCCGAGTTACCTATCCTGGAGATCCGTCACTATCTGGAAGACGATCTCAACATGCACCACACCTTAGCGTCCTTCGAGACCCGGCTAAGGATCCAGCAATATCAGGGACACAATGATAATCAGGTGGTATGGATTTCCCATAAAGATCATACTCCCATCGATAAGGGCATAGCGTTTCTTGACCGATGGCTGATGGCCTTAAGCGCCTCGGAAAATAAAGACCTTGCCAGCAGCAAGCCCGCTGACTTAGTCGATGCCTGCATAGATCATCTAGGTAAGGTGCAATTTGAGGGGGCGGATGTGTGGGATGGCGAATGGAATAATCAACCATTCGGGAAATGCAGTAAAATATATCCCATATACAGCAACATTCGCGTACAAGCAGGTGGCCCCTGGGCCGGCAGCATCTTCAAGTGTGGTCGTATCCCGGTTAGTGATGCCATAGCGCGAGGCATATACGGCAATGTTTCCATTGAGGCTTATCAGGAGCACTTGGAAAATATATTCCCCGATGGAGTATGTGACTATGGTCAGGGAGATATTGGCAAACCGGACTTAGGCTTAACGCCGACACAAGAGGCCAGTAAAAACCAAAATCCCAATCAGTCAGCCCAACTGGGTAGTAGACTAAAAGTAGAACGATAAATATGCTGCGGCTTAGCCGTACTCCCAACACCCAGCCAAAACTGGGTGTTGGACACCAAAAAGGCCTCAGTAACCCTACTCCTGATGGGGGGTGAAATGAGTAGTTAAATACTGTCTACCATAGAGTATGGCTAGGCCTATCAAGGGCATTAACATGGTGAAGAGCCCACCAATAAACATAAAATCGAGTAAGATTAACGCCGACAAGAATATCATCTTCTCATCAAACTCTTGCTTCTGATTATCCCCGCAAAGTGTCAATGCAATAATGGCAATCCCTAGGATGAAGATAACCGTATTGAGCACACTGGACAGTCTCCGCTTCTCAAGTTCGACCTTGTAATTAGGGTCCTGGTGTCGTTTCCGCAAGGCTTCGAGCTTAGCCGTAACACGCGCTCGAGTATTCACGTTAGCACTGGCATTAATCACCTTGGTAAAAGCCACCTCGGTATTAGCTAGGTTAGCTTGAACACTCCGACCTATATTATTTGTGCCAACCTCGGCCATAGCTAGGTTGCTGATACTGGAAAATTCATTGTAACTGCCAATAGTCATTGCACTTTTAATTTCAGAATTAAGCGCTTGTAGCCTTGCTGGCTGAACCTTAGCCACAGCACGGACATCAGACAATGATACTCTGTGATCGACCACGGCTCTGCCATAGGCCTGCTGGGTACCGTAAACATGGGCCTCATCAGACAGGGACACATCTGCGAGTTTTCCGGTGTAGAGGATCACGGCTAGGTAGCAGAAGACAATGGCTGAACCTAACAGTAGGTTTCTTCTTATAAAGTACATACCACCTCCATAGATTTCGCTAATGAATCTCGAGTAAAAACAGCTAATCGCAGCCGCCGTTAGCCATAGTATAGTCAAAGAAAACAGAAGCAAACAGACTGGCAACCACTCAGCAACATCTTGATATCTTAACCTTAGGAAGACAATCTATTATGCCTGTGGGTAACAATTTGATGCATTGGTTGCTTAATGCATTGATGTATTAATCATCAATAGGTGAAGCTCAGCTAGCCCTATACTGGATATCCAGGCAACACTGACCTCAAGTTTAAAACCGTGGCAGCAAACAAAATAAATAACATAGCGCTTAAGACCAGCAAGGAGGAGGAATACATAGATAAGGCTCGCTTGGCAGCCATCCAGGACGCTCAGCGCAAAGCCAATAAACTCGCCGTGGGCTTCGGTGAAGAGATCCTGGGACTCTGGGAGATCCGTTACTTAGATCAACGCCCGGTTCAGCCTGTGATGATGCGCATGAACGCCGATCCTAGCTATGACGTAGCCGAAAGCTATCAACAAGGCCAAGTCACCATTCGAGACAAGTCGAAGTGATCTATAGATTGAAATAACCCAAGGCCATGAATTCAAAAATAACTAAGTTAAATGACGAATAACCGATACCAGCAAAGCATATGCTAGTATCGGTTATCGCTTAATTAATTCGAGCCAGATTGATCTTGTCCCATATCGACTCAAATAAGCTCGCCTCTAGCATCATTAGCGTTTCGCTGATGGCATTCGGTCTTATTCTTACTGGCTGCGGTCAACCCATGGCTACACCAGAATCAAAGCCAAGCGCTATCCATAGATATGTCGCAGACAATCTCATCGATGCCGACCTGTCCAGCGATACCAAGCTTGCAGTCACCTTGAGCCGCACCCGTGAGTTATCGGTGTGGCATAATGCCTCGAAATCTCTGTTACATCATTGGCTGGCAGATGACTTCGATGAGCCTATTTACCGAGTATCACTCTCAGGAAATAATCAGTATCTGGCGACGGTGGGAAAGCATCAAGTATCGATATTTGATCTCAATAGCGGCAAACTCGACGTCTCCTGGCTTGCACAGGGCTTTGACAGTGATGCCAGTATCTCCAGTGTGCATCTGAGCCAGAGCGGAAAACGTGTGTTGCTCGGCATGAACGAAGGCTCGGTGATCACAGTCGATCTCCAAAATAAGCAATTGTCTATGTTTCAGCTCCATGATGGGCCCGTCAGTCATGTTGAATTTATCGCTTATGACACACGAATATTGTCGGCAGCCCATGATGGACACGCGCTTCTTTGGGCCAGTAGCGATGGACGAGTCATCGAGGACTTTAGCCTGGCACAGCGGATCACCAGCATCAGTTTCGATGCAGCCCAAGGTAGAATATTTATCGCCGATGCCTTAGATAATCACCTCATAGCCGACTCTCATACTGGTGAGAGTATCGGCCAGTTAGCCTTCCTAGAGCGCTATCGCTATTTCAGACAAGCGTTATTTGTCGACCGGGGCAAGACGCTCATCACAGCCAGCTCAAAACAGAAGGTGATGAGCTGGGATCTGAGTTCAGGCAAGGAAAAGCAGCACTGGAATATCACCGCTTTTACCGCCGGGACCACAGTGCTCGATATGGCCGTCACCCCCAGCGGCCAGCTCATGACCCTAAGCTCGGATGGGGCACTGGAAATGTGGAAACTGTGATAGTGATAGTGATAGTAATAAAATCACCATGAGTTAAAACAGATTTAATCCGAAAGCCTGCTTCACGGACGTTAACACGCGAGTAGACTCTTCCTTAGCCTGCTCGCTTCCTCGCTTCAATATGTCAATCAGCTGCGCCTTATCATCGATAAACCTAGCTCTGCGTTCACGAATAGGTTTCAAGGTTTCCTGCAGACACTCCTCCAAAATTTTCTTGGTGGTGCCATCCCCTAGACCACCACAGCGGTATTGCTCCTTAAGCCCAAGGACATAATCCGTATCCGGATGAAACGCGTCCAAAAACGTAAACACCACGTTGCCCTCTACCTTACCGGGATCTTGCACTCGCAGATGATCGGGATCGGTATACATGGACTTAACCGCCTTAGTTATTTCCCGCTCACTCGCACTGAGCATAATGGTGTTACCCATGGATTTAGACATCTTGCTGCGACCATCGCAACTGGGCAAGCGTGATACCTTACTCAGCAGAGGCTTACACTCGGTCAAGATATCGCTGCCTGCGATATGATTCAGCCTCCTGACTATCTCATTAGTCTGCTCCAACATAGGTAATTGATCTTCCCCAACGGGCACCAGAGTGGCATTGAAGGCAGTGATATCAGCCGCCTGACTGATGGGATAGGTTAAGAAACCTGCCGGTATACTGCGCCCGAATGACTTAGATTGGATCTCGTGTTTCACCGTAGGGTTGCGCTCTAACCTGGCGATAGACACCAGATTAGCATAATACATGGTAAGTTCGGCCAGAGCCGGGATGGCGGACTGCAGACAGATCCTGGTCTTTAGGGGATCGATACCCACCGCGAGGTAATCGGCCACCACATTAAGAATATTAGCTGCGACCTTCTGCGGCTGGTGACCGTTATCGGTCAGGCCCTGCATATCTGCCACTAAAATGGTCTGCTGATACACGTCTTGTAGACTGACTCTCTGTTGCAAGGAGCCTACATAATGGCCTAGGTGCAACTGACCCGTGGCGCGATCCCCCGTGAGGACTATCTCTTTATTCGTGCTTAAATCAACTTCGACCCGACGCGATTGGTGTTTATCCAACAAGGTCGCTTCAACCGAATCGACGCGTTTAGCATTAGACTTATACTTAGACTTAAAATTTGATTTTACTTGCATAATTGACTCCTGATTAATACCACCGGAGACACTATGATTGAGATCCATTAGCTACCATCCGGCGGCTTATGAACATGATGAGATGTGCCGCTCTAAAGAAGAGAGCGCCACCAAGATAACTGAGGGTTGTAACTAAGGGATAGGGTTTTCATTACCGCAGGTTATCAAGCCCATTCAACGGGGACAAGCTAAACAGAGATTAAAAATGATTTACTTATCTATTAACTGGCCCTTTGCAGAACTTGCTGCGTTATTCGACGCAAACTTATCCGCTGATGGCTCGATGGCCAGCCTTAAAAGCGACATATAAAGCAGCACGATAAACACCCCATAGCCGCCAGAGAACCATGTCTCTGGCGGCTATGTTGTGCTTGGCTCAAATGACTCGAGCTAAGCCTTAGCCTTCTTGTTCAAATAAGGCATCACAAGTAGCACCACGCCGACAATGAGGAAAGGTATGCTCAACCATTGGCCCGCACTCAAGGTCATCTCATCGGCGTAGGCCGCCTGCTTGACCTTGACGAATTCGATAGCAAAGCGTGAGCTAAACACCAATACCAGGAATAGGCCGAAGATAGCGCCTTCTTTCTGCTTCATCTGGGTGTATTTGTAAATAGCCCAAAGACCGATAAAAATGGCCAGATAAGCAAACGCTTCATATAACTGAGCCGGATGACGTGGCAAGGTATCGACACGCTCGAAGATGATAGCCCAAGGTACATTGCTCGGCAGACCTAATATCTCTGAGTTCATGAAATTGGCCATACGCACGAAGAAACCAAAGATGGCCGTGGCTATGGCCAATCTATCCAGCAGGAACAGGAAGGGCATATCCATCTTGCGGCGATAATAATAGAGTGCCAGAATCGCGCCTAAACCACCGCCGTGGCTGGCGAGACCGCCTTCCCAGATGGCTAAAATCTTCAGTGGGTTACTGAAATAATAGGCCGGATCGTAGAAAAGGCAATGAGCCAGGCGAGCACCGACGATAATACCGATAACACAATACATCAGCAGATTATCTAACGATTCGACTGGCAGCTTCTCCTTGATATAGATGTGCTTCATCACCTGAAAACCACAGGCAATAGCCGTCGCGAACAGGGCACCATACCAATGCACTTTTAGCCCCATGAAGGAGATCAATACCGGGTCTATGTTCCAAACAAAATGTTCCAAAATTTAGCCTTCCAGTTTCTTTCAAAAAATAGAGATATTTAGGTTGTTTGAGGCTGTTTTACGCTGAACTTAGTGACTTAGCAAGTTTTCTTAAGATATCCCCAGGGCAATTTGAATCAGATTAGAGCCTATTTTCTCTCGTTAGTTGGCCTGCTTATCTAATAACCTAGCGGGATAAATGATCACGAAGGCGCAGATAATCAGAGTGATAACGGCAATATCTATCACCAGAGTATAATTGTCTTCCCCAAGCAAGAAGGCAGCGACCATAGGTCCAGTCGCTAGGCCCATCTTAGAGGCAAAACCTCCCAGTGCTGCCATCTGACCCGCGCTATCTAGCTCAGAGCAGATCCCGAACAAATAAGGTAAAACAAACGCCCAAGTAATACCGATAACGACATTCGCAATCAAATAGATATTGGCATCACCGCTGTAATGGAGCGCCCAGGTACAGAGTGCGGTAGCAAAAATAGCAGCAACTAGGGGCAAGGTTCGACCAAATTTAGTGCCTAAGACGATCACCAAGAAGGCACCGATGAGCGCAATCCAACTGGCCATAGCCAGAGCCGGACTCATAAACTCGAGTGTCAGGCCCTCTACTCGACCCAAGCCTATGATGTATGCGAATAGTCCCATGTTTGCGGCTTGAAACAGAAAGATACCGAAGACGTTGAGTGACAAGGGTTTCCAATCGATATTCGACCTAACCAGATGCTGGGTGTCATCTTGCTTGATAGCGTATGCGGGAAGAAATGGCATCATCAATAAGGTAACCAAAGTGAATGTCATTAAGGCAATGAACAAGGCAGCTGTACCATATTCGGGAACCAAGCCAGGTAAGTACATGAGTCCAAGTCCGCCTAGGCCCCATTGAATAAACAACAAGTAACCGAACGTCTTATCCGCCTCCTTAGTCCTAGAGATCACGCCAAAGCCTATGCCCACGAGCAAACCTCCCACTAAACCATGGATGGCGCGAACGGCGATCATCCCAGCTGGATATTGAATATAGATACACAGAAAATCAATGACCAACAGGGCTAGGAGTAACGCATAGGCCCAGCGCTTCCAACAGATTTTTTTTATCAAGAACACGGCAGTCAAGGCACCAATGGCAGCGCCATAAAGGTTAGCCGAGCTGACAAAACCCGCTTGCTGATTAGTAAACTCTAAGCCATCTTTGAGCCCATTGATCACGGCTGGCATGATATTGATATAGAAGATCCCAGCAGTGGTCAGAAAGGCCAGAATAATCCGAGCTATGATGCCATTGGGATCAATCCCCCCCCCAATGGGTCCCCCCATGCCATGAACTACTTCTTCATTAATCGTTTGCTCACTCATGCTATTCTTCCTATCTGTTATTGTTTTTTATTGTTTTCATCTAGGTTTATTGTCTGGGATAGCTAGCGACAATCGATTCCCGCAGCCTCGAGTTGCTCCCTCAGTGATGCCAACTCAGTTGCAAAACTGCGCCAGCGCCCCTTCGAAGTCTTATACAAGCCTTGACGCACCTGACTCGCACTCGCTGTTGTTGACGCCTGGCGATTATGTTGAAAGTCTACACACGCCTCTTGCCACTCCAGACCACAGTAATCAATTAACCCTCTCGCTTGGCCGGGAAGATCTGCAAGCACATCTTCATAGCTGACGGCATGCATCACGCCCGGTAATAACTCTTGCCAGTGGCACATTAGCCTCTGGTGGGCGATGTAATACTGCCCTAGCTCGTTCAAGTCATAGGAGAAGGGATAACCACTGGTAAACAGCTGCTTATAGATGGCGTAACAGGTATCCATGGGATGGCGCTTCACATGAATGATCTTGGCATCAGGCAAGGCCAGGTGAATTAAACCCACATAGAGAGAGTTAAGCGGCAATTTATCGATAAAACGCTTTCCCCCCCCATTTAATTCGATGATGGGACGAACGCTGTCAATATAGGCCTGACCCAGGGCGGTAAAATCGATAGCCTTACTCAGCGCCACCAGCTCACTACGGGACCTTGGGGCTTGCTCGGTGAGTTTTTTACACTCAGTCATCATGGCCAAGGCAAAGTTATTGAGCTCACCCGCATTATTAACTTGGCTGTGACTGCTGACGATTCGCTCGACTAAGGTAGAACCGGTTCTAGGCAAGCCTAGAATAAATATTGGCGCGTCATCGCTATAACCTGAGTCGGTCTGATTGGGCTGATGTTGTTGACGCATTAGTTCTGAGTCGAAGTGAGTGATAATCGACTCTAAGGTATCGAGATCACCACTCAGCGAATATTTCATATTTTGACGCCGAGTTCGGGCACCAGATGTTAACGCGGAAAAACTCTCTGAAAAATGACCAAGATCTTCATGTTCCTTAGCCAAGGCATAATGGATCTGAGCCAGACCAATCGGAGAATTATTCTTGTCTCTACTCTTCTGAGACAGCTGTAAAATATGATTATGCGCCAAGGTTTGTTTTCTCAGGCTAGCGCGTTGCAGGTATGCCTCACAATCGTTGGGATTGAGCTCAATAGCCTTATCGAAGCTGAGTTCCGCTGCATCTAACCGACCTAGATAACGCAGGATAGATGCCAGATTAAAATGCAACTGACCTTTCTCAGTCGAATTTTTATCGGGGGTTAATGCGATGGCTTGATGGTATTTAGCCGCCGATAACTCATGGTTCCCGAGTTTATTGAGTAACAAGGCAAGGTCGGCATAATCTTGGTAGCGAGTAAATTTCTGCGCAGATAATACAGTAACCGCCTCACTGGCTTGGTGTCTATCCCCCTTCATTAACAGTAGATGTACTCGATGTAACTGCCATTGAGCCTTCGTCGGTTCGAGTTCAATCGCCCTGTCTATTGCAGCGAGTCCAGCAATAGGATCTTTCAACCTAAACGCTAAGTTACTGGTTGCGAACCAGCTATTAGCACTCTGGGTAAATCGTCGATTAGCTTGCTGACACAGCGTGATGGCCCTAGGGATATCTTGGCTCTCGATAGCACTCCATACGGCAGTTAACAGACTAGATTCGCTCAAGTTAGCCGCTGAAATACTCTGTGAACATGAATCGTTAGTTAATGACATAAACTCCTGTTATTATTTGATTATTATTTGATTATTATTTCAGAATCATACTTAACCCACATTAAATACCAGCTAAAAAGCGTAGAGTCATGCACTCCCGAGCATGACTCTGCTAAAGACTAACGATTAAAAACGATACCTTGCCGATAGGCCTATGGTTCTTGGCTGGCTAATATAATCCTTAGAGGAATTACCATAGAAGTTTTGACTCGGTTCAGTTCCCATATGCCCCTCGGTGATCTTGCCAGTCACGCCATCTTCATTGAAGATGTTCTTCACATATAGGTTGAGATCCCAATCATCACTGCTTAATCGAGTATTGAAGTTCCACAGGGAGAAGGCCGCGATATCCGCCTGATAAATATCACTCTCTCCTAAGTAGTTGAGTGAATCAGACTGATAGTAACTGTTGATCTGCGTGCTCCAGTCCATGCCGTTGCTGAGCATATAGATATAATCCAGGCCGATACTGACTGTATGCTCCGGGGTGCTGGGTAATCTATCTCCATCTTTGGCTTGCAATCGCATGGGATCCTCCGCCCCAACTGCCGACGGGGTATAGAAATCTGCGGTAAGACGCCCATCCACATAGGCATAACCTAAGTTATAGCTCAGATCGTCTGTGAGGTAGCCCTTAAGCTCGAACTCTATGCCTTGAGTACGCGCCGAATCACCATTGGTCGCGGCAAAGAAGCCCCATGTGGTGGCGGTATTAAGCTGAGGATCCTTCCAATCGATCACAAAGGCCGACAAGGTGTAATTATGAGCATGATCACCCAGATAGCCTTTCAAACCAATTTCATAATTAATGACTGTGTCAGAATCATATGCTTGCCATTCTTCGCGTTCGGCCAATGAGCCTGTCAGGGGCACTGCATTAGCACCGCCACGACGATAACCTTCAGAAACCGTACCGTAAACCATGGTGGCATCTGAGATATCATAGGAGAGGTTAAATTTAAATAGCGTGCCACTCTCTTCGGTATCAAAGCTGGGATCAGCCCCAAGAAATGGCCAGATGGGTAAAGATAGCTCAGTGTTATTAACAAATTTATTATTGAAGCCACGCAGGCCAGTGGTCACTCTCAGCTCATCACTGAAATGATAGGTGAGTTCTCCAAACAGGGCGGTATCTTTGAAGTTTTGATTGCGACGATAACGGAAGTCATTGTCTGTGTAGACCATGCCGTAATCAGCCATGGTTGGCCACCAATCGAACGCGGCTCCCGCCCACTCCTGATAACCAGGCATGTAGCTGTCTTGGGTCGAGAAGGAATCCTGATCCATATAGTAAGCGCCAACCACCCAATCGATATTGTTCACAGTCTCGTTAGAGACCAGACGCAGCTCCTGAACGATAGCCTCTTCTTCGTAGCCACGATCCGCCATCGCCATGGGTCGTGGAGAGCCATAATAGAGATCTGAGAACCAATTCTGTTTAGCGTAGAAACCAGTGTTATCCGAGATTGACTGACCGGTATGATCATATTTTGAGGTGCTCGAGGTTAGGCTGGCAAACCCTAGATCCCATTCAACTTCCAGTGTCATTAAGCTGACATCACGCTCCGATGGCTCGAGTAACACCGCACCGTTTTCATAGTCACCGTATTCCTCTTCTATACCATTAACCCAATGCGTTCCGCGTGTCACCTGTCGGCGGCCACCGATCTCATCTTTTTGGAACTGATAAGACAACAAGAACGAAAGATCATCGCTTGGTGCATACAGCAGTGATGCACGGCCATAAGTGATATCTACGCTATCTGCATCTTCAACACTTCTGAACGAGGGACCACCATGAGCCAAGTCACCGCCCTCGGCTTTGGGGGCATAATTATTGCTATCTAATTGATAAACATTGACGTAATCGACTACGCCATCCTTGTCTATCTTGCCGATATTAGCCCGAAAGGCGATATTCTCTGACAATGGAATATTGAGCAGCAGATCGCCGCTCATATTATTGCCATTCGAGCCTGCTGTCATACCAGCACTCAGGGCTATATCACCGGAGAACTCATCGAGCTGAGGCTTGTTCATGCGATACTTAATCGTACCGGCTAAGGAGCCTGAGCCATAAAGCGTGCCTTGCGGACCTCGAAGCACCTCCACCATCTCGATGTCTTTCATGATGAAGTTGGCAAAAATGGGGGTGTCATTGATATAAGAGGCTACGGTTGGCACTGCCGATAGGGCAACATCGCCATTACCACCACTGTCGACATTCACCCCACGGATAACGACACCGTTAACCGCCCCGGAATTTCGATAACCGCGGTCGACAACAGTAATACCCGCCACATTACGCAGCAATTCATTCGAGTCGACAATGTTGCCCCTCTCAAGCTCGTCACCAGAGACGGCTGAGATATTGTAAGGCACCTCTAAAATACTCTGAGCGCGGCGGTTAGCCGTCACTTCTATTCGCTCTATGGTCCCTTTAGTCGCTTGTGATTCCTCAGCGGCATGCAGTTGAAAATGAGGCATCGACATGAGTAAGACAGCACTCACAGCGCTGGCTACCAGAGTCTTTCTTGGTGAGATACCTTTAGTCGAAATAGACATAATTTTTGATTGCGTTTTCATTCATGGCTCCAGATCTTTATTGTTTTTATAGTCTTTTACAGAAATGACCCGTGATATACCGAACGCGATATAAGTAACAACATCTCATGTAGGCCAGTGTGTACGACTCTAACGGTCACTTTTCGCTTGTGTATACCGGCCCGATACGGACAGCTCCCCTAAATCACTTAACTTGCTCTTTTTACGTTCAGTTGAATGGCTATATGGAAAATCGAGATTGCAGTCTCTGATACTCTTCAGCGGCTGGCCTAAGCCGAATATGCCTCGCTCTCTCGTGCGCCTGACTAGGCTAAAATCTATCTCCACCGGAATACACTCATGGCTTACCGAGGCCTGATGCACCACTTTCCCTTCAGGCCCTGCGACGATCGATTGGCCGTTACCGTAATCTCCAGCACCATTCACCGCCAATACGTAACACTGATTCATCGCCGCCGTTGAGCGAGCCATAACGAGCTCTATCTCACGATCGATAGTCCCGGTCATTGTCGGATATATGATGGCTTCAGCTCCTTGGAAAACCAGGCTGCGTGCGACCTCGGGAAACCACAGGTCATAACAGATAGCCACTGCGATGCATCCCGCTGGAACATCGAATACCACGAAGTCATGACCTGGAGTAACGCCAGTTTCATAAGGATAAAAAGGGAATATTTTGCGATAGCGCTCAACCACTTCGCCGCGATTGTTGATCACAGATGCAGTATTGAACACTTGGTCACCGTCACGTTCAAACTGGGAGCCTGGGATCAACCAGAGATCATGCTCTCTGGCCAAGCTGCAGAAATATTGCTCAGCCTCACTGGGAAACACTTGCGCATGCTTGATAGAGGGGCCGTTAACGCATAGTTCACTGAGCACTACCATATCGACCCAAGGATAGCGCTGTTTAGTCAAGACTATCTCGGCCCCTAATGCGGCGAGATTATCACTCCCCGACAGTTCCATTTGTAAACATGCGACTGAAAACTGGCTCATGGTTTACCTCTCAAAATCACAGTAAATGCGATCGTTAATTAACTGTTACCTCAATGTAACGATATTACCTCGACATGGGTTAGTACCAGTTTTAAGTTATCTATGGGTCCAGTTTGAGGCTTGAAATGAATAAGAGAAGAAATAAAGTATCGGGAGGTGCTCTGAGGGGGGGGGGGGGGGGGG
>NZ_JABSSM010000059.1 GCF_013214165.1 Shewanella sp. | reverse complement strand
TTTTTACCTCAAATAGATCAAATTTTCGATCTGCTATTTACTTAATAAAGAGTATTACCAAACCTCGGGCTTGTTCAACACTTGGGATAAGGACGCGGCTGCGCGCGGCCTATCCTTATTAGTTATGAGTTTCTTCGCCGTGATATCAAGATGTTTTTACCAATAGCGATTAAGAACGATGCGACAATTGATGCAACAATACCGAAACCAAAACCAAACCAACGTTCTTTGCTTGTATTTGCAGATGCTCTAGACTCCTGCTCGGCAAATAATGCTACAACAGTTGCTTTATCTGCTTTTACTAAAGGCTCCAATCTTGCTTTTTCATGTTCTAATTGCTGAATTCTTTGCTCGTTTAGTGCCGTTATTTCTTTTTGAGATTGCACAAACGTAAGTAAGGTTTTTAGACTATCCTCGGTAACATCCAATTGTTCTAATTGTTCCTTAAAGTCTAAGCTTACGGGTTGAACCTGATGCGAAGCATCAAGATATTTACTTAACTGATTCACACCAAAACTTGAAGCTAAACCAATCACTAGCGAAATTAACACAGTAAATAATGGCGACTTAATATATGAATGTAACCAAAGCTTCGCTGCTGACTCAGCTGCAGGGCTTGTGAAAGATGAGAATAAATTCTCGACTTTTAATAATTCACATTTAGGGCATGAAACCTGAATGGTATCTACACTTTCCTGCTTTCCTTTAGCGTATGAATACATCGCGGTTTTTTCGTTAACATCACTTCCACACTTATAGCATTTGTACTCAGCTGCTTCTAAAGCTTTATCTCTAAAATCCAAATTAACTCCATATATACGAAAACTCATAACGCCTCACTAAGAGGCAAATAATGGTTGGCTAAAATAGACGACGAAGGAGTAAATAGCCAACTGTTATTTGTCCTTTTGAGTGACTTGTTAGCACTACTTTTTAACACTATAAGATTCTAATATTTTGATTACTTCGGTTTTAGAAGGAGCGTTTTTCAAAAGTTCTTCAAGTTTGTAGCCTTTCTTATCAATAAGTAACGAGACAAATAAGTGATATTGAACATACAACCCTGATTCTTCAGTTAACCGCCATTCATTATTTTTAAATTGTTGTAAATTATCTTCGAAATCGAATGATTCCTTGGCTATATAGTCTGGATAGCCCTCTTGCATCCATTGAGGTAATTCCGTGAAATTTGAAATAACCCCGACTCGGTCAAAGATCATGGCATGTCCAAGCTCATGAGTGATGAAATAAACTAAATCTCGCTCTTTAGAATCAGCCAGCTCACCCCAAGGTGGAATTATTCTATTTTCAGCGATCACAGATGGACGAAAAAAAACATTATGGTTATATCCAATACAGAAAGCACCCACATGTTGATACCCAATGGGCATTGAAACAAGTCCCCAACGCCAATAATCGGTTGGGATATAAACATTATACGTTTTATTAGGGATATATAATTCAGATTTTTTTAAACGCATGAGGACTTCATCAGTAATTGATTTTATATTTTGTGGAAGAACTTCATCACTATGAATAACTAAATTTTTATTAATGTACTTATGAGAATACAAAAAAGATGGAAACTCTAAAATAGACCAATAACCAGAAAAAACTAAAATAAAGAAGACCGAAATCCATTTCAATTTATTGAGAATCAAACTCTAAACCCCGTAGTAGTGCTAACAGCTTATTGATTAGCAGCAGGATAACGTTCCTGTCTGTTTATTAACTTTTCTGCCAGCCTATCACCGCTAAGTGGTTGTTGTAAATGTATTATTTTCATAACTCACAGATATAATAGCGTAAATAATCAGATAAAAAAGATGCGCGGGTGTTTACGAGGTCTGCATAACGCTTTTTACCACATTATAACCTATTGATAAGATTTGATTAATATTTTCACATTCGTGTTATCGATGCATTAACCCAGCGATTTATGCATCTTTTTTATAGCAATTATCTCAATCCCAGTTATACCTGTATATAAACACAGTAAACTAATGAGGTGACGACTATGGAGAAGTTAACATATCTGGAGGCTATACGGACCGAGATCAGGGTACGTCATTACAGCTATCAAACAGAAAAATCTTACCTCTATTGGAATCGTTATTTCATTCGACACTGTAATATTCGTCATGGTGCTGATATCACCCCTGCTTTGATTGAACACTTTCTCTGCTTCTTAGCAGTACAGTGCAAAGTTTCGGCGAGCACTCAGAAACAGGCCCTATGTGCCATTGTGTTTGCTTGTCGCTATGTGTTAAAAATCGAGCCCAATAAGTTGCAATTTCCCTATGCAAAAGCACCTAAACGAATACCGCAAGTATTATCTAACCAAGAAGCAAAACTGATCATCAACCACCTCTCTGGCTACCATTATTTAATTGGTGCAATCCTATTTGGTTCAGGGTTAAGATTGAAGGAAGCATTAAACCTGAGAATAAAAGATATTGATTTATCCATTAAATCTATCTTTGTGTGCCAAGGGAAAGGACAAAAAGATCGAGTTTGCATGCTACCTAATCAGTTGATTGATGGTCTCAAATCACAAATGATACATGTAAAAAAAATCCACGAGGCGGATCTTGCTGATGGCTTTGGTCTAGCCTCATTACCCATATCTCTCATCAGAAAATACCGCAGTAACGCCTCTAAGTTTCATTGGCAATATATCTTTCCTGCTAGTCGCCGTTGTATACACCCAAGCGATAATTATGTATGCAGACACCATATTCATCCAACGGCTTTTTCACGTGCATTAAGACAAGCTACCATCAACAGTAATGTAGTTAAGCGCGTTACCGCTCATACTTTTCGCCATTCATTTGCAACGTCTTTATTACTCAAAGGCCATGACATTCGTACCATCCAAGAGTTATTGGGACACAGTGATGTCAAAACTACTGAAATATATACTCATGTGATAGGTGGTCATTATACAGGGGTCGTAAGCCCTCTTGATAGCCTTTGAACAAAGGGGGCGTAGCGAATTAGGTCGGTCTAATGATTCAAAATTGTTTACAGGTAAGGTTAAATAAATAACCTTCTTTTGAATAACCCAGTGTAGATGCGGCAGTAAGCTTCGATGACATGGCCGTTCTATGACTCCATGTCACCAGGGAGTTGGTGAATCTGACCCATAGGGCCTGCGATATTCCAGATCTCACTCAGCCAAATAAAACTAATCCCCAAATAAAAACGTAACCGGAGACGTTATTCCGGTGCTATTTCTGGGTGTTTATAGGCTGCGCGATATTTATCCACCCACATGGCTGTCGCGCCACAGATGGCCACTGGCATCACGATAAAGTTCACTATGGGGATCATCGAAAACAGGGTCACGGCGGCGCCGAAACTGAAACTCGTTCCCTTGGTCTGCTTGAGGGCAAATTTCATGTCGGGGAAGGGCACCTTATGGTTATCGAAGGGATAATCACAGTATTGTATCGCCATCATCCAGGCACTAAACAGGAACCAGATGATGGGAGCAAAGGTTTGACCGACAAAGGGGACCCAGAACAAGATCAGGCAGATGATGGCCCTGGGCAGGTAATATTTAAGCTTTATCCATTCCCGGCCCAATATCCGTGGCAGATCCTTGATGAGGTCTACCGTGGTGCCGGTATTGAGATCTTTACCTGTGAGGTATTGCTCGACCTTTTCGGCGAGTAAGCCATTAAAAGGCGCGGCAATCCAGTTCATCACCGAGCTAAACAGAAAAGACAGCACCACCAGTAGGGTGATCACGGCCAGAGGCCAGAGGATAAAGTTGAGCCAGCTAAGGTACTCAGGGAGCTGGCCCGTTAGCCAGGCGAAGGCGCCTTCTAACTGGCCTATGGCAAAATAGATGACGCTGGCAAAGATAACCAGGTTGATCATCAAGGGAATAAACACAAAGCGTCTCAGTCCTTTAGTCTTGATCAGACTGAATCCATCGAGGAAGTAATTCACTCCGCTCTTGCGTGTTGTTGGGTTTGTTTTGGGGTTCATAAATAGATTCGATCACCATTCTATGTAAACTTATCCAGATTGTGTTCCACCCGCATGATGATGACAAGTAGTAATACCAATCTGACCCAATAAAAACGTGACAAAAACCTGCCCGTTTTGGTAGAGTAGCCGCAGAAAATCAACTCTAAATAAGCTCTGTTCGGTAAAATTAAATATAGTTTATTCTTACCGGAAACGACCTAACTGGCACCATGAGACTCAAACAGATAAAACTTGCTGGATTTAAGTCGTTTGTCGATTCAACTAAGATCCCCTTTCTCAATCCCTTAAGCGCCATCATAGGCCCCAATGGTTGTGGTAAATCTAATATCATAGATGCCGTACGTTGGGTGTTGGGCGAAAGCTCGGCTAAACATCTGCGTGGTGACTCCATGGCCGATGTTATCTTCAATGGCTCGACGGCTCGCCGTCCTGTTTCTGTGGCCAGTGTCGAGCTGAACTTCGAGAACCTAGATGGCAGATTAACGGGCGAGTATTCCAGTTATCAGGAAATTGTGGTTAAACGTCAGGTCAGCCGTGACGGAGACTCTAATTACTTCTTAAATGGTCAAAAGTGTCGTCGTAAAGACATTACCGATCTCTTTATGGGCACGGGTCTTGGTCCGAGAAGCTATGCCATTATCGAGCAGGGGACCATATCAAGATTAATCGAGTCTAAGCCTCAAGAGTTGAGAGTGTTTATCGAAGAAGCGGCGGGGATATCTCGTTATAAAGAACGTCGACGTGAAACTGAAACTCGCATCCGTCATACCAGAGAGAACTTAGAGCGTCTCGGTGATATCCGCACTGAGCTGGGTCGCCAGTTGGATAAATTAGCTGAGCAAGCCACGGCGGCGAAGCAATATCGTGAGCTGAAGCAATCTGAGCGCCAGTTAGACTCAGAGCTGTTGGTCAGTCGCTACCTAGAGTTAACCGATCAAACTGAGAGGTTGACTCTGGATGTGAATCGTCTCGAGTTAGCCAAGGCGGAAGTCGAGGCCGAGAAGGAGCGCACCGAGCTCGAGTTGACCCGGCTCAATGTGCAGTTGGTGGAACTCGATGGTGAAGAGCAAAAACGCGTCGAGTCTTTTTATCTCTCCGGTACCCAGATAGCGAAACTGGAGCAAGATCTTAAGCACCGTCAGCAGCAAGACTCACATGTCGAGCAACGTATTTCGACTATCGTGCAGAAAATTAAGCAACATAAAGATAAATTATCTGCGGCTGAAGCGACTCAGCAAGCGTTGAGGACCGATTTGGCCCTCAAACAGCCGCAATTTGAACAGGCACATTCATCCTTGATACGTGTCAGTGCCGACTTGAGTGAACATGAGCTTAAGGCGAGTGAATCAAGAGCTAAATTATCCGAACACAAAGAAAAAGTATCTTCTTATCGTCTGGCCCATGAAGTCTCAAGGGGCAAGTTGTCACATCAAGGCGTCATGTTGGAGCAGACAAGGGCTCAACTTGCCAGAATAGAGCAAGAAGCTGCCGAGCTCCTCGAACAAGCAGCGGCCAAGATTGAGCAAGATAATCTTTCCCGGCTGACGCAATGGCAGAGTGAGGCCATGGAGCGAGGCGAGATCAATGATGAGCATGGCGACCAACTAAGCGAACTGCTACAAGCCCAAATTAACCTCAAGGCTAAGCAAGAGGCCCTGGGTCAATCTCTCGCCGAAGAGCGGGGGCGTTTGGCTCTAGTCACTAAGTTACTGCCCGATGACGAGAGTCAAGAAGGCGCTAAAGCCCTATGGCAGCTTATCGATGTTCAACCTGGTTGGGAGAAAGCGGTAGAGCTGATATTTGACGGCTTACTGAAAATGCCTGCCGGTGTGGATCAAGGTGAACTTGGCTTCGAGGGGCTCAAACATCAAGAGTGGCCTGGGGTGAGCAGTAATGCGAATCTCTCGCCTTGGTTGAGTCAGGTTCAATGGGCCGATAGTCTGGAGCAGGCTAAAGAGCAGGTTGGTGGGATAAGTGAGCACCAACGCATAGTGACCGCGGATGGCTATCTGTTAGGCAGAGGCTTCGTGATCAAGAAGGGCACAGATTCAGGCTCCCTGGTCCAACTTAAGTGTGAGCAAGAATCGTTAGAAGTCAGCATTGATGATTGCGAGACCTTACTCAATGATCTTAACCGTCAGGGCCATGAATTAGAGGCCCAAATCAAGCCGCTAAAAATAGATCTGTCATCGGGTATCGAGACTCTACAGCAGCTCAATGTATCCATTGCTAGCTTGAGCGTGCAGATAGCCGCTGACAAGCAAAGAAATCAAGAGCGAAACCGTCGCCGTGAACATCTTGATTCTGAACTTGCTCGCCTAAAAGCGCTGCTTAAGACGCTGCAAGAGGGGGAGGCGAGTATTCAGGCGAGCCTCAATGAGGCGCGATCTAGCCTGGAGCAAGGTGAGCGAGTGCAAACTCGCTTAGTTCAAGGCCTTGAGGAACGAATGGACTCGGCGCGTATTTGTAAAGATAAATACCAGCAGCTGCAACAAGACGATCGTGAGTTGAGCCAAATATGTCAGACATTAACCACTAAGCTGGCGCTCAACGAGCAGTCTATCGATCAGCAAGGCGCTCGTATAGAGGAGCTAACTTTAGCTCAATCAGCACTTGAGCATCAACTTGTAGAGCAAAGTGTGGCCAGTGAAGATGGCCGCTTGAGCACCTTAAAAGAGCAGTTAGGTCAGGCGCTGGCCCAGCAACAAACTAAGCAAGCCGAATTAACTTTACTTCGTGCACAGCAGACTCAACTGCAAGAATCGAGTGATAGCGCTGGGATCACAAAAAAACAACAGCTTGGTAAGACAGAAAACTTGACTCAGTCTATCAGCACGTTAAAGTTACGTCGCGAAGGCTTGAAAGGTCAGGCCGATAGCCAACTGATGCAGCTTAAAGAGCAAGATATTGAGTTGAAACAAGTTAAATCTTCGCTGGATCTGAACAAAAGTGCTCAGACTCGTCAACGAGAGTTAGAAAGGATCCGAGCAAAAATTATTCATCTCGGCGCGATCAACTTGGCCGCTATCGAAGAATATGAACAGCAAGGTGAACGTAAGCATTATTTAGATAGCCAAGATGCTGATCTCACTTCGGCGTTGAGCAGCCTGGAAGAGGCGATCCGTAAGATAGATAAGGAAACCAAGAGTCGCTTTAAAGATACCTTCGATAAGGTGAATAAAGACTTGGGGTTGTTGTTTCCTAAAGTCTTCGGCGGCGGCAGTGCCGAGCTGGCGTTGACCCATGATGATCTACTCGAGACCGGAGTGACTATTATGGCCAGACCGCCAGGTAAAAAGAATAGCACGATCCACCTTCTTTCAGGTGGAGAAAAAGCGTTAACCGCATTATCATTGGTGTTTGCGATTTTTAGGCTCAACCCTGCACCATTTTGTATGTTAGATGAAGTTGATGCCCCTCTGGATGACGCCAATGTTGATAGATTCTGTCGATTAGTGAAAGAGATGTCTCAGAGTGTGCAATTTATTTTTATTAGCCATAACAAGATCACCATGGAATTGGCCGATCAACTGATAGGAGTCACTATGCATGAACCCGGAGTTTCACGCATAGTTGCTGTAGATATTGATGAAGCGGTGGCACTGGCCGACGCTGGATAACATAGGAAAGACAGGGTACCCAATGGAAAATTTGCAACTCGTATTATTCGTTTTAGGCGCAATAGCTATTATCGCCGTACTTGTGCATGGTTTTTGGTCCATTAGAAAGCAGCAACCTAAATCATTGAAAGATAGCCCCATGTCGGGCTTCTACAAAGATGAATCCGCCAATCGGGACTCACAAGGTTTCGATGTCGACGGTATTGGTGAAGTCAGGGTTTGTAAAAGCGACCTGAATTTAGACGATGAAGCCCTCACCGATCCGCTTGATGCCGATTCGGTAAGGAGTGAGCCTGAATTTAAATCTACAGCAGAGGCACAGAGCCTGATTGATGTGGAGATGGCTATTGACAGCGAGAGTGATTTTTCACTGTCAGATGAGCCGGAACAGAAGATGAGTCGCCAGCGACAAGAGCCGGTATTATCCGCTCAAGCTCAGGATTGTGACGATCTCAATCAGATGGAACTCGGGCTCGGACAGGCAGCTGCGCCGAGTCAAAGCTCTCTTGTTGATGCAGTCGCCAAGGTCGACACCGCAGTTCCTGTCTACGCTACGCCTGTGACTGAACCTAGAGTCAGGTCCGCGCTAAAACCAAAACCTCAGGCTAAAATAAAGCCTAAAGTTGCCGAGCCAGACACCTTAGCCGAGCCCAAGGATGTCTTGGTGCTGCATGTTATCGCGGCAGAAGATGAATTATTAAATGGCACCGACTTGTTACCTAGTTTGTTAACACTTAACTTTAAGTTCGGTGACATGAGTATTTTCCATCGTCATGAAGATAATGCCGGCACAGGTAAGGTGTTATTCTCGCTGGCGAATATGGTAAAACCTGGTATTTTTAATCCGGATGAAATGGAACAGTTCAGTACCCAAGGTGTGGTGTTATTTATGACGTTACCTTGTCATGGAGATCCTCTGATGAACTTCTCGATCATGCTTAATTCTGCGCATCAACTCGCCGATGACTTAGGTGGGAAAGTGCTCGATGGTGGTCGTGATGCCTGGAGCGAGACGACTAAACAAAGCTATCTGCAGCGTATTCGAACGCAATTGCCTTAAACACACCTGCAGACTCATTGATTTCAGAAAGGCCGCGTTTGCGGCCTTTCTCATGCTTATCTGGACCCACTTATGCAAAACGACAAGATACAAGATGTGACTGCAGCCAATAGCCAAGCTGTCGCCCAAGAGATTGCCGAGCTTACCGATACCTTAAACGGGCATAACTATCGTTATTATGTCGATGATGCTCCTAGCATTCCTGATGCCGAGTATGACCGTCTGCTCAAACAGTTAACCGTGCTGGAAACTGAGCACCCAGAATACTGTTTTCCTGACTCACCGACTCAGAGAGTGGGTGGTGTGCCCCTGGCCAAGTTCGATCAGATTGCGCACCTTAAACCTATGCTCAGCCTAGACAATGTCTTTAGCGATGATGAGTTTGAAGCCTTCTATAATCGAATTAATGATAAAACTGCAACAGCGCCGACATTTTGTTGTGAGCCAAAACTCGACGGCCTAGCAGTCAGCATCTTATATCGTGATGGTGTCTTTGAGCGCGCGGCGACACGAGGTGACGGCAAAACTGGCGAAGACATTACCGAGAATGTCCGTACCATTCGCTCTATCCCGATGAAGCTCCGCGGCGATAACTTTCCACCGCTATTGGAAGTGCGTGGAGAAGTGATCATGCCCAAGCAAGCATTTGATTCACTGAATGCGCGAGCCAGGGCAAAAGGTGACAAAGAGTTCGTCAATCCGCGTAACGCAGCTGCTGGCAGTTTGCGCCAATTAGATAGCAAGATCACCGCCAGTCGCTCACTGGGTTTTTATGCCTACGCCCTAGGTGTGGTTGAGCCTGAAACTTGGGGATTGGCCGAGCATCATTACGATCAGTTGATGCAACTTAAATCTTGGGGCTTCCCTGTGAGCGCCGAGGTCAAGCAATGCGCTAGTGTCAGTGATGTTATCGCTTATTACACAGATATCATGACTCGCCGCAGTGCATTGGCCTATGAGATTGATGGCGTGGTGATCAAGCTCGACAATATTGCTCAGCAACTCAAGTTAGGCTTTGTGGCCAAGGCGCCAAGATGGGCCACCGCATTTAAATTTCCGGCGCAAGAAGAGATGACCTTACTCGAAGGGGTGGATTTTCAGGTTGGTCGCACCGGTGCAGTGACTCCTGTGGCCAGACTGAAACCTATCTTTGTCGGCGGAGTCACGGTCTCGAATGCGACGTTGCACAACGCCGATGAGATCGCCAGATTGGGCGTTAAGATTAAAGATACTGTGATCGTGCGCCGCGCCGGCGATGTGATCCCGCAGATTGTGGCTATCGTGGCCGAGAAGCGCCCCGATGATGCCAGTGACATTGAATTTCCTCTGACATGCCCCGTGTGTGACAGCCTAGTCGAGCGTATCGAAGGTGAAGTCGTGGCTCGCTGCACCGGTGGACTGTTTTGTCCAGCCCAGCGAAAAGAGGCCATTAAGCATTTTGCGTCCCGTAAAGCCTTAGATATCGACGGTATGGGTGACAAGGTTGTCGAGCAGCTTATCGATAAAGAATTAGTGCAGAGCCCAGCCGATCTGTTTAAGTTATCGGCATCGGCGATCACTATGCTTGATAGAATGGGGCTAAAATCGGCAACTAACCTGGTTGCTGCCATCGAAGTCGCCAAGAAGACCACTTTTTCTCGTTTCCTTTATGCACTGGGGATCCGGGAAGTCGGTGAAGCAACTGCTGCTAACTTAGCTAATTATTTTAAGACTTTAGACAAGCTTAAAGCGGCGAATGCCGAGGAGTTTATCAAGGTCGATGATGTCGGTACTATCGTGGCTCAGCATTTAACTCACTTCTTCGCTCAGCCTCATAATGTAGCGGTCGTCGATAGCCTTATCGAGGCCGGGGTAAACTGGCCCGTTATCGAAGCAGTAGCAGAAGAGTCGTTGTCGCTGAAGGGACAGACCTGGGTATTGACCGGCACCCTGACGCAGCTTAATCGCAACGATGCCAAGGCTCAGTTACAGGCATTAGGTGCTAAGGTAGCGGGCAGTGTGTCTAAGAATACTGACTGTTTAGTGGCCGGTGAGGCGGCAGGTTCTAAACTGACCAAGGCGCAGGACTTAGGCATTAAGATATTGGACGAGGATGGCTTGCTCGCCGTGCTCGCCGGGGAATAATGCCAGTTATATCCATAGGTACTAGCCTTAGTCTTAATTACCAACGCCATCTCTGATGGCGTTTTTATGCTTTATCCGCCGACCATTGAAAATGGCTCATTTGGCACCATATCAGTGTTAGTACATTCTAAAAGAACAATAATAGGCAAAGCGTGAACTTCAGTAATATTACCTGGCTCGATGATAAGGGCCATATTAAGCCACCTCTTTATCTCTATTTTATACTGGTATTTATCGCTCGTGGCTGGTGCATCTTCATCGCTTCATTAACACAAGCCAGTGACAGAGCTGCCCTAGTGGCCATGTTCTATCCGCAAAAGTCAGATTTCATCATGGCGCTAGTGGCGGGATTCGGTGCCTTATTCATTTATGGTGTCGTCATCGCCGAGCGTAAGCGAAAACCTCATTGGCTCAGACCCGTGTTTGCGCAACTGAAGTGGATCTTGTTGTTGCTGCTAGTCATAGACGGTGCCTTGCTATTCGAGCGAACGATTAACTCTCATTATCTCTATAGCTGGAGTACTGGGCTGGATGGCTTACTGTTATTCTGGAGCCTGATCTATCTGTTTAAGTCTAAACGCTTAACCTATTATTTTGCCGATTGGAACAAGGATGAAGATGAACAGGCAAACGAGTCAGCATTAGTGGAAAAGCCGTCCAATAAGTAATACCATTCCATTAAATTTATGACGCTCAATGCACACTTACTTAATGGGACTGGTATAAAATCAGTCTAGTAAAATTTAAGCAAAAAAATGGCGCTGCAAGGGCAGCGCCAAAAGATCATTCACTTTTACTATTAAGTAAGAGTAGAAATACAGACTACGAAATTGTATCTCGATCCAGGAATGTTAACAAAATACCTTTGCAAATCTATTATCTACGGCATGACTGGATAACAGCTCTGACATTAAGGACAATTGACAGTAACGCTCTTTGGGTCGATGTGACGGGGTGTTCACATGTTCCTAAAGAACAAGCTAACTATAGCATAAAGAATATTGTATACAATGTCTGCCTGCCTGCTTTTGGTGTTTGTTTGTTATATGTTATTACCTTTTGGCATAAGCTGCTCAAGCTTCGAGATTTGTCATCTAAGGTAAAATCTTGTTCTTTACTTGAGTGTTAGCCAATTGCATTAGCCGTGATTTACTCGGTAAGAGGAGCATAAAACGCTGTCACTCGGTGTCATTAGCTCGTCTTTACTCCAACTTTGGGCAAACGTTGGCTCTGGCTGTGATTTACTTAATTTTGTTACACTTATTTTTCATTAATTACTTAAGGTTTTTAGTTATTGCTCTATAGTAATGTCATTAAGTTCAGTGGTTTTTTGATAAGCATATTGTACTTAATTTGTTAATATTGACTAAAATAAAAATGACCATTTAGCTAGAATACTTGGCTATGAAAGGCGTTGTGAAGGAGTTTTATTGGGTGGCAAAAGCCAAACAGATACATTTACCCCTGTCTAAGTTACAAATTGGGCTCACTGTTAAGTTACCTCTCTCGTGGAAGAATCATCCTTTCCTGTTTAATCGTGTCGAAATTAAACAAGAAGCCCAAATAGAGCTGATTAAAAGCCTGGGGGTTCCCTATGTGATCTTGTTATCCGGACAGGAGTTACTGCCTGAAGAAGTTAAAGAGGTTGTCGAGGAACAAGTTAAACAAGCTGTAAAAGAGGTGGATCTTAAGGCGCTTGTACGTAAATCGATTCGGCTTAGTCAACAAAGATTTGTTCTATGTGTGAGCGAGAGTAGGACAGCTTTCAGTAAAATAAGCAGTGATCCAGAAGGTGCCTATCGAAGTTCGGTGACACTCGTCGAAGAGATGCTGGACCATATGCTAGAAATCGATACGCCATTTTTAGCCTTAGTGAGTGCTGGTGAGTCGGATGCTAGCGTGACTCAACACGGGATCTCGGTCGCTGTCATTGCCTTGATGATTGCCAAGGCGATGGATATGCCGAAATCTGATATGCGAGATATCGCCTTAGGTTGTTTGTATCACGATATTGGTAAATTAAGGGTCCCGGATTTTATTCGCCGTAAGAAGGGGTCTTTGAACGAGCATGAAACTAACTTTTTGAAAAAACACCCTAATTTCGGCTATGAAATGTTGAATAAGTCTGGGCTATATGATCAAAAGGTATTGAACATTGTGCTTCATCATCATGAGTTTATCGATGGCACAGGCTATCCTGATGGCCTCAAAGGCAACAAGATACCTATGGTGACTCAAGTCGTGAGCCTGGCGAATGATTATGACAGGCAGCTCTGGAGCGAAAATACTAGCTCGCCTCAAGTCGCTTTAGGCTACTTGTTTAAGAATCGCGCCGGAAAACATTCCGAGGCTTTAATTGCCGTATTGGTGAAAATATTGGGAATATATCCGCCAGGCACCCTAGTCGAGCTATCTGATCAATCTGTGGGTAAGGTGATGATGACCACCAAAGAGGTTAGGCAACCCCAGGTTTGGTCCTGTAACCCAGATGGCAGCGAAGCTTCATTACGGTTTTTGATCAAGGAAAAAGTATTCGTCGAGAAAGTGTTAAAAATTGCAGACCTATCGGATGGCGCAATGAAAGCGCTGCAGGCCGACATGGGGATTAGCTTTTATTTCAGTAGTGTGCCTAGCTAACGACTCGTTCATCGAGAGCGTTCACTCTATAATGTGATGAGTCGATTTCAACTATAGGGTTACAGCTTGAAGATTAACACAGTGAGTATTGTCGGTTGCGGTTGGTTCGGTTTTCCTTTAGCTAAGCACCTTGTTAAACAGGGTTACCAAGTCAGTGGCAGTAAGAGAGAGAGAGAGGCGGCCAATAAACTGCAAAGAGATGGTATCCAAGGTTTTTGCTTAGATCTCGACAATCATGAGTTTAATGGGCACGGTCTCGAAGCTAATAACTTCTCTCATCACGGCCTAGAGTTAACCTCTGATTTGCAATCACAGTTGCAAGCGTCTCTGCATACCGATGCCCTAGTGATCAATATTCCTCCATCCATAAGAAAGCTCCCCCATGCTTATCTCAATCGACTCGAGTTTCTTAAGTCGCTAATGGCCAAGCATGCATACCAGAGAGTCATATTCATCAGCACCACTGGGGTTTACCCTGCAACGGGAGAGCCTATGACAGAGGCTGATGCAGCCCCTCACTCGCCATCCAGCAACATCTTACTTCAAGCCGAAAGCCTGTTTTTACAAGATTATCCAACTTGTGTATTGAGGTTTTCTGGGCTGATAGGACCGGCTAGGCATCCAGGGCGTTTCCTCGCCGGAAAGAAAGACCTACCTGGGATGGATGCGCCGGTAAACTTGGTGCATCTCGATGATTGTATTGGTGCCGTTTCTTGTCTTTTGTCTAGGGACACGATATCGCCCATCTATAACTTATGTGCACCGGGTCATCCCAGCCGAGTAGATTTCTATACCCAGGCAGCCGAGCACTTGTCATTAGAGTTACCGACTTTCGGCGAAGACATCCAGGTAGCAAAAATCATAGATGCTAGTAAGATAACCAAAGAGTTAGGCTTTAATTATCGCCATGACTCCCCCTTAGACATGTTGGATAAGTGCTAATCAGCTTAGCTGCATATTGTGGTGAGAGACCCGTTATCAGCTATGGTTACTGTCTATTAATGATGTTATAAATAGCTTTTAAACTAGATTTTTTACCTGATTTTCATAAAGAGTAGGAGAGGCAATGGGTGTTATCAAGTGGTCGTTTACCGCCTTGTTTTTCGTCATGGCGAGTTTAATAATAAGCGACAGAGTCGAAGCCAAAGATTTTGTCGAGGGCGTAGATTACGTGCAAGTGAGTGGCATACCCGAGGCAAAATCACCGATAGTGCGGGAGTTTTTCTCCTATAACTGTTCACACTGCTATCGCCAAGACCCCATCTTCGAGGAGACGGTTGAGCTTCTCGGCGATAGCATTGATTTTGAGCGCACTCCCATAGGTGCCGGGCGTCCAAGCTGGATCTTAAGTCAGGAAGCCTATTATCTGGCGCAGAAATTTAACATGACTCGCCAAGTTCATGGCAATCTTTTTAAGCGTATCCATGAGAAAGAGGGGCCTTTTACCAGGCCCGAACAGCTCAAGGACTTCTTCGTTAAGCTGGGTGCCGATGCAAACGCGGTGGAAAAAGCGATGAATTCGGTCGATGCAAAGTTAGCCATCTCTAACTATGATACTCAAGCCCAGTTAGCGGGGATCCGTGGGGTACCTTCACTGTTAGTGAATGGTAAATATCTTATTGCTTCTAAATCCAGGACGCCGGAAGAGTTGGCATCGCTGGTAAAATACCTGTCAGCACTCTAATTGATAAATGTTAAATAGCGTTAGCGAGCTAACGCTTAAGCCACGACCAAGCCCACATGATGACCTATCACAGCGGGCTTGGTTACTTCTGGTTGGATTATTGAATGTCACTTTTTAGCTGTTACCCATCAATTCTACGCGCTCTAGTGGAAGATGAGGTTCAGACTTAAGGAGGAATGGTATGTTAAGCAAAGAAAATACGGGTCTCATTATCACCGACATACAGGGTAAATTGGCTCGGTTAGTTCATGATAGTGACGCTGTAGTTTCAAATTGTGCCAAGCTGATTAAAGGCGCCCAAGTTCTTGGTTTACCAATAATATGGCTTGAACAAAATCCAGATAAACTGGGTTCGACGGTCGATGAGCTGAGTGCCTTGTTAGCAGACCAATATCCCATTGCCAAGTTTACTTTTGACGCCTGCGAACAGCCTCAGTTTATGCAAGCGCTACGTACTGCAAATGTAGATACCTGGCTGATTTGTGGTATTGAAGCGCATATTTGTATTTATCAAACGGCATCTCATCTGCAACAATTAGGCTTTAACGTGCAATTAATCTGTGATTGCATCTCTTCACGTACACTCGCCAATAAAGACCTAGCGATAACTAGGCTGGTTAATCGAGGTGTCGATGTTTCGGGGTTAGAAATGTGCTTATATGAATTAGTTAAGGATAGTCGAGCGGTAGAGTTTAAAAAAATACTCACTTTAATTAAATAGTAGGTGAATGTCGAAGCCGGTTCTAGCATGTGAGTGCACCATTGTTTTAGAGCGTGTTCTCTTCGGTCCAATCTTTAAGTTTTTCTAAAATCTCTACCGCATTGGCAACTTCATTATCGGTTGCATCACCATCACCATCATCGGCAAGAATACGGGTGATGCTAAGTGCGACAGTTTCCTTAACATAACGAGTCACATCCCCGCCTTCTCACGTACAGCGAACTTCAATGCTATGTCCTTTCTCGAAGTAAGTTAACGGTCTGCCTAATGAGTGGTAAACCAGCTTTCTTGCCGCTAAGCATTAACCTAGTCATAGTGAAGTCGAGCTCTGAAAGTTGGCTGATTATTCGTATCCGTCCGGCGAACTGCACCTAGCCTAATTCGACATTCCACGGTAGCAAGTGATCTAGATTGCCGGGCTTGAGTGACAGTTGCTCAAGGCAGTGCATCAGATAATCGAACGGCGTCAGGCCATTGGCCTTGGCTGTTTCTATCATGCTGTACAGCGTGGCACTGGCATTCGCACCATTTGCCGCATTTGCAAATAGCCAGTTCTTGCGGCCAATAACAAACGGCTTAATCGCTCGTTCGGCACGGTTGTTGTCGATGTTTAGCCTGCCATCATCGATATACCTAATCAGTTTGGGCCATTGATTTAATGCATAGGTTATCGCTTTGCCTAAGCTACTTTTCGGCGGGACATGTTGCTGTGATTTTATCAGCCATTTTTGAAACTCATCGAGCAAGAGTTGGCTGTGAAGTTGACGTTGCTGCTGTTTAACTTTAAATGGTTTATCTTTATTCAAAGTCTCTATTCGATACGGTTTCTGGATATGGCTCAGAGCTAAATTAGCTTTGCCTTTGGGTTGGGCTATTTCAGCCTCTTTGAATTTTCGCCTAACATGTGCCCAACAACCTGCGAGTGTGGCTTCAGTTTTACCATATCCTGCATAACCATCCACTTGCAGATACCCATTAAAACCATCAAGAAAATCAACCGCACATTGCCCAGCGCGGCTGGCCTGATAGTCATAAAGAAATTAACGGTGCCATCCAAAGAAATTAACGGTGCCATCCACATTCAGCGGCAGATGTTCACGCTTCCTACTAAGCTTAAATGATGAGCTTAAATGATGAGCTTAAATGAGAGGTTGTTATGCCGCGTCCAAGAAGAAGTCAGGTTAGTTTAGAAGACACTCCCATGTACCATTGCTGCTCACGCGTATCTAGACGGGCCATGCTTCTGGGTGATGATAAATTCACTGGGAGAAACTATGACCATCGACGTGGCTGGGTTGAATCTCAGTTGTTGAAATTAGCTGGGGTCTTCGCAATAGATGTGGCAGCCTATGCGGTGATGTCAAACCACTTACATGTTGTTCTTAGTGTGGATATTTATGAGTCTAATAGTTGGGCTGAGAGAGAAGTGGTTGAACACTGGCATCAAATATTCATGGGAACCGAAATTACCCAGAAATTTGCTAAAGGTGAAGTGATTGAAAGCCATGAGATTGAACGTTTAAAGCATTCGATTGCGCAATATCGCAGTCGACTCAGTGACATATCTTGGTTTATGAGAGCGTTAAACGAACCCATTGCTCGCATGGCAAACAAAGAAGATAATTGTACTGGTCGTTTTTGGGAAGGGCGATTTAAGAGTCAGGCGTTATTGGATGAGGCAGCGGTTCTGGCCTGTATGGCTTATGTAGACCTCAACCCTATTCGCGCAAAAATGGCTAATACGCCAGAGCAATCAGACCATACGAGTATTCAGCTTAGAATTAAATCGGCCTTAAATGGGAAGCAACCTATAAAGCTAATGCCCTTTATTGGGAATGAGCGTCTTAATCAAGCAAAAGGGATTAACTTAGCGCTGAAGGAGTACCTTGAATTGGTTGATGAAACAGGCAGAATCATTCGTGATGACAAACGCGGTGCAGTCTCTTCCGATGCCGAAAAGGTTCTGGCCAGATTAAATATTTCCAGTGAGAATTGGATAAAAATCACCTCAGATTTTGGCAAGATTTTTCATGGTCCAGTAGGGACCTTGCAAGAGCTCACCTGCTATTGTGAACATTTAGAGAAGCGGCGTCGGCATTTCTCTAGCTGTTGTCAGTATTTTCAAGCTAGCTGATAGTTTCAATCATTTCGTCTAATATCTGGCTCACTATCAATTAGGTGAGCTAGTCCTGCCTGAATTTTATCAATTTCTCTGAAAAATCCCCCTTGTGAGCATTTTATAGACTTCAAAGGTGTAATCGTTCTTCTTGATTGGATTTATAGACACCTAGATAATTGAAAACCTGCCATAGGCTCGATATGTTATTGATTAATAATGGCTGGCTCGATTTTAGATGAATCCAAAAATAAAATAGCCCAGTTGTCGCTGCCCAAAGACGACAGTCTTCACCGTCCTACCAACAAGCCGCTGATGGCACAGGTGATCGCTAAATGTCTGGGATTAGGTAGTTATTTTTACTTTGGCTATGATTAATAATGGCTGGCTCTATTTTTCTTGTGATTAATAATGGCTGGCTCTATTTTCCTTGCTATTTTTCTTGTGATTAATAATGGCTGGCTCTATTTTCCTTGTGATTAATAATGGCTGGCTCTATTTTCCTTGGCTCTATTTTTCTTTGCCCGATTTTCGCTCGAAGGCGCTGATAAACGTTAAAGAGCGAGCGAACTAATAAAGCCCGCATGATTCTCACTGCGGGCTTTATTCATTATCGTAGGGTGACAGGGTAATCGTTAGATATTAGCCATCGAACTTACTGAATTATGCACTAAAGTGACTTAGCTTAGAATGAATATTGATGTCATATTTTACTCTGATACACAGAGGAGTACGACGTGACTGACAGCTTTGATGGCTCGTTCGACATCACACCAGCACGCCGGCCAAACTAATAATGTTCAACAATAACTTCAATTAATAGCTCAATATATTTATATCTTGGGTTATTAATTAATATAAATAGAATCACTCCAATAACCAAAGGGGATGGCTATTGAGTGTGCAGAGGTATTAAATGTTCCAGATTCTTGCCCGCTATAATCGAAATAAAACATGAAACCTGAAAGTGTATCGCCAGGTAAACAATCGTGTAAATCAGCGCCACAGAGTGCTTGATTTTTAAATGCTTGTTTCGCTAGCCCATTGAGCGTAGCACCATCACTATATCCCATTCCTAACATGATCGCAGTCACATACAGATCAGAGCCACTATGGTCTAGATTGGTTGACAGTTGAGTTGCACTAATACTTTCCCATCCCACATTTGAAGAGCCTACGGCAACAATCTCAAAAGATGAGACCCCATTCGCAGTACTACTCGCCACATGTGAATTTGAAAAACTACTCTCGACAGAAGATGATTTAGTCGCTTGGTTTACAAAATCAGAGGTGATTTGTGCTATATCTAGAGGGTTTGTGGCTAAAAAGTCGGCAAAGGCGGGTGTGGTTACTTCCACAACTTGTTTAACCATATTTGCTTCTATATCAGCAGCCATTGCATGCATCGAAAAAGTGCTAGCCATTATTGCTAACGCTAAAAATCTTTTTTTCATAACAAATATCCTTAATCCATGTTTATAACGTCCTAGTATCTCTAATTGGTTAGAAATACTTATTGCCATGTCTTATAGCAATAAGATAAATTAAATACAAGTGATTTAAATGAATTGACAATTGTTTTTTTGATGATATTTATAATTAATAATCTATGTACTGAACTAGGTTTTTGTTGTCGTCATAAAATAAATTTGATGAATTCGAGTCTGTGTTTGGTTATTTGTTACATGCAGCCATGTAATAATACTCTTAGTCAACTAGTCAAGAGGTATTATTTATTTAAGCTATATATCTCTTCAGCAAGTCAAGTCATTACGTCTATGGTGTTGGCTAATTGTTGTTCGATGTGATTAGGTGTGAGTCAATGTGTGCGGGTGCGAACAAATGTAAATAAAATATACCTAGCCTAAGTATTGGTCCATAATCGCGATTAATTAACGATTTTTGAAATAATAAATCAGTAACTTCGTTGTTTAAATAACTATGGGGTAGCAAGATAATTTGTGATGTTATTTTACCTAAGATTATAAAATAATATTGTCCTACTTACATCTCCGCTATTGTCACTACTTTGTATAATAAGATCATAAATGAACTCATACTCGCTCAAGAAAAAAATATTACTTTCTGTCGTGATAGCACTCTCACTCATCATAGGCCTGCTCTCATGGCAAAGCTATTCCAGTCAAAAATCACTTCTGATGCAAGGCAGTTTTGAGCAAGTTCAGCGTCTAGGTGAGCAACAGGCTCAACGGATCCAGGAATGGTTAGCGGATCGCCAAGGTATCATAGCGTCTGTCGCTGGCAACTTAGATGACGATCTGGTTAATGCTCTACAGCAAGCACAAACGTCCGGGAATTTTGAATTAACCTATTTTGGTGCTGAGACTGGGCACTTATATTTTTCAGACACGAGTATTGACGCTAGTCGCTTTGATCCCCGCAACCGTCCCTGGTATCAACAAGCCATGAGTGAACGTGGTCCCATCTTAACTAAACCTTATGCCGATGTTGCCTACAATATCTTGGTTGTCACCATGGCTCAACCTACTAAAAATGGGGTGGTTGGGGGCGATTTATCCATAGATAGCCTGGTCGACAGTGTTAATAAGATGAAGTTGCCGGCCAAGGGACACGCCATCATGTTACATAAGGATGGCACCGTTATCGCCTACAAGGATCCGAGTAAAAGCATGAGACCCATAGCCGATATCGACAGTGAACTCCATCGTGACTTACCCGATTTAAGCCGCAAGACTGGCATGCTGCTACCGGTATATTTTGACAGCGAAGGTAAAGATAAACTCGTGTGGGGCGAAGATATTCCAAACACAGACTGGCAATTGATTTTCGTACTGGATAAGGCGAGCTTAGAAGCCCCGTTATCATCACTATTACTCACACAGCTGGGCTTATCTAGCCTAATTTTACTATTGAGTGTGGTAGCAATCTCTTGGTTATTAAGCATCTTGTTAAGGCCATTGAGCCGAGTATCAGCAGCACTGACTAATATCGCCGATGGTGATGGTGACTTAACCCTGCGCATCGAAGTCGACACACAAGACGAAGTCGGGGTGCTCGCCGATAGTTTCAACCGTTTTGTCGGTAGCCAACATCAACTTATCACTCATATTCGTCAATTAGCCATCGAGCTAGATACTGATGCGGAGCAAAGTTTGGTCACCAATCATGCCGCTGTAGCTGAACTGCAACGTCAACAACAAGAAGTCACTATGGTCGCTACAGCCGTCACAGAGATGGCCAGCGCGACTCATGAAATTGCCGCCAATGCCGAAAACACCGCCACAGCTGCGCAGCAATCGGCAACCAGCAGCGAAGCAGGTAAGTGCTTGGTGGACAAGACTCGTACGAGCATCAACTCATTAGCCACTGAGATAGAACAAGCAACCTATGTGATCGGCGATCTGAGTCGTCATGCTCACGCTATCTCAGGTATATTAACGACTATTCAAGGTATCGCAGAACAAACGAATTTACTCGCCCTCAATGCCGCTATCGAGGCGGCTCGAGCGGGTGAGCAGGGCAGAGGTTTTGCCGTCGTTGCCGATGAAGTACGTGTCTTGTCTCGTCGCACACAAGACTCAACCCAAGAAATTTACACCACGATTGAAACCCTAAGACACACGACGGAGAAGGCGGTTAACTTGATGGAGAGTAGCCAAGGATTGGCTAGTGACAGTGTCGCGGATGTTAATGAGGCCGCCAATGCCCTCCAAGAGATCACTCAGGCGGTCAATGCCATTTCAGATATGGCAGGGCAAATCGCTACGGCTGCCGAAGAGCAGACCCAAGTGACGAGTGAGATCACCCAAAATACCGTCGCGATTAAGGATGTCACCGATGAGATAACTGTGTCGGCCATGGCTGACTTAGCACAAGCCAAGAAACTGAAAGAACGAGCCTATGATCTCAACCAGAAGGTATCCACCTTCATCTTGTGACCGACTCGAGTCTCATTTAATTTTTGCTATTAAAAGCATAGCAAGCGCCTGAGTAATGAAGTATCCTCTGCTATTAAAAACATAGCAGAGGTTCGAATGAGCAATTTTCCATATCCGGGTAAACCTGTTCGTGGTTCAAAAACCGGCAAGCCGACCATGGCCTTGTTCGACTTACTGGGCCGTCCTTGGTCAATGGGGGTTTTGTGGCAGTTGTGCCAAGGAGGCCGTTGCACTTTTCGAGAGTTGCAGCTCCGTTGCGAGTCTATTTCACCCGCCGTACTCAATTGTAGAATTAAGGAATTACGTCAGGGTTTACTGGTTGAAAAGGCACTTGACGGTTATCAACCGACAGCACTGGGACAACAGCTAGCCGGGTTATTACAGCCTTTTAGTCAGTTCTCCGACCGTTGGGCGGCACAACTTAATCAAGCGATCAAGGACGACACCAATGAATGCAATTGATGTGCAACCGGTTTTTAGCCTTAACTCACTGGACAGGATGGACCACTTGCGCGACGGTATTGAGGCTGCTCGATTGACCGGCAAAAATCGCCATAGCGACCAGTACCTATTGCTCTGTCAGGGTAACGTACTAGTCAGTAAAACCCACCAGGCTTGTTTTTTTTCTGCCAATGAACTAAAAGACACCCTACTCAATGACACCTTGTGTGTATTTCTTGGGGGCAAAGACCAGAGTCACTACTTTAGCCTAGCAGTACCGGCAGATCTGGCAGAAGCCTATGATCTGGTGCCCTTGCGGACGTTTGTTGTAGATAAAATGTTGGTGGATAAAGATCTGGGGATGCTGGCTGAGGCAAACAGCCTCTTATGTTGGCATCAAAGCCATGCCTTTTGCGCCTGTTGCGGTACTCAGAGCGTGGTGGCTCACGGCGGCTGGCGAAGGGATTGTCCCAGCTGTGCCACTGAACACTTCCCGCGTATCGACCCTGTGGTGATCATGTTGGTGACCTACGGCGATAAATGCTTGCTGGGCAGGGGGCATCAATTTCCTGAACGGGTTTTTTCCTGTTTAGCTGGGTTTATGGAACCCGGTGAAACCATAGAACAAGCGGCGCTTAGGGAGTTATGGGAAGAAGCGGGTGTCAAAGGTATCAAGGCTGACTATTTATTGGACCAGCCTTGGCCATTTCCATCCAATCTAATGATAGGTGTGCACATAGAGGCACAAGATGACAGCTTGAATATAGACCATAACGAGTTAGACGAGGCGATTTGGGTCACCAAGTCAGAGGTAAAAGAAGTGCTTAGTGGTGACAATGATCAACATTTCCTGTTGCCGCCTAGGCTCGCAATAGCCAGAAACCTGTTGGAACACTGGGTTGATGCTTGAATCCAGCATCAAACGATTGATTTGATCAACAGAGTATGGATACCTAGTACAGTATTATTAAACCAATCTAATTGGCTAGGATTTCTTTGAACTCAACACATAAATACTCATATGGAATGGTATAAGACGTTAGCTGAACCATGGAGATGTACCTTGATAACCATTAGAAACTATACAGAATCAGACGCGCAAGCATTATGGGCTATTCAGTTCCACACTATTCGTAATGTGAATATCCGTGACTATTCTCAAGCGCAAGTAGAGGCGTGGGCTCCCGATGTTTTCGATGATTCGATTTGGCGAACGCGTATGACAGGATTGAACCCATTTGTTGCTGTTATTGACAAGATTATTGTTGGTTATACAGATTTACAGCCAAGTGGCTTAATTGACCATTTTTTTTGTCATCATGAGTATCAAGGACAAGGTGTTGGTAAAGCGTTAATGAATCACGTTTTATGTATCGGTGTTCAGCGTGAAATAACACGTTTTCACTCCGAAGTCAGTATTACGGCCCGTCCGTTTTACCAACATTTTGGTTTTAAGCTTGCTCAAGAGCAAGAAGTTGAAATTAGAGGGCAAAAGTTGACAAACTTTGTCATGGAAAAATTCAACTAACACCTCGCTTACCGCCCTATATTGATTGAGTGGATTATTTTAAGGGATGCCCACTATTCTGACACTTGCGTTACCCTACCTTCTATATTCATATCGTTAATATAGGTCGTCACCACATTCATGTGGCTTGTGGATGTTTAAACTCATGTTTGTTCTCGGCTCTGGCAATAATACCCAGGTTAAAAAGGTCGTCACCTTGCCTCTCGATAGACATCATGAATTGACGTGAAATTGTTGGGAGCGGTGCCATTACCCAGCCAATGCTGGGTAATGGTTGCGCAATTGTGCCGGTAAGCTTGGCGTGACATTTTCTGGTGCATGGGCGCTTAACTAAATCTGCGGTCTAGGCATGCCTGTAGGCCGGACCTTTAGCTAAGCAGGAAGGCTTGTGGGTCAAACGTGCAAATTTAGTCAACAAGACCACCCAATTTTTTTTACATCCTTCCTGAGAGGATGATCCTAGTGGATTTATCCATAAGCGGTCTCAATGAAGCGCTCTGTGGGAGACGCGTTAGTGGATACTTCTCAAACTTCAGCTTCTATACACTAGGTCATGTATACTCAAGCCCGCGATTCTTCTGATGTGAATAGCAAACGTACGTATCCAAGATATGGGATATGCCCTTGCTCGTATCCTACGCATTTCAATTATCGCCATAACTATAACCCCAAGGAGAACTATGCAAGACCCAGTGTTTTATAAATTCTCAATCAGTACTACGCTTATACTCTTAATCGGCTTTTACGGCCTCACCTTTCTCTTCTCAACCTTAGCGTCAAAAAAATCTAGCAGTGTCGATGGTTATATGGTGGCCAACGGCGCTGTCGGATTCGGCATCGCTGCAGCGAGTATGACAGCCACCTGGATTTGGGCGGCGTCTTTTTACGGCGCGGCAAGCTCAGGCTACCAATATGGCTTATCCGGTGCTTTGCACTACGGCTTTTGGGGAGCCTTAATGATATTGTTTATCTATCCCTACGGACAACGCTTCCGAGAACTCGCCCCTAGGGCACGCACCTTAGCTGAAATAATGCAGGCAAGGCACGGATCGTCTAGTCAGCTTATCTTAGCCGTGTCAAACTTGGTGGGTAGCGTCATCAGCCTGATGGTTAATTTCACCGCCGCGGGCGCCTTGGTCTCTGTGCTAACGCCTCTATCGTTCGAAGTTGGCGTATTAATAGCCGGTATTGGCGTGTTATCTTACACTTTATGGTCAGGTTTTAGAGCGTCCATCTTAACCGATTTCGTCCAAGTGGTGGCCATGATGCTCGTCGCTATCGTATTAATCCCTTGGATTTATTTCAACATGGGGGGCTCGGAGGTACTCTTACAAGGCTTCGATATCATCACAGCCGAACAAGCCGACTTTTTCTCAACTAAAGCAATTTTAGAGCAAGGCGCACCTTTCTTTGTCGCCGTGCTTGCTTACGGTATAGGTAATCAGACTATTGCCCAACGACTTTTTGCGGTACGCCAAGACTTGATTAAATCGTCATTTATTACTGCTACTATAGGCTATGGTTCCATCGTTATCGGTTTAGGTATGTTAGGCATGATGGCGTTGTTTATGGGGGTGATTCCTCATGATGGAGACCTTAACAACCTTATTCCACAAGTTGCTTCAACTTACCTGCCACCTTTTGCTATCGGTATGCTGTTTATTTTAGTGATTGGCTCTTTGTCATCAACCGCCGATTCAGATCTTTCTGCACTTTCTGCCATTGTCATGACGGATATCTACGCTAAAAACTTAGCCAAGGGTAAAATAGACAATAAAAAGATGCTGCTACTGGGTCGTATAACCATGATTGTCGCGACAGCCCTTGGCTTAATTCTCGCGAGTTTCTCGCTCGACATATTAGTCATGTTGGTATTTGTTGGTGCATTATGGGGTACGCTTGTCTTCCCTGTTATTGCGAGTTGTTATTGGGACCGAGTCACCAACCGCGCTTTCTTAAGTGCAGTGCTTGGTGGGTTAATTCTATTTTGCTTGGTGCGTTTTGAATGGATCGCATTGGTCGGAATTTGGGCGTCTAGCTTAGAGTTAATTGCTGCTGTCGGTGGTGGTACTGTGATCGGCTTAATGTTCTTTGGCTTTACCAATCGTAAAGTGGCGCTTATCGCAGGTTCAATAGTCGGTGTATTATGCGCGTACTATTTCCACGATTTCTTACGTGACTACACAGTGTTGCTTGGCTCTCTGGTTGCCTACGGCGCAAGTACTATGATTTGTACTGCGGTGAGTCTCACCAGCAACGAACGCTTTGATTTTGCGTTGATCCATGAACGCGTGCAACATTTTGATGATAAACACTAGGAGAACAACATGATGCTATCCCTCTATATTTTGATATGGCCAGTCATTTCAGCGGTAGTGCTATTTGTCATAGTCAGAGCGTTTATTAAAGACATGGCTGAAGCCAAGCGCGAAGGTCGCTCGATAATTTAACCACATAAAGACAGACAAGACTCACACTGCTCAATGACTAAAAACATTGAGTAGTGTGTTGCAGATTAATCAAT
>NZ_JABSSM010000058.1 GCF_013214165.1 Shewanella sp. | reverse complement strand
AGCGGCTAATAATGCGGAGATAGACATGGTAATTGACTCGTATAGATGACTAATATTGACATGGGTGTATTGACTGTAACGAGTTACAGCGGCGCCATGATAGCAAAATCGATAACTAAAAGTGTGTAATACCATTCCATATAAGTATCTGGTCAGTTCAGAGACTCTCAGTTTTTTCAATTCAAGGCACATTGAAGAGGAAATGGTTATTCCCTTTTAAGTCAATGTAACACCGAAGTGGAAACACTGAGAGCCTCACGCAGTGCGGGTTTCAAAGCGCTTTATGCTACGTTGAATGTTCTCGATATAGAATAACTATTAGCTTCAAACATTCGCCTTGCCTACAGTGCTTTGAACTCCCGCTGAATGATCAGATATTTACTCGGAATGGTATTAATCCAAGTGAGAATTTAGAAATAATGAGCAGCGATCAGTGATGACCATAACCGAGAGAAAACCTAAACTGGTTTTAGTGCATGGTATTTTTAATACGGGATCTGTGATGAGCTGGATGAGAAGGCAGTTTGAATCTCAGGGATTCGAGTGCTTCACTCCGACGCTAAAGCCCTTTGATGGCCGCCATGGCGTCGAGTATGCCGCCAATAACCTAAAGAGCCAGATAGATAAGCGATACGGTGAACATCAGAGCATAGTGCTTATCGGCTTCAGCATGGGGGGCATAGTCGCGAGATATTACCTGCAACATCTCGAAGGGTATTCGAGAACTAGCCACTTGTTTACCATCTCAACCCCACATGGCGGCAGCTACATGGCCTATCTGCCTTACCCATCGAAAGCGATGAAGCAACTCAGGCCCGATAGTGAACTTCTCAGGTCCTTAGATGAATCTGCATACCGGCTCGACGCGCTAAAGCTCTATTCCTACAGAACATCTATCGATTACACCATAGTGCCGAGTACCAGTTCACATTGGGAGTTGGCTGAGAATAAGAAGTTCTGCGTCGCTCTGCATCTTTCTATGGTCTTTAGCAGTAAGATCACTAATGAAATACTCGCTAGATTGCATGAGTAACTGTGTCCCTAGCTTCCTAGCTTCCTAGCTTCAAGTTAGCTCGTTTGTGTCGCAGCGCCGGTAAGGCTTCGAGTGTGCAGAGTAAAAGCCCCGTCCAGATTAAGGCGAAACTGACAGCCTTGACGTGGTCGAAATACTCGTTAAACAGTACCACGGCGAGCAAAAAATGCATGCTAGGCTCGATATATTGCATTAGACCTATCATAGATAGGCTGGTACGGCTGATGGCAAGGGAAAAAAAGATAAGCGGAATTAAGGTGATAGGTGCCACGCCCATGTAGAGCAGTAGTTGTGACCAGGTATCAGTGTCAGAGGTTGAGAACTGAGCCAGAGCCATGCTCTGATCTGTGATCCCTAGCCAAAAGAGATAACTTAGGGCGAAAGGCATCAAGAGGGCAGCTTCCACGGTCACCGAGGTTAGCGAATCGAAGCGGATAAATTTCTTACATAAGCCATAGAGAGCGAAGCATCCTCCCATAAACAGCGAACTCCAGGGCAGCTCTCCGTAGCTGTATATCAGGTAGCCGATACCACAACTCCCTAGCATGACGGCTATAGTCTGGGCCCTAGACAGTTTATCCCCGAGAAACATCACGCCGAGGGCGATAGCGAACAAGGGATTGATGAAAAATCCTAAGCTAGCGGCTAACACCTGGCCATGGGTGATAGCCCAGGTAAAGTGATACCAAGACACACACATGATCACTGCCGCGAGTCCACACAGAGCCAGCGAACGCTTGTCGGCCTTGAGTGCTGCCAAAGAAGGAAGCTTTTGCCCCATGATAAGGATGACCGCCAACATGAAGGGCAGCGAAAATGTGATCCTAAAGGCTTGTAGCTCATTGGTATCGGCCCCAGGTAACATCTGAAAATACAGTGGCATCAAGCCCCAAAGCAGGAAAGCGAAGGCGGCAAGGGCATTACCCTGAAATGTGGTACGGCTAGTGTGTGGCATTTTACATAATCCAAAAATGACATAGGACGATAAGAAAAAATGTTGTTATGGAGTACTCTCGGATGAGCAAGTGATATTTGGTATAATAAGTGGCCGATACTAGCAATACGCTTGGATATATCAAGGGAAATTATTTTGTCTCGGTAGCGTTAAATAAGCTCATAGCAACTGAATCTATGGCTAGGCCGAAGGGTCGGCTTAGCCATAGATTAGCTTAGATTAATTCCGGCTCATCACCTATATTTGTGCCTCTATCCATTGCTCGACATCTGACTGGACTACAGACATAGGTCTGGCGCCTGGTAGTAAGATGAGATCATGGAAGGCGCGGATATCAAACTTGTCCCCCAGATTTTGTTGCGCCTTGGCTCTGAGCTCGACCAGCTTCAACATACCAAGCTTGTAGCCCAGGGCTTGACCCGGCCAGGCGATATAACGGTCGATAGCAGAAGTCACCTCTTTTTGGGTGGACCCAGTCGCCTCGGAAAAATATTCTATGGCCTGCTGGCGAGTCCACTTTTTATGATGAAGGCCGGTATCGACTACGAGTCTCGCGGCGCGATAAGCCTCGGCCTTGAGACGGCCCAAGTTACCCCAAGGATCATTTTCATACATGCCCATTTCAGAGGCAAGCAACTCTGAATACAGAGCCCAGCCTTCAATATAGGCATTGAATGAAGCGTTCTGACGCATCAGGCCAATATCCTTTTGCAGCATGTTAAGGGCTATCTGGAAATGGTGTCCTGGTACTGCTTCATGATAAGTGAGCGTCTTGAGGCCATATTTGGGGATAGAGGTCATATCTTTAAGGTTAATAAAGAAGACGCCGGGACGACTAGCATCGAGCGCTGGTGGTATATAGGAGCCACCAGCAGCCCCAGCCTCTGTTTCAACTGGGACACGCTTAACGATCACCTCTTGTGGTGGCAAGGTCGAGAATAGCTGCGGTGCCTTGGTCATCACTAACTCTATGTCTTTGCTGAGATCATTGAGCAATTGTTGACGGCCAGCATCTGAGTTCTCGTATAGAAAACGTGGCTCACTGCTGAGCTGGATCATGCGCTCGCCTACACTTCCCTTATTGTAGCCGTTAGCTTTTAAGATGCTGTCCATCTCGCTGGTGATACGGTTAACTTCTTCGATGCCCAGTTGATGGATCTCGTCGGCACTCAAATTTGAGTCTGCCAAATAGGTGATGCCATGTTGATAGAAAGACTCACCATTGGGCTGGGCCCAAATCCCCACGTCAGTGGGGGCTTTACGCGCTAAGCTGGTCATCAGAGCGCTAACATCACGGTAAGCGGGATAGATCTTCTCATCGACGAGTTTACTGGCTTGTGCAATGAAAGCCTCTCTATGCTTTGCATCAACTTTATCTGTGGCATTCAGTTTTTCTTGGAAGCTAGTGACCAGGCTGTGTTCACTAGCAGGTTTGGCCGTAAACTTAGTGAGGAAATTAAGCGTGTTGGCAAATAGTGGCTTAGGAAGAATGACACCGTTAGCGGCATCGGCTTCCACTTTGAGCTTTACTTGATTAGTCATTTCAGCCAAGGCGGTTAAGCGGTGCAGATAATCTGCAGCATCGCCTAAGTCTGAAATAGTCTGCTGATCGGTTAAAATGGCAGGAATGTCGATCAGTGGCCCACTAATTTGGTTGACTATGTAAGGCAGGTGTCCGCCCCAGGTATCGATATAACCTGCGTTAAATTGAGCATCTCCGGCGTAGTAATTAGCGATTACCTGGTTAACGACGACGTGACGTTTGTCGTTATCAGATAGATTTTGGGTATCTATATTAGCTAGCTGTGATGCCGCGAGCTGCATTTTTTGTTGTAAGGCTTTCATGCCTGTCGGAGAGTAATCGGGGAGCTGGCGTTGAAAGTTTCCCGCAATGTCAGAACTGAGATTTAACGAGGTGGCCAATGCTGGCTGAGACTCGATGAAGTCTTGAGTGAACTGCGCCACTCTAGCGTCAATACTCGCTCGTTTATCCGTGTCGACCTTAGGTGTTTGAGCGACTTGAGTACTTTTGGCAGCGACTCCGGTCGTATTATTTGCTGATTCAGTCTGTTCATTAGTGCAACCAAACAAGGCCACTAAAACACTTAGGCCGATAAGACTTTTACTAAACATGGAGCATCCTTCCTTATCACGTTTTTTATATTTTTGTGAACTATACCCTGATTTGGAGCGGTCGGCATTGGTTAAAAATATTGTGGCATCCTCTGCCGCTAGCCAAGTGGGAATCTTGATATTTCACTGTTCGATGATAGTTATCATGTTCATAACGGCGTCATGAGTGAATCTGAGTATGTCTATATTCAGGCCTGTTTCAGCGAAAAATTGTATCTAATTAGGCTCCTGCTCCATTACTTTGTAACATCTGATTAACTGAACTTTCTTTTTTTTTCAGAGTCGATAGATTAGGCTCATAGGTTTAAAGCGCGATATGTGAGATAAAGTCAGGCGCTTATTGCGAGATTGGAGTTTGTTGCAAATGGAAAAAATCAGAAACGGTTCATCTTTTTTATCTATGCTTGCGGCGTCCCCCGTACATGCATTACCCGTACTACTATTGCCGCTGCTGGCTCTGGCATCGTTTGGCGCTAATGCCGCGTCGAAAAATTCAGCAGTAACACTCGAATCACACAGTGTTGAAACCAGCTTCAAGCTGACTCATCCTATATTGCCAGCTAATTTGCTAGCGACGAGTGGCAAAGAGCTCGTTATCTTCGGGGTGGATGATTCCCGGCAGAAGTGGTTAGCCGTTTTTGCTTTCGATACGGTGAAGGGCAAGTATACCGAGTCTTTAAAAGTGAAACTTCCCCGTGAGCTTGCCAGCTTCGATTTGACCCGGCGTGATCACTCTGGCTCGTCAGCTAATGTCAATGCTACCAATGCTACCAATGCTAATGAAATGCAGCAATTGATGTTCTTATCGAGTAAGCATTTAATTAAATTCGTTCCCGATGATAAGTTAAACCCCTTCCACATTGTTGCCGATATCAACTCAATGTCGCTCAAGCATAGGCCCGACTATATTAGTGACAGTGATTTTATTCGTGATCTTAATGGTGACGGCCTGGATGACATCATCATTAGCGACTTCGATAGGGTAGAGCTTTTTATCGCACAAACCGATGGCAGTTATCAAAGGCAGCTACTGCCGATTAGGCCTCAAGTCCGACTCTATAACGATGGTGTTCGCTACACTCAGTCAAAACTCTATAGTGCCGACATCAATCTCGATGGTAAGTTGGATGTCGTTAAGATAGGTGAGGGGGAGCTAGAGGTGTATAGACAAGAGGAGTCGGGACATTTCAATCCTATCGCTAAATACAGCTCGGTTCGTCTGGCTATCAGCGGATTGGATTGGTGGAACAAGCGAGACGCTTACGGCGAGCCGTTAGATCAGAGTGACTTGATTTACCGCAAAGTGGAGCAGCTTAAAGATATCAATGACGATGGCTTAACCGATATGGTAGTGCGTTACACCAAGAGCTCAGGTGTGCTGGATAGGGTGAATGATTATGAGATTTATCTGGGTGAAAACATCAAGGGACTGCTGACGTTTCCGAAGCAGCCTAATAGCGTTATTAGAGCCGATGGCACCTTAACTGGGTTAGAATTTATCGATATCGACGGCGATAACAAAGATGAGGTGCTGGTGGTGGGGTTCGACATCGGCTTATCGCAGATCATAGGAGCCTTGATTTCGGGCAGTATCGATCAGGACGTGTATCTATTTAAGATGGATGAGAATAGCCAGTTCTCCGATGATGCCAATATCAGTAAAGAGGTGGAGTTAAGCTTCAGCCTCAGTTCGGGTCAAAGTGGCACCCCTGTGGTCAAGCTGGCAGATATTAATGGTGATGGGCTGCAAGATCTCTTGTTGTCAGACGGAGATGATACCTTGCAGATATTTTTAGGCAGTGACAGTGACAGGCTTTTTGTTAAGAGGAGTGAAAAAATCCGCGTCCAGCTGCCTCAAGACGGTGGCATGGTATCTAGCGAGGACCTCAATGGCGACGGTAAAGATGATCTGCTGATCAAGTACGGTCCGCAAGATGATGAGTCACTACAAAATACGTTTAGGGTGATACTCGCAGGCTAGCTGCTAACATGACAGGCGCCTCCGGGCGTCATTTTGTCTAAGGGCAGCTCAAACTCAAGAGAATTTATTAGAATGACTCAGCCTCTTGAGTCAGGGAAGTCTAATCTGGCTGTACAACCTGACGCTTCAGCAGAAGTCTTATCAGAGGTTAAAGACAACTGCCATCCCCAGCAGTTTGGTGGCTAAGTCGACTGCCGTTCCCTGCACTTTAAAATAATCGGCAAGCATTCCCGCGTCATCTTGATAATCTTCAACGATTAAGAGTTTTGACCTCAGGGTACTTTACCTATTGTTTTTTAGGGCCGAGAATTATCTCATTTACATGTATAAAAATGTCGACTGAGTAACTAGTCGATGCATTCGGGGCATCATGAACTAATATTAAGCTGAATTAATGAACGGTTAGCCGATGAGCATTTGTTTATTCATCGGGAGTTTATATACTGCACACCATTCGATTTACAAAATGTAAACGATATTTACCCTGTTTTATATCTTGAGTGCAAATTTTTCAAGATGTTCTGGAGTTCTATGTGATAAAAAAAATGAATATGTCAGTACTGAGTGTCGCTGTTCTTGCTACTAGTATCTTAGTTGCAGGTTGTCAGGTGACTAATCCTTATACCAATGAAAGCCAAAACGCTAAGGCAACAAACGGAGCTATTATTGGTGCGATTGCCGGGGCGGCAATCGGTGTCGCCTCTTCAAGTAAGAGTGATCGTGGTAAGGGAGCATTAATCGGTGCTGCATCGGGTGCTGCATTGGGTGGTGGTATCGGTTATTACATGGATGTTCAGGAAGCAGAGTTGCGTGAGCAGTTACAATCAACCGGTGTCAGCGTGACTCGTAGTGGTGACAATATTGTGTTGATTATGCCCAATGAAGTCACTTTCGGAGTCGATGAGGTCCATCTCAATCCTGGCGCTAAAAAGGTGCTTAATAGCGTGGCACTAGTGGCTAAAGAGTATGATCAGACTCAACTCAATATATTGGGTTATACGGACAGTTCAGGGTCTGAGTCATATAATCTGCGTTTATCGAAAATTCGTGCCATCGAAGTGGGCAATTATCTTGTGGCTCAGAACGTGGAATATGCCAGAGTTAAGTCTGAAGGCATAGGTGAAGCTAGACCTATCTCGAGCAATGCCACCGCAGAAGGCCGGGCGCAGAATCGCCGTGTGGAGATTATCTTGAGTCCACTGCCTTAAGGTGAATTCTTGTTTTTGAAGGATGATAAAAAGGCTTCCTCTGGAGCCTTTTTATCCATCTGTTGGGGCTAATTATGCGCTGATCATCATCCAAAATACGCAAACCGATTAGGCTAAATTTATCTTATGGTTACTTGCGTGCCCCCCACCACTTGTTTAAGTTTTTATTCACAGTAGGAAGAAGGTGGCTAGCCCGAGGAAGGCAAACAAGCCAATCACATCAGTGACTGTGGTTAACACCATGCCGCCGGCGAGAGCCGGGTCGATATTCATTTTTTTAAGCAGCAAGGGAATACTGGCACCGGCAAAACCTGCCACTGTCATATTGATCAGCATGGCTCCGCCTATGAGGGCACCTAAGGTGATATCACCTTTCCACAGCCACACTGCCGCAAATACCAATACTGACCATAATAAGCCATTGAGGAAGCCGATGGCCAGCTCCTTGCCAATCAGCCAGCGAGAGTTACTCTGTCCTATTTGGCCCAGTGCAATGCCTCGAATGACCAGGGCTAAGGTCTGATTGCCGGCGACGCCCCCCATGCTCGGCACTATGGTCATCAGTATCGCTATGGTGGCAAATTGTTCCAGCGTGCCCTCAAACATATTACTGACAGACGCAGCCAAGAGGGCGGCAAATAAGTTGATGCTCAGCCATAGAGAGCGCTGTAGCGTACTCTTCAAGACCGGGCCAAAGGTATCGCTATCCTCATCCATACCCGCCATGCCCATCATGGAATGCTCGGCATCTTCCCTGATGATATCGACGACATCATCTATGGTTATTCGGCCCAGTAGTTGATTATCTTCGCCGATCACAGGTGCTGAGAGCCAATCGTGTCGTTCAAATAGTTGTGCGACGTCGCTGTCATTCATGCCAACAGGAATGCCCTCTAGATCCGATGCCATAATGTCTCTGACAGAGGCGTTTGGGTTACAGGTGAGCAGATCTGAAATCCGCACGCCGCCGAGCAAGTTGTCACGTTTATCGACGACATATAGGGTGTCAGTCGCTTCCGGTAGCTCTCCACGAATTCTAAGATAACGCAGTATCACATCTATGTTGACGTCGGGGCGTAGGGTGACGGTATCGGTATTCATGATACTGCCAGCGGTGTCTTCTGGGTAGGACAGCGCTTGTTCGACTCTCGTCCTGTCTTGGCTGCTCATGGACAGGAGTACTTTATTGAAGACACTGTCCGGTAAACTACGCAGAATATAAGCCAGATCGTCGGTATCCATGCCTTGTGCGGCTTTGGCGACTCGCTCTGGTGTCATCTGTTTGATGAGGTTATCTTTTAGCTCCTCACCCAGCTCATCTAAGATCTCACCGGTATGATCCAGATCGATAAGCTGCCACAACACCTGACGCGTTCTTGGCGGAGAGGATTCTAAAATAAAGGCCACATCCGATGCTGCCATATCATGGAGCATGTTTCTGACATGGACAAACATACCACTACTAAGGGCTTGGGTGAGCTGATTTAGACGTTGATCTGTTGTTTCACTGTCTAGTACTTCTCTTGGCATAGTGGACCCTCCCTTGGTGGTGATTTGACTGTTTGCGTTAGGCTAGAGCTAACTCGCTAATGTGTAAAAGAAAGGGCGAATATGGCGTGAGTGAAAGGTTAGAATTAACTGGCTTCATCGAATTTGGCATCGACCAGTGCGCATATCGCATCGAGTGCGGCATCGGCATCCTGACCTTCACCGAGGAGTGTGATGGTTTTCCCCATGCCAGTTTCGAGCATCAATAAGCCTAACACACTGGCAGCCGAGGCCTGCTTCTGTCCCTGCACTATGGTTATCTCGGCATCAAACTCGGACGCCAGGATGGCGAGTTTGGTTGCGGCGCGGGCATGGAGGCCGAGTTTATTGCATATGGTGACCTGACGTTCTAATCTAGTCATTGCTCAATTCGCGATGGCGGGCCTGGATCTTATGCTTACTGTTACTGAATAACTTAGCCAATTGCTCAGCGACATAAACCGATCTATGTTGTCCACCGGTACAACCTATGGCGATGGTAAGGTAGCTACGGTTATTTCTTTCCAGCTGAGGTAACCAGGTTGCCAGTAAGTTTTCTATTTGCCAGATAAACTTATTGACTGTGGGTTGTTGACTAAAAAACAGTTGCACCGGCTCATCTAGCCCAGTCATGGATCTTAGCTCTGGCTCCCAATGGGGGTTTGGCAAGAAACGAACGTCAAACATGAAGTCAGCCTCGGCGGGCATGCCGTATTTGAAGCCAAAAGACTCGAAGTTAATCACCAGCTCTTTATCGACACTGCCCAGCAGGATTTCACGGATCTTATCACTCAGGTCGTAGATGTTGAAGTTGGATGTATCTAGATAATGGTCGACCATCTTGGATACGGGTTCGAGCAGTTTTCTTTCATGCTCTATCGCCTCTTTAAGTGATGCATTGGTGCGGGATAGAGGGTGTAATCTTCGGGTTTCGCTGTAACGCTTCAGCAGCACTTCATCGCTCGAGTTCAAGAAGAAGCTGAGTAGTTCGGTGCCTTCGGGGAGGTTAGCAAGCTGCTTCTCCAGCTCCTTATCTTGCCCTGGCATATTACGCACGTCGACACTGATGGCAACCAGTTCTGTACTGCCCTTGAGTTGCTCGAGCAAGGTATCCATTAACGGCAGAGGCAGATTATCGACACAGTAGTAGCCAAGATCTTCTAAGACCCTGAGTACGACAGATTTTCCCGAACCGGAACGCCCGGATACCATCACCAGTTTCATTGTGTTATCACCTGATAGAGTTCTGACTCATCATGAGTTTTTCGTAACTGTTTCACAATAAGCTTGTTATTGAGTTTCTCGGCCATGGATGACAGGGTACTCAAGTGCTGCTCACATTGATCCGCAGGGACTAAAAGTGCAAATAGTATATCAACAGGTTGCTTATCAATGGCGTCGAAGGAGATAGGCTCTTCACACTTGATTAATACAGCAACCGGTTGACTGATATTGCTCAGCTTACCATGAGGAATCGCAATACCATTACCTATACCTGTGCTTCCCATTTTTTCTCTCGCCAACAGACTTTCAAAAATCTCTTGTGAAGATAGGGTTGGGTACTGGACAGCGGCAAGATCGCTGATGAGTTCCAGTACCTTTTTCTTACTGCCCGGAGTGGCGCAAGTGGTACATTCCGGCTGCAGGATGGTGCTTAATTCCATTATTAATGTTTTGTTAGCTTCTCTTTGTGTTTAATAACCTGACGGTCGAGCTTATCAATCAGGGAGTCGATAGCGGCGTACATGTCAGCGTTCTCTGACCTAGCGAAAACCTCACCACCAGCAAGGTGGAGTTTGGCTTCGGCTTTTTGCTGCATTTTCTGAACATTTAAAATAACGTGTACATTATTGATCTGATCGAAATGTCGTTCAAGCTTAGTGAACTTTTCTTCGACATATTGCCTTAGCGAGCTAGTGATCTCTATATGGTGCCCAGTTAGGTTTATTTGCATACAAATACTCCTCCAGTGTCCAATTTAACGCTTAGCTTGATTGAAGCTAAATCTTTCGGGATTTAACCCACAACATAATTCCCTGTTATACCAGCAGTTTAGCCTAATAATTATCGACTGCAGGCTGCTGCTGGTGGTTAGCGATCAGCATGAACTAACCAAGTCGTGACTAAAGTAGATTTTTCTATTTCGGTTACGAGCTTTATTTCCTTGGCTATAAACTCTTGCGTTGATTCGATGGTGGAATCAACATGGCTTCACGATACTTAGCTATGGTGCGTCTGGCGACCTGAATTCCCTGCTCTGCTAATAATAAAGCCATCTTACTGTCGCTGAGTGGTTTCTGTTGATTTTCGCTCGCAACCAGCTTCTTTATAAAAGCACGAATGGCGGTAGATGAGCACTCGCCGCCATCATCGGTCCTCACATGGCTGGAGAAAAAATATTTCAGCTCAAATATGCCCCTTGGAGTATGCATATATTTTTGTGTGGTGACGCGGGATATGGTGGATTCGTGCATCTCTACGGCTTCGGCTATGTCGTTCAGTACCATAGGTTTCATGGCTTCTTCACCGAATTCGAAGAAGCCCTGTTGGAATTTAACGATACAATTTGAGACTTTCAGTAAGGTCTCGTTGCGGCTCTCTAAGCTTTTTATAAACCACTTAGCCTCTTGCAGGTGGCCACGGATGAACTGGCTATCCGCCTGGTTTTTGGTGCTTTTTACCATGGACGCGTAATGTTGATTGACATTGATCTTCGGCATATTGTCCGGATTTAGCTCAACTATCCAGCGACCTTTCTTCTTGGTCACTGTGACATCTGGGATGACATATTCATCCTTGCCTGGGGTAATGGCGAGTCCTGGTCGTGGATTCAGGGTTTGGATTAATTCGATGGCGACCCTGAGATCATCTTCCTTAAGTTTAGTCTTACGCATTAACTGGCGGAAATCACGCCCTGCGATCAGATCCAGATGGTCTCTGATGAGTAGCCTAGCATTGTCTATATAGGGTGTCGTATCGGCGTATTGTGTCAGTTGAATCAAGAGGCATTCGCTGAGGTCTCTAGCCGCTATGCCGATAGGATCGAAGTGTTGGACTCGTTTGAGTACGGCTTCGACTTCATCCTGTTCAATTTCAGGGTCTCCCATGGCTTGGAGGATATCTTCAATACTCTGGGTAAGATAACCCCTCTCATCGATGGCTTCTATGATGGCGGTCGCTATGGCGAGATCGTTATCAGAAAATGGCGTGAGATTCTTCTGCCATTCGAGATGCTCATATAAACCTTCGCTGGTCTCACCTTGGAAAGGCATATCGTCGTCGCGCATGGCGCCCGAGCTCGAGTTCGAAGACGCGGTATAGACTTCATCCCAGGTGGTGTCCGTGGGGAAATCTTCTGACATTGAATCTTGCGTCAAGGCCTCGGGGGTTTCTATTGCCGAACTATCGATAGGACCATCGCTGTCGGCCGTTGCGCTAAAATCATCAGCCTCGACTGTCTTATCTTCCCCATTGACCGGGGGGTCAACCTGTTCTTCATCCAGTTCGAGAAGGGGGTTGGAATCTAACGCTTGTTGGATTTCTTGTTGCAGTTCCAGCGACGATAGTTGCAATAGACGTATAGCCTGCTGCAGTTGTGGTGTCATGGTTAACTGCTGACCCATTTTTAGCTGGAGTGACACTTTCATTTACCGCTATTCCCTTCATTGTTATTATAAAATGAGAAAGCCTACTTTGACATGTTTGGGTTTCTCTGAGCCCCTGTACCTTGAGCCGACTAAGCCGAGTGTCGATAAATACTCATCCTTAATACGCGCTAAGAATGAGTATCTTGATTAACTATAGCTTGAATTGTTCACCTAAGTACACAGCGCGTACTTGCTTATTGTCCAAGATCTCGGCGGGGGTACCTTCTGCGATTAAATTGCCATGACTGACTATGTAAGCGCGTTCACATACGTCTAAAGTTTCACGCACATTATGGTCGGTTATCAGTACACCTAAGCCGCGACTCTTAAGCTGTTGGATGATTTTTTTAATGTCGATAACCGAAATAGGATCCACGCCTGCAAAGGGCTCATCGAGGAGAATAAACTTAGGGTTAGCAGCCAAGGCTCTGGCTATCTCGACGCGTCTGCGTTCACCCCCCGAGAGTGACATGCCCTGGCTGTCTCGTATATGGGTAATATGAAACTCTTCCAGCAGGCTCTCGAGTTGTTCTTCCCGGGCGTTGTTATCTATATCTGAACGTGTCTGTAACACCGCCATTATGTTATCCCGAACCGATAACTTCCTAAAGATGCTTGCCTCTTGAGGCAGGTAACCTATGCCTTTTCTTGCCCGTAGGTGCATAGGGTCTAAGGTCAGATCATCATCATCGATTAAGATCCTGCCCTTATCACTCTGTACTAAGCCTACGATCATGTAGAAAGTGGTAGTTTTTCCCGCGCCATTGGGGCCTAGCAAGCCGACTATCTGTCCGGTCTTGACTGTGATACTGACATCTTGAACTACGGCTCTATTCTTATAACTTTTGGCAAGGTTGACTGCCTTTAGCGTCATCTGGCTCATTGTTTTTCCTGCCCTATGACCGGTAACTGAGTCGGTGACATGGTATCTTGCTTATTGGTTTCACCCGACTCGATCACGGGGAGCTGAGTCGGTGCCATGGTATCTTGCTTATTGGTTTCACTCGACTCGATCACGGGGAGCTGAGTCGGTGACATATTATCTTGCTTATTGGTTTCACCCGACTCGATCACGGGGAGCTGAGTCGGTGACATGGTATCTTGCTTATTGGTTTCACCCGACTCGATCACGGGGAGCTGAGTCGGCGACATGGTATCTTGCTTATTGGTTTCATTAGGCTCGATCGCAGGTAGCTGAGTCGGCAGCAGCTCTACAGCTGCTGCTTGTTCTTTGGGCTGTTCCTGCGTCTTATCTTGACTGGTTTCCTGATAGCTTTCTGGCTGAATAATGGTGATAACCCTCTCATTGCCTATGCTCTCTGCTATCAACTGTTGCTTAGCTATGTTGTAGCGGATCATATTACCAGTCACTCGGCTACCATCTTGCTCCAGGGTGGCATTGCCTACCAAGGTTAAGGTTCTGCTCGATAGCTCATACCTAATTTCTTTGGCACTGGCAGAAGCCGGGCGTCCATCTTCCATTATCTGGGAGTAGGTCGCGGGATTGCCGATGGCGATAAGTATTTTGCCACCGCCATCTTCTTTAGAGGTGGCTCTGAGTTCGTCGGCCAAAATTTTGATCGATCCCTGAGTCACTTCCACGGGACCAAAAAAGATCATCTGATTATTCTTGATATCGGCTTCCTGACTCGCTGCCGAGATTTTCACTTCTTGCATAAGATCATCTTGCTTTGCCATACCACTAAAACTGGTGATACACAGTAGAGCAACAATGATTAAGTTATGTTTGTTCATATCGTCCTTCAAATGGCGTACTTGTCTTGTTCACAACTCATATGGAGCATAGGTATAGGGTCTTTTGAGCCTGATAATCTTGTAAAGATGGCTTGGGCTAGCAAAAAAACAAGTTAATTGACCTCATATACCCCTTTAACCTTACTCAATAATTGTACTTTCTGGGCGTTAAGATCACCGAATAAACCCACACCTTGGATAATAAAATCATTACCTGTGATGTAAACCACACGATCTGAGGTCATGACCATGGTATTGAGATCTAATTCCAGGTAACTGGTTTTCATGGTTTGTATCGGTTCTTCAGGGCTTATGGAATCGATAATAACATTGTTCTCGAGAACGACTTTGCCTGATTTTTTATTGAGTGTCCCCATCGTCGATTGCAGGCGCCATTTGGCTTGACCTCCGTCGGGATAGATCAGGTATATGGGCTGAGTGAAATAGGTCATATTGGCCTCATCGAAATGCTCCATATGGGTCGCTGTGACTCGGTTACTGACTAAACCTAACTCATTAAAATCGACACTACGTAGATCATCGGCAATATAATCTGGTCTTAAGCTGACATCGATAGACACCTCTTCATCGCTTTTCTTGGATTGCACCTGCCAATACAGCAGCAAGGCCATGCCGAAGAACGTTATGATGGCCAGAGTCGCTCTATTCATATACTCATGCCGTGTGCGGTATCGAATTTATCTTGGCAGAGAAGTAACAGATCCGTTAACTCTCGTAAGGCCCCATGTCCGCCTTTGATACTAGTGACAAAATCGGCAGCTTGTTTCACATAAGGGTGCCCATCGGCGACGCAGACAGAAAGCCCTACGAGTTTCATGACTGGCAGATCAACCATATCATCGCCGATGTAAGCCACCTGTTCAGGGGTCACATCATATAAGGAGAGTAACGCTTGGTATGGCACTAACTTGTTGTCCACACCTTGGTATATATGCTTGATGCCCAGTGCTGTCATGCGGTCTTCAACTATCTGAGACTTACGCCCTGTGATGATCGCCACAGGAATATCACTGGTGAGCAGAGATCTCACCCCGTATCCGTCTCGGGTGTGGAAGGTCTTCAGTTCTTCACCGGCATTACTCATGTAAACCAGACCGTCGGAAAACACGCCATCTACATCGCAGATGAGCAGTTTTATCTGCTTGGCCTTCTGCCAAACCTCGTCTGCAACAGGACCATAAAAACTCTGATGGGATTGATTCATTTTATATTACTCCCGCCTTAACCATATCTAGCATGTTTAATGCACCTATAGGTGTGTTGTTATCATCGACTATGATAAGGCCATTGATATCATTTTCGTCCATCACTTTCAGTGCTTCGGCGGCCAAAATCCCTTCAGAGATGGTGATGCAGGCTTTACTCATCACATCTGCGATAGATGTCTCTCTCAGGTTGACCTGAGCATCTATGACCCGGCGGAGATCGCCGTCGGTAAAAATACCCACCAACTTGTTGGCATCATCGGTAACCGCCGTCATGCCCAGGCCTTTATTAGAAATCTCATAGAGGGCATCTGTGACGCAGATATTCTGTTTGACCAGGGGAAGATCGGCCCCTTTATGCATGACATCAGTGACTTTAAGCAGTAATTTTCGGCCTAACATTCCACCTGGGTGTGATAGGGCGAAATCATCCTTGGTAAACCCTCTCGCCTGTAGCAATGCCACGGCGAGGGCATCGCCCATGACTAAGGTCGCCGTGGTGCTAGAGGTGGGAGCAAGCCCAAGGGGGCACGCTTCTTCGGGCACTTCGATGCACAGATGCACGATAGCATGTTTAGCCATGGTGGAATTTGGCTTACTCGTTACCGCTATGATAGGCAGGCCCATACGTTTAATGACCGGCATCAAGGTTAAGATTTCTGAGGCTTCTCCTGAATTGGAGATGGCTAAGATGATATCGTTCTCACTGAGCACACCCAGATCGCCATGACTGGCTTCACCGGGATGTACGAAAAATGCCGGTGTGCCTGTGCTGGCAAAGGTAGCAGAAATTTTATTGCCTATATGGCCAGACTTGCCCATCCCCATGACGATGACCTTACCGGTGCACTCAAAGATCAATTTACACGCGGTAGCAAACTCGGCAGAATCTACATACTGGTATAAGTTATCGAGAGCTTTTCGCTCGATATCGATAACGTTTTTGCCCCATTGGCGTAATTTATTTACATCTAGCATTTTGCTCTCTCTGTTGGTTCAGTCTGATGTAATACCATGCCATATAAGTCTTGTTACGCAAGAAAAAGGACGAGTTGATACGAGATAAAGGTCAAGAGTAACACGCCTCCATGCCAAGGCTTTAATGCTCTTGCACGACCACTCAGTAAAATGAGTATGGCAAGTGCGCTACTTGTGGCCATTACCATATAGAAATCCCTGGTACTGGCCGCCGCGTCTACTTCCCCAGGCGCGATTAACGCCGGTAGGGCGAGTACCGCGAGGATATTGAACAGGTTTGAACCGACAATATTGCCTATGGCCAGATCGTGTTCTTTTTTCAGCACGCCGGCAACACAAGCCGCCAGTTCAGGTAGGCTGGTGCCTATGGCTATGATGGTCAAGCCTATGACCAGATCCGATAAATGATAGGCTTTGGCGATACCTACCGCGCCTTGAACCATCCAGTCGGCAGACAGAGGCAGTAAAATAATTCCCACGACTAGCCAGAGAACCGCCTTGTGAGTCGGTACGCCAGTCGGTATGTCTTCATCGGCTTCATCTTCGAGCGTGTCAGCTTGCTTGTTGGTTAAGCCATGCCAGATAAGGTAACCCATAAGCATGAAGAAGAGTCCCATCAACATGACGCCTTCCATGCGTGTCAGCAGGCCATCATGGAGAAAATAGCCCGCGACTGCCGTGGCGGCCAACATCAAAGGTATTTCCCGCATCAAGGTTTGGGAGCGTACTGAAATGGCCCCTAATAGCGCTGTGATGCCCAATATCAAGGTGATGTTGGCTATATTTGAACCCAATACGTTGCCGATGGCCGTATCTGTCATGCCCTCCATGGATGCAGTGGCCGCGACGAACATTTCCGGTGCTGAGCTGCCCATTGCCACTATGGTCAAGCCGATCAACATGGGTGGCAGTCCGAGATTGCGGGCAAAAGCCGCCGCACCATAGACAAATTTGTCGGCGCTCCAGACTAAAACGCCCAGTCCCGCAATAAGCATGAAAATATTCAATAACATTTAATTCGATTCTAAAATGAGTCTGCGGACATTTTCGCTGGATTTGAATGAAAATGAAAGTATTGCTACAAGATAGTGTCGATTCAGTTGTGCCTATTAGCGCAATTACGTACAATTTACTGCTCAGTTTCTGTCAGGCTCGTCTACTTTGCCTAGGTAGCTTGTACGTTATGGATGCGATATGAACTTAGAAGTGTCACCCAAGAACAACTCATTGGTCGAGATCAACCACTTAAAATTTAGTCGCGGTGATCACGTCATTTTCGATGATATTAGCCTATCTATTCCCAGGGGTAAGATCACGGCCATCATGGGTCCGAGTGGAATAGGCAAGACGACTCTGCTTAAGTTGATTGGCGGCCAGCTCACTCCCGACTCGGGATCGGTATTGTTCGATGGTAAAGATGTGCACCGATGCAGCCGCAAGGAGTTGTTTATGCTGCGTAAGCGGATGAGCATGCTATTTCAGAGTGGGGCCCTGTTTACCGACATGAATGTGTTCGACAATGTGGCCTTCGCGCTGCGTGAGCATTCGGGACTCGCCGAAGAGATTATCGCCCGCATCGTATTGATGAAATTAGAAGCGGTTGGTTTACGAGGCGCAGCTAAGATGATGCCGAGTGAACTTTCCGGGGGGATGCAGCGCCGAGTGGCGCTTGCCAGAGCGATTGCGCTCGAGCCCGACATGGTGATGTATGATGAGCCGTTTGCGGGTCAAGACCCGATCTCGATGGGGGTGCTGGTGAAGCTTATCAAAGCACTCTCTGCTGCTTTGGGTCTCACCTCCGTGGTGATATCCCATGATGTGCAGGAAGTCTTAGGCATCGCCGATTATGTTTATGTGATGGCCGATAAGCGCGTGATAGCCCAAGGGACTCCCGAGGAGTTACAAATCGCCGACAATGAGCAGCTTAAACAATTTATTGATGGTGAACCCGATGGCCCGGTTCCTTTTCATTTTCCTGCAGCAAATTATGCAGAGGAGTTAGTCGGTCAGTGAAAGATAAATATATTAGCAAGTCGCCAATGTGTCCGCCTAATATAGACAGGGGCGGGCTATGAATATGGCCGAGAGTCTAGCCAGTCTTGGCCGTGGAGGCATAGCCCTGGTGACCGGCTTGGGCAGGGCGGGTATCATGCTTTGGGGGGCGATAGCCTGTAAGCCGCGTTTAAAAGGATTGCCGCTATTTGTGCAACAACTCTATGTTGTTGGCGTGCAATCTATGCTGCTGATACTGATATCGGGTCTGTTTATTGGCATGGTATTGGCGTTGCAGGGGTATAATATTCTCGTTGGCTTCGGTACCGAGGAGAGCCTTGGTCCTATGGTAGCCCTGAGCCTGTTACGGGAATTAGGCCCGGTCGTGACGGCGCTGCTATTTGCGGGGCGTGCCGGCTCGGCGCTGACCGCCGAGATAGGCTTGATGAAGAGTACCGAGCAACTCTCCAGCCTGGAGATGATGGCTATCGATCCCCTAAGGCAGATCATAGCGCCTCGTTTCTGGGCCGGCGTAGTCAGTCTGCCTCTGCTGACATTGATGTTTACCGCTGTCGGCATCTATGGTGGCTATATCGTAGGAGTCGAGTGGAAAGGCATAGACGGTGGCAGTTTTTGGTCGATTCTGCAGGCTTCTGTAGAGTGGCGTCAGGATATCGTCAACTGTTTGATTAAGAGTTTTCTATTTGGCATCGTCGTGACCTGGATTGCCTTGTATAGAGGCTATCAGGTGGTTCCTAATCCAGAAGGGATAAGTAAAGCCACGACTCAGACCGTGGTGCAGTCGAGCCTGGCGGTATTGGCGTTAGATTTTTTACTTACGGCGATAATGTTTGGCCGTTAATGGATTTTATTGAGCAGACTGAAGTCGGCTCAGCATGTAGAGTGGAAATGAGCGTATGTTAACTCGTAAAATTGAAGTATTAGTGGGACTGTTTCTACTATCTGGCCTGGCTGCATTCTTGATATTAGTGTTCAATGTTGCCAATGTCGAAGTGAAGTCCGGGGCTAATCATTACACCCTTTATGCTAAGTTTAGTAATGTCGGCGGGCTTAAAGTGCGCTCTCCGGTCAAGGTGGGTGGCGTGGTTGTCGGGCGTGTGAGTGCGATTACTCTCGATCCCAGCGAGCTGATACCTGTGGTTAAGCTGTCTATGGATAAGCATTTCGATCGGTTCCCTGAAACCAGTAGTCTGTCGATCCTGACTTCGGGTTTATTGGGTGAGCAATTTCTAGGGCTGACTCCAGGATTTATGGACGATGATATTGCCATGCTGGTCGATGGCGATAGAATCGATGATACTCACTCGGCGCTGGTACTCGAAGAGCTTATAGGTCAGTTCCTATATAGCGTCAAAGATTAGCCCTGAATTGAGCCAAGCTGCTATAGAAACGCATGATAGCTTGTAATAAATAGTCGAATATATTTTTATAGCGTCAAGGATTTGAAATGAGAATGTTTAATCGCATCTGTATGTATAGCGCTTCACTCTTGTTACTCGCATTGAGTGCAACAGCCCATAGTGAAGACTCGGCCGTAAACACCATGAACCCCTACGATATGGTTGAGGCTGCGGCGAATAATACTTTTGCCAGATTTCATCAGGATATTGACATAATTAAGACCAATCCTGACCATCTTAAACTGATAGTCTCAGATGAGTTGATGCCCTATATTGATTATAAGTACGCGTCTTATAAAGTCATGGGGGTTCATCTTAAGGCCACCACCAAAGAGCAAAGAGAGCGATTTGTAAAAGCATTTCAAGGCTATCTGGTGTCGACCTATGCACAGGCGTTCACCGAGTACACAGATCAACACGTTAGGTTTGCCCCTGCGAAAGATTTTTCTGGTGAGAAAATGGTCGATGTCAACGTTGACTTGATTGAACCGGGTAGACCGGCAATTAAGTTAATGTTTAAGGTGCGCCGCCTCAAAGACGGCAGCTGGAAAGCCTTCGATCTTGTTGCCGAAGGTGTCAGTTTGCTGGCATCGAAGAGCTCAGAAATTTCAAACTTGATCCGTCAAAAAGGGATCGATGCGGTGATTTTAGAGTTAGAGCGACGCAATAAAGGCCATATCAGTAATAACACCAATGGGACTAAACTCTAAGTGGTTGAGTTTATCTGTAAGGACGCAGTGTGTTGCATCTCAGGTCGGCTCTCACAAGGAGATGTGGTTAAGCTTTGGGGCAAGAGAAAGCGCCTGCTTAGTGGCAAGATTAAGGTTATCGACCTGTCGGCACTGAGTTACAGCGATAGCGCCGGCATCGCTTTCATCTTAGAGCTGATCGCCCTGGCTAAGAGAGAAGGAAGAGAGATAACACTCAGTGCGGCATCGAATCAGCTAGCGAAATTAATTGCGTTATACAATTTAGAACACTTCTTCGATGAAGAAACAAAACAAGGTAAATAGATCCATGGATACCAACGAAACAGAACAAACAAATGAAGCACAGAAGCTAAAAGAGATCGAGCAGCTTCTTCAGGATGCACTCTCATTAGATGAAGTGCACGTGACCCAAGCAGGAACCCACTATAAAATTGTGGCCGTCGGCGAGTGTTTCGATGGCATGGGGCGCGTAAAACAGCAGCAAACCATATACGGCCCTCTGATGGACCGTATCACTAGTGGCGAGTTACATGCGCTAACTATCAATGCCTTCACGCCGACACAATGGAAGCGTGAAAAAATATTCAACATGTAAGCCGAGATCTAAATTGGATAAATTAAAAATTCAGGCGAGCGAAGCGCTGGCTGGTGAAGTCGTGATCTCCGGGGCTAAGAATGCCGCCTTGCCTATCTTGATGGCTGGCGTATTGGCCGAAACTGATTTTGTTGTCAGTAATGTGCCGGATCTGAAAGACGTGAGCACAAGTTGTGAGTTGCTGCGCTGCTTAGGCGCCGAAGTGAGCCGTAGCGAGAACAGTGAAGTGCGTATCTCAACCACCTCTCTGGATCAGTTTTGTGCACCTTATGATCTGGTTAAAACCATGCGGGCATCGATTCTTATCTTGGGACCATTATTAGCCCGTTACGGTACCGCAGATGTATCCCTGCCTGGTGGCTGTGCCATTGGTGCCCGTCCGGTGAACCTTCATCTCCATGGCTTGGAGCAGATGGGAGCTAAGATTGACGTCGAAGAGGGTTATATCAAGGCTCGTGTCGATGGGCGCTTGCAAGGCGCGCATATCTTCATGGATATGGTCAGCGTGGGAGCGACAGAAAATTTATTGATGGCGGCCTCCCTCGCCGATGGCGAAACCATAATAGAAAATGCTGCCCGTGAACCCGAAGTTGTCGATCTGGCTAACTGCCTTATCGCCATGGGGGCGAAAATTGAGGGTGCAGGTACAGACTCTATTCGTATTCAAGGGGTCGAATCCCTACAGGGCTGTCATTATCGTGTGATGCCAGACAGAATCGAGACAGGTAGTTTCCTTGTCGCCGCCGCGGTCACTCGTGGCAAGATACGTTGCGTCGAGGCCGATCCATCGACGCTCGAGGCTGTGCTTGCCAAGCTGGAAGATACAGGTGCTAAGATCACCACCGGCAGTGATTGGATTGAGCTGGATATGCAAGGTAAGCGACCCAAGGCGGTTAATATTAAAACGGTGCCATATCCGGGATTTCCAACCGATATGCAGGCACAGTTTTGTTTACTTAATGCGTTAGCCGAAGGCACCTCGACCATCACAGAAACCATTTTCGAGAATCGTTTCATGCATGTCCCTGAGCTTATTCGTATGGGCGCAAACATGGAGCTTGAAGGCAATACCTGCATTATTCAGGGCATTGAGCGACTCAAGGGGGCCCAAGTGATGGCGACGGACTTAAGGGCCTCGGCCAGTCTGGTCATTGCCGGACTCGTAGCCGATGGCACCACGATAGTCGATCGTATCTATCATCTGGATCGTGGCTATGAGCATATCGAAGACAAGTTTAAAGGCTTAGGTGGGCAGGTAGAGCGCACTAAGTAATCAATATATGTTTTGATAGTAAAAGATAAGCTAGTTATAGCTAAAAGCCATCGATACCTGAGTGTCGATGGCTTTTTTTTCGCGAAGTAGTGTATAAATAAAGTTTCATCAAGGAGTTTGGAAAATAATGTTAATTTATTGTATCCAATAGCAATAGGTATTACTCTTCGTTATTGGCATGCTCACCAATAATCACGGGCACATCATAGGACTTACCCTTACGTATTATGGTCATAGAGACCTGATTGCCAGGTGGAGTCTCGGCGATCCTATCCATGAGCATTTCGACGCCGGGAATATCTTCTCCCTCATACTGGATGATGACATCTCTGGGTTGTAACTGGGCACGAGCCGCGGGTCCATTAGGATCGACACCCGTGATCACCACACCAGTAAGATCCGGTAGGTTTAATATCTGTGCCATCACAGGGCTGATGGGTTCACCGCTTATCCCTAATGCTCCACGGATCACCCGACCATTTTTAATCAGTTTTCCCATGATGCTATGGGCGAGTTTGATTGGGATGGCAAAGTTTATGCCATGACCGCCACCTTCTTCACCTATCTGGAAGGCCGCGGTGTTTATGCCGATAAGTTGGCCACTGGTATCTATGAGCGCTCCACCCGAATTTCCGGCGTTAATAGCAGCATCTGTCTGCAGGAAATCCAGGTAGCCAGAACTGAGTCCATTACGACCCGTGGCACTGATAATCCCCTGAGTGATAGTCTGGCCAATGTTGTAAGGATTACCTATGGCTAAGACAACATCACCGACTTGTGCCGGCACCCCTAAGTTGATTGGCACTATGGGTAGGCTATCGCCTTCAATTTTTAATACGGTCAGATCTGTGACCGGATCTGAACCGACGACTTCCGAGGTGAACTTACGGCCATCTTGCAAGGCGACGACTATCTCATCGGCTTTCTTAATGACATGGTAATTGGTCAGGATATAGCCTTCAGCGCTCATGATCACACCTGAACCAAGGCCCTGTAGAGAACTTGAGTTGAGGGGTTGATTACGATTGATACTCAGGCTATAGATATTGACCACGGCAGGGGCTGCACGTCTAACTGCCACGGAAAATGACAGCTCAACGCCGTTATCCCCCCGGTTTTGGAAAAACAGACCGGTCATATCCTTGTTGGCGAAGAAAGGCGTCACTACCAGAAAGACTGCCGCCATAATAAGGCCGAAAAAAACGGCCTTGCCGAGATAGAGTAGGGTATCTTTAAGGGCCATATCAGAGAGTGTTAAAGAGAAAGTAGCGTAAGATTAGCATGTTTAAAGCTTGAAGATAAAGTGATGTAGCATTAATGAAGACAAGCATTGTCAATGCTTGGTCATCGACTTCTCTGACCATGAGAAACAGCATAAAGGCTATCCGTACCCTTTATGCTGCTTTATTGTTACCTTAGAACCAAGTATAGGCTGCTGTTGTCACGTCTTATCTTCAATGCGACATCGCCTTGCTGATCGGCAAGTTTGGCCTTGAGAGACTTAATATTTTTTATTGGCGAGCGATTCACACCGACAATAACATCGCCTTGGTGTAAGCCACTGGCTGCCGCTGGCGAGTTTTGAGCCACTTCGGTTATCTCCACGCCTTGCTTGCTGTTTTCTAATGCCGCACCGGCAAGCATGGGATGAATGGCGCCGGCGGCGCTTTCCGTTGTCTGACTGGTTTCATCTAATAGCGCGGTGACTGTGTGCTTATCACCATCGCGGATCAAGCCAAACTCGACTGTTGCACCAGCGCCCATGGTGCCTACTTTCGCTCTTAGCTCTTGAAAGCTTTTGATATTGCGTCCATTGACACTGACTATGATATCACCCGCCTTGATACCTGCTTTATCGGCTGCACTGTCGGCCATGACCTGATCGACAAAACCTCCATGTTGAGTATTTAAGCCAAAGCCTTTCGCCAACTCATGGGTTAGGTCTCGACCCGACACTCCTAATACGCCGCGGCGGACTTCGCCGTGCTCGATGATCTGCTCGATAAGGTTGTTAACCATATTGGAAGGGATCGCAAAGCCTATGCCTACGTTACCGCCGCCGGGGGCTACGATGGCGGTATTGATGCCGATAAGGTGACCATTGAGGTTGACTAAGGCGCCGCCGGAATTACCACTGTTGATGGCGGCATCGGTTTGAATGAAGTTCTCCAGCATCTCGATGCCTAGGCCCGAGCGACCCATGGCGCTGACAATACCCGATGTCACCGTTTGGCCAAGACCGAAGGGGTTACCGATGGCGACGGCAAAGTCACCGACCCTGAGTTCATCGGAATCGGCGCGTTTCAACGCGACCAGGTTATCGGCCTGGATTTGCAATAATGCGATATCTGACTCGGCATCGGTGCCGATGAGTTTAGCCTCGACCTCACGTCCATCATGCAGGCCAATGAGGATCTCGTCAGCCCCGTCGATCACATGGTTGTTGGTGACGATATAGCCTTTCTCTGCGTCTATGATGACCCCGGAGCCTAGCCCCCTAAATGGACGCTCCTGTACTTGCTCCCGAGGCGCATTGGGGCCGAAAAAATATCTGAAGGCATCGGGCAGTTTTTGCTTAGAGACATGGGTCCCAGTAACAGCGACGGCGACCACCGCGGGGGTCGTGCGCTCGAGCATAGGAGCCAGACTGGGGATGGATTGTCCTTCGACCGCGATTGGGATTGCTGCCTGAGACAGGCCTGGAGCCAAAGATAGCGATGCCGTTAGTAGGGCCGCAGAAAGTAAGCTTAATTTGGATTTCATCTATATAGCTCCAATATCGGATTCAGTAGTCTTACTTAAGGATATAGGGATATTTTTTGCTATATCAAGAAGCAATTATGGATATTTTGTTACTGAATCCGACAATAGGCTGGCGATGAAAGTTCCTTCTATTAACAAAGGTTAACTTTGTTGGTTCACTATGATGACATTTTCACTATTGAGTTCATCGTCTTGAGTGTCAATCGAGTCTCGAATGCTGCCATGGTTAGTCAAGGTAGCCAGAGGCTTAACCGTGTTTTTTGGGGCTAAGATGTTCGCCGCCTCATTCCACTGTTTATTGACCTTGTTTAATTGTTCCGTCAGCTCGGCGAGTTGTTGATGGTGCAGTTCGAAGTGATCTGTGACTTCTTGTTTGTGCTGACTAAATTCTAATTTTGTCTGCTCAAAGGCTTTTCCCTTGCCATTGGATTCACTGTTACGGGCAATGATAGTGCGACCGACGTAACCTAGTAAGATACCGAGAACGAAAGTTGCAATAACTAAGGGCCATTCCATATAAAACTCCTCCACATCAGGAACTGAAAAATTCGAATAAATTATTATTGCCGACATGATACCATCTAGCCGTTCATTTAAGCATTCAAAGAGATTATTTTACGTGTCCCAGCTAACTCCGTGGCAGCATTACCAGCAAGACTTGACTCGAGATGAGTTTTCACACGATCCAGCGCAGGAACAAGCGGTAAAAAGCTTGCAGCGTGTGTTTGATGAAATTGAGCTTATTAATAGTAAGCCGAGCCTGGTTAAAAGAGTATTGTCGCTTCTGGGGACAAAACAACCAGGGGTTCAGGGACTCTATCTCTGGGGCGGGGTTGGACGCGGTAAAACCTACTTGATGGATACCTTCTATGATGCCTTGCCCGGAGAGAGAAAACTGCGGGCACACTTCCACCGTTTCATGCATCAGATCCACTTAGATCTCGATAACCTCAAAGGGCAGCGAGATCCCCTGCTAACGATTGCCAAACAGATGGCGCAGAAGTATCAGGTGATCTGTTTCGATGAGTTCTTCGTGTCGGACATTACCGATGCCATGTTACTCGGTACCTTGTTTCAAGCCCTATTCAAGGAGGGGGTGGCGCTCGTCGCGACGTCTAACATCATTCCCGATGAACTCTACCGTAATGGCTTACAGCGAGCCCGCTTTCTGCCAGCCATCGCGCTGATCAATCAACATTGCCAAATACTCAACGTGGACTCAGGCATCGATTACCGTCTGCGTACGTTGGAGCAGGCGGAAATCTATCACTTCCCCCTCGATGCTAAGGCCGATACTAATTTACTCTCCTATTTTGCCAGGTTGGCACCCGAGTCTGAGGTGTTACTGGATGGGATAGAGATCGATGGACGTAATATAGGCATAAGAAAACAGGCTCAAGGGGTCTTGCTGTTGGACTTTCTGGCCCTGTGTGATGGACCCAGAAGCCAGAGAGACTATATGGAGTTGGCTTGCCTCTATCATACTGTCTTGCTCAGTGGGGTTAAGCAGATGGGCGATAAGCTTACCGGCGACGATATTGCCCGACGTTTTCTCGCCATGGTGGATGAGTTTTACGAGCGTAATGTTAAGCTGATCATCTCGGCCGAAGTCTCCCTCGAAGACATCTATACCCAGGGCTTGTTGAGCTTCGAATTTAGGCGTTGTCGTTCACGTCTAACCGAGATGCAATCCCATGATTATCTGGCTTTAGAACATCTGCCATAGGGTTAAATATTTGAGCTTTTAAGACCGAGTGAGAGTAGGGCGTTATTTAAATCACCCGCACTGCAAATATTAGGTGATTTTTAGCTCATCTTTGTCTATAATCCGCCACCTGCCCTCGTTACTCCATCAATTAGATGGAGGTTGTAAAGCCTAATTCTTTGCTCGAAGGGGCGGGGAATGGCACTA
>NZ_JABSSM010000057.1 GCF_013214165.1 Shewanella sp. | reverse complement strand
AGCGATAACGCCAAGTGCATACCAGAGGTGACACCATGCGAATACTGTTAGTTGAAGATGACTTAGCGCTACAGACTAATCTGAAGCAGCACTTGCTCGATGCTAACTTCACCCTGGATATAGCCAGTGATGGAGAAGACGGTTTGTTTCAGGGAAGCGAGCATAACTATGATGCCGGCATCGTAGATGTCGGCTTGCCTAAGCTCAACGGTATCGAACTTATCACCAGGCTCAGAGCGCTAGAGATAGACTTTCCCATCTTGATCTTGACCGCCCGTGACAGCTGGCAAGACAAGGTGGCGGGCCTAGATGCCGGCGCCGATGATTACCTGACGAAACCTTTCCACCCTGAAGAGCTGATAGCCCGTCTCAATGCCTTGATCCGTCGCTCGGCAGGGAAATCTAGTCCCTTGATCTACAATGGACCTTTTAGCATCAACACCAGCACATTAGAGGTTAAAAAGTCCGGTAAATTGATGAGTTTAAGCAGTTCGGAATACAAGCTTTTCGAGTTTTTCATGCTGCACCTGGGGGAAGTTAAGTCTAAGACTGTGCTGATTGAGCATATCTACGATCAGGACTTCGACCTAGACTCCAACGTCATAGAGGTCTTTATTCGCCGCTTGCGCAAGAAGCTAGATCCTGACAACCAGCTGGGACTGATAGAAACATTGAGGGGACAAGGTTATCGTTTGATGCCACTGGCTCCCTGCGAGCAAACCACCCAAGATGAGCCAGATGCTAAGTAAGCTGTCGAGTCTGATGAATTCACTCAAGGCGCGCCTGATTATCAGCGCGCTCTTGCTGATCCTTATCTTACTGCCCCTGATTGGTTTCACCCTCAACGATGCATTCAAGCAGCAAGTCTCGACATCGGCCAAGAATGAATTGAAAGCCTACCTTTATTCGATTTTAGCCGTGACCGAGGTAGACAAGGGCCAACTCATGATGCCCGCAGCCCTCGCTGAGAATCAATTCAATGTGATTCAATCGGGCCTGTTTGCACTCATCTCAACCCCAATTAACGACACACACTCATCTGATGTCATATGGCAATCCAACTCGTTCCTTGGCCTGCTCTTGCCCACGAGCCTGCCACAACCTGAGCTGGGAAAAAGTAAATTTAAGCAGATAGAGCTTGAGGGTAAGCCGCACATTATCTACAGCTATAGCGTCAGTTTCGAGCGTAAAACCTTATCCAAAGATGGACTGAGTGTGGAGAATATCGCCTTCCCGCTCACGGTTCACATCATTAAGGATCAGCTCGATTATCAGGCTCAAATCGATCTATTCAGTCAACATCTTTGGAGCTGGTTACTGATCTTGATGGTTTTCCTTATCTTGGTTCAGCTGGCTTGGCTACTGTGGACCCTCAAGCCCTTGGCCCAATTTAAGCGAGAACTTAAGCTGATTGAGCAAGGCAAGGCCATGCAGATCAAGGCAAGGTATCCCAATGAACTGCAGGCTGTCGCGCAACAACTCAACACCCTGCTCAATACTGAGCAGCGTCAGAGAACGCGTTACCGCAATGCCCTATCGGATCTAGCCCATAGCCTAAAGACCCCACTGGCTGTGATTCAAAGCCAGAAGGATCTGAGTAAGAGTTCCTTCGATCAGACCGCTATCATTAGCCGCATCATAAGTCATCAACTCAAACGGGCACAAACTGCAGCAGGCGCCTCCTGGCACTTAGGTGTTAATGTCATGTCGGTGTCAGATAAGTTGGTGAGAACCTTACCCAAAATATATCGTGAGCCGCAGATAGAGATAACGTCGAATGTCGATAAGCAATGTATTTTCAAGGGGGACGAGGCCGATTTAACCGAAATACTGGGCAACGTGCTCGACAATGCCTGTAAGGCCGCCAAGCGTCGAGTTCATCTGACAGTCTGCATGGCAGGCAGCAGACTCACCATAGACATAGAAGATGATGGCCCGGGAGTATCACCCGCACTGGAGAGTGAAATCTTCGAACGCGGCATGCGCGCCGACTCCTACCAACAGGGAAACGGCATCGGCCTGGCCATAGTTCGTGATCTTGTCGACAGTTATCAGGGCCAGCTTTCGGTGTCTCGCTCAGAGGCGCTGGGCGGCGCAAAGTTCAGCCTGAACTTTAGCGAGTCACAGCTTGTTTAATTGACTAAAAAGCCCTGCTAATGGCTATTAGCAGGGCTTTCATCTTCTTATTCCACTGTCGTGGTTATTTGTCTATAACTTCTGCGCTGCCAGCTCTTCTTCTAGCTGGGCCGCGACAAAACCCGGTGAATTCGTCTTACCAGACAGCAGACGATACATGGCGGGGATCACCAACAGGGTCACGAACGTGGCAAATGCCATCCCGAAGAAGACCACAGTCCCCACCGCGATACGACTCTCGGCGCCAGCGCCCGTTGACATGATCAAGGGAACGGCGCCGACTAATGTCGTGAACGCCGTCATCAAGATAGGTCGCAGACGACGCGCCGAGGCATCGATAATCGCCTGCTCAATCTCCAAGCCCTTGTCACGCAGCTGGTTGGCAAACTCCACGATCAAGATACCGTTCTTGGTCACCATGCCGATCAGCATGATCATGCCAATCTGGCTGTAAATATTCAGCCCTTGGCCGGTCAGGAAGAGGCCGAGGAAGCCGCCGAATAGCCCCATAGGTACAGTAAACATCACCACCATGGGATTAATAAAACTCTCGAACTGAGCGGCTAAGACCAGATAGGCCACCAGCAAAGCTAGGCCGAATACCAGCAATACGCTACTCTGATTCTCCTTGAAATCTTTCGACTCACCGGTATAACTCACCGTAATATCGCTAGGCAAGATCTCTATCGCCTTGGCATCGAGAAAGTCTAAGGCCTGGCCTAAGGTATAGCCTTCACCTAAGCTAGCCTGCAGGGTTATCGATTTCTGCTTATTGGTGTGACTCAGCTTATGGGCCGAGGCGATTTCCTCGACGCTGGTTATCGAATCTAGGGTGATTAATTCTCCCTTGCTCGAGCGCATATAAATCTGACTCAAGTCCGCCATGTTATTGAAACTATTTTCATCGCCTCTGAGGTAAACATCGTATTCTTCGCCACGGTCAACAAACGTCGTCTCGCGGCGCCCTCCGAGTATCACCTCTAGCGTATCGGAGACATCCGCAATACTGATCCCAAGCTCGGCGGCGCGCTGCCTGTCGACACTCACCACCAGCTCAGGAGTCGTCTCGGCGTAATCGAGATCGGCACCTTCCAGCATGGGGCTATTGATAGCCGCTTCCTTGAGGATCTCCGCCCACTTATACAGCTCGGCGTAATCAGAGCCACCGATCACAAACTGAACCGGCTCACTAGACTGGCCCCTAAATCCCGGTAACATTGGGTACACCATCACATCGGGGATCCCTTGCAGCGCCTCTGCAACTATGCTGAGCGCCTGCTGAGCATTGAGGTCCCTGTCTCCCCAGTCTTCGAGCTGCATGATCACGAAACCAGTCTGATCACCCGCCCGGCCACCGAATGCCGGTGCCTGCACACTGAAAGACTTGATCGCGCCCTGGCCTAAGAGCGGCATCAGCTTACTTTCGACTATGTCCATATTGGCGGTCATGCGGTTGTAACTGGTGCCTTCAGCCCCTTTCACGAAGGCGAATATCACCCCTCGGTCTTCCTGGGGCGCCAGCTGAGCCGGCACATTCTGTATCAAGACTCCGCTACCGACAATACACAGAACAATCACCACAGGCGCGGCGAGTCTACACTCGATCGCCTTAGCCACGGCGAGTCGGTAGCCATGCTCGAGTTGACTAAACTTGGCATCGACCCAGAGATTGAATCGATTGGGTTTAACATTGGCCTTGAGTATCTTGCTGGCTAGCACAGGTGTTAGGGTCAGCGCGACGATAGATGAGAAGATCACCGACATCGCCAGCATGACCGAGAACTCGGTGAACAAGCGCCCGACCATGCCCTCCATAAATGAGATTGGCAGAAAGACCATCACTAACACCACCGTGGTGGCGACCACGGCAAAACCCACTTCCCGTGTGCCCTTATAGGCTGCCACCAAAGGTGACTCACCCTTCTCTATATGGTGGAAGATATTTTCTACCACCACGATGGCATCATCGACCACTAGGCCGATGGACAGGATCAAGGCCATCAGGGTGAGTAGGTTAATCGAGAAGCCAAAAAGATTGGCGGCGATAAATGCCGAGATGAGTGACACAGGCACGGTCACGGCTGGTATCAAGGTTGCCCTGGCCTGACCGATAAAAATATAGAGGATCAGCACGACGAGTCCACCGGTGATCAATAGTGTGTTATAGACCTCGGTAATGGAGCGGTCGATAAATACCGTCGAGTCATAGTCCACCACCAAATAGGTGCCTTCGGGCAAGAACTGCTGAATACGCTCAACTTCGAGACGTGCAGCCTGCGCCACTTCTAGTGGGTTAGCATCGGATTGGGCTATGATCCCCAAACTCAGGTTGGGTATCCCGTCACTCTTAAATGTGGAGTTTTCATTCTCGGCGCCGACGAAAACCGAGGCAACATCTTTAAGGTATACCGGCGTGCCGTCGCTGGCAGTACGAACCACCAGGTAATCGAAGTCATCCGGAGTATTGTACAGCCTAGCCGTTCTCACTGTCATCACTGTGGTGTCGTTTCTGACTTCCCCCCCAGGAGTTTCGACGTTTTCAGTCCTTAAGCTGGCTATGATATCGGCGGTGGTCACATGACGCCCGGCCATCAACTCAGGATTGAGCTGCACATACATCACCTTGTACAGGCCGCCTGAGATACTGACCGAGCTCACACCGGTTATCAGGCTGAACCTGTCTTCCAATACCCGCTGGGCATAGTCGGTCAGCTGGGTCCTGTCCATCACGGACGAACTAAGGTTGATATACACAGAAGGCTCACCCGAGCCATTATCTTTGGAGACTATGGGGTCATCGGCCTCGTCGGGCAAACGCCCCTGTCCGCGGGAAACCGCATCCCTGACATCACTCACTCCCTCGATAAGATCCCAGTCGAGATCGAAGGTGATGGTGATGCGCGACATGCCGTTGCGGGTTATAGAGGTTATCTCATCGATACCGCTGATCCCGGTGAGTTCATCCTCCAAGATGGTGGTAATTTGACTCTCCATGATCGTCGCCGAAGCACCGGGATAGGTGGTCATCACAGTCACAACCGGTTTTTCTACATCGGGCATTTCGCGCACGGCGAGTTTAGATAGTGACACGGCGCCAAACACACACAGTAGCAGGCTTAAGACGATGGCAACGACGGGACGTTTAACTGAGATATCAGAGATTAACATTAACTTCTGTCTCCCAGACTCTCGGCTAATTCATCAGCCGCTGTCTTAGACTCATCCGCGTTTGACAGGTCTTCCACCGTCAAGCCATCGCGCATATTGACCAGTCCTTGTACGACTATGCGTTCGCCAACCTGGAGTCCATCTGTGATAAGTACTTCATCTTGAATACGCGCCCCTAAGATCACTTGGGTACGTTGAGCACGGCTGTCTGCATCTATCACATACACGAATCGCTTGGTGCCAGAATATTCTATGGCTTGAACCGGGATCACCGGCTCGATCACTGACGGAAAACTAATACTGGCCGACATCATCATGCCGGGCTTGAGTCTATGATCTGCGTTGTCGAAATTGACCCGTACCCTGAGGTTCAAGGTTTCTGGATGAATACGCGGATCGATGGCAAATACGCGCCCGTTAAAGGAGCGTTCGGGCCAGGCTCGGTTGGTCGCAGTCACAGGCATGCCAACACTCAACATAGAAAGATAGTTCTCCGGCACCTGCAGGTCGACTCGCATGAATGCGAGATCATCGAGAGAGAGCAATTCGCTCCCCGCCGTCACCATGGCCCCCCGGCTGAAATCCAATAAGCCCGCGGTACCGGCGAAAGGTGCCAGTATATAATGGTAATCTAGCTCGGCCTGAGCCGATTCTAGTCTGGCGGTGGCGATATCCACACTGGCTTTTTGGGCATCAATTTCGGTCTGAGTGATCGCGTCACGTTCGATAAGCTTCAAATATTCTTTTAGCTTACGCTTCTCATCGTTCAGGTAAGCCTTCGCCTCCGACACACTAGCCTGAGCCTTAGCATCTTCGAGTTGGATCAGCAGCTGACCGGCTTGAACCTCTTGATTAGCGCTCACATGAATCGCATTCACCTTACCCGCCACCTCGGGGGAAATATAGACAGACTTATCCGCCTGCAACTTGCCGATTAAGGAGAGGGTCTGAGATAACATATGCTGTTCGACCACCCCAGTGATCACAGGCACTACACGGGGGGCACGTGCCGGTTTATCGTCAGATTTCTGCCCTCGCGTAAAACCTGCGAACAAAACAGCAACGACTAGGGTAATAATGAGGAAGAGCAGTAGCAGACTTTTTTTCATTGATGAGTTTTCTTTAATAATAACCAGCATGATGAATTACCGCTATTTTAAAGAATAATTAGCCTTCGCAGGGTAAAGCTGAGTAAAGGAGGCTGGAAACCTAGCATTTATGGCACAATATCTTGTAACAGAGCATGACTGGAAACAATTCAGCAACCGCAATAAAACCTTGCGCGCACAAATAACCACCAAAATACACAAGTCACACCTGAGGAGCGCAAGACCAAAAATCGATGCAACCGAACAAAGATCAGTTTATTTGTTGAGTGTTGGCCACACTTCTTCGATAATCCACACGGCCTGAATACTTGGCGCCTAGGGACCATTCAAATTGAACGTAATTTGGTTAGATAATCGCAGCCGCAGAGGCGTATATGGCTTTTACCGCAGTTACATGCCCTATGCCCGCATCAATCGCAAAGAGCAGATCGCTTTATTGATAGATGATGCACACACTTTTGCCCCTGACTCAGGCATTAAGGCGGAGCATATTATTGCCGGCCTCAGGCTTAGGCCCATAGGAGAATTGAGCTTACTGATCGGTATGCTGGTTCACCCTGACCATAGAGGACAAGGCATAGGTCACAAAATGATGAAAGGCATCGCAGATAAACTGGCATCGAATGAGACCTATCTGTTTTCTCTGCCACACCTGGTGGAGTTTTACCAACAGCATGGCTTTAAACTGACAGCCCAAGCGCCAAATGATATCGCACAGCTGTTTGATAAGTACACCAGCCAAGGTAAAACCTTGGTCATGATGGTTTTCTGCGGCCTGTGTTAATCTTACTGCTTGCCTAATATGAGTTTCAGACCCACTAAAACAGTGGAAAACACCTCTCGCAACCTAGACGCCTAGGTTGAGGTTACTTGGGATCAACTTTATTTGTGATCAGCGATACAATTGAGTAAGAATAGCTCTCCCCTACTCAGGCATAGCGAACAAGCATGACAAATAAGAAAATAGCCATCTTCGTCGATGTACAGAATATCTACTACACCTGCCGTCAAGCCTATGGTCGTCAGTTTAACTACCGAAAGCTATGGCAGCGTATTGGCTACGAGGGCGATATCGTCTCGGCCACGGCCTACGCCATTCATAAAGGCGATGATGGTCAGCTTAAATTTCAGGATGCACTCAAGCACATAGGCTTCGATATCAAGCTAAAACCATTTATTCAGCGCAGCGATGGTTCGGCGAAAGGCGATTGGGACGTAGGGATTGCCATCGATGTGATGGAGGCGGCTGCTGAGGTCGATACTATCATCTTGCTCTCCGGCGATGGGGATTTCGACTTACTCATGCTCAAAGTTTATCAAAAATATGGCGTCGATACTCAAGTCTATGGCGTCCCGGCCTTAACCGCCAAGTCTCTTATCGATGCCAGTGGCAAATTTATTGAAATCGATGCGGCCTTGCTGCTGTAATACTTGAATTATTAATAAAAATCGATAAAATAATAATAATAAACTTATCCATAAAAAACAACTAATTAATAATCTTAATCAAGGGTAAGGCATCATATAAACTAAAAATATGGGTTTATTTTTGCTGTGTGGTGAACTTTATCAGAGATAGTGACTCTGATTATATGTAGCAAGTTGAGTGTAACTTGTTTTATGTTTTCATCATGGTTCATCACCTCCCTTTTAGAGGGCTCAATGAGCTCTCAACTGAAAGGTAAGTTAATTTGCTAGCGCTTAATGCTTACCGGTTCAGAACTTATTCTATTAAGAATGTTTGGCACCTCATTGAGGTGCCATTTTTTTTTGCTTAGTTCGAGATAGTTAACCGTTAAAAGCTAAACTCTTATCTAACTGAACCACAATCGATGGATGATAGCCCACTCTCGCCTGACTATAGATCTGCTTAATTTCGGTCTCATAGCCGGCAATTTGCATCTCTGAGTAGAGTGGTCTGACAAACTTACCTCGACCAATGCGAATAAGATAATCACTCAATGCGGGTAATACAGGATCGTAGTGATTACGGATAGCCACCCTGAACCAATCACAAGCAATTTCTGCGTTAGTCGATTGAGTCAGGTTAAAGCATTCATCCAACTCCATCAGCTGCTCTTGACTAAGCGCCTCAGGTAGTGAATTTAAGAAGTACTGCCAATGATGAACCCGCCAGCTATCAGTCCCTAACAAGCTTGCTGGTGTCCCTTGTAGCCAAGACGCTATGGCGGCTTCGACTTTATCTAAACTGTTTGATACCGGCGCAGTAAACCAGTCGGGCATGCCGCAACCATAGACCCACTCCAGCAACTCAGCCTCGCTGAGCTTATCACCATGCTCAACAACTAGTGTCTGCTTGGCATATTCGATAAAGGTTTCTGTGGTTATCGCCTCGAATGCAAAGTGCTGCACATAGGTATAGAGAAACTTATCGAATGCCTCACGACCCAAGCGACGCTCCAGATCATGGACAAACATGGACGCCTTATCATAAGTGAAACGATTGAAGGCCTCATTGGGATCTTGTGTCTGCACATTGGCGGGTAAATTCTGTTCGGTGAATGCTGTGGTTGCCAGCTCCTCCTTCAAGCGACCATATTCCAATACCAGCTCCAACTCGGCTTGCTCTTTACCAAACACGGCCTCGACGATGCGATGGGTAAAATAGGTGGTAAAGCCTTCATTGAGCCAGAGATCTCGCCAGGTGGCATTGCTGACCAGGTTTCCAGTCCAGGAGTGAGCCAGCTCATGAGCCACGGTAGACACCAGACTCTTGTCTCCTGCGATCAGGGTCGGCGTAATAAATGCCAAGCGGGGGTTCTCCATGCCACCAAAGGGGAAACTAGGTGGCAAGACTATCATGTCATAACGGCCCCAGGGATAAGGCCCTAACAGAGACTCGGCGATGTCTACCATGCGTTCGGTATCTTCAAACTCTTTGACCGCCGCATCTAACACTTCAGGCTCGGCATAGACCCCGGTGCGCTCGCCTATTTTACCGAAGGCAAGATCTCCCACCGCTATGGCCAAGAGATGAGTCGGCATGGATTTCTCCATGAAGAAAGAGAATTCCCCATCCAGAGTCGCCGCCCCGTCGTTCATGGCGCTCATCACAGCCCGCATGCCCACAGGCACCTTAATTTTAGCTTCGAACGTGATGCGGGCCTTAGGGCTATCTTGCAATGGGATCCAGCTTCTGGCATTAACGGGCTGAGATTGACTGAATAGAAATGGCAGCAACTTACCACTGGTTTGCTCTGGCGTTAACCATTGCAAACCTTGGGCTTTGGCTGAGGTCTGATAATACAATTTCACACTTGCAGTCTGGCTCAGCAGAGAAATATTGAGTCTCTCTCCTAAGATGGGATCGTGTTTATCTATTGTAAATGTTAAGGCATCACCCTTATCATCTCGCACGTCCAATATGGTGAGATCGCGTAGATCTAACCATAAATGACGACAGCTGGTTTCGATATAATCCAGCGTTAACTCGGCAATGCCGGTTAACTGTTTAGCTGCAAAATCCACATCGAGATCTAATGCTAAATGCTTGACTCTAATTTCATCGACATTGGCAAATGAATGATAGTCACGATTATTATCCCATTGTTTTGACACTAGACTTTTCCTTTTAGCGATTATGAATTAACTTAAGTTCTCAAGTATAAATAGCCTGACACAAGTACATTAAGGTTAACTGACGTTGCCATCGATAACACATACCTCGAATATTAATGATTATCTTAACCACGGCCGGTGAACATGTCATTGCAATTGACTTCATTTAACTTAGATGAAACACTTGAGGATATTGTATACAAAAAGACGTATCGAGGGAACACGCCGTGCAAACGTTTAAACTTTTATCATTAACGGGTCTGCTTAGCCTAAGTGCCTGCCATTCATCGGTTGAAGAAGATCCAACGAGTTTAGCCGCAGTCTTATCTCAACATCATGCCTGTAGTGACACCATAGTCATACGTTCACAGGCCCTAACAGCAGAGCAGATAGCCGAGGCCTGTACGCTAATGGGCAAACAAGAAGCTAAATTTCATCGACTATTTGGTACCCAAGGTAAGCCTGTCGCCAACGACAACAACATGAGTATGCGAGCCAACGTCTATCATTCTCGCGAAGATTACACTCAGTATGTAACCGCTCACTTCGATGTGCCCAGCGACAATGGCGGCATGTTCCTCGAAGGCTTACCGGGCCAAGCAGACAATCAGGCAGAATTTGTCGCCTATGAGAAGAAGGGGCAGATTTGGAACCTAGCCCATGAATATGTGCATTATTTGGATGGTCACTTCAACTTATATGGTGATTTTTGTGCCTCACTGCACGACTCCCATAGTGCACCCGAATACTGCCCGAAGCCTGCACCACTCTTGCCCTATTTGATCTGGTGGAGCGAAGGATTAGGTGAATATGTCTCCCGAGGCGATGATAACCAAGCCGCCATCGACTTGGCTAAAAAATCCCTACTGGACGAGACTCATTATCCACTGAGTGAGCTATTTAATACTGGCTACGAGATAAATGGAGGCAGCGACAGAGTCTATCTTTGGGGATATTTATCGGTTCGCTTCATGATGGAAAACCACAACGATGAAATCGACAATATGCTCAGCTTCACCCGTAAGGGGGACTACCCTAGATATCAGGCTTTAGTAAAAGTATGGGGCACGAGTATGGACGATGAGTTCAAAGCCTGGCTGGTTAAACTCAGCAGTTGATCTTGTTGGTTTTAGACGTTAGAGAAAGTGGCTGGAAAATATTTTATCGGTATTTCCAATAAAAGATGAACTATCCGTATAAATGGGACTCTGACTATATGAACCGAATATTTAGCTTCTGTTTAATCTTTAAACCTAAGCTGTTTTCATTGTTCATCATCTCTCCCTTTTAGATAGTTTCTAGCGCAACTGTCACCCTATTCCAAATTTGGAACATGTAGCGACCTGATTAGGTCGCTTTTTTTTGTTTAAATTTTGAATGAAACGGTAAAAAGCTAACAAGCTAATCCTAGGAACTAGGGACTGGGAATGGTATTAAAACCAAGATCAAAAAAGGCCTCAGATGAGGCCTCTTGAAAAGATAAGATTATAGACTTAAAGGCGAATGCCCGCTTTGGCTAAATCTTTGGCTGTCACACTACGTGGTAGTGGCACATAACCATCTTTCTCTACGATTTGCTGACCTTGCTTAGACAGTGCAAACTTCAAGAATTCACGGTCCATTGGGGATAAGTCCTTGTTCGGATGCTTGTTCACATAAACATAAAGATAACGTGATAATGGGTAAGTACCGCTTGCCGCATTAGCCGCGTTAGCTTCGATATACTTAGTGCCCTTCTTCGAAATGGCCACCGCCCTCACCCCTGCCGTCTTGTAGCCAATACCAGAGTAACCTATGGCATTGAGTGACTGAGACACTGATTGAACCACAGATGCAGAACCTGGTTGCTCATTCACGTTTGCCTTGAAGTCACCTTTACACAGTGCTTTCTTCTTGAAGTAACCATAAGTACCCGATACTGAGTTACGACCATAAAGCTGTACATCACGAGCAGACCAACTGCCTTCTAGGCCTAAGTCGCCCCAACGCTTAACATCGCTGCCGCCACATTTATGCGTCGCAGAGAAGATGTCGTCAATCTGTTCGATGCTCAAGCCTTTAATCGGATTATCTTTATGGACAAATACCGCTAAGGCATCAATAGCGACACGAATCGCCGTTGGCTGGTAACCATAATGCTTCTCGAACGATTCAATTTCGTTAGGCTTCATCTTACGGCTCATAGGACCGAACTGAGAAGTCCCTTCGGTGAGCGCTGGAGGCGCAGTAGAAGAGCCAGCTGCTTGTATTTGGATGTTCACGTTAGGATACATCTCTTTAAACTCTTCGGCCCAGAGTGTCATCATGTTAGCCAGAGTATCTGAGCCTACAGAAGATAGGTTACCCGATACGCCGCTTGTTTTTTCATAAACAGGTAGTGATGGATCGATTGCAGCGATTGATGCTGCAGAGAATAAACTAGCGGCAGTTAAACTAACCGCGCCGACAAGCTGTTTCAGTTTCATTCTTTGCTCCAGTGTTAAGCGTACTTGCTCATTTAAGTTGCAGCCAGTATCTGTTGCTATGATGACAAGTCTATTACTCTGGTGTGACACTTAGATGACAATGGACATAATTAGACATTTTTTAATGCCTGTTCAAGCATGAGGCGTTAAGCATGCTCTATTTCTATGACAGAAAAGTAAAAAAGCAGACTCAAGGTCTGCTTTTTCTGGACTCGCGTATTTAATCGCTGTGGTGAGTCCCTTCGATGAGATGAGTCGGGATAACGAAGCTAAATGTACTGCCCTTACCGAGTTGACTCTCAATCATCAACTCACTCCTATGATTACTCAGGGCATGTTTAGTGATGGCCAGGCCTAATCCCGTACCGCCCCGCTGACGGGTTCTGGCACTGTCCACTCGATAAAATCGCTCGGTTAACCTGCCGATATGCTGGGGCGCAATACCGTCACCACTGTCGGTGACACTAAATAAGCCTCCGGTTGCGACTCGTTGCCAACATACCCTTATCTGCCCACCGGGCTCTGTATATCGAATCGCATTAGAAATAAGGTTAGAGCAAGCACTCCTGAGCTCAATTTCATTGCCATAGAGATGAAAGTCGGGCTCACAATCAAAACTCAGATGGTATTCCCCCTGGGACAGGGCATTGGCTTCCTCTTTTAATACCTCGATCATGTGATCCATATTAATGGTATTACTTAAATTCAATTCAGCTGAATTTTCTATCCTCGACAGGACTAAGAGCTGCTCTACCATAGAGCGCATGCGGTTGGTTTGTTGCTGCATCTGCTCCAACGCCTTAACATTGGCCGAGCCCGGCTCTGCCATGGATTGCATCATCTCCAGATAACCTTGCAACACTGTGAGTGGGGTTTTAAGTTCATGAGATACGTTAGCGACAAAATCTTTACGCATCCCCTCGAGTTGCCTCACTCGGGTAATATCTCGAGCGATCAGCAGGAACTGCCCCGTGCCATAGCCCATGATACGGATCTCCAGGATACGTCCCTCACACAGTGGCGATGCCAACTCGAATGGCTCTTGATAGACGGCTTTCTTGAGATAATGAGAAAAATCAGGATGACGAATTAAGTTATCGATTCTCTGGCCGCTATCCAGTGGCCAGACAAAACCCAATAACAGCTGGGCAAGCTTGTTACACCAGATGATGTTGTGTTCTGAATCTAACACCACGGCAGCATCGGGAAGAGCCTCTGCACCTTGCCTGAAGCGGCCAAGCAGGAACGCTAATTGGGAGACACGTTTACGGTTTTTCCCCTGGAGGCGATAGATACCATTGAAGACCCCCTCCCAACTACCACGGCCATTGGGCGGAGTTAGCCTTCGGTCACGCCATAACCAGAAGTTGAGCCTGGAGAGCTGGCGATAATGCCAAATCAGCAACACCAGAGACCCGATCAGGAGAACCCAGACAACCTCGCCCAGGAGCAGACCAAGAATAAAACATAACACCAGATAGGTTACTAACCGAGATAGCAGTCGATAACCCGAATATGAATCAAACATAGAAATCGCATCGAAACCGTAGGTAAGAGACGGGCACAAGATAACCTAAATTAGATCTCGTGCCTAACGCTTTCAAGCTAAGCTAGAGTCTGGTTGAGAATCGGTAGCCCGCACCGCGAACCGTTTGAATCAAACGGTCGTGCTCTGATGGCTCAATCGCCTTGCGTAAGCGTCTGATATGCACATCGACCGTTCTGTCTTCAACATAGACATTGGTGCCCCAAACATTATCGAGTAACTGCTCACGACTGTAGACTCGCTCAGGATGGGTCATGAAGAAATGCAGTAACCTGAATTCTGTCGGCCCCATATCCAATACCTGGTCTCCTACGGTCACTCTGTGACTGACAGGGTCCAACATGAGCCCCTGAACATCGATAGGCTCTTCAGAGCTGGTAGGAGTGCTGCGGCGCATCACCGCCTTGATCCTAGCCACTAACTCTTTGGGAGAGAATGGCTTAGTGATGTAATCGTCGGCGCCGACTTCTAGGCCACGCACCTTATCTTCCTCCTCACCACGCGCAGTGAGCATGATGATAGGAATTTGACGAGTAAACTCATCCTGGCGCAGACGCTTTGCCAGTTGAATGCCGCTGCCGCCTGGAAACATCCAATCTAATAAAATAAGATCGGGATACGGCTCCGATATCATGTTTAATGCCGAATCGAAATCTTCAGCCGATGTAGTGGTAAAACCATGTTGCTCTAGAACAAATGTCAGCATCTCTCTGATAGCTAACTCATCTTCAACAATTAATATCTTAGCAGTCATATGCAATCTTCTGTCAGTGAATGTTCGCTCATCTATTATTGGTCAGTTTTATTACAAAATTATGATCGGCTATGGATATATTGTCATAAAGTGCCGATTATTGTCATAAAAATTGTGTAAATGGGTAAAAAAACAGCATAAAAAAGGAGGCATAGGCCTCCAGATTTATTCGTAGTTGGTTAATCAGAACAATTAGAACTTATGTTCGATACCCAGACCGAGGAATTTGTCATCGTTTGCAACGTTTTCATATGAACGATTAGTATAGAAGGCAATAAGCTTAGTCGGCTTACCGAGTTTGTAATCTGCGCCCACAGACCATGAATCACCTTTATTCTCCATGTCCTGATACTGAGCCTTAAGCACGATGGCATCGATAGTGTAAGACGCGCTTAGCAGGTAACCTGTGTAGCTATCGCCATCGAAAGGATTAACCACATCATTATCATCGTATGCATAAACCTTCTCTTCTTGTTGGTACATGGCGCCAAGTTTAAAACCGGCTATTTTTCCCTGAACCGTTGCACGAGCAACCTGGTAGCCTTTAACGTCTGAGTCATAGGCGATAGAGGCATAGATAGGTGATTTCTTAAGGCCCTTGTCACCATACATGGCAGCCAAGCTGTAACCATCTTGCTCTAACTGAGCACTGTCACCGCTTGCGGCATAAGTCACACCGAACTTAACACCACTGAAAGAAGGCGTGATATACGTGGCAGTCTGTGCCAGACGATTTTCGCCCTTAAATAAGTTTTTGATATCGCCAGACATATCGTTGAACAGGTCTACTTTACCCTGGGACTGTTTAAGTATGGTATCGTTACGGCCCACAGCAACTGAACCAAAATCGCCTCTTAAACCCACAAATTGGTTACGGGCCTTGAAATTCTCTTTTACGTCATCACCGGTGTCAACTTCATACTCAATAGTATAAAACGCCTCTAATGAGCTGCTAAGCTCGAATGCACCCTTCACACCAAAACGTGACGCATTACTTTGAATTGTCGTCTCTGAATCACCGTTAACATCATTAGACTGAGCCGTGATGTTCAACTTACCGTAGACAGTGAGAGGATCTGCCGCATGTGCAGAAGCTAGAGTGGCAGTAGCAAGCGCAGAAGCGAGTAAAGTTTTACAAAAAACGTTCATCATTTAATCCTTTCGACGTATCTGTTCGTCTGGGTTATTGGTTTGGACGGTCGAAAGTTTGCAACATTTCTATTGCAGTTTTATTTCAATCTAGTTTGAATTTTCATAAAAACCAGAAACTAAGGGTAAAATAAAAACAAACCTCATATACAGCAAGGGATACAGAGCAACAAAACTAAATGTGACAGTTTTATGAATTATCCCGAACCCTGCCATATTCATAAATATTTTCAGGTTTACCAGAGAGTGACAATGTCTTACACTGCGGCTTCATTTTTTGATTGAGCGCTTATTATGTGGTTTAAAAACCTGACTGTTTATCGTTTTAATAAACCTTTCTCTGTTGACACTGAAGCTCTTGAAAAGTCATTGGAAGACTTCACTTTCTCTCCATGCTCAAGTCAAGACATCAGCAAATTCGGTTTCTCTAATGCCCTGGGGAAACAGGGTCAGACTCTGGTTCACAGCGCCAGTAACCGTCACCTGATCTGTGCCACTAAAGAGGAAAAAATCCTCCCGTCACAAGTGGTAAAAGAAGCCTTAGAAGATAAGGTGGCTCAAATTGAGGCCGAAGAAGATCGCAAGCTCGCTAAGAAAGAGAAAGACGCATTAAAAGACGAGATAATTATCACCTTATTGCCGCGCGCCTTCTCAAGACGTAGCCAAATTCGTGCCCTGATCATCCCTGAAATTGAGATGATCTTGGTCGACAGCTCCAGCGCGGTGAAATCCGAAGAGTTGTTGGCTCTGTTACGTAAAGCCATAGGTTCTTTACCTATCATCCCTCTGAGCTTTAAGGCGCCTATCGAGAGCCAACTAACCGATTGGGTTAAGACTGACTCGACGCCGGCACCTTTCGAGATGCAAGATGAGGCTGAATTTAAGTCAGACTCGGATGAAGGTGGCATCGTACGTTTCAAACAACAAGATTTGACCGAAGCCGAAGTCTTGGCCCATATCGAAGTGGGTAAGCAAGTCCATAAACTGGCACTGCATTTCGGCCAATCGATTGCTTTTTTATTGCAATCAGATGCTGGCATCAAGCGCCTCAAGTTCTCTGAAGAGTTCAGAGCCGGCAATGATGAAGTGGGTACCGAAGACCCTATGGCCAGACTCGACGCCGATTTTGCCTTGATGGGCAGCGAGCTTATCGCCTTGATGAACTCACTGGTAGAGGTATTAGGTGGACTGGAAGAGAGTATCTAACTCTCTTTTATCTCCATAAGAAAGCCAGCTAACAACACGTTTGTCAGCTGGCTTTTTAATTGCGGCATAAAATCGATGACAGAGACCCTGTAAAAGACCAATTAGTCTTCTGTTAACTTGCCCTTATCATCGAACGGCCAATCGATACCTAACCAGGCCTTAAAGAAGGCTTTCTGAGATCGGCTCGGCTTATCCACACTCAACAGCTTCAGCTTACCACTGTGCTGCTCACCCAGTTTCAGCGTCACCTGTTTGAGACGATCATCGCTGAACAGGCTCACCAAGATCTCATCCCCGGGCTTAAAATCTTCAATTCTAGATTCAAACCCTTTACTGGTGACCTTAAGACCGTCGATAGCGACAATTTCATCCCCAAGCACGATACCCGCATTCCAGGCTGGTCCATCACGCAAGACTTTCGCAAGTTTAAGCGAGCCACCGCTCAGCTTCACTCCCGCATAGGCCTTGGCTTTCGAGTTTTTGCCGTAACCGGGCTGTAAACCGGCATTGTCTAACAAGGAGGTGAAATCCAGGCTCATGGGTGAGTTAACATGCCTCTGCCACCAGGCTTGATAATCTTCACCGGATAGCTCGTTTAAGATCTGTTTAACATCAGCGACGGAATAACCCGCCGGGATCTTATGCTGATTGTAGAGCGCTTTATGCACGTCACGATAGGAATGAGCAAGCTCTGTGACATTGAGCAGTGAAAAATCCAGCGCCAGAGAAGCGAGATAGCCTTCGGAATAGATGTTGGCACTCTGGTTAACCGCATAATCTCCACCGGTGCTCGCCCATTTGCCGACGCTCGCCTCTTGCACCGATTGAACTTCACGCCCCGGCGTCTTCTCACTTTGGGCGATTCGCTTGGCTAGGTCTTCAAAAAATTCTTTAGCCGTGATCACGCCAGCCCTGAGTAACAACTGGCTTTGAAAATAGCTGGTCGAACCTTCGGCGATCCATAACAGTTCGGATATATTCTCTTTCTGATAGTCGTAGGGCACTAGACCTTGTGGCCGGTAAGCCTTCACATTCCAGGTATGAATAAACTCATGAGCAGCGGTTTTAATGAAGCCTAAGTAGTCTTCACGCTCTCGATAACTGAACCTAGGGCGCTGGATCACAGTCGAGTTGAGATGCTCGGTTGCCCCTCGGGCCCCACTGGTGGCATGCACCATATAGACATAACGCTCAAATGGGTAGCCATCCCAGATAGCATTAGCCTGCCCGCTCAGCTTGGTCAGATCGGTCACCATCTGCTCCAGATCATAGTTGCCCTCTCCCCACACGACCAATTCATAATCCCGACCATCGGCAAAGAATGCTCTGTGATGGCTGATCCCAGTCTCTATCGGGGAATCCACCAATACATCATAATTGCTCGCCTTAAACGAATGGGGCTTTGATCCAGGCTCCATACCTGAATAACTCTTCCACTCATCTGGCACGGCTAATTCGACCTCGATGGCTTGCTCCTTAAACTCAGGGCTATACACCAGGCTACCACTGGCATCCAAGAAGGCATGAGTCGCATCTATATGGCCAACCCTTTGACCTAGTTTATTCGCATAGAGCTGATAAGTCACAGTGACGGGCGTTGGCTGTGCAAGCTCAACCGTCCACTCACCACTGGCACTTCGCGTATAGGGCAAGACATTTCCCGACTCATCTTGCACACTAAAATAGCGAATACCATCGGCTAAGGGTAAGACTTGATACTTGCCAGTTCGCCACACAGGAAGCGTGATTTTCAGTTCAGTGGTTGCAGACTCAGGAAAGTTCACCTCTACCTGCGCCAGATGATGCACAGTGTCGGTGAGGTCGATGCGATAAGTGACCTCAGCGAAAATTGATGAGGAAAAAAATGCACTTAAAGTTAAAATCAATGGGACGGCAGGTTTCACTCTTAATTCCTTCTGTTATGATTGTTATTTATTTTTATAATAACAACGAGAGTATATCTCTATTTCGAAGAGCCAGCATCACTAATACCACTGCCTCTTCGAGTCCATTTTGAGACATTACAATGACTGAGCGAACGTCCCTTTAAGAGGGCAAGGTATCTGCTTTTTATGCGTATTTTTTTTAGATTTGTGATTTTATTGCTGCTTGTAGCCGCCCCTTCGACTTACGCCCAAGATCATATCGCCCTTGAAATTAAGTTAAAAGAATCACCTGTCGAGCTGTTACAAGAGTTACAAGCCTCAATCACCTTGCCCATATCTGCCACGAGTCTCGCTACTTTTGAACGAATAGCCAGTGAGCAAGGTTACCGAGCCGACGAGCTAAAACATAAACTGCAGCTGCTCACTCGACTCTATCTCAGCGCCTATGTGAAAGAGCAAGATAAATATCGTAAAACCGAGGCTTTATTGTCACTGCTGGAGATCATAGGCGCCACAGCTTACGATGAAAGCTACCTACAAATGCTAAAAGGTAGATACATAGCCAGGAGTCAACATGATTACCCACTAGCATTGTCCCATTATGACCAAGCACTGAGCCTGATAGAGAGTGGGCAAGATATACAAGCCCAGCTATTAAAACAGCTCATCCATTATCATCTTGGCAGCTTACATCGTATCTTGCATCAGGATAAGCTGGCGCTAATCCACCTAAAACTTTATAGAGATACCAGCTATCAGCTTAGGAGTGATTACCTGATTGCTCACTCAGAGTCAGCTTTAGGCAACTTCTATAATAAACGGGATCAGTTATCTTTAGCCTTACAACATTACAGCGAGGCACTTAGACTCTCGAACCGCCAGAAAAAACCTTTTCTCAAGGCTAATTTACAGCTACAGCTGGCAAGGATATATCGAGACCTTGAGGCTTGGGAACAAGCCATACAATACGCACATGATGCAGATAAAGGCTTTAAGGCACTCAATATGGATCGATTACGCTCTCACTGTATGACAGTGATCGCTATGGTTCATGCCAATAAAAATAACTGGAATCAGGCTATTGATTACTATCTCAATGCCCAACAACTCGATTACAAAGCTCAAAATATGATGGCTCAGGCATTAAACTATCATAATTTAGGCGAGGCCTATTTCAATAACGGCAACACCCAAACGTCTTTTGAATTTCTGTTTAAGTCCAATGACATTTTTCTTGCCAGGAAGAGTAACCATTATCTGGTTTTTAATGATCTCTTGATTGCCCAAGTTGCCATTGCCGATAAAAAATGGCGACTGGCTAAGAAACATAGTGCCTTAGCCTTACACAATGCAGAGAAGCTTAACCTCAAAGATGAACAGATAGAGGCATTACAATACCAATCTCTGGCCTATAGAAACCTTAAGCAGAGTGACAAGGCCTTTGCCACACTGGATAAGCTCATCGCCCTTAACTTATCCACGCCAGAAATACGAGAGACGCCTACCGACTACACCTCATCGGTGCTTGCCGAGCAAAAATTAAAGCTTGAAGTTCATAGGCTTCAAGGTGAGAGCAGTGAACTCAGTTCCCAGTTAGCCCATTCGAGACAAGTCTCGATCGCCGCGGTGATCTTGGTGTGCTTAATATCACTCATTGGAATGAAGCTATGGCGAAGAAAAAGTGTATTAGCCGCTGGCCTATTAGAGGCTAAAAATCAAAATGTTATCGAGCCTGTGAGTGGTTTACCTGGCTATAAAGGCTTCATCGAAGAACTTGAGTCACCAGATAAAGACACTCCCCATGCCATTGCATTAGTTTCACTGACGGGTCAATTAAATGCAGATTTAAGTCAAGGTTCTCAGTGTAATAACAAGATGAATAACATTCAACTCCAAGCTCTGGCGCACAGTTTATCTGGCAAGGTATACCTTATTCGGCCTGGATTATTTCTTTTATCCCTCAGAGAGACGATCTCAGGGGGTGAGTTATTGAAAAAGTGCCGTATCGCCATTGATAAAGATTATGGTGACACCGCTATCCATATCGGCATACTGCCTCTGCCTCTGCTGATAGATCCCGACATTAGATTGTCTGGCGAGGTTCATTTTGGCGCAGTTCAAATGACACTGGCGGCCGCGCTGAGCCTGGGGCAGGAAGCAGATCACTATGTATCCATTAAAGCATTGAACTTTGCGCCGGCGGCTATCTTTGCAACACCGCTATATTTACACTTGGAAAAGGGCATAATGCGCGGCTTGTTGAAGGTCGATACCAGTGGTGACAAGAAAAAAATTATCTGGCCTAGGTGGAAGAGCCATGAACATCTGGATTTAACTGAATTAACCCAATAAAAATCATTAATAAATCGCGCAAAATCAAAATGAAATTTGCACTCCAAAGGGATTACTATAACATTAGGCCTACTAACCTAGATTTTAAATGATTTTTCTCATTTTTTGCCTTGAAGGAGCTGGACACGGTCAATGAAGGATTCGATGGCAAACACATCTCAACTCAGTTTATTAAAGCAAAAACTTCATTCGACTAGAGTCGCACTCGATAGCATAGATGAAGATAAAAATGATAAATTGAGGACCCTACTGCAGTTTATTGGTCATCTGAGTCTTGCCTGTAAGGGGCAAAGCATTGAGCTCGATAATAAACTGGCTAAATTAAGACATAAATTTACTAATTTCGAGACTGTCGAAGAATCACTGCCTGAATTGGTTGAAGTTGAGCAACTTCTTAAGCAACAATATAATCATGTCATGGTTCAACTCGAAGACAGCAGAGCCAGCTTATCCCGGGTCATCAGACAGATACAGCGAGTTCAATCGGTACCCGAAAAGCTCAAGAAAGAGATCAATTATTTCAAGAAAGATCTCGCCAAGCCTTTCCATACATTTTGGGACTATATTCCTAAAGTCGAAAAGCTGGTTGGCTTCTATGAAAGCATACTGGAAGAGCAACTGGAACAGGGTGATAAACTCGTGGTGCTCCCCAAGCATCGTCAACTGGCCCATGAACTCGCTCAAATGATCTCCGAGATCGAATTTCGCCAAGATCAGCGCGATCGAATACTCGCGCTCAAAGAGGTGCTTTCTAACGATATTGAAATAGATAGCCTCATCGATGCCTATCAGACCGTGCTTTCTCTACTACTGGATAATATCGCCAGAGAGAAATCTGCGTCTCAAGAATTTCTCTATGCCTTAAACGACTCTCTGTCTGCAGTGAGAGAAGTGGTGAGTGATTCTTACAACAACAATCAACGCAGTTTTCAATTAAAAAAGCAGCTCAATCGTGAAATAAATACCGGCGTCGATAACGTGGGTGAAGCCATCATAGATATCGATGACATTCACAGACTAAAGTTTCAGGTCACTGAGCAATTAGCCTCTATTCGAGCGGCTCTTGGACGTAAAGAGGCCCTGGAGGAGCGCGAGCAAGCCTTGCTACGCAAGTCGATGGAAGCCATGCGTAAAGAGCTTAACGAGCTAAGTCAAGAAGCCAATACCTTCAAAGAACGGCTATTTGAACAACAGAAACACAACTTACTCGATACCTTGACCCAGCTGCCTAATAGGGCCGCACTCGAAGAGAGAATGGAGCAGGAATATCGTAAATATCAACGTCATAAACAACCATTGTGGATCGCTGTAGCCGATATCGATCATTTCAAGACCATCAACGATAGTTTCGGCCACAGTACGGGTGATAAAACCCTGCAAGTCATCGCCATGGCATTGAAGAATTCACTGCGTGATTCCGAGTTTGTCGCCCGCTATGGGGGTGAAGAATTTGTGCTGATTATTCCTGATCTCAACGCCACTGACATTGAACAACTTTTAAACAGAGTGAGGGAGAAGGTAAAAAGTATTCCTTTTAAGTTTAAAAATCAGAGAATTACAGTTACAGTGTCTATAGGTGCTGCACAAATTATCAATAACGAGCTTATCAATGAAACCTTTGATAGGGCCGACGCAGCACTGTATCGAGCAAAACATGAAAGCAGAGACAGAGTGATCATTGATGTCTAGCCTATTCCCGTAAGACTCTTAGATATCTTGATAGGCAGGCACCAGATTTAACGGTGCCCTAGATGCACATCATTGAACTCCCGTCACAGCGAAGGAGTGAGTATGATTGTAAAGGTCAGCCCTAAAGGAAGCATGGATCAGCTTTCACAATTGGAAGTCGATCGTCTAAAACAAAGCGCGAAAAGCGAACTCTATCAACTTTATCGTAACTGTTCATTGGCCGTGCTCGCATCAGGCCTACAGAGCGATAATGCCGAAAACCTGTTCGTACAATTCAATGATTTCAACATCAATGTGCTCCGTCGAGAGCGCGGAATTAAGATTGAGTTGACCAACCCACCGGAAGCCGCCTTTGTCGACGGCAAGATAATCAGAGGCCTTCAGGAGCATCTGTTTGCCGTGCTCAGAGATATCGTCTACGTCAGCAACAAATACGATAATCTCAAGCATATCAACCTGACTAACTCTAGCCATATCACCAACGTCGTCTTCGATATCTTACGTAATGGCCAGGTTATTCCACTGGAAGACCCTAAGGTTGTCGTGTGCTGGGGTGGCCACAGCATTAATGCCATCGAATTCCAGTACACCCGTGAAGTGGGCTATGAACTTGGCTTGAGAGAGATGAACATATGTACCGGCTGTGGTCCCGGTGCCATGGAAGGCCCCATGAAAGGAGCCACGATAGGACACGCGAAGCAACGCATATCACAAGCAAGATATGTGGGGCTCACAGAGCCCAGCATCATCGCCGCCGAACCCCCTAACCAGATCGTTAATGAGTTGGTGATCCTCCCCGATATTGAGAAGCGATTAGAAGCCTTCGTGCGCTTAGGTCACGGCATCGTTATTTTCCCTGGTGGAGCAGGCACCGCCGAGGAGTTGCTCTATCTACTCGGCATCTTGCTCAATAAAGAAAATGAACACATGCCCTTCCCCTTGGTACTAACAGGCCCCAAGGAGAGCGCGGATTACTTTATCAAGATCGATGAATTTATCGGGGCAACCTTAGGTGAGGAAGCCCAGAGTAAATACGAAATCGTTATCGATGACCCGGTACGAGTCGCGAGAATCATGAGCCACGGCATGGATATCGTCAAAGATCACAGGAAGACCACAGGTGACTCCTATCAATATAACTGGTCACTGAAGATTGAGCCCGAATTTCAGCTGCCTTTCAACCCCACTCATGAGATGATGAGCAATCTCAATCTACATTTTCAGGATAACAAGGCCGAACTTGCCGCGAATTTACGCAGAGCGTTTTCAGGCATAGTCGCTGGCAATGTGAAGATGGAGACCATCAAGAGCGTTAAGCGCCATGGTCCCTTTGAATTAAAGGGCGACCCTAAGCTGATGGCTATGATGGATACTCTCCTGAGCGCTTTCGTAAAACAGCAGAGAATGAAATTACCTGGTAGTGAATATGTTCCCTGCTACAAGATAGATAATCATTAGTTAAATGATAAGACAGAGCTATCGGCGCCGAATTCGGCGAGCCGGTAGCTAAGCCAGCCCCTATAACAAACTTATTAACGAATAACAGATGAACACTTTTTTAATTATTGACGGCTTAAACTTGGTCCGTCGCATCCATGCGGCCCAGCCCAATGAGAACGATACTAACGGACTGGATAACCGGGTAGCCTCAGCCTGCAAGAAGTTACTCAAATTCCACCAACCCAGCCATGCGGCGATAGTCTGGGACGGCAAGGAGATCTCATGGCGAAAACACCTGTTCGAGGATTATAAGAAAGGGCGAAAGCCCATGCCCAAGGCATTGTCTGACTACTTGCCAGGTTTAAAGCTGCATCTTGCTGCCATACATGTTAATTCCCTGGATGCTGACTCCGAGGCCGACGATGTCATTGCCACCTTAGCAAGTAAACTCGCCGCCAGTGGTGGTGAGGCCATCATAGTGTCGACGGACAAAGGCTTCACTCAGCTCAATCACCCCAAGATAAAAAGATGGGATCACTTCAACAAGGCCTATCTGACAATAGAAGAACGCGAGCAGAAACTGGGGGTTCAACACTCGCAGTTTATCGATTATCTGGCCTTAGCCGGAGACAGCGGTAATAAAATACCGGGCGTTCCGGGTATCGGCCCGAAATCGGCCATAGAGCTATTAAAAATATTTCGCTCTCTTGCCAATATTTATTCGTCTATCGATGAAGTGGGGGCTAGACAGGCAAAGAAGCTCGAAGAGGGCAAACAGATGGCCAGACTTAGCTATAAACTGGTCCAACTGCAGACCGATATGCCATTAAAGGCTAATCTGAGCCAATTTAGATTGCCACAATTGACAGTAAGCGCTTAGGCCCACAATGGCCAGATACATTACGCAACACTTGTTAACACTATGGTGTTAATCGTTACTTGACTGGGTAAGCGAAGTGAGTATCTTATAGGGGTTCATGGGTATTATGTACCTATGCTACTCGGCTCATAGTATCAAGGACCCAGACCGCGATGAAATCCAAAGTTCCAATTATTATCGGCTCCATTTTTGCTGCATACACGGCTTTTGTCACCGTCGTGGTACTCGTGTATGAACCTAGCCCAGATGAGATGCACTGGGAAGACAGACAGGTTTACAACAATTCACAATTAACCGATATCACCATAGGCCAAAGCTTATCTGACATTAAGCTATTAATGGGTAAGGCTGATTTTTCGGAGGCTAAAATAACAGGCGATGTTGCACTGCAGGTGCTCTTTTATCGAACTCATCATGCTCAATCTGATGGGGTAACCACCAGAGACGAGTGCACTCCGCTATTATTTAAGGATCAAAAACTGATTGCCTGGGGATCTGATACTTACGATCAATACCTAGCGGCAAACATCGGCGGCTAAACTCCAGTCGTAAAAATGATAACAAACAGGCTAGCCATTGAGTCACTAGCTAGCCTAGTTGAATATACCCTGTAGTTATGAGACGATAAGAGGCTTAATCGTTCACTAAGGCCTCTTGGCGCAACGCTTCTCTGCTGATTTCAGCTTCTCGACGTAATACTTCAATCGGTTTCCTTGCATCAGCAGCTGATGTTGGCTTACTTTTTTCTTCTCCCCGGTTAATACCTTCCCAATCAGCCTCGCCCTCTAACGGTGCTACTGCGTACAAACCTGCCGAAAATGTGGCGCATAAAAATAGAACATGACTCTTCAAGATTAACGTTTTCATGTAAAGTTCCTTTTGATGAAATGGCATAATGCCAAACGGTATAAATGGTCCTATTTAAAAAAATATATTTGATCACCCCTAGAAATCTGCGGGACTAATCTTAGAAGTCAAAATATGATCTTGCCACTGGCCCGCGATCTTAAGATAGGATTTTGCCAGTCCCTCGGTTGCAAAACCTAGGCTCGCTAACAGTTTTTCACTGGGTTTATTGTCCGGCATATAGTTGGCCATGATCCTATGTAATTTATGCTCATTGAACATATACCCTATTCCGGCAGATAAGATCTCCCTCATCAAGCCTTGACCCTGGTATTTTTCGGCAATGGAGTAACCTAAGTTACATGCCTGAAACGGGCCTCTGACGATATTAGTAAAGTTACAGACTCCAATGACCTCTGCGCTAGCCGTCAAACTCTTGGGCTCATGATCCTGCACTGCTTCATCTCGTAAGCAGGCAACCAATTGAACCGCACCGCCGTTAGCAAACAGCTCATTACTGGCTTGTAAGCGTTTTTCCATGGAAAACTCGGTGAAGTATTCACTGTCTCTTTGGGGTTCCCAAGGAGAGAGGTGCTCACGATTGTCTCGATAATAGTCGAGTAATATTTGAAGATCATTATTCTGCAGCAAGGTCAGCACACATCTGGCAGTTTTTATTCGTGGGACAGTTAACATAAAACACTCACCTTCAAATGGTAAACTAGCTCATCTGCCGCCGGCAAGATCCATAAAGGTGCCGGTCACATAGGAAGCTTCATCCGACAATAACCAGGCTATGGCAGCCGCCACCTCCTCTGGCTCCCCACCTCTGCCCATAGGGATCAGTGCCACTTTTTTCATTGCGTCCTCCCGGGTTAACCTAGATTAATGAAGTAATAAAAGCTAAAGGTAACAAGTTAACCTAATGATTAAATTGATACTAAAAAAACCTTCAGACCAAGGTCACCTACAACCAACGCCTGACGCGACTTCGATATGCCAGGTATTCATCACCAAACTTTTCAGTCAGATAAGCTTCTTCCGCTCGGATAGCCAGATAATAAACCCCTATGCAAGCCGGGATCACACTCAGCATCA
>NZ_JABSSM010000056.1 GCF_013214165.1 Shewanella sp. | reverse complement strand
AAAAGAATGGCAGCCGATGGTTTTCGCCGCATTATCTCGCAAAAAAAATCCCACTCCATCGCTTTCCCTGCGATCACGGATAAATACCTCCATGTACAAATCCCCTCATTCACCATCCATGGCGATCGGGGATAAATACCTCCATGTACAAAAAACGCACCTCTAAGGGTGCGTTTCATCATAATTGCGTCGCTGGCGATGCTAAGCAGCCAAATGACGTAACTGCCGACGATAAGACAAGGAAGCCGATGGTTTTCGCCGCGGAGTTGACTGGTGTCAATGAGCAGCGAAAACCGGAGGCTGAAGCCGTATTATCTAGGCCAAGTAGTCATTTATTCGTAGTCAGCGATGGGAATGCATGCACAGAAAAGATTGCGGTCGCCATAAACATCATCGATACGGTTAACCGTTGGCCAGAACTTGTTTAGCTTAACTGCTGCCGTCGGGAACACGGCCACTTCACGGCTGTATGGACGTGAGTCAAACTCAGGGTCCATGATGTCGGCCAGTGTATGCGGTGCATTATGTAGCGGGTTGTTGTCTGCTGGCCACTCGCCAGACTCGACACGTGCCACTTCGCCGCGAATAGAGATCATCGCTTCGATGAATCTATCCAGCTCAACCTTAGACTCAGATTCTGTTGGCTCAATCATTAAGGTTCCCGCAACTGGGAAGCTCATGGTTGGCGCGTGGAAACCATAATCGTTAAGACGCTTGGCGATATCCATCTCGGTGACGCCAGACGCTTCTTTAAGCGGACGCAAATCTATGATGCACTCGTGAGCCACGCGGTCGTTACGACCGGTGTAAAGCACAGGATAATGCTCAGACAGTTTCTTCATCACGTAGTTAGCGTTAAGCAGTGCCATCTGAGTCGACTTTCTCAGGCCTTGCTTGCCGAGTAACTTGATGTACATCCAAGTGATAGGCAGAATTCCCGCGCTACCATATGGCGCCGCAGATACTGCGCCGTTGTTGTCAGACTCAAGACCGTGCTTAACCACAGCGTGGCCAGACAGGAATGGCGCCAGGTGTTTCTTAACACCGATTGGCCCCATACCAGGTCCGCCGCCGCCGTGTGGAATAGCGAAGGTCTTGTGCAGGTTAAGGTGAGATACGTCGGCACCGATAGAACCCGGCGATGTTAGACCTACCTGAGCGTTCATGTTGGCACCATCGAGGTAAACCTGACCGCCGTGTTGATGAATCACTTCACAGATCTCACCAATCGTCTCTTCGTACACGCCGTGAGTCGATGGGTAGGTGACCATGATACAAGACAGGTTATCGGCAACTTCTGCCGCTTTCGTCTTGAGGTCTTCCATGTCTATGTTGCCGTCTTTATCACAGGCGGTAACCACGATTTTCATGCCAGCAAGCTGAGCGGAAGCTGGGTTAGTCCCGTGGGCAGATTGAGGAATTAGACAGATGTTTCTGTGTGCGTCGCCGCGAGACTCGTGGTACTGCTTAATCGCAAGCAGACCGGCGTACTCGCCCTGTGCACCTGAGTTAGGTTGCATAGAGACGGCGTCGTAGCCTGTGATGTCCACTAACCAGTCAGAAAGCTCGCTCACAAGTTGTGCGTAACCTTGCGCCTGATCTTGTGGGCAGAATGGGTGCATGTTACCGAACTCAGGCCAAGTGATAGGCATCATCTCGGTGGCTGCGTTAAGCTTCATGGTACACGAGCCCAATGAGATCATTGAGTGGTTAAGGGCTAGATCCTTGTTCTCCAGACGCTTGATGTAACGCATCATCTCGGTTTCGCTGTGGTAGCGATTGAATGTTGGGTGAGTCAGAATCGCATCAGTTCGGATAAGCGCTGCCGGCACCGATGTGCTGCCATTAGCAAGGATGTCACTATCGAGCACGGCAACATCCAGACCATGACCTTCGCCAAGTAAGATGTCGAACAGCTGGGCCACGTCTTCACGAGTGGTGGTCTCGGCTAAGCTGACGCCTAAGAGGCCGTCTGAGTCGATACGCAGGTTAACGCCCTGGGTTTCAGAGCGAGTCTTGATAGATGCAGCGTCTAAGCCTTTAATCGATAATGTATCGAACCAGGTATTGTTGACCAGAGTCACGCCCTTGGCAGTTAGGCCAGCCGCGAGAATGTCGGTCAGACGATGAATACGCTCGGCAATCGTCTTAAGGCCTTGTGGGCCGTGGAATACGGCGTAAAAAGACGCCATGTTCGCGAGTAATACCTGAGCGGTACAGATGTTTGAGTTAGCTTTTTCGCGGCGGATATGTTGCTCACGAGTCTGCATCGCCATGCGTAGGGCGCGGTTACCGCGAGTATCTTGTGATACACCGATAATACGGCCTGGCAGTGAACGCTTATATGCGTCACGGGTGACGAAGAAGGCGGCGTGTGGACCACCGAATCCCATAGGGACACCAAAGCGCTGTGAGTTACCCAATACCACGTCGGCGCCCATAGAGCCCGGTGACTTAAGCATGACCAGAGACATGATGTCGGCGGCAACGGCAATCACGGCCTTCTTCTCATGTAGCTTGGTGAATAGCTCGGTGAAATCTGTGATTTGACCATAGCGGTTGGTGTACTGGAACAGGGCTCCGAAGATCTCGTGGTTGGCGGCATCGCCTGCCGGGCCTACGATAATATCGAAACCGAAACACTCGGCGCGGGTCTTGATCACATCCAGCGTCTGGGGGAACACGTCATCGGCAACGAAGAAGATGTTGGCCTTCTTGGCTTTCGATACACGCTTGGCCAGTGCCATGGCTTCGGCCGCTGCTGTCGCTTCATCGAGTAATGATGAAGACGCAAGGTCAAGGCCGGTTAGGTCCATAGACAGCTGCTGGAAGTTAAGGATAGCTTCTAGGCGACCCTGAGCGATCTCTGGCTGGTATGGCGTGTAGGCCGTGTACCAACCTGGATTTTCGAGCACGTTACGCTGGATAACAGTAGGGACTTCAGTACCGTAGTAACCCATGCCTATGTAGCTCTTATAGACCTTGTTCTTATCGGCGATAGCGCGGATATAAGCCATGCCTTCGGCTTCGCTGACGTGATCGCCAACGGCTAAGTCACGATTAAGACGAATCGACTCAGGCACTATCTGCGCGGTGAGATCTTCTAAAGATTCTGCACCGACAAAATTCAGCATCTCTTGCTGCTGTACGCTATCCGGGCCGATATGACGGCTGAGGAAGAGATCGTGCTGCTCAAGTTTAGTAAGCGTTTCAGTGGTCATGATAACCTAATTCCATATTTGCCAGTATCCGCCTGTAGGGGGCTAAGGTACCGGTCTAATTGTATTGTTTAAGAATAAATTGGTGTTTGCTACATGTATATATAGCTAAATAACTTCTGACGATTGCTCTTGTTAAGCTTTAGGCTTTAGGCTTTAGTTGTAAGCTGTTAGTCCCTAGCCTCGAGTGTAAAGTCACTTAGCTATAAATTAGTCTCGCTAATAGGTGAAAACCAATATAACGAACAAAGCCTCATTGTTTAAGAAATGAGGCTTTGTTCAGTCAAAGATTAGTCTTCTTCGACAATCGCTTGATAGCCTTCGGCATCAAGCAAGTTTTCTATTTCAGCGGTATCAGAAGGCATCACGCGGAAGAACCAACCGTCGCCAAATGCATCGCTGTTGACTAGCTCAGGAGAATCTTCAAGCGCTTCGTTAACTGCCAGTACTTCACCTGAGATTGGTGCGTAGATGTCAGAAGCAGCCTTAACTGATTCAGCAACGGCACAATCTTCACCAGCAGTTACAGTATCGCCTACGTCTGGAAGCTCAACGAATACCATATCACCCAAAAGCTCCTGGGCGTGTTCACTGATACCTACGGTATAGCTACCGTCTTCTTCTTTACGGATCCACTCGTGTGAAGATGCGTACCTCAATTCAGTCGGAATATTGCTCATTGTTCTTGATCCTTATTTATATTGTTCTAATTTTGTATTAATAAGCTAATTTATCGGTTTTTACGTTATTACGTTATTACGTTATTACGTTATTACGCAGCGGTTTTAAACTAATTCTCAAAGCCTGCGCTCAGTAAATAGTTATTGATAACCACTATTTACCCTATAAAGCGTTATAAGGTGAACATCTAACTTTATTCACCGTGTTTTCTGAGGTTTATACGCAGGAATTTCGTTCTAATTTTAGGAGCCAGCGCGATACTTATAGATAAAAAACTATAAGTATCAATGAGCACAGGCGACAAAACCCTTTACTAAAATCAGGGACGAAATAACCAGTATTAACCCAGAAAAACTAGAAAGCTTGTTTACCATTGCGTACAAACGAAGGTTTAATCACTTTAACAGCGACGCGCTTCTTACGCATTTCGACTTCAGCAGTGTCACCAATACTTCTTGGCACGCGCGCCATGGCAATAGAATAGCCTAATGTTGGCGAAAATGTACCACTGGTAATAGTGCCTTGCTGTTCATTGCCGTCGCTATCGGTGAAGAAGATAGACATGCCCGGACGGATAACACCTTTGGCTTCCATAATAAGGCCAACCATCTTCTCGGTACCGGCAGCCTTGATTGCTGCCAGAGCTTCACGACCGTTGAAATTACGATCTTCTGGCTCCCAAGCTATGGTCCAGCCCATGTTAGCCGCTAACGGATTAACCGTTTCGTCCATATCCAGGCCGTAGAGGTTCATGCCGGCTTCGAGGCGTAAGGTGTCACGTGCGCCTAAGCCACATGGCTTAACGCCAGCTTCGAGTAGAGCCTGCCATAACGCTTCGGCTTCGGCTTCTGGCACTATGATTTCGTAGCCAGTTTCACCCGTGTAACCGGTAGTAGCGATAAACAATGAGTCAGCTTGCACACCGAAGAAAGGCTTCATGCCTTCGACCGCTGCATTTTGATCGGCATTGAAAACGCTAGCGGCTTTGGCCTTAGCGTTAGGTCCTTGAACGGCGATCATCGCCAGTTCCGGACGCTCACTGATCACCACGTCGAAGCCTTTGACTTCTAGTGCAATCCAAGCCAGATCTTTTTCACGAGTCGCAGAGTTAACCACGATGCGATAATGAGTATCGGTAAGATAATAGGTGATGAGGTCGTCGATCACGCCGGCGTTATGATCTAGCATGCCGCCGTAAAGCGCCTTGCCAGGTACTTTAAGCTTAGCGACATCGTTCGCTAATAATTTACGCAGGAAAACACAGGCGTCTGTGCCTGTCACATCGACTACTGTCATGTGAGACACATCGAACATGCCAGCGTCTTGACGAACCGCATGATGTTCTTCGATTTGAGAACCATAGTTCAGTGGCATATCCCAACCGTGGAAATCTACCATCTTAGCGTCTGATTCTAAGTGCTTGTTAAAGAGTACAGTTTTATTAGCCATTATTATCTCGTTATTATGCCCTTTTCGGGTCTAACCTGGCGTAACTACACAGCTATCTGTTCGGCTTAGCTTCTGTATAAGAAGAAATACAGAACTGAAACACCTAGCGTAGGGTACATACAGCCAAAGTGTGTCTGCAAACATATTACTCCAGTCACTATTTACAGTCTAAATAGTCGGTCGTAATACATGCATCTATTGCGTTAGATAAAATTGCAGCGATGAGTTTCCTTTAAGAAACAAAATCTCTATCGGTACTAAAATGCGGCGAAATTATACCTCGCAACACAGTTTTGTATACAAGAGAATTTTCTAATCCGAATCCTTTTGTCATTAGTTTTTCTCATGTTTAACATCTCGTTTTTTAACACATGAATATTGCTTACATAGCCATAACACGTAACGCACTGATAAATAAGACTTAACCATCGAGCGGGCTCGAGGATCGAGTCTCTAGTCTAGTTTACATAGCTTTGGCAGGTTATGTTTGTTACCCATGGCCTGCTGTATAAACAGTGTTTTCACTGGAGAAAGGTTATCGACTAAATTTAAGCCGAAATCCCGTAATGCTTTCTTTACCGGATTAGTGCCTTCGAATAAACGCTTGAAACCTTCCATCGCGGCTATCATCTCCAGCGCATCGGCCTTACGCCAGCGCTCAAGCGCGCGTAAATTAGCGTACATTCCTATGTCTTTACCGTCTAACTTTAGCTCGGTGATGGTCTCGATAATCGCCGCCGCGTCTAAGAAGCCAAGGTTGACCCCCTGCCCCGCTAACGGGTGTATGGTGTGCGCCGCGTCGCCGGCCAGTAACATGCGATGGCGGGCAAAATGACGGGCGTAACGCATACGCAAGGGGAAAGCCTGTGGCTCACACTCGAGCTGACACATGCCCATGCGGCCATCAAACTCTGCGGTGAGGGTGCGTTCAAACTCCAGCTTGCTCGCCGCCAGCAATTGCTGCGCCTTGGCCGGCGGTACCGACCAGACGATGGAACATAAATTATTTTCATACAGGGGCAAGAAGGCCAAGGGACCGTCTTTGAGGAACACCTGACGGGCGGTATCTTGGTGTGGAATTTCGGTGCGAATGCTGGCCACCACGGCATGATGGCCATAATCCCAGAAAGTCATGGGGATTTTACACTGCTCACGCACCCAAGAATTGGCGCCATCGGCGCCGATAACCAGGGCGGCACTGATGTTGTCGCCATTGTCTAAGGTCAACCAGGCTTCACGTTCACCGAAAGCTATTTTATCCAGTCTATGGTTCTCAAGATAAGTTATCTCATCGAACTCAGCTGCCCGTTTAGACAGTGCGAACCGTATGTTGTCATTTTCGATGATGCTGCCGAGATACTCCTCACTGAGAGAGTGTGCGTCGAAGCCTATCTTGCCCAGGCTGTCCTTGTCCCAGACTTCCATCTTCTGGTAGGGGCTGACGCGCGCATCGTCCAGATAACTCCAGGCGCCTAAGTTTTGAAGTAAGCGCTGACTAGCCTTGTTGATAGCGCTTACCCTGAGTTTGGCTTCGCCGGATACGGCCTGAGCCTCCCCCGCGTCGATAACCACCACGCGCAGTTCATCCATCGCCAGTCCGATAGCGGTAGCTAATCCCACCATACCGCCGCCGATAATCGCGACATCATAGGTTTGCATTGCACTTGAGTTTGTGTGCATCTCACTTCCTTCACTTAAGGTCTAGAGCATTGTTATAGGTAAATTAGTTTGAGCCAGCTTGACGATCACAGCGTTCAAAATCTGATGCCAGTCTTTTTATATACGTTAGCTTACCGACTTCCAACCCATGGCGGTTCTGGCTACCGGCACTTTCAGTGGTGGCAGCCAAGAGAGTAGCCTTAAGCCCAGGCTACGCCCGACCACTAATGGCCAGTGGTCATTAGAAAATCCGCGCACCAGGAATTCGATATTGGTCATGGTGCTGTTTCTATCTTTCTCGCGGCTCTTAAGATAAGTGTGGGTCAACTTGGCTGAGCCAAGATCCGCCCTCTCTGCGCTTGAGGCTTCTTCGAGTAAGCTCTGCTTTATCACGTCAAGCAAGCTGACTAAGTCCCGCAGGCCTAAGTTAAAACCTTGACCGGCAATGGGATGCAGAGTCTGCGCCGCATTACCGATAAACACGGTTCTGTGATAGATGGGTCTGGGCATGTGTGACATTAACAAGGGATAGCAGAAACGCTCACCCACCTGAGTAAATCGCCCGGCGCGAAAACCAAAGGCCTGCTGCAGCTCAGCTAAAAACTCGTCTTGGGGAGCCGACTGTAAACGTTTGGCGTCACCGGGGCTAAGTGCCCACACTAGGGACACTCGCGGATTGCCCTTGAGCGGCGCCATAGGCAAGACGGCTAATGGACCTGTGCTGGTGAAGCGCTCGAAGGCCCAATTATCGTGGGATTTATCGGTCTCGACATTAGCAACCAGTGCCACCTGTTCGAAGTCCACCTGCTCTATGGGTAAGTTGAAGGCTTGCCTGACTTGGGAGTTTACTCCGTCGGCGGCCACCAGCAAGGCCGTCTTGATCTGAGTGCCATCATTGAGCGTGAGCAGCTGACAATCGGTTTGTGCCTCTACATTGGCCAGTGTTTCGGGGCAATGGAGCTGGATATCACTGGCTTCAAGCAGCTTAAACAGCAACTGACCGACCCGCTCGAGCTCAACAACCTGACCTAGGTTCTGCAGATGAAAGTCTTCGGCGTTGAGCTCTGTCATGCCAAAGTGTCCTCGGTCTGAGATATGTATGTTCTCGATGGGCGTGCCAAGATGGGCAAGCTTAGACCAGAGCCCGAGGCGTTTAAGCTCGAAGATAGAGCCATGGGCGATGGCGATGGATCGCGCATCGAAACCTGGGTGTTCACTGCCAGGTTTATGTGCCTCTATGAGGGCGATCTTTAGGGGTCTGTTTAACTCCTCGCTCAACGTCTTTAAGCCTAAGGCTAAGGTTGCACCGGCCATAGCGCCGCCGACAATGGCAACATCGACCTGTTTAGCGTCCTGAGTTTGCGGAGCATGGGAGCTTAGGGTATTGCTGTTTATTTCTATATCAGCTGTCATTGGTCTTCTCTAATTTGCCGCAACTAAAATATGAATCGCGGCAAGTCTAGATACAATAATGAGATCGGCACGAGTTTAATGGAATACGTTGGCTTCTTTTTGATTTGGATCAGTCAAATCTGGGCCAAACTCAGAATAGCAGAGTAGCGCCGCCACCTTGGCAAACTCCATCAGCTCCATATAGGCCGATTCTGACTCCTCATCTTCGGCCACATCGAACTCGACCAAGGCAATATCCGCCAGATCCTTGATGACTTCTTGTAAGTCGGCGGAAGCCTTGTCGATCTTAGGCTGTACCATGGCAATACCGGTTAAGAAACTCTGTACCCATAGCGACAGGGCCTCGACACGCTTAGTAAGAGGCTCTTCCTCTTCCGGCAGCATGGGCGAGAAGCCAAATTCGATATCCGAGACTCTAGTCAAGGTGTCTTGGTAAAGCTCTTCGATCAGCAGGTGCAGTGGTTCTGGCAGAGGCTGACCATCATTCATCAGCTCAAGCAGAAGTTTACACCAGGTATCTTTCGACAGCTCTACACCACCACAAATAATCCCCACTAGGGCACCATGAACTTCGACCGGTGTCTGGCCAATTTCGGCTGCTTCTAAGGCTGCTAATAAATTATCTATACGTAGAGAAGGAGGGGTTGCCATAACTGTTTCCACAGGCTGAAAATACTCAGTCCATGCTAGCAGAAGTGAGACGCTCGGCCAAATTAAACAAGGTGCGAATTCCTAGGCCCTGGTTCCTAGGTTCTAGGACCTAGGAACTCGTCGCTTCAAAATACGACTAAATGTTTATAAATCACCCAAGCTTGCCTATCTAAACAACATTTAATCCAAAATGGCTCACCTTAGCGCTTACTCATGTTGCACTTTAGCATTTAGACCGATATAGTCCGCTCAAGAGACAATAATCAGGACCCTTCGCCACATGAGTAGCCATGCTATAGAAATTAGCTTGCTAGGCCGTACATACTCCATCGCTTGCCCGCAAGGACAAGAGAAAGCCTTGCAGCACGTGGCGCAGCAGCTCGAAATGCAGTTAATTTCGCTTAAAACACGGACTAACAGTCTGAGTCGCGAAGAGATAGCCATCATGGCTGCATTAAATACGGGTTATGAGTTGCTGGAAGAACAGCAAAAGAATCAAGATTATAATAAGCAGATGGATGAAAAAATCGGTCTGCTGCAGGCAACTTTAGAGAACGCACTCGTTGAGCGTTCGGTAAAAGAAGATTAAACTGTACGAAGTTAATCGATATTTTTTTCTTTTACTCGTAAGATAAGTACTCGCTAGTCAGAATGAGTCAGTACCCAGATTTACATCCGAATGGCTTCTCATCGCAATAGCAGATGAAGGTAAGCGTTTCGGATAACCAGTTTTGCTCCCTGGTATACGCGTCAGTCGGCAATGTCCCTGTGCCGATATTTACATACCCAGGATGAATGCTTTGATGACATTGAGCAGGCTCGGCTCGTACCGAGAAGCCTTAGGAGTTAATCATTTATCCGCCTTGAACCTACGGTTCAAGGGCTACGCCGGCAACGGTATTTTGGGGAGCAATTTACATTCGACGTAAAGTTGAAATAAGAGAACCATCACTGAAAAATGATGGTTTTTTTATGTCTGAAAACCACGGTTCAAGGGACTCTTTATAAACATCGTGGCGGCAAGGGTATTTGGGGGAGCAATTTAATAAAGAAGGTTCTAGGAACTAGGACCTAGCTACGAATCGCGAGATTCGAGCAACAAAAAAACCACAACTCAAGGGTTGTGGTTTTTTTGTGCCTGAATGTGCCGTCATTCCGGCATGCTTGTGAATTGTAGGACCGGCTTCAGCCGGGAAAGATGACAATCAAAAACCATCGTTGTAGGACTGGCTTCAGCCGGGAAAGATGTCTACAGCATCCTTGTCCTTGAATAGATAGGAGTCTCGGCGGTACACTGGATCCCTATTATATGAGTGGAGCCTACATTGAAACAAGAATTCTCATCTAGCCGAGCTGCACCGGCGAGCGGTAAATCGACTCGCACTCAGATCCGGACTCAGGTTCGCAGCGCCCGCCGCAGCATTAGCGATAGTGAGCAACAAGATTTTGCTGCCAGCTCGGCGCACTTGATGCTGGCTGAAATCATTAAGCTAGAGGCAAAACATGTGGCGCTTTATCTCACCAATGACGGTGAGTTGGATACTCGTGTCTTGATTGACGCCTTGTGGGAACTGGATATTCGGCTTTACTTGCCACGGCTTCATCCTTTTAGCAAAGGCAACCTTCTCTTTCTCGCTTACACGCCCTCGACACTCCTGATGCGGAACTCATTGAACATATGGGAGCCTAAGCTGGATGTCACTCAGATGATATTGCCGCACCGATTAGATGTTGTGGTGACGCCTCTGGTGGCCTTCGATTTATCGGGTAATCGTATGGGCATGGGCGGCGGCTTTTATGACAGGACCTTAGCTAACTGGACGACTCGAGGAAAGCCCTTTCCTATCGGTTTTGCTCATGATTGCCAACAGGTCGACAGCCTGCCATGTGAACACTGGGATGTGCCTCTGCCTATGCTGGTGACGCCGACGCAAGTCCTGACTTTTGACGCTAGATCATAGATGCCTAGTTTCTGGGCTGTTCTTTTAACTCTTATACCCAATAGGCACTAGTCTGAGGCCGTGTAGCTTCAAGATGGGCCGAACGCTGGCGTCAAGTTTCACCTATAATTAGCGAGTAACAGGCCAGTTACCCTGCGATTATTTAGGCGTTATGCCCATACAGAGCTGGCTCACACTATAATCCAAAAGACTGATGCGAGGGACTAACTTGCAGGTTTATTATGCTAACCTTGGCGGCTGCACTTTTTCAAAAGCTCATAAGGATTATGATGAAACTACCAATCATCGCCGTATCTCTACTCGTTCTTACCCTTAGCGCTTGCTCTGAGCAAGAGACGCCAACACAAGATAATGTGCAACAAACGCAACAAACTCTACCAGTAGGTGATACCAGCCGAACTTCATTGGACTGGAACGGTACCTATTCAGGTGTGACCCCCTGCGCAAGTTGCTCAGGTATAGACACCACTCTCACTCTGAAACTGGATAATACCTATGTATTAGTGACTCGCTACCTAGATGACGAGAATGAGGCTAAAAAAATAGTTACCGAAGCGGGTTCATTTAAGTGGAACAGGGAAGGCAACACGATTAGCCTGATGGGTGATGCCAGTAGAAAAGATGACCCCAAGCAATATCAGCTAGGTGAAAATCAGCTGTTGATGCTGGATATGCAAGGCAATCGCATCACAGGTTCATTAGCCGAGCTCTATCGTTTAGCTAAGCAATCATCACATTTACAACAGCAACAAGATTAAGCCAGTCCTACTATCTATACCTGCCAATCGATCGGCTTGGCACCGAGTGATGTTAGCAGCGCATTGGTCTTGGAGAAATGTTGGCAGCCGAAGAAGCCACGGTATGCGGATAGTGGTGAAGGATGTGGGCCTGATAGAATATGGTGATGATCGGATGTGATCACCTTACCCTTCTTGATCGCATGGGCTCCCCAGAGAATGAATACGATGAGCCTTTCTTGCTCGTTTAGCTGCTTGAGCGCATGGGTGGTAAAGGTTTCCCAACCCGATTTGGCATGGGAGTGCGCCTTACCCTGCTCAACAGTCAATACTGTGTTGAGCATCAATACTCCCTGTTCGGCCCAACTGGAGAGATGCCCATGTTCGGGTGTTTTGAAACCAGCAATATCAGTCAGTAATTCCTTATACATGTTCACCAAAGAAGGCGGTATTTTTACCCCATGCTTAACCGAAAAACACAGGCCGTGGGCTTGTTCAGGCCCGTGGTAAGGGTCTTGCCCAATAATCACCACTCTCACCTTATCTAAAGGCGTCTTCTCGAATGCGGTGAACACCTCTTCCTGAGGGGGAAATATGGCCTTACCAGTATTGCGTTCACCCTGAACAAATTCTTGAAGTTTCTGGTAATAATCTAAGCGTTTCTCGGCTTCAATAAAGGTGTTCCAATTGCAGTGGACAGTCATAGTTTCCTCATAACAGTAGTGCGTATGCCACTCAAAAAGGTCAGTCTTAAGTCGCAATTCAAGATGAATAAAAGTGTTACAGTAAGAAAGGCGAATAATATACGGTTTATATTAAAAAAATGCTCCCCTTCTCCCACAAGATCCACACCAGAGATGATTCAGTCAATACCAGTATCAGTATCAGTATCACTTATAACTCACTCGACGCTAGTGTGGTTATCGATTCGGACCCAAGCAGTTAAATTGCCGTCGTTAGCGATAGATACACCAAGAAGATGACCCGTCGCGAGTCACTGCACTCAGCTAAAAATATACTCTGTCAAATAAATAAGCAGGGCGAGTAAGCACGATGAAAAAAGATGCAGGCTATACTCTGGTCGAACTTGTCGTGATGGTCATCATCCAGGCTATGTTGGCCACTATCGCATTGCCAAAATTTATCAATATCAAGCAAGATGCTCCCAGCGTTTCTACCTCAAAAGCTGTAGTCAGTGTTTCTACCTCAAAAGCTGTAGTCAGTGTTTCTACCTCAAAAGATATAGCCCAGAGAGATGAAGCCTACAGAAGATCGCAGCTAAAGCAAATCTTACATAAAAGCACCTAGCGGATCATGCCCCAGATCTCATATAGATGATAAGAGAGCTTTATTAATGGCTCATTTACGTTAGTATTCGGCCACTAAAATTACGATTTATGCTTATTAAATTCATATTAACTTCTTATTCGAGAGTGAGAGCACCATGTCAGAAGCAAAAAAAGAGACCACTATCTTTCAATTAGCCGATCAATTCATTGCCCTTGCCAACGAGATAAACACTACAGAACAAGATGTGAGTAAAGTCGGTACCGCATTACGTTTCGCAGCGTCTCGCTTCAATGCCTTCGAAGCGGCATTAAAGTCAGCCGATTTAGCTGCAGAAAAAGCCAATGCACTCGAGTGGTTCACTAAAGAATATAAAGAGATGCTCACCGATAATCTGGATGATCATATCAACAATCCTCCGCTTTCTAAGGAACAAGAGCCTAAAGCGCCTGCGACAGCTAAAGATGGTGCCGTGCAGATATTTACCAAATAAAAAGTTCCTCGTTCCTAGGTTTTAGAGCCTGGGAACTAATCCTCCTAAATCGTCACTAGCACCCGCACGGCTAATAAGATCAGTACGACTCCCGATAGCTTATCTATCAGTGCCGCCTTCTCTCTGAGCTTGGGCAGCACAGACTTATGGGAAAGCACCATGGCGATAATCGTATACCAGAGGCCGTCGATAATTAGCGGCGTAAATATGATCAATGACTTGCCCCACAGACTATCGGCAGCCATGACAAATTGACTGAATAACGCCAGAAAGAAGAGTAAAATTTTAGGGTTAAACAAAGAGATAGTCAGGCCATCTCTGGCAGCCGTGAATGCATCGCTCGATTTCCCTGCCGCGAGTTTATCTGACATGCCCCCCTTGGATCTCAGTGCTTGAATACCCATCCAGGCAAGATATAAGGCACCGGTGATGGCGATGCCATTAAACACCATGGGCGCTTTCTTAAGCATCACGGCCAGACCTAACAGGGTCACCAAGGCATAGACACCTATGCCGATAGAGTGAGCCCAGGCGCAGATAATCCCCTTGCCCCTGCCGCCACCTAAGGTGTGCCTGACCACCATGGCCAGACTCGGGCCCGGCGACATGGCACCTAAACAACAGATGGCCACTAAACTCAGCCAAGCAGTAAGACTCATGCTATTTCCTTAATCATTAAATTTTTCACCGCGATCTTTGCATATTAGCCCTTTGTTTTATCATTTTTTCTTTATTATTGTTATTCGTAAGCTTAATGCTGAGCTTAAGGTGTTGAGCTTAAGGTGCTGGACTAAAATGACCGATTGAGCTGCACACGCTTGAGCCTACCACATGAGCTACACACGCTCGGGCTATTTAAGTTTGAGTCAGTCAAACAGCTTACAAAGTTTATCCGCTGCGAGTAAAACTCAATCCAAGCTGGCACTGAGTCGAAAACCTTTCCGGGTAGAGAAGAAAGCTCCCACATAGCCATCGTCATGCTAATCGTTCTATAATGACACTGACGATATATCGTGCATTTTTATTTTAAAAAATACAATGGTTTAAATATGACTAAATATGGCGATAAAACATCCAGTTCAACTCAGCTCAGTATCGATAGTCATGCCGATTTTTTACCGGAAAATAAACTCCTGCTCAATGCGGTGGGGGAAGGCATCTACGGATTCGATCTTAAGGGCAATGCCGTGTTCATTAACCCTGCTGCCGAGAGAATGACAGGCTGGTTGAATGAGGAGCTGTTGGGACGGAATATTCATGAATGCCATCACCATAGCCATGCCGATGGCAGTCACTACCCCAAAGAAGATTGCCCTATTTTCAATACTTTACATGATGGTATTGCCCGAGAGACGAGTCAGGATGTGTTCTGGCGAAAAGACGGCAGCAGCTTTCCGGTTCACTACACCTCTACCCCAGTCTATAAAGATGGCGAACTCGTCGGTGTGGTCGCGATATTTCGTGACATAAGTATTCAGAAGCAAACCGAAGACTCTTTAAGGCAGGCCTTAGAGCAAGTTCAGGCCCTGTCGGAGAAACTCACCAATGAGAATCACTATCTGCTAGCCGAGCTGGCCGACCGAACTGGAGATGTGGGCATATCTGGAGAGAGCCAGCTCATTCAACAGATGATCCAGCAAATAAAACTGGTCGCCAATACCAAGAGTACCGTACTTATCTGTGGTGAAAATGGCACCGGTAAGGAACTCGTAGCACGCAACCTGCATAGACTCAGTGATCGCAGCGATAAACCTATGGTGAGTGTTAATTGCGCCTCATTTTCAACTTCACTGCTTGAGAGTGAGCTGTTCGGTCATGAGAAGGGCGCTTTCACTGGAGCCACTAGCCGTCGCAAGGGCCGTTTCGAACTCGCGAATAATGGTACTCTATTTCTCGATGAAGTCGCCGAATTGAGCCTGGAGGCGCAATCTAAGTTACTCAGAGTCATACAAGAACATGAATTTGAACGGGTCGGCAGCAGTACAAGCATCAAGATAGACATCAGGCTGGTCGCAGCCACACACCATGATCTGCTCAAGCGTGTAGAGTCTGGCTTATTCAGGATGGATCTCTATTATCGTCTCAATGTCTTTCCCATCAAGGTCCCCCCTCTGAGAGAGCGCCCAGACGACATTCCCCAGTTAATCAGCGATATCGTCACGGACTTGAATAGAAAACTTGGCAAAAAAATCAAAGGCGTCAGTAAACAGGGACTCAAAAACCTGCTGGCCTACTCTTGGCCGGGTAATGTCAGGGAGTTACAGAACGTACTCGAGCGATTCAGTATTCTGAGCCATAGCCCCATACTGCAGATCCCTAAGATAAGCACCCAAGAGCCCGAAAATCTTGTTAAATATGGTAAAACTTTAGATCAAGTCGAAGCCGAACATATCAGACAGACACTGCAACAACTTAACTGGCGCATCTCAGGCCCCAGAGGCGCCGCCGCCATACTGGGCTTGCCTCCAAGTACCTTGAGATCCCGTATGAAAAAACTCAACATAATACGTGCGCAGTAAACTCGGCACATTAGCGCTTGGCATCGAAATACCTTGGATCCCGTATGAAAAAACTCAACATAATACGTGCGCAGTAAACCCGGCACATTAGGGCTTGGCATCAAAATACCTTGAGATCCCGTATGAAAAAACTCAACATAATACGTGCGCAGTAAACCCGGCACATTAGGGCTTGGCATCAAAATCCCAGTAAACAAACTGACCTCTTTACACGACATATCACGATAACGTGATATGTCGTGACCTAAAAATCCCCCTAAAAATTTAAACAACTAATTATCAACTAGTTAAACACTTCTAATTCTGGCCTTATTCTTGCGATAGCTGAAGTACTTTATGTGAGAGTAAGTTGTCGGAACCAAACATGAAAAACAAGATCCATTCACCGTCTATCAATCCAATATCGCTAAAGGCTGGAGCCGAAGTGCAAATATCTCCTGCTGCGGATAATACCAGTCAAACTATTGCCATAAAACAGATCCCAGTTAGCTCGAAACCAGTCAATAGTAAGATCCATATCAGGGAACAGAAAGGATATTTCCAACGACTGAGAACCAGCCTAAATAGCCTACTTATCGCCACTTTCTTTCTGCTGCCCTTGATTCAGTACCAAGGCCGACAAGCCGTCTTATTCGATCTCAATGAACAACAGTTTTATTTCTTCGGTACTACACTCTGGCCACAGGACTTTACCCTTCTGGCCTGGATATTTATCACGGCGGCATTTCTGTTATTTTTTATCACCGCCTTTCTTGGGCGGGTCTGGTGTGGATACCTCTGCCCACAAACCGCCTGGTCATTCATCTTTGTCTGGATAGAGAAGCGTATCGAGGGCAACCACAATAAGCGCCGAATTCTGGACAATAGTCCCTGGACCCGGGACAAGATAATCAAACGCACCAGCAAGCATCTTCTTTGGGGGCTGATAGGCCTGCTGACAGGCTGTGGTTTTATCGCTTACTTTGTCCCAGCCACCAACGTCTATCCACAGATATTGAGCTTCAGTGCCAGCCCTACACTCACTGCCTGGGTATGGTTTTTTGCTATCTGTACCTACATCAACGCCGCCTGGATGCGAGAGATGGTATGCCTGCACTTATGCCCCTATGCCAGATTTCAATCTGCCATGTTTGACGCCAATACGATCACAGTAGCCTATGACCAAAATCGTGGTGAGTCCCGTGGACCGAGAAAGCGTAAACAAGCCACCGACCTGGGTGACTGTGTCGACTGTAACTTGTGTGTCGATGTCTGTCCCACGGGAATCGACATACGTAACGGCCTGCAATATCAGTGCATCAACTGCGGCGCCTGTGTCGATGCCTGTACTCAGACCATGGACAAGTTTGGCTATGCACACAATCTCATCGGCTATCGTAGCGAAAATCATCTCAAGGGTCTGAAAAACAAGCCGCTGACTTCACTTAAATTTTTAGGCTATGGTATCGCCACCATAATAATGTTTTCGGTGATTTGTATGGATATTTACCTGAAAAAAAATATTCAACTCAACGTCATTAGAGACAGACAAAGCCTATATCGTGAGACTCTGGATGATAAAATAGAAAACAGTTACACCCTCAAGGTACGCAACAAGACCCAAAGCGAAAAACACTATCGTCTGTCTCTCTCAGGCGACAGACCCTACAGCCTGCTGGGAAGCGTAGAGCTCAAGGTTAAAGCCGGTGAGCAGCTTAGCTACCCTCTCACTGTATATAGCCAGACTAACCAAGCCATAGACCAGGGCACTTCTGGTGCTCATAAGATGAAAGCCGGAATGGCTAAGATCGTATTTCAACTCATAGATACCCAAGATCCCAGCAACCAGGTATCCCAGGACTCTAATTTCTTCACCCCATAAAAACTAATTAAGCCTAAACTGGCTATAAAAATCACCCGCTGGCCCAACTGGCTAGCGGGTGTTCATGAAATCCCCCTGTAAAATCGGCGACGGCAGCAAAGGTAGAATAAACTTTTTGCTTAAATAGAAACTTCACTACTAATTTGAGTATCTCGTCGACGGGGCATAGTCACCTCCTATATCAACCAATATCTAAAGCTTAATCGGTGACTCTTTATCCATCAATTAACAATACCAGTCTCGATTTTCTCTTGTCGGATAACAAGTTGCTGAAGTCTCTGTTGTGGGTTCATTGGACGGATTTTGTTGTTTGGTTAGCTTTATGAATGCCATAGCTTCATTGGTGTTTATTGCTTGCAGCAGGTGCAGTGCAAGGTCTTGTATGTTCCAGACATCTCAAGACAATTCCCACATCCCTATGGGTCAGATGTGAATGAGTGACCTCTCATGTGTAAACACTTCTACGAGGCGCCGGCTGTTGATTTCATAAGAGTCATCCCTGTGGGCTCTGCCATTTATCGAGCTGCCATTTATCGAGCCACCCATCATAAAAATGAAGCCATTGACCACATACCAGTGCTGACAACGTGAGTGCTGAATGACATATAAGTCGATGATTTATTTAATTTAAAGCATCAAGACGATGAGTTTGATGCAACCGTGATAAATGGACACCCATAAAATTTTTGATACGTTAACTTCCCTCAAGTTCAACGTAGCGAATGCATGGTGCCAGTCATGATTAAACCTCTCAAATTAGTAATAAAACACACTCTAAAATCGAAGCGACAACTTATCTTGTACATCAGCAGGTGTAAATGCGGCTGCGAGCTTCCAAAACAAGGCCGAAAATGTACCCTACATTTTCGGCATTTCCTCCTTGACCTACAAGGATGTAGGGAATGCCATAATGATACCGGGGGTATCATTGGCCCCAGGAGGTCAGAGTGCTTGCGGCGACTCGTAGAACCTTCTCAAAATAAAGAGTGCACAATCCTCGCCCGCAAGGCGGTAGGTTACAATGAAGGAGTAACCTTCAAACTACTACTCAAGAACAAAGCAGCCAAATGAACACAAAATGTATTAAGCCTTCATTCGAAGGCTAGCTTATTTTGGGGTAAAAGTGAGTTATAGATCATTAGCAATGAAGCCAAATCGAAGAGAAAAATAACCCGGTGTAGATACGGCTGCGAGCTTCGGTTTCAGGGATGAAACCGCAGAGCGGCCAGGGACGGCTTCACAGCGTCTCGCAGAAGTATCTGCACATAAGCCCACCGCAGGTGATAGATAAAATTGAAACTACGAAACTCAAACACACTACTCAACACCAACCGGCCAAATGAAACCACAACAAAAATGTCATCCAGCTTCATTCGAAGCTGCTAATTTATTGGGGTAACCAAAGCTTCACACAGAGCCCAACGTCTTGCCGATTATGCAGGCTGATACGGCCATCGTGTGCCTCTAATATCTCTCGGCACAGGGGCAAGCCCAGTCCGGTACCCGATTGTTTGGTGGAGTAAAAAGGCAATAATGCCTGCTTAAGCACCTCCGATGACATGCCGCTGCCTGCATCACAGATGCTAATGAAGAAGCCCTTATTGCCACTCGAACCAGCAATGCCATGACTGGGCTTGGCCTCGGTGATGCTCATGGTGATCTTATCGACAGCAGAGCCCGACTCGTGGGCATTTTTCAACAGGTTCAGTAGCACCTGCTCCATCTGAATTAGGTCGAAGTAGCCATCGCCCTCGGGTAAGTCGCCATCCAAGGTGAACTTATAATGATGGCTCAAATGAGCGGTCAGCTTCAGCCAATTAACCATAGATTTATTAGGCAAAGGCAGCTTAGCGAATCTGGCATAATTGAAGATAAACTGGCTCAGGTGTTGGGTGCGGTCATCTATGGTGTCGAAGATCATCTTGAGTTTGGGATCATTGAGACTTTTGGTGATCATGCGGCCCGAGTTGACCATTGACGCTATCGGGGCCACCGAGTTATTGAGCTCATGGCTTATGATGCGGATCACCTTCTTCCACACCGCCACCTCTTGCCGATTAAGCTCGTGAGTCATCTGTTTCAGTAAGAGCAGATGATGCAACTGGCCATTGAGCTTGAAACGTCCCCGGGACAGATGCCAGATCTCATCCTCATTCATGGCCTCATCGCTGGTTTCACCTTGGTTTTCTGCGCCAAGTAGCTCCTTGGCTGCCAGGGTAAACAGGCCATCTTTGGGATTATTTAGCGCAGTGATGAGTTCGGGGCAACTGCCTTCGAGCAGCTCATTCAGACTCAAGCCTTCTATGGGTACGCCTTGATTGAACAGGTGCCGAGCGGCGTCATTGGCGTAAATCACCCTCTGTGCATCATCGAGCAGTATCATCACATTGGGGGAGCTTTGGATCACCTTATCGAGTAACAACTCACGCTGATAGATGAATTGCCGTTCTCGCCTCAGGGTATGTGCTGATTCATTGAATAACTGAGCCAGGGCGCGCAGTTGCTTATCGCCTTTGACCGGGATGCTGATGCTAAAATCATTATCCTTGAAGTTGAGCAGGCCCACCTCCAGCGCCATCAAGCTGTCCGCCAGACTACGGGTCATGTGATGACTTACCGCCCACACCAGCACCAGTGACAACAAGGCTACCAACAGCAGATAGTCCTCACCCAGCCAGTTAAACAGTAAACCTGCCGAGACTAGGCCCAATAAGCAGGCTAACACGGAACCCATAATTAACTTAGATCTCAGCGTCATTGCAAAATTATCCATAATAACTATACATAGTAAATTCCATTATTCATCGCCTCATCCGTAATCCGTAATCCGTAATCCGTAATCCGTAATCCGTAATCCAGACATAGTCGACTCCCGACGACTACTTGTCGATACCAAACTTTTCCATGCGGCGATACAGGGCCTGCCTGCTGAGTCCCAGTGATTTGGCCACGCGGGCGATGACGCCGTGATGCTTGTCTAACTCGGCTTGTATGCTCGCCTTGTCGATAACGCTAATGCTAGCGCCGGCACGCGTGTTGGCACTGATATTAGCCGAATCTTGTCCCCTTGGCGTTGCGGATGTCGGCTCAATTGCTGGCTCAGGCTTAAGTGCGGGGTCTGACACAGTTTTTTCTTGGGCTGGCTCACGCATACCACCGCCACGAATATCATGCTCCGGCTCAGTCGCAAGTGGCTCAGATGTTAGCAACTCAGCGACCAGACCGAAATCGGCTGCGGTCAGTATCTTAGATGGTGCTAAGATCACCGCGCGCTTGCAGGCATTTTCCAGCTCCCTGACATTGCCGGGCCAAGTGTGGGTTAGCAGGGCCCCTTGAGTCTGTTTATTGAGGCGAAAATCCGGGCCGATAAAGTGGCTGACTAGGGGCAGAATATCATCCTGGCGTTGATTGAGGGGAGACAGCTCCAGCTCGATAACATTGAGACGATAGAAGAGATCTTCACGGAAACGTCCCTCGCGAATGTCGACTGCGAGCTCGGCATTGGTGGCGCTGAGCACGCGCACCTTGGCCTTGCGGGTCTGATGACTGCCCAGGCGTTCAAACTCACCAGTTTGCAGCACCCGCAACAGTTTAATCTGCCCCGACAAGGACAAGTTACCAATCTCGTCTAAGAAGAGTGTGCCGCCATCGGCCGCCTCGAAACGACCTATGCGGGTCTTATTGGCGCCGGTAAACGCGCCGGCTTCAGCGCCGAATAGCTCGGCCTCCAGCAGATCCATGGGTAAGGCGCCGATATTCACCTTGATGAAGGGTTTATTCTTCAGGGGAGAGTTAGCATGAATGATATCGGCCAGCTTATCTTTGCCCGCGCCATTGGGACCTGTGATTAACACAGACACATCAGAACGTGCGATCTGCAGGGCAAGGTCGACACTGCGCTGCATCGAACCACTCGCGAACACGATGCCACACAGATCTGCATCCTTGATGGCCACCATACGTTGATTGTCGACACGCTGTAACTGGCTATTTTCCCGGGACAGGGTATGCAATGAAATCAGATTGCTCACACTGTTGACTAGCTTGGCATCGTCCCAAGGCTTACCCATGTAATCCGCCGCCCCCTCCTTGACCAATTCAACCGCGATATCCAGCTGAGTCCAGGCGGTGATCAACACAATGGGGAGTTGAGGCTGCAAGCGACGCAGATCATAGAAGAGTGATTTTCCTTCCTCACCCGAGGTGGTGTCCTGGCTGAAGTTCATATCTTGGATCACTAGGGCAATATCATGGATTTTAACCAATTCCAGCGCCACGTCCGGGGATAAACAGGTGTGGGTCTTATACCCGTGGAGTTGCAACATCAGTGCCAATGCATCACACACGGCCTGATTATCATCGACGATGAGAATCGTATCCATACTTGTTTTATCGTTCTTCTAGTTAGTTGAAAATTACGTTTAACGTCATTTGCGGCCAGCGCTTAAACTCAGAAAGTTAGCTTCAAACTAACTTAAAGCGAAACAGCATTAAAGGCAAATCCTCTCCCGCTCATTTCAGCACTTCCCGAACCTAAATCGACTCTAGAACAAGATACAGACTATACGCTGCGAGTCGCTATGGCTGGCGGTATATTAACTGCTTTTCTCACCGCTAAGATGACCGCTATACGCTGCGGGTCGCTATGGCTGGCGGTATATTAACTGCTTTTTTCGCCGCTAAGATGACCGCTATACGCTGCGAGTCGCTATGGCTGGCGAGATACTCGCCGCCTTTCTCGCCGGTAAGATCACCGCTATGGTGGTGAGCACCATCAAGCCAGCCACCGTCATTATCGGGTAAATAAGCTCAAGCTTGGGCAGGCTATATAAGGTCATCAGCTGCTGACCCAGTTGTACCGCCACCAGCCCACCTATGATGCCGCCCACGATACAGATGATGTAGTTCTCCACTAAGAACAGGATCAATATATCCCTGCGCTTAGCGCCCAAAGCCCGCCGAGTACCTATCTGCTTGGTGCGTCGCTCGATATTAAACATCACCATGCCGGCCAGGCCTAAGGAAGTGATGAGTAGCAGTAAAATCACCATCATCGACAGCACCGCCGCCATCAACTCATGATTACGATACACCCTCTTACGATGCTCGCTGATCAGGGTAAAGCCGTCGATAACCCGATTGGGTTGATCTTTATGTAGCAGGGCAGGAATGGCCTGTTTGAGCAGGGCTAAGGTGCCCACCTCGGCGCGGACTAAGACCTTAGTGAACACGTTAACCAGTCTCACATTCAATATCACACTGTTATCCAGAAATGAGCTGTTGACCCAGGCACCCTGGAGCTTATCCACCACGCCGATGATCTGCAGCGGATTATTTCCCCAGTCTCCCGCATACATGATCTGACCAATGGCAGACTCATCTCCCCAAGTCTCCTTGGCAAACGCCTTAGACACTATGGCATGAGTCGCCAGATCCGGGTTGCCGCTGAGGATCTCGGTCTCATGGAAGTTGCGTCCCTCGATCAGATCCACACCTAAGGTGTTTATCATATGCTCATCGCCATAGTAGATGGCGGCACTCTCGGTATCCTTAGCCGCTGCCTCACTGCTGCCTATGGTATAACCGGATGACCAGCCTCCGCCGCTCAGGGGCATCATGCTGGTCGTGGTAGCATCTATCACCCCTGGCAATTCACGAATGGCGCGCATGTCACGCTGAGTCTGAGACTCAATGTCGATACTAGAATCGAAGGCATAGAGGCGAAAGTTGAACACCTGCTCCTCGGCCGTTCCCGAGTCGCGATCCATCAAGGCGAGCCGCTCGCTGATGATAAAGCTGGCATTGGCCACAATCGCCACGGAAAGAATGATCTGGATCAGCAATAAGATCGGGCCACTCTTGCTGCGCATCAAGGTATTGATGATGGGTTTAATGTGTAACATGTAGAATTCCTTGTACTGATTTCACCCGCAGGCTTACTGACTCTTAAGATGCACGCTTGGATTGGTAGAGCAGATGCGCCAGGCCGGATAAATACCGGCAAGTAAGGCGGCGCAGATGGCAATAGCCGGTGCGATTATCCACATGCTCGGATCTAGGTGAGTCAGCGACTCTTCCAGATCGAAACGAGCCGACAGCATAGACAATGACATCCATGCCCAGATTAAGCCCAAGACACCACCACAGAAGCCAATTAAGCCCACTTCGACCATATGCTGAGCAAATATCTGCTTACGGCTCGCGCCTATGGCACGGCGAACCCCGACTTCCGGAGCTCGTTTCAAAAATTTAGCCAGTAACAAGCCCAACATGTTCACCAGACAGACCAGCAAAAACAGCGCACTGAGACCGACCAATATCTTATTGTCTTCGGGAACCACTTCGTTAAGGTCCAGCCACTGAGCAACATTCGAAAGCTGAGCACCCGCCTCAGGGCTGTCGAACCGACCCAAGAGCTGTTGCTGCTCTACATAACCCGTCAACCACTGGGCATATTCATCTCGCTGTTTATCGTCGCTCACCTCGGCCCAAAACTGTATCCAATGCATCTCTGAATTAAGGCGATCACTATAGGTATCTATAGATTCTCGCTTCCAGCTTTGATTATTGCCCCAACTCTGAAACTCTTCGATAGGCGCCAGAGAGAAAGGGATAAACAGCTGAGTGCTATCTTTGAATGCCCCCGTGGTCACATCGTAATATTGAGGACTGGGGTTCCAGGTCTTAATCACTCCAACCACCTGATAAGGCTTGCTGTCTAAGAACAGGGTCTTGCCGACGCTGTCTTCCCCCGAGAATAACTGTTTATTAATGTCTTGGTTGATCACCACCTGATAAGCGGCCTGGCTATCGACACGCTTGTCCCAGGCGCCACCATAGAGAAAAGGCACAGAAAACATCCCGAAGAAATCGCTATCGGTCACCCGTACAGTCTCTAGCAGAGGAGAAAAATCAGCATCTTCTGTTTGTATCGCTAAACCGGTAACGAACATAGCCGTTTGACGCACCGGCAGATCACTCTTACGTAAATTAAATGCATCCTGATAGGTTATTTGGTCATTAAACTCCTTCCAGGCATCCTTGCCCTGACTCCAGAGCTGGACTGCCATTAACTTATCTGAACGCTCTCCCGCTGGATTGACAGACATGAGTTGATAAACGTTGAGCGTCGTGATGGTGATGCTGATGCCAACAGAGATGGCGAGTACCATCAACAATGACAACAGAGGCGTCTTCTTTATGCTGCGCCAGGCTAGATCGAGATAATAGAAAAACATGGTCACTCTCCTTAACTCGCCACTCGTTGCGTCTGCTTTGAATCATAGCGACTCTTGTCTGTACCAGAAGGCGAGCCTGCAACCCGATGTGGCTTTTCGCTGCCTGCGCCGCCTTGATGCCCTCCTCCTTGATACCCTTCGCCTTGATACATGGTAAAATCACAGACTTGGCCATCGACAATCTGAATATTACGCTGAGCTCGGCGCGCAAGCTCAGGATCATGAGTCACCATGATGATAGTCGTGCCGGCCTTATTGATATCTTCCAACAGCTCCATCACTTGACGCGCCATCATGCTGTCTAAGTTCCCCGTCGGCTCATCGGCAAGCAGGAATCTTGGCTCTCCAGCCAAGGCGCGGGCAATCGCCACTCGCTGCTGCTGACCACCAGACAGTTGTGATGGCAGATGCTTCATGCGTGCCGCTAGGCCCACCTGCTCTAATGCATGTTGCACACGGCGCTGACGTTCTTTAGCGTTGAAACCACGATAGCGCAGTGGCACCTCGATATTTTCAGCCAGGTTAAGGTCGGGAATTAAGTTAAAGCCTTGGAAGATAAAGCCTATTTTCTGGTTACGAATCGCGGCACTCTTGTTATCGCTCAAGTTGGAGATATTGACGCCATCGAGGAAGTAGTCACCGTGAGTGAAGCCTTCCAGCAGACCGGCAATATTGAGGAAGGTGGTCTTGCCTGAGCCCGATGGTCCTGTGACCGCCACAAATTCACCCTCGCTGACTTCGAGATTAAAATCTCGCAGTGCATGGGTCTCTATTAAATCCGTTTTAAATACCTTACTGATGCTTTTCATCGATAACATGTCAATATTCCCTGTTTTTATCGTTTAATTCGTTATAACTTTTTGTAGGAGCGGCTTTAGTCGCGATGTCGCGATGCTGAAATGTCGCGATGTCGCGATGTCGCGATGCTGCGATGCTGCGATGCTCCGAGTAATATTGGTTCTCCCGGCTTAAGCTGGTCCTAGGGCGTTAATCCAAGGCGCACTCGATAATGCCCATGACGTATTTCTGCGTGAAAATAGCGATATCGGCCAAGATGTTCATAGCCTCTATGCCAGCAGTGACCCCATCACTTAACCCTGTGACTAAAGTAGAAACTGAGCCAGAAACTAAGCCAGTGCCTATATGTAGGCCTGTAGTGACATTTGTAACTTCATTGAATACCGGCGTAACAGGCACCGTCATCTCTAACACCTTAAGGCCAAAGACATACCAGTCGCCGATGCTCTGAGTCGATACCTGAACGGCGACCAGTAGCAGCAATAATGCCGATACCGTGATCACTCTCTGTATGTTTAAGGCTGCTAAGAATCTATTCCCGCTGAGTGCTCTTGGTAAATGACTATGCTCAATTAATTTATTCATCTTGCTCTCCTTAGCGTACTAACACTTGCTCGGCTTTGTTGAATGGCTGGATACTGGAAATCACCCAGACATCCCCCGCCTTGCCGCCTTGCAATACTTCTATATGACTCATGCTGCGGGCCCCCAACTGAATATCTGTTTGCTCTGCGATATCGCCATTCATGGCATAGACTTCTCTGCCGCCACCGGTTGAGACAAATGCACCGCGCTTCACCATCAAGACATTAGGTCTGTTTTCTAATAGCACCCTAGCCGACAGACGCTGGTTCTGACGCAAATGCAGACGATCGTCTTGCTCAAACCTGACACGAGCGGTGACCTCACGATTTCTCACCTCGGGTGAGATAGACGACAGCTCGCCAACCAGAGTCAGGTCGCCAAAACTCAGTTCCACCGCCATGCCGAGTCCTAACTCGTCGGCATAGGACTCAGGTACTGCTAGCTCGGCCTCGAAGGCACTCAAATCTACGACTGTGAGTATGGGTTGACTCTGACCGATACGGGCTTTTTGCTCCGTGAGCCAGTTGCCTATGATACCGCCCACGGTAGCCTTAATATTTAGTGCGCCGACCTGACGTTCCAGCTCGCTGACCACTAGCTGCTGACGATTAACTTCTGACGCCTTGTTCTTTATCTCGAAGGTCTGAGTGTCGCGCATCAGCTCGGCTTCCTGCTTCGCATGGGCGGACAACAACTTGGCTTTATACAAGTCATCCTTGCCCTTCTCGAAATCAATTTTAGAGATGAGTTTATTTTGGATTAGCTCATCACCGCGGCGACTCTCTCGGTCCGCCGCTCCCAGATCAACCTTGGCCATGTCTAAGGTTTGCTGCGCCTTGAGTTGCTCACGGCGGGCATCGAGACGGGCTCTCTCTAATGCGCTCTGCATGCCTTCTAGCAAGGCCTCTTGTTGTTTAAGGCTGTTGGTCAATTTGTGACTCTCGATGGTGGCCACCACATCACCCAATTCGACTCTGTCACCGGGGTTTGCCAACAAGGTCACAATGCCTTGGTCTGTGCTGTAGAGGATGGGCGCGTTAGCCGCGACTATCTTACCGCTGGTAGCAATGTCACGAGTGAGTGTGCCTCGCGCTAAGGTGGCAAATCTAAGCTCACTGCGTTTAATCGACTCGCTCACCTGACTGCCGCCAACACTGGACCACACTAATCCAGAAACCAGAAGCACTGCCGCTGCGGCCACTAAGGGCCAGCGCAACTTCTTGCCCATGTTTGGCTGAATCTCTGTGTCTTGTCCGCTGGTATCCTGAATCATCATATCCCTGTCCGCTTGTGAGTGCTGTATCACTATTTTGCAATTAATCAATCTTGCGATGATATATACAAGAAGTGCGCCAGAAATTTACGTCACTTAATATTCAATGACTTAATAGATAAAAATAGGCAAGCGAACACTAAAAGTGTCCGCGGACACATGAATGAGGTGTCCGATTATGTGTTCAATTGAGCTACATGTGTCCGATCGTTTACTCAAATGGGCATTAATTGTGTCCGATTCATTAGCGGACACACACAATCTTGCCCATTAACGTGTGTTAAGTGACTCATCGCAGCCACTCCTCCAGTCATTACTAAGCACATCGAGGGATCCATCGCATTTTTCTAATCATTTGATTGCAAGCTTGCCAATTGTCCATTAGAGTTTTCTCACGTACCCTTGGCCATCAGTTTGATATTCGGCATCATGATCACCCCAGCTAACTCTGGAGGTGAGCCCAGATCCCAAGTACGTCACGATGAAAAATTTTGATATTAAAACAGAACTTCAGGATCTGGCTAAGCCATAAGCCAGCCTAGCAAAACCACAGTGAGAGAAGAGGAATAAATCTATGTTGAGATCCATAGCCGACATCATGGCCGAAGTGAAAGCCCCATTGAATACCATCACGGCGCA
>NZ_JABSSM010000055.1 GCF_013214165.1 Shewanella sp. | reverse complement strand
TAATTTTTCGTACAACTGCAACTGTAAACATCACCTAAGGTATCGTCTTTTCACCTTGAGCAACTGAGCTAATGTCGCAAATCTTTTAAATTTGGAGCGCCCATACTTTACATAAAGAGTGGGTTCGAACCGATGACTATACCTTGGTAAGGTATCGCCCTTTTGCTCTAAACAAAGAGTCAACTGAGCTAATGTCGTAAAACTTTTAGTCTCGAATATTTAGCGTATTCAAAACGTTTTAAATTTGGAGCGACATATCGGGTTCGAACCGATGACCTATACCTTGGCAAGGTATCGCTCTACCAACTGAGCTAATGTCGCTTAATTTTTCGTACAACTTCAACTGTAAACATCACCTAAGGTATCGTCTTTCCACCTCTAGCAACTGAGCTAATGTCGTAAAACTTTTTCGTACAACTGCAACTGTAAACATCACCTAAGGTATCGTCATTCCACCTTTAGCAACTGAGCTAATGCCGCATACTCACTATTTGCTAACTTACTCGCTAGCAAAAGTTGAGGCCGCATTATATGAGAATTTCATATTGCTGCAACCCCTTCTTGAAAATAAATGTCTGTTTGGTCAAATTTTGAATACTTTTGCGCGATAATACTGCAATTCGGCTATAGATTCCTGGATATCCACCAGTGCTTTATGGGTTCCTTGCTTAGTAAAGCCATCCATAAGCTCTGGCTTCCATCGCCTGGTTAGCTCCTTGATGGTACTTACATCTATATTACGATAGTGAAAGTAATCTTCTAGCTTTGACATGTACCTATTCATAAAGCGTCTGTCTTGGCCTATGCTGTTGCCGCACATAGGTGATGTGCCTTGAGGAACATATTGAGAAATAAACTCTATGGTCATGGCAATGGCATCGTCTTCGCTGTATTGACTACTGCGTACACGCTCGACTAATCCTGACTCCCCGTGGTGCTTTTGATTCCAGTCGTCCATCGTTGCCAGCTGCTCATCAGTCTGATAAATCGCAATCACAGGCCCTTCAGCAAGAATATTTAACTCTTTATCTGTCACTATTGTTGCGATCTCTATCACCCTATCGGTCTCGGGATCTAACCCGGTCATCTCTAAATCTACCCAAATGAGATTGTTTGCATCTGCAACCATAGATCTGCCTTATTCTTCCTGTTTGCCTAAATTCAGGCTTTTTTGTTTAAGACCGTGTATCATACTGCTTTTTTAAGCTACACAAAATCACCTTATTTACGATGACAAAACTGTGAGTAAAAAGAAACCCCTAAGTCAGGGTCAAAGACGCCGTATGCGAGCCAACCAAGAAAAAAGGCTACAACGGAAAGATTCAGGCAGCAATGCTCCTGAATTACAGGATAGTTCACTTGAGCCAGAACAGCTCGGAACTGTTATCTCTCGTTTCGGCCAACATGCCGATGTTGAAACCGAATCAGGACAAGTTGTGCGGTGTAATATTCGCCGTAACATTCAAAGCCTGGTCACCGGTGACAAAGTGATCGTGCGTTTGGCTGTGGAAATCACCACCACAGTAGCCGGCATTATCGAAGCCGTCCACCCTCGTCATTCGCTGCTCTCGCGGCCAGATCTCTATGATGGCATCAAGATCATCGCCGCTAATATCGATCAGATCTTGATTGTCTCTTCGATAGTACCTAGTTTTACGACTCAAATAATCGACCGTTACTTAGTAGCAGCAGAAGACACGGGTATTTCACCGATAATCGTCCTCAATAAGATCGATCTCCTCACCGATGAAGATCGCCCTGAAGTAGAAGCTGCACTCAAGCGCTATCAAGATATAGGCTATCAAGTCTACCAAATAAGCAGTCATACCGGCCAAGGCGTCGATGACATAAAAGCCTTATTGAATGAAAAAGTCAGTATTTTTGTCGGCCAATCTGGTGTAGGCAAGTCATCCATCATTAACGCTATGATGCCTGATGCCGAGCTCGCAATTGGCGATGTCTCTCAAAATTCAGGCCTAGGACAACACACGACCACCACGGCTAAGTTAATGCATTTCGTTAGCGGAGGCGATCTGATTGATTCTCCGGGAGTTCGAGAGTTTGCGCTATGGCACTTACCACCCGAAAGAGTGGGTGAGTGTTTTATCGAGTTCCGGGAATATCTAGGCACTTGTAAATTCAGAGACTGTAAACACAAAAATGATCCTGGCTGTGCCATCACCGAAGCATTTCATGCTGGCAAGATCGCAGCAGATCGATACAACAATTATCATAAAATTATCGCCAGCCTAAATGAAATGCGCCATGCCAGACAATTTAGAGCCAGCGAAGAAGAATAGGCTAAGCGCAATATTTTGAAAGGAAGTACACGTGGATAAAATAAAAATTGCATTGCAATATATCATGCCTAAACATCTAGTCTCTCGCCTGGTGGGTAAACTGGCAGCCGCTGAATTAGGTGCGGTAACGACCGCTGGAATAAAATGGTTTATTAAGCAATACAAGATCGATATGAGTGAAGCGGCACAGAGCGAACCTGAAGCTTATAAGACGTTTAATGCGTTTTTCACTCGAGCCCTCAAGCCTGGTGTACGTCCGCTTTCACAAGATCAAGATTATATTGTCCATCCGGTCGATGGCGCGATAAGCCAATGCGGTCCTATTAATGACGGTCAGATATTTCAAGCCAAGGGACACGAGTATTCATCACTTGCACTTCTTGGTGATCAGGCCGATGATGCCAAACGCTTCGAAGACGGCGATTTCGCTACCATCTACTTAGCACCAAAAGACTATCACCGCATTCACATGCCAGTGACAGGCACCTTGTCAAAAATGACTTATGTTCCCGGTGACTTGTTTTCCGTCAACCCATTAACCGCAGCAAATGTTCCAGGCCTGTTCGCCCGTAACGAACGTGTGGTGGCAATTTTTGAGACCGAGATAGGTCCTATTGCCATGGTATTAGTCGGTGCAACCATAGTCGCAAGCATAGAAACCGTCTGGGCAGGTACCATTACACCACCCGGAAGTAAAAAAGTATTTACCTGGGATTACCCCACCGAGGGGCCAGAGGCGTTAACCCTCGAGAAAGGTGCCGAGATGGGTAGGTTTAAGCTAGGCAGCACTGTGGTCATGCTATTCGCTAAAGATGCCTTAGATGAGTTTGCCGACGGTGTCGTGCCAAAAGCCGTGACCCGCATGGGGCAGACGTTCGCAAAAATAGAGGATTAATCTGATCTAAACAGCTTTTGGTCAGTATACGGAGTGGTAATGAACCAAACGGCTAGTAGTAAACAATCAGGTTTATTAGAGTTACATCTCGCTGTGCTGCTATTTGGTGGCACGGCACTCTTCTCAAAACTTATTCCACTCAGTGCGTTAAATATCACTCTGCTGCGCTGCCTAGTTGCCGCTCTTGTCTTAGCCTGCATCGTCAAAATCAGCAAAAAAAACTTATCACTCGACTCCACTAGAGACTATTTCATCGCCCTGGGTCTGGGCATTGTCGTCAGCCTACATTGGGTCACTTACTTTGCCTCTATGCAGCTCTCATCAGTCGCTATCGGTATGATCGCCTTCTTCACTTATCCCGTGATGACAGTCTTAATTGAGCCCATCTTCACGGGTAACCGAATTCAACGCAGTGATCTGGTTAGTGGGCTCGCCGTGCTCCTTGGAGTCATACTACTTATCCCCGAAGCCAGCCTGGGCAATGACATAACCTTGGGCATAGCGCTGGGGATCTTATCAGCTGCATTTTTTACCGCTCGCAACCTGCTACATAAGAAATATTTTTCAGCCTACTCAGGTCCCCAAGCTATGTTTTACCAAACCGGTGTAGCCGTCTTGTTCCTCGCCCCTTGGCATACAATAGAATTCAGTCAAATAGAACAAAATACCTGGTGGCTGATACTATTACTCGGGGTGATGTTCACCGCGGTTCCCCACGCACTTTTTACTGCAGCCTTGCGTCACCTTAGTGCCAAAACGGTCAGCTTAGTCTCTTGCTTACAACCTTTCTATGGTGCTGTTTTAGCTCTATTATTCTTAGGTGAACAGCTAGATATCAAGACGACAATCGGTGGCTTACTGGTCGTCACAACCGCCATTTTTGAGACTCAACAGCATCGAAAAATATCCAGATAATCTCCCTTTCCTTGACTGGAGAGTAAGAAAACAGGGTATTGCCATGATGATTTTAATTTATATTTCTATTTTCTGATATAAACCACCAAAAAACGCAAAAAAAAGACGCCATATTAGCCACTTTTATTGATAAGATATCCCCGAATCTTTCTCTGACCTGCATCCAAATATGTTTCCCACTCTGCGCACTATCTTTCTACTTCTCATTACATTAACCAGCTTCAGTGCAGCCGCAAGTTCGCCACTCGAACTCAATAAGCGCCTAGGACTCAGTCAACTGACTTCGACCACTTTAACGGCCGAACAAAAGCTGGCACATATCCAGCGCAGTATCGAAGAGCAAGCGTTAATAGAAAGAAATCACCTTAAGCTGATCGATAACTACCAAGGACATAAACTCAGTCTAAAGCGGCAATTGGAAGAGGCTAAATCGCCTCTCCCTTGGTCCAAGACTAATGATCCCACTCAACAGGCATCTCTCGCCTATTTAAGATTGTCTGAGCTCAAGGAGATAGAAGCCGAACTCAATACAAAAGTGACTGACTTAATCAAGCAGCATAACCGACTACCATCAGATATTGCCTCGGCTCGACAATCACTGGCTCAGCATAAAAAAAATAACATAGATAACTCTAACAGCAATCAAAATATGTTGCTTAAGGCACAGCGACAGCTCTATATTCAGCTCCTGACGACATTAGAGGCCGAACAGGCAAGCAGCCAAAAACGCATTAACCTCAATCAACAACAGATGTTGCTGGTCAGGCTGCAACTATCGCAACAAGAGAGCTTGATCGAAGAGATCAATAAGGCCACAGCTAAACAGAGGCAGAAAAAGACAGATGCCACCATAGCTAAGAGTCTTTTTGAGACTTCTGCAGAGCAATCCCCCCTAACTCAACAACTGAGTCAGCTCAATATCGATTATGCCAACAGACTAAAAATGCTCACTCAGGACACCAATCGAGCCGTTCTCGCACAAGAAGCGGCCGAAAACCTCTATCAAGTTCAGGCGAAACAGCTGACCAACATCCAACAACAGGTAGGCTTAATCAAATTAAATTCTGCATTCGGCGAGCGCTTCCTGCAGTTGCTGCAGTCTCTACCCGCCCCACCGGATCAGGATAAGCTACAAACACAAATAGCCCAGGCTAGGCTGGAAAGGTATCAATTAGAGCAAGAGCTAACGATAAACAACCAACAGCTGGTAGCCAATGAGTCTTTCACTAATATACAAATGAGACTGCTCACCTCGCAGCATGACTTGCTCACGCAACTCTTGCTAAGCCAAGATATTTATTTGAGTGAACTCACTGATTTAAGAGTGATATATGAACAGTTAACCCAACAAAATATCGCCCTGAAAAGCATCCTCAATGAGCACTTATTTTGGGTTCCAAATGCTAACTCCATCGATAAATTATGGATCACAGATCTTTTTCAGAGTGTGAAGTGGCTGATGGGCCAAAATTTTTGGCCTGACATCTCTGTATCCTTCGATGAACAGAGTGAATACTGGTCTTGGTGGATCATCTTGTTGGTGCTCTGTTTGATCGCCCAAGATCTGTTAACACCTAAGTTCAAATCTGCCATGGCCAATGACATCACATTTGTCGGTAATGTGACCCAAGATCTGTTCAGCTACACCTTCAGGCCCCTGATTAATTCTTTACTCTACAGCGTGATTAAACCACTGCCGGTGATCGCCGCTGGCGCCATCTTACTCTTATCCAGTCTGAACCTAACAGCGGCTATCGGCATGGGAGTGTTAGTCATAGGTTTACTCTACCTGCTCTACCGTTTCACCTATCTTCTCGCACTGAATAGGGGCTTGCTCATTGGCCATTTTAAAGGTGATAAAACCATAATTAGGCAAGGTCAACTTAGGTTTAAAACCTTCGTTATCATGGCAATACCCTTCTTTGGGGTGATGGGGTTTACCGAGTTTATTGATAATTCGGTACTGAGAAATAGCATTGGCCGTGGCGCCTTCATTATTTTCAGTATTTTCCTGTTTAGCTTCTATAAAGATATCTTATCCTTATCTAAGAAAAACAAGCATCAGCACCAGGATGATAAGAATAAGAAATTACTCCAAAGATTTCTGTGGGCAGTGCTGCTAGTCGTGCCTCCAATCTGTGCCATTCTGGCCTTTAGGGGTTATTACTACACCGCATTCCAGGTGCTACTACAACTGCAACTTTCCCTGTTATTATCCCTAGGCTTCATGTTGCTCTATCAACTGATAAAACGTTGGATGCTCATCGAGAGGAGGCGCATCGCCTTCGATCGTGCTAAAGCCAGACGCGCAGAGATATTGCTGCAACGTGAGCGAGACGAAGATCCACAAAACAATAACGACCCTCTCGATACCTATGAAGAGCCGGTTGTCGATCTGGAAACCATCTCCAGCCAATCCTTGGGACTGGTGCGTTCATTATTGCTACTGGCTTTCTTGGCAAGTTTAATCGGCCTCTGGACCCAGACCCACACAGCATTATTCTCATTACTCGATGGCGTGACACTCTGGACCAGTAACTCTCTGGTTAATGGCATCGAACAACAGCTGCCTATCACCCTAAAATCATTATTATTCGGGCTGGTCATCGTCGGCTTCTCACTGATGATAGCCACCAACTTGCCCGGTTTACTCGAGCTCACCATATTACAGCGACTCGATTTGAGTCAGGGAACCGGCTTTGCCATCACCACAATGAGTCGCTATCTCGTGGTGTTTTTCGGTATCTTGAGTGGATTTTCAACTTTAGGTATGGAATGGTCCAAGTTACAGTGGCTGGTAGCAGCACTCTCTCTGGGACTGGGTTTTGGATTACAAGAGATCTTCGCCAACTTCATCTCTGGTCTGATCATCTTGTTCGAAAAACCGGTAAGAATTGGTGACACTGTGACCATACGGGATCTCACGGGTACTGTGAGTAAGATTCAGATCCGTGCAACGACCATCATTGACTGGGATAGGAAAGAGATCATCATCCCCAATAAGGCCTTCATTACCGAACAACTCATCAACTGGTCCCTCTCGGATCCAATTACCCGTGTCGTCGTTTATGTCTCAGTCGCGAGAGACTCAGATCCGGCCAGAGTCGAAGCGGCCCTATATCAAGCCGTGAAAGGATGTGATGATGCTTTAGAAAGCCCTGAGCCTGAAGTCTGGTTTGCGGGATTTGGCAAACACACCCAAGATTATGAAGTCAGAGCCTATGCCAAAGATATGAATACCCGTTGGCCTCTGCGGCATAAATTGCATAAAGCCATCAGTAAAAAACTTCAAGAGAACCAACTGGAACTCGCATATCCACAACTGGAAGTACATATCAAGAACACTCAGAGTAAAGACGCTCAGGGACTCATCAGAAGCTAATAATTTAATCTTTTCCCCGCGGAGCCCTGACAAAAATCAGCTAGGGCTTTCCTCAAGCCTGAGTGGCACCTTAGTTCACCGGTGTTGCTTAGCTAGGCTGGAAACATGCAGCAGGCTCGAGCGATGAAGGCTCTGCAGGCATTATTGAGACCCGCATTCAACAAACTTCAAAGGCTGCCGATAAGACTCAGTAACGCTATCACAAGCAGGGCTTTACGCTGAATCGAATTTGTTGCGCAAAAATTCAATAGCCGCCTAAACTATAGGTAAACTCGGCTAAATTTGCCTATGTCGCTGCGCCCAAACACCAATAAATAGAAAGAAACCTATGATGAGAAGCAACAACCAATGGGCCGACACTTGAGCCATTTTGTTAGCAAGAATGGGACTCGCAGTCACAATTAACACCCCATAACCAAATGCATTGATCACCACAAAGACTAGAGTTCGTAATACAAATGATCGCCCAGTCAACTTTCGACTTAACAGCCGATTTATATCGGCGCCAAACACAATCAAGAAGCAAGCAATAATGGCTGTTGAGATCTCATTGAGCCAAGGATAGAGCAAAGAGCCAACTTGATGAAATACTGAAATAATACGTTCCATATGCAAGACCCATAGACAAGATTATTCAGTAGAATAAGGGGACTGAAGATGAGATACAAGTTACTATTACTCACAGGCGATAATGAGCGATATAGATCTTTACTGCAATCCTGTCACCTCCCCGAAATTGAAATTCTGGGTGATGAAACCCAGCAGATTTCACAAGCCAATATTTGGCTGGCAGAGCCTTCTCTCGCCGCGCCGTTACTGCCTCTCGGGAAGCATATTATTTGGATGCAATCGACCATAGCCGGCGTCGATTCCTTAGTCAGGCCGCGCCAAAGAAAAGACTATCGGCTGACCAATGTCAGGGGCATATTCGGCCCCTTGATGAGCGAATACGTGTTTGGTTATCTGCTTGCTCACCAGAGAGAGCACACCATATACGGGTCGCAACAGACGCAGAAAATTTGGTGGCCAGGCAGCTTCAAGACCCTTCAGGGTCAGCATTTACTTCTGCTCGGAACGGGTAGTATCGCCAAGCATATTGCCCAAACCGCGAAGCACTTTGGCATGCATGTAACAGGGATAAACCGAGGCGCTAAGCCAACGATTGGTTTCGATGATGTCGATACCCTAGCAAATCTGCCCCACCATCTCCCCCAGGCTGATGCTATTGCCAGCATACTTCCAAGCACCCCAGATACGCAAGGAGCGCTCAACGCCCAGATCTTATCACTGATAAAATCCGATGGTATTATATTTAACCTCGGCAGAGCTGATGTACTGGATCTCGATGCACTGTACTTGCAACTAAAGGAAAACATCCACCAGAATGCGATATTAGATATCTTCAACCAGGAGCCATTACCTCAACATCATCCCATATGGACACTGGATAATGTCATCATCACGCCACATATCGCCGCCCCTAGTTTTCCCGAACAGGTGGTCGAGATCTTTGCCGATAACTACCATAAACTGCTAAGAGGCCAGCGACTCTCCCATGAAGTCAACTTCGAGCGCGGTTACTAGTATCGAATGGTCAGAAGCAGCAGTTTTTCCATTTTTCAGACGTCATTCACACTTAGCTATAACGGCTAGCTGAGTTTCTATTTTGACTTATACATTTTTGATATTAGCATTGAGAATCATTTTCATTTATAATTCGCTCATCTTGCTAGAGGGCCTATATCAATGTACGTATGTCTTTGCTTCGCCGTTACCGATACACAAATAAAAGCTGCCGTTAGTCAGGGAGATGTCTCTCTAGCTGATGTGAAGAAACGCTTGGGTGTGGGGAGTCAATGCGGTAAATGTACCAAGATGGCTGGCCAGATAATCCAGCGACAGCTGGACATAGAGCCCAAGTATTACCAAGTGGCCTGATAAGCAACAAACGACTCTTAGCTTATTATTCCCATAAAAAATTCAGATAAAAAAAGCTGCCATTAGCAGCTTTTTTTATCTCTGGCGAGTGTACGGACTAGTCTATGACCTCACTGCTGCCATCACCTAGCTCTACGCTATCGACACGTTGTAATCCCCGTGGCAGTTTCGCCCCTCTCCTGCCCCGTTCCCCACGATAATGCTCCAAATCGCTTGGTTTCAGGGTTAGCTTGCGCTTACCTGCCCAAAGAGTAACACAAGTATCTTCGGGTACCACATGCAGGTGGATTAGCAACTCTTCTCTATTCTTCGCTCTTTCAGTTGGGATACCTATGATCTTATTCCCTTTGCCCTTAGATAGCTGGGGCAAGGCTTCCATAGAGAATAGCAACATTCTGCCTTCATTGGTGATCGCCAGAATCGACTCGACTTTCGACTTATCCACCAACTGAGGTTTAATCACTTTAGCGTTAGCCGGTAGGCTAAGTAGTGCTTTACCGGCTTTATTCCTCGACACCATATCTTTATATGAGCCAACAAACCCATAACCTGCATCCGATGCTAACAGATAGAACTTCTCATCATCGCCAAGTAAGAGATGCTCCATCACCTCACCGGGTGACAGATTAAAACGTGTGGTGATCGGCTCACCTTGGCTTCTGGCCGAAGGCAAGGTATGAGTATCGGTGGCAAATGCTCTACCGGTTGAGCCTATAAATACCGAAGGCTGATTACTTCGACCTACCGCCGAACAGAGGAAACCATCTCCAGACTTGTAAGACAGGGTATTACCATCTACATCATGTCCCTTGGCGCAGCGGACCCAACCTTTCTCAGACAAGACCACAGTCACGGGCTCTACCGGAGATAACTCTTGCTCAGTCAGTGCCTTAGACTCACTACGCTCCACCAATGGCGAGCGTCTATCATCGCCATAGTTCTCACCATCTTGCTTTAACTCTTTCTTAATCAAGGTCTTCAGGCGTCTATCCGAACTAAGCAGCAACTCTAGCTTGTCTCGCTCGACTGCCAGCTCATTCTGCTCCGATGTGATCTTCACCTCTTCAAGCTTAGCCAGATGACGTAACTTAAGATCTAAAATAGCATCGGCTTGAATCTCGGAGATCTGGAACCGTGACATCAATTCAGCCTTGGGGTTATCCTTATAACGGATGATCTCGATCACCTCGTCGATATTAAGGAAGGCAACCATCAAGGCATCTAAAATATGTAACCTGGCTAAGACCTTATCCAGTCTGTGGGTGATTCTTCGAGTCACAGTAGTTAAACGATACTCCAACCACTCGGTGAGGATCTGTTTAAGCCCTTTGACTTGAGGTTTCCCGTTAAGCCCCAGAATATTCAGGTTTACCCGGAAATTTTTCTGCAGATCCGTCGTCGCAAAAAGGTGAGCCATCAGTTGATCACAATCGACACGATTCGAACGCGGCACCACAATGATACGGACCGGATTTTCGTGGTCAGATTCATCCCTGAGATCGACCACCATGGGCAGTTTCTTGGCCTGCATCTGCGCGGCAATCTGTTCTAAAATCTTGCCGCCACTGGCCTGATGCGGCAAAGCAGTGATAACGATTTCACCACTCTCAACAGCATAAACGGCTCGCGCCTTTATCGAACCTTTACCTGTCGAATAGATCTTAGCGATATCCGCCCTGGGGGTAATTATCTCCGCCTCAGTTGGATAGTCGGGTCCAGGCACAAACTCCATCAAGCGTTCGAGATCTGCTTTAGGGTTATCCAGTAACTCGATACATGCAGCCACTAATTCACGGGTGTTGTGTGGCGGTACATCTGTCGCCATCCCCACGGCGATGCCGGTAATGCCATTGAGCAAGATATGCGGCAGACGAGACGGTAGCACCAATGGCTCTTTCATCGTGCCGTCGAAGTTAATTCCCCAATCGACAGTGCCTTGTCCTAGCTCACTGAGCAGGACCTCTGAAAACTTCGATAATCTCGCTTCGGTATAACGCATGGCGGCGAATGATTTAGGATCGTCTGGCGCTCCCCAGTTTCCCTGACCATCGACCAAGGGATATCGATATGAGAAAGGCTGCGCCATCAGTACCATGGCCTCATAACAGGCACTATCCCCATGGGGATGATACTTACCTAACACATCACCCACGGTACGGGCCGACTTCTTATGCTTAGACTGAGCCGATAGGCCCAATTCACTCATGGCATAGATGATACGACGTTGAACCGGCTTCAATCCGTCACCAATATGTGGCAAGGCCCGGTCCATGATGACGTACATGGAATAATTTAGATAAGCATCTTCCGTGAAGCGGCGCATCGACATCTGCTCTACGCCATCTAGACTTAAATCTATCGCATCACTCATTTTTCAGTTTCCTCTGCCTGCGCAGCTTGTTCTAATTTTTTCTTAACAATATCTTTGTAATACAAACGGTAGATATTGCCTTTAAGATCATCTGATATGTACATGGCTCCATCGGGAGCCGTTAATAACGCGTAAGGCCTGGCTACAGGAAAACCGCCATCTAAGAAGCTGACCACAGTACTGCGCTTGACGACCTTTTGCTGTTCAATTTCTAGCATCACCACCTGGTAACCAATTTTACTCGAACGATTCCAGGAACCATTCTCGGCGACAAATATCTGATTATGATATTTAGCTGGAAATGCCTGACCACGATAAAAATGCAGGCCCGTTGGGGCGACGTGAGCAGGCAGTTCGAAATTAGGCAAGGTGATCTTCAGGTTCTTAGGCCTATCGTAGGCAGGCTCTATGACCGAAGCGGCGTGAATATAGGGAAAACCGAAGTGCTCACCAGTTGTTTCTAGCCGATTAATCTCATCGGGAGGCAATCGATCGCCCATCCAGTCTCGCCCTTGGTCAGCAAACCATAAGGCATCGTCCAAAGGCGACCAATCGAAGCCCGTCACAGTGCGAATACCCGTTGCGACTTGCTCACTACTGCCGGTCGCTATATCGATGGCGATAATACTGCCAAACGGGGCCACAGCCTCACACACATTACAGGGTGCACCGATAGCCACATACAAGCGGCCATCCGGACCAAAGTGCATCGCACGTTGGCTCTTATTGGTCTGGCCTGGGAGACGATCATAGATCTCCTTGCCCCGACCTGGGCGGCGCAAGCGGTTCTCAATGTCGACAAACCTAATTATCTTTTCATCTACGGCGACGTAAAGATCGCCATCATGGAAGGCAATGGCTTCAGGATTATCTAAGCCTTTGGCTACCACATAGCGCTTATCGACTCGGCCATCGGCATTACTATCGACCAGAGCCACTATGGTGCCCTTCTTATGGGAACCAACAAATAGCGTGCCCTTATCCCCCAACGCCAGCTGCTTGGCATCACCAAGCTCTGAAGCATAAAGAGTCAAGCCAAAGCCTTTAGTGACAGTGATCATCATGGGTTGTGCGGCCAGTATCTCTTGGCTAAACAGCACAGCGGCGCAAGCTAACAGTATGCTCCAGCTTCGTTGATTTTTTTTCTGATTCAACAACATTATTGTTTTATAAGCCTAATTATTCTAATAATCGGAGGAACTTCACTAAAAATCAGCAAGATCACCTTTAGATTCTAACCAAATTTTACGGTCACCGGCACGTTTCTTAGCCAATAACATATCCATAAGCGCTATGGTATCTTCGACATCATCTATGGTTAGCTGCACCAAGCGTCGTGTATTAGGGTCCATGGTGGTTTCTCGTAACTGCAGTGGATTCATCTCACCCAGCCCCTTGAATCGAGTCACCTGAACCTTACCTTTCTTCTTCTCGGCAGCAATACGATCCAGTATGCCCTGCTTTTCCGCTTCGTCTAACGCATAAAAAATCTCTTTGCCTACGTCGATACGAAACAGAGGAGGCATAGCCACATAGATATGGCCTTTTTCGACCAAGATCTTGTAGTGTTTCATAAACAGCGCACATAACAAGGTCGCAATATGCAGTCCGTCTGAATCCGCATCGGCCAAGATACAGATTTTTCCATACCTAAGTTCGGAGATATCACTGCAATCGGGATCACAGCCTATCGCAACCGAGATATTATGTACTTCCTCTGACGCCAATACCTGGCTGGAATCCACCTCCCAAGTATTAAGAATTTTACCACGCAGAGGCATGATAGCTTGAAATTCTCGATCTCGAGCCTGTTTAGCACTGCCTCCCGCCGAGTCACCCTCCACCAGAAACAGCTCTCCACGCATAGGATCCTGACCACTACAATCGGTCAACTTACCAGGAAGTGCCGGACCAGACGTCACCTTCTTACGGGCAACCTTCTTAGCCGACTTTAAGCGTTTATGGGCATTATTAATGCACATCTCCGCCAGCGCCAGTGCTTGTTCGGTATTAGTATTAAGCCAGAGGCTGAAGGCATCTCTGACAATGCCGGAAACAAACGCCGCACTCTGACGACTGGAGAGTTTCTCCTTGGTCTGACCGGAAAATTGCGGATCCAATAACTTAATCGACAAGATAAAGCTGCTGCGATCCCAGATATCTTCTGGGGTGAGCTTTAACCCTCTGGGGATAAGATTACGAAACTCACAGAACTCACGCATTGAGTCGAGCAACCCCTGCCTGAAGCCATTCACATGAGTGCCACCTAAGGGAGTAGGAATAAGATTCACATAACTTTCGTTAAGATACTCTCCCCCTTCCGGTAACCAGGTAATAGCCCAATCTACCGCCTCCATATTTCCCTTCGAACTGCCTACAAATGGCTCCACAGGCAACATAAGCGCATCTTTAACCGAAGATTGTAGATAATCAGTTAAGCCACTCTCGTAGAACCACTCCTGCACTTCATCCGTCTGCTTGTTAGTGAATTTGATCTTAAGCCCGGGACAGAGAACCGCCTTAGCTTTCAATAAATACGTCAGCTTAGGCACGGAAAAATTGGCTGAATCGAAATAGCTGGGAATGGGCCAAAAATGAACTCTGGTCCCGGTATTTTTACGGCCACAAGTTCCCGTCTCGCGCAACTCTTCGACCATATCACCATGTTCGAAGGCGATATCATAGACAATACCGCTGCGTCGCACGGTAATTTCCACACGACTCGAGAGTGCATTCACTACTGAGATACCAACCCCGTGTAGACCGCCTGAAAATTGATAGTTATCGTTGGAGAACTTTCCACCCGCGTGCAGCTTAGTGAGAATAAGCTCTACCCCGGATATTCCCTCTTCCGGGTGAATATCCACAGGCATACCACGACCGTCATCGATAACCTCTAACGAGTTATCTTTATGTAGGGTTATTTCAATCTTAGTGGCATGCCCCGCCAGTGCTTCATCGACACTATTATCGATAACTTCTTGTCCCAAATGGTTTGGGCGCGTGGTGTCGGTATACATACCTGGACGGCGTTTAACGGGATCTAGCCCATTCAGGACTTCGATGGCATCTGAGGTATATTGATTTGTCATGGCACACACAATTTATAGTTATTAAGGCCATGTTGCGGCCTGATATGGTTAATTGTCAAGCAAACAGAAACTGGCAGATAGCGTGCATCTGCTTTCCATAGCCCACGAAGCTATGATCGCCACCGGATTGAATCAACAGCTGACAACAATGATATTTTTGTACTGCTTGTCGATAATCCAGGACTTCATCGCCCGACTGTAATAGCACTAAAAATCGGTCGGGATTAAGAATAACGTCAGTATTAAAAGCGGCAAGCTGATCTTTATGTTCAGGCAGAACTTGATAATACTCATCGATATAGGGATTGTACTGTTGGCCGATAAATTCATCGAATAGCTCGAAAGGCGTCACAGCAGGATTAACCAACACAGCTCGCCCACCGTACTTTTCGGCTAAATAACTCGCAAAATAACCGCCAAGCGAGGAACCTATATAAGTGAGCGTCTCTCCATCTTCGAGTGCCGACTCCACCAGTCCCGACAGTAATTCCATCGCCTCTCTAGGAGTGGATGGTAATTGAGGCTGATGGAAGTTCAGATTGGGGTAGTGTTCTGCGAAAAATTGCGCGGTGACAAGCCCTTTATCTGATAACGGTGAGCTATTGAACCCATGAATATAAAGCAGCATATTTCCTCATACACGGATTTTCCCATCATCGAATAACCACTCTGAGGAGTGAGAGTAACTTTAATAAATGATCGGTAGGATGCTAACACTTGCTTACGTTTCTACCAAGTGATTAGACCTCAAAGAGGTGGAAAGCCGCGAATTTTTACAATGAAACACCATTAAAAGCTGGCTTCAATCCCTATGTAAGCTGACAAAACCGGTGTTAATAACCACTGGCATCCCTATCTGGAGAGAATTTATCTCCCGGAACGCGAGATACATTGGTGATCATACTGCCATCGGTTTTAAGTTCCAACTGTCGATAGCCGGGTTGCTGCGCATCGAGTGCAAAGTAAGACGAAAGCGGCTTAAATTGGATGCAGGTCGAAGGCGTAGACATCAAGTGGATAATACCATGCATACCTTGGTGCTCTACATCCAGCTCTTGATGTACATGACCCCATAGCAAGCCTTTGACTTGTGGGATCTGCGCCACTAGCTCGATAAAGTCACTGCCATTATCCATGCAATGTTGATCTAGCCAGCGACACTTGACCAGAATGGGATTGTGATGCATCACCAGTAAAACGTGACGTTCGGATTGATCGGCTACGGCGCTCTTAATGATCTCTATTTCACTGTCAGCCATGTGTCCACCAGGCTTGCCCCTCACCGTAGAATCCAGCATGATTATTTGCCAGTTACCGGCTAATATTCGACGCTGACCGAATATCTTTTCGCCCTGCATATGCAGATTCATAACACGAGAATCATCATGATTTCCGGGCAGATAATGGCAAGGCATATCCAGAGGAGTTATCGCTCGCACAAAGTTGTGGTACGACTCCCCCGAATAATCTTGACTGATGTCTCCAGTCGCCAACATAAGATCTGCCGGATAATCCACAGCCTTGATGGTATTGAGCACAGACTCCAGACTCTTAGCTGTATTAACACCTAAGAGTTGAGAATTTGGATCAGCAAACAGATGAGGATCGGTCACTTGCACGATTCTCACACTTGCCTGCTCTCCAAGAGAATAAGAGATAGCCTCTTTTAACACTATAAGTCGACCCTAAGATTCTGCCAAACAAACAACACTCGTGTAGTTATCAATCCTCAATAACTCTTCCAAAAAAGCATTCACTCGATACTTCTCGTCACGATGGTGCATACGTATATTTGGATAATCATATACTGGACTGAGCTGATAAATCTGTCGACTAGTTAACACTTCTGCTAATTTAGCATCATGATACACGCGAACAGAAATTTTAGGCGTGTCGACAAAATCAGTTTTACCGACATTTCTTGAGATTTCGATCAATTGGGTATAGCGAGTATTTTCCAGCAAACGAACATCTAAAAAACCGTATTCGCCTCCCACTTGCCAACTTGTGCCCTGCTCGGCGTCATCGGGCAACCAACGAAGAATGTGGTAATAATTACGCCCACACAACGTGAGAAAGCGATTAATATTCGGCTGATATCTCTTTGGCTTTAAGCTAGTTACACTACTCACTTACCGATCCACCTCAAGTTTACGCTAGATTCTATTCTAGGCTATAGGCCATAAGTTCTAAGCTCTAAGCTCTAGAATCTAGAATCTAGAATCTAGGAACTAAGTTATTTACCCAGTTTAGAATAATTTAGCTCCAACCACTGCAGGCCTATAACTGTAGACGCATTGTTAAACTGATACAGCCATCATTTACCCAGTTTAGAATAATTCAGCTCCAACCACTGCAAACCGATCACTGTAGACGCATTGTTAAACTGATACAGCCATCATTTACTCAGTTTAGAATAATTCAACTCCAACCACTGCAAACCGATCACTGTAGACGCATTGTTAAACTGATACAGCCATCATTTACCCAGTTTAGAATAATTCAGCTCCAACCACTGCAGGCCTATAACTGTAGACGCATTGTTAATTGTACCATCATTTACAAATTTAAAAGCTTGCTCTCGACTGAATACGTGAACCTGGATATCTTCATTTTCATGCTCTAGCCCATGTACTCCATGTGCCTGACTCGCATCGATCTCAGCCCAGAAAAAATCGAATTTCTCACTGGTTCCTCCTGGACTAGCAAAGTAGCTGGAGATCTTCGACATCTGCTTTGCCTCAACTCCCGCCTCTTCGACCAGCTCCCTGCGGGCAACAGCCTCGGCCATCTCGCCCTCTTCTATCATACCCGCCACTAACTCAAGCATCCAAGGACTATTGGTCTTACCCAATACAGGAATACGTATCTGCTCGATCAATACCACTTGATCCGTCACAGGATCATAAGGCAATACTACGACGGCATCACCGCGTTCGAAGACCTCCCTCTGAATTTCACCGCTCCAGCCACCTTTGAACAACTTATGCTTAAACCGATAAACATCTAAAGAAAAGAAGCCCTTAAACACGGTCTTTTTACCTAACAAATCCACATCTTGTTGATCAAATTTCTGTTTCATCTCGCTTCCTCATCTGGATCAATCCAGTATCAAATCATCTTTAAAATTGTATACGAAATACGCTAGACTAGCGTAAATGCTATTTAGCTAGAAATAGCATAATAAAAATCAAAAACTGTTACACTTCTAAGTTGACTTGAAAACAGGTAATTTCTTAATATCTATGTCTTAATAGCTATTAATAATTGGCTAGCTGGCTCAGGCCATTAAGTTTTTGATGTATCGGGAAGCGTCGGGAAGCGCAAACCGCCTCGCTATTATGCGTGGTATCACTTAACTCTATAAAAGTTAAACGGCTCCTCCACTGGAGGATTTTGTCTAAAAGGACAACCAATGAAATTCAAGATCCGCACGATATGCGCAGCACTCACGCTGGCATTCAGCACTTCTGCTGTACAGGCCGACGATTTACTGCAGATATATCAACAAGCACTAACCAGTGACCCTATCGCACTGCAGGCCCAGGCTCAACGTGACGCCCTGTATGAACAGATTGAAGAAAACCGCGCCCCATTGTTGCCAACCATAAGTGCAAGTGTGGGATATGACAAGAGCTGGCGCAATGAAAGTACCATGTCTAATTCGGATTCAAGCGGCATAAATGCTGGCGTCACCTTGAATCAGGTCATCTATGATCACAGCGCTTGGGTAGGATTGAGCCTGGCCGAGTTAGCCGCCTCACAAGCCGATGCAGTCTACGCCTCTTCACTGCAGACGCTGATTATTCGCGTAACCACTGCCTACTTCGCAGTCTTATCGGCTAAAGATACCTTCGAATTTCAGGGCTCGGAAAAGCGCGCGATTGAGCGTCAACTCGAACAGACGAAACAAAGGTTCGCCGTGGGTTTAACCGCCATCACGGACGTTCACGAAGCCCAGGCTCAATATGACTTGGCCCGAGCGCAAGAGATCTTAGCCGAGAACGAACTGATCAATAGTTATGAAGCACTGCGTGAGATAACAGGCATAGAGCATAAGACGATCAATATCTTAGATACCGAACGTTTCAGTGCCGTCAGTCCGTCTCCTACCAGGGCAATCGATTGGCTTAAGATGGCTGAAACCAACAGTGTCGATCTACTGACGACTCGTATTGGTAAAGATATCGCCCAAGAGACTATCAGTCTCTATAAAGCGGGTCATATGCCAACACTGAATCTAAATGCGGGTTACTCCACCAATTTTCAGCAAGAAAATAATCAAAATAATGCCAATGATTATGACAACGGCTCGGTAGGCCTGACCTTAAGCATACCTATCTTCGAAGGTTTCAAGGTCAGCTCTAAAGTCAACCAGGCGCAATATCAGTACGTAGAAGCGAGCGAGAGGATGGAACAGGCTCACCGTAAGGTCGTTAAGGATGTTCGTAACAACTTCAACAACGTAGGTGCTTCAATCAGCTCGATCCGTGCCTATGAGCAATCGGTGATCTCATCAGACAGTGCCCTCAAAGCGACTCAGGCAGGCTTTGAAGTCGGTACGCGTACCATAGTAGATGTACTTAACCGTACTCGCGACCTATATGACTCTAAACGACAGCTATCTAACGCCCGTTACGGTTACATCAACTCTATCTTGGCACTAAAGCAAGCTGCCGGTACCTTGAATGAAGATGATGTTATCGCCATCAACAATGGTTTGACGGCGCAAACGACCACCCAGTGATCTAGTATCTTGCTAAGTGTTCCGCGTTGGATAACCTAAATAAACACCGCCAGTCTCAATGAGTTGGCGGTTTTTTTTATGCTGAATATACAAGCGGCCAGGCTGACATTAAAATCCCCCAATAAAAAACCGCCGAAAGGCGGTTCTTCTTTACACGTTAACGCGCTAAATTTAGAAGGCTAGATGTAGCAGACCAGAGTTAGAAAACGAGTTCGACACCGGCGAAGTAACCTTTAAACTGAGTGCTAGTAGTTACGCCATCGAAGTCATTAACATCGAAGTTAAAATCTCGGTAACCCAAACGTACCTTAGTATCCAGAGCCAGACCATCGAACTGCCAGCCTAGACCGACAGAATAATCATAAACACTCGACTCACTGACACCTATCATCACATCGGCGAAACCATATAAACCTAGGCCTGGAATACCGACTTGTACATCGGCATAAGCCATCACTATGCCGCTATCGAGCTCAACTTCTGAATTTACACGGCCGTTTGTGACTTTATCATTAACACGGAAAGAGCCATGCATCTTCTTATAAGCGGCACCAACATCTAAAGCAACCAGATCATTATCTAATAGCTCGTAATATAGAATAAAGTCTGTGTTACTTAGATCAGAGTTTGTATTGATATCGCCATTGTAAATATTACCACCAAAATCAAAGCCATTGGCAACACTACTACCACTCGCATCGAGACGGTTCTCTCTGATTTTGATATTCGGCACCAAGGGGATCGGATGCTCTATGGCAACCCAAATGCTACCTTGAGAAGACGAACTGTAATTGAAATCTTGCTGCGGTTGACCATTTTCTGCAAAAGAACCACTGGTATCGGCCTGCCAGTAATCGCCGCCGACCTTAAAACCTATCAGTGATGCAGCCTGTGCAGAAGTGCCTACCAAACTTGCCAAAAGTGCACATGCAACTAATGTTTTTTTCATTATTTAATTAACCTTTAATCAATAAATTTGTTAGATCAATCACCGCAGCATTTGCGCGGGAAATGTAATTTGCCATCACCAAGGAGTGATTGGCGACTACGCCGAAACCCGAACCATTTAAGATCATCGGGCTCCAAACAGACCCTTGTGTCTCTTCCAGTTCACGTATGATTTGCTGCAAACTGACTTCGGCATTCTTTTTACGTAATACATCGGCAAAATCAACTTCGATAGCCTTCATAAAGTTTAATAATGCCCAGGTCGCACCCCGAGTCTCATAAAACACGTCATCTATCTTCCACCAACTGGTCTTAATCTGCTGGCTAGCCTGCTTAGGTGTAGACTGAGAAGCCTCACTGTCACCGGCTAAATCTGTGTTCAACCTATCTTGCCCTACACTGGCAGAGAGACGCTGAGACATGCTGCCTAAACGTTTTTGCACCTCTTTGAGCCATTCGTAGAGATTATCCGCTCGAGCATAAAATTGCGCATCTTGGTTGTTGGTATCTGATATTTTAGCGCGATAAAGTTTCAGTAATTTGATGGCATCTTTATATTCACCTTCGGCGCTAGGCACTAACCAACTGGTATGTTCGATATTGAGCTTAGAGTGAGCGGCTAACAGGTCTTTATCTGCCATGGATTGAGACTGGGAACGACTGAATTCCTTACGCATAATTAATGCAAGATCTCGCGCCTGCTCCAAGGCCCCAAATTCAAAGGCGGGCATATTATCCATAAAAATTGAGGGAGGAGTCACATCGTTAGATAACCAGCCACCTCTCTTATTAAGCAAGGCTTCCATGGTCACTATGAGTGACGTTGTCGTCGCGTAGCCCACGACTCGAGACTCTTGACCCGCTGTTAACTGCTGCGGCAGAATCACTTCCGGCGTGACACTCCACCAGACACTGATGAAGTAGCCCATAAATATGATAAGAACCGCGATACCCGTCCACTTTTTCCATGTCATGTTCATTTGATACACTCCGTTGAATCTCACATTAAATTAATGGTTATGGTGATGACCTTCCGATTTAGTCATGGCTCGCTTACTCACCATCAAGCTCACAGGAAGCGCAGAGCCATTATCGAACTTCAGGATCAAATTGACTGACTCCCCCGAGACTAACGGCTGTTTCAAACCAAGCAACATGATGTGCTTACCCGACTCACTCAAGGTTAACTGACCATGCTGGGGAATAGTGAAGCTTTCTACCTGACGCATCTTTACCATACCCTCCTCTTCGATAACGGTATGTAACTGGGCTTCTTTGACAAAATCGGCCTCTACGGCAACAAGTTTGATTGAAGGGCCATGATTTTCTAGGGTTAAATACGCCGCGCTATTTGGCACACTTGCTGGCATTGCTCTCACCTGACCGTCGACAAGCACCACATTGGCCATAGCAGAGAAAGATGCCCCAAAAAGTAGGACACAATTAAACATGTGTTTGAATATTTGCTTCAATGTCTTAAACTCCATTTAACCCCATTCGTCTTAGAGGAGAAAACGCAATGAGTACAATTCAGGTTAAGGATGAACAAGGCGTAAGAATTATCACAATTAATCGCCCTGAAAAGCGTAATGCTCTCAGCCTTGAGATGTATACTAGCCTCACAGAATACCTTATCCAGGGTGAGTCCGACAACGCAATTTACTGCTTTTTAATCAAGGGTCAACAGGACTGTTTTACCTCGGGCAATGATGTAGCAGACTTTTTAAAAAATAGTAACCTAGATAGCAAACACCCGGCCTTTAACTTTCTGTTTAACTTACTCGATCTCAAAAAGCCAATCGTTGCAGCAGTCACAGGGGCTGCAGTCGGTATAGGTACCACCTTGCTACTGCATTGCGATCTGGTTTATGCCGATAATACTGCAAAGTTTCAGCTACCTTTTGTTAACTTAGCACTGGTACCGGAAGCCGGAGCGAGTCTGCTGCTTCCGCAACTCGTTGGGCCACAAAAAGCTGCCGAATTACTGCTACTCGGTGAAAGTTTTGATGCTCATACGGCTAAAACACTGAATATTATCAATGATATCATCCCATCTGAGAGTATTTTTGACTTTACTTTGGCCCAGGCAGTCAAACTCGCTAAGCAACCACCACAGGCACTTCAGGCATCTCGTGCATTGATGCGTTCCAATAAAGAGCTGGTACGTCAACAGATGCAAGATGAACTAGCGCAGTTTGCTGTGAGACTAAAGAGTGATGAAGCCAGAACTCGCTTCGAAGCATTTCTCAAAAAATAACTGGCTTAATCTACAAGCCCGGTTGACTGGATAAGATCAGGGTCCTGGTGGACTCTGCATCTTGATAGAGAAGAGATATCAAACTCAGAAAAACGTGAGTCGGTTCTTCAGCCAAACTGACTCGAGTTACGATTCAAGCGTTAGCTTGCCATTTAGGCAGTACTAAGGCGAGCACAAAATAGATCAAGAGTCCCATCGCCGGATTCATTAAGATCACTGCGGCCCACACCACTCGAGTCCATAAACAAGACCAGTTAAACTTATCGGCCATCATTGCAGCTACGCCACATACCAAGCGAGTCGGTCGTTTCATACGACGCATATATCTATCGGTTGAACTAAAATCACTCATTGTCTTCTCCATTTAAGTCTCGTTGTCGGCTTACTTTAATCTTGAACCTTGTGCCAGCTAAAACTGCAAACTAACAGGGCACAAAGAGTAAAACTGAGTACAGGAATGAGTAGTAGAGCCGCTATATCCGCTGTAAACCACATATTTATTCCTTAACCATAGCGCTGGTGATCACTGTCTCAGATTGCCTTTGAGCTAACTCACTTGCCGTTCCACTGACGTCCAGTTCAAACATGGCTTCCGCAAGCTGTGTTTGTAGTGAGAGACTGAGCTCGCGTTGGGCGACTTGCATCATATCTTGCATTTGGGCACCTATGCTCTGCTCTATATTGCGGGTCAAATCAGTAACCAGAAGACCATCCGCATGGGCCCCCATGCTCGCTCCCATCAAAACTGCGACCACTAGAGATGCTTTTGCTATTTTGCTAACAGTTGAATTAAACATGATGTCTTCCTTTTCATTAGTGTCTTTCGACTTAAGTGATTTACATATTAGATAATGCGAGCAGCGTGCCAACTTTAATAAAACGATTTAAATCATTAAATAACAAAGTCTTGACGACTATCGCGTCACAGGTGTGCAGAAATGATAAGAAAAGGTAAATAAGGTTTTAGTCATTTTAACCATGAGCAGGTTAAATTCACTAAGTGAGGTTATAGATAACTAATTTATCTGCGATGAGATCAAAAAAACCGCCAGTCAGGCGGTTTTTTAATGACTAAATAGAGTCTAGCAATCCATTTTTTTTCTTGCCTGTTCAATCACTTCGATTCCAGCCCCTTGTTTATGAGCATTCTCACTAATATAGCGCCTCCAGGCTCTAGAACCTGGCTCTCCTTGAAACATTCCTGTCATATGGCGAGTGATGTGGTTTAACCTGCCACCATCGACAAGGTGTTTCTCTATATAAGGAATAAATTTCTCTAAAACAGCATCTCGGCTCAACACAGATTTATTGCTACCACAGAGTAGCTGATCGACCTCGGCCAATATATAGGGGTTTTGATATGCTTCACGCCCCACCATGACTCCATCGATATGCAGCAGATGCTCCCGACATTCATCGAGTGTTTTAACACCACCGTTGATGGAAATATGCAGCTTGGGATAATCCTGCTTCAGCCGATACACGCGCTCATAATCCAAGGGGGGGATTTCACGATTCTGTTTAGGACTCAAGCCCTGTAACCAGGCCTTTCTGGCATGCACAATAAATGTATCACAGCCCACATTGCTGACAGTGTCGACAAACTCAGTCAAAAATTCGTAACTGTCCTGATCATCTATACCGATACGCGTCTTAACGGTCACAGGAATATCCACGACTTGCTTCATCGCGGTGACGCACTCGGCCACGAGTTTGGGATCAGCCATAAGGCAAGCCCCGAAGCGACCACTCTGAACCCGATCCGAAGGGCAGCCCACATTCAAATTAATCTCATCATAGCCGCGTTCGGCAGCCAGCTTAGCGCAAGTTGCCAAATCCTGTGGGTTTGAACCACCTAACTGCAATGCTAATGGGTTCTCTTCACGGTTATATGCAAGATAATCACCTTTACCGTGAATAATGGCCCCTGTGGTTACCATCTCGGTGTAGAGCAATAACTCTGTAGACATTATCCGCGCCAGATAGCGATAATGACGATCGGTCCAATCCAGCATAGGCGCAATGCTGAACGTTCGATTGATTGCAGGGCTTGGTGTTGCTGGCTTACAGCCTGATTTATTAGGTGTTGTCATCTTGTTTCAATTGCTCTGAATTGCCTTGAATTTCTCTGAATTTCCTTGCAAGGTGATCCATATAGGATCCATAATGCAGTAGGACGATTCAACAACTTAGTGAGTATCATGGCGTCATTCACAATACAGAAAAGGCCAAAGGCGAACGGTGAATTAAGCTTTCGCTGCTTAATCCGAATAAAAAAGTCGAATGCGATTATACATTCTGAGTCAAAAACATTCAGTAAAAAAGAAGTGGCGCGCACATGGGCATTAGCACGCGTTAACGAATTACAAAAAACTGATGCGCTAAAGACTAAAAAAGTGGTATCGCTTGGTGCTCTTTTGAATTTATATTTTGAAGATCATGACCTCTGGGGAAAAACAGGCCGAACTAAACGCTATGTCATTAAAATGATTATGGACTGCGATATTGCCAAGATCAAAAGTGACTCGCTTAAGACCAGTGATCTGATTGAACATTGTAAGAATCGGCGCGCGGCTGGGGCTGGGCCTGCGACTATCTACCACGATATTGCTTACCTTCGCAGTGTGATGAAAAAAGCTTTGCCTGTTTGGGATATCGCCGCCAACTATCAAATTTTCGAAGATGCGGTACCCGTTCTAATAGAAATGGGCTTAGTGGGGAAAAGTCAGAAGCGAACGCGCCGCCCGACAGAGAATGAACTCGATAGATTAAGAGCGGGCCTTCAAGTAAGAATGGACTTTAGACCCAATGGAAAGAATCGGATACCTTTCCTTGATATCTTGGACTTTAGTATCTTGACCTGCATGCGAATTGGTGAGGTTTGCAAATTACGCTGGGAGGATTTGAAAGAAGATCATAAAACCATTTTAGTGAGAGATAGAAAGGACCCAAGAAAAAAAGAAGGCAACCACATGATTGTGCCTTTGCTTGCTGGTTCATTCGATATCGTAAAGCGCCAACCTCTAAACGATGAGTTGATATTCCCCTACAACCCGAGATCAGTAACGGCAGGCTTTCAGCGAGTGCGTAACGAACTAGGCATTGAAGATCTGCGTTATCATGATTTACGCCGTGAAGGTGCAAGCCGATTATTTGAAAAAGGTTACTCTATCGAAGAGGTTGCCCAAGTCACTGGCCACAGAAACCTAAACATTCTATGGCAGGTTTACACCCAACTGTTCCCCCATAAACTACATGATAAGTTTGAATAAGCCTTTCAGTTTATATTTTACCTAACTCTTTGTTTTTATTTGCTTCGTTTCGGAGTAAATAAAACCGCCTTTCATATGAAATCCCACGTAATCAAGCGAAAACCCAGTAACCATGCGGGTTTCACTTTGATGTTGCCACACACAGCCACCATACAAAACTGTAAAACACTGAAATAAACCGCGATCCTTTCAGATCTTCGATCCTTGCAAAACCCTTATAGCTGGGCGGGCTGGCGATATGAACTGTAGTAATAAAAAACTGCAAAAAAACGACGATAAAGAGCGCGCAGGAGGGTGAGGAAGAGTGCGGATTCCGTGACGGAAGGATTCTGTTGGCTAGATTGCGTGGCTGAAAACACTCATTGATATTTTATGGTAATGTTCGAACATAAAGTAATGATTGAGAACAAGCATGTCGGAAACAGCACTTGAACTAGCTAAACACGCTCAAAATGAGCGTTCAAAGCTGAATTATTTTATTCTAGGCATATCAATCACAATTTTTGCCTTCTATGCCAAAAATTTTACTATCGTCAACTTGGGGATAAACGAGAGTACGATGATGCTCTCGGCTTTGATTTTTTTATTATTTTCCTCAATTTTTGGAATAATCCATATTAAATATTTAATAGAGATTACCCAGCAAAACTATAGATACATCAATTTGCTAACTAAAAAAGACATATACAGTAAAGTTGAACATACTGGTGAGCCAGTTCTTCTAGATGGGATGAGAATTGATAGTACAAATGTTATAGAAAGACTAGAGCGCATTCATAAAAAAATCCTTCTACTTCAAAAATCTCTATCTACCAAAACAAAAAGACACGTAGTTTTTGAAACTGTGCGTGATTACAGCTTGTTTACCGCATTAGCTTTAATCACTGTAAGTAAACTTATGCCCGTAATACTAACAACTATTTAATATTACTTAGTAATGGGATCGAGTCTGGCCTTTTGATTGCTGGCTTGTGATGCTTGGCTGCTGAAGGCACTCGCTTGAACTGGTGGTTTGGTATTGCCCGGTCCCGACTTGATGCCCGAATGGGTGTGGCTGGCGCAAGTGGTCGCTAGTGCTTTGACTGTGGCCATAAGCTCGGATAGCAGTTTGAGCACGTTTTCATTTTCACTGCCTAACCAGGTCTTGGGGCTGCGGTGGTCTTGTTCGGCGCGGGCGGTGACCTTGCGGGTCTGACATTGCAGCTCTGCAAGTTTGCCGATGATGTCGGTGAGCGACTCATCGGTTTTATTCTCGAAGTTACCTTTGTCATCGATGTGCTGATAAACCCCTTCGCGTACCTGGTTACGGCTTTCACCGGCTTTGATGGCAGGAAGATCCCAACCGAACGGCAACACGCAGCGAATGAAGGGTTTATCAGGCCTGCCGTAAGCGAAACCTATTTCAACTATTGAGCCGATAGCCGGTGGCTCTAATCGGCCAGCTTTGTTACCGGCACCCGATAAAGGCAATGGCACGGCTTGCAGGGCAGATGATGTAGTTTCGTTGCCGTCTGCATCGAGCAGCTGCACGTCAACGGCATAGCGTGGATAAAATGCATCGCTGCCACGTTCGCCATCGATTGTCGGCAGCTCTGGCAATGCAATCACTTTGCCCCAAACTGGCAAATGATAATTAGCCGACAGCTCTGGGAATATGTTGGTGATGTGGCGCTTTTCGCTGAGTTCGTCAGCTTTGGAGGCTATCCAAGTTATTGTCATAGTGTCGTCTGCAAGCTCTACTTGCTTAACCCGATGACCATTGACCATTGCACCCGGTCGCATGGCAGGCATCGCCATTAGCTGCCAACTATTACCAAACTGCTTTTTGCTGAATCCTTGGTTTATCTCTAATGGCTTTGACGGCCAGCGGCTGTCTTGATAACTGCCAACAAATATTTGACCATTTGGCTGCTGGTACCAGATACAGTCATTAATGCCAAACACACCGCTCAAACTGGCGAGTAGCTGATAGCCGGTACCTTGGCTGGTAAAGTTCGGTACCTTGATATCGAGGTAAATTGCATCATCGGGGATCACTATGCTGAGGCCTGTGTCTTCGGCTAGCTGGGTGATCACCTGGCGAAATGTTGCGTGACGGATGTTTATCGGGCAATGCTCGGCTAATAGGCTGGATAACTCCCGTACCACGATGCGGTGCATGCCCATGCTGCTCGGCGTAGTTTTGGTGATATAGCCGCTAAAATAGCGTTGCAGTTTATTGTTGTAACCCATATCAAAGGCAACGATTTGTCCACGTTTTACCTCGCCTTTAACCTCAAATACACCGCGGCCTGCCGATGACAACTCAAGCACTAAATGATGATCCGTTATCGCGAGTACTTCGGTACCTACGGTTAAGCGTTTACTCAGCTTCATGCGGGATCACCTATGATGCTGTCGACCCCCGTTAAAAACTTCTCCATCGATGACACCTCCACTTTCGGTGGTGCCTCTGTAATAGCAGCCGTAGGGATCACGCTGGCGGTGTTCTCGGTGCCTTGCTCGGTACTGGCATCCATTTGGGTTTGGCGCTGCTCTGCCACCTCTGGAATACTTAAATGCTCACGCAGCTGAAAACTCACGTTCCACGCCAATAATGTGGGGTGCTCAGGCGCAGTAATTTGGCCAAAAAATTTAACTTGCCTGATTTTAACGACACGCGCTAACTCTGAACCAATACGCCTCACCAAACGATTACCCGTTTCGTCTTTAGCAGTCACCAGCTCAAACAAACGAGATAATTGTGCCGCATCGGTAAACGGGATTAAACCGGTCACTTTAAGCTCTTTGGCTTTATCCCCCTGCTCGCTGCTCGCTGTGCTTGAGGTTTGCCCCGACATATCTTGATCTGCTAATTGCATCGACAATTCGACCTTGCAGCTTTTCAAGTTGACGAGTTCACCGTCTAACGCAATTTGGCTCATTTATAGCTCCACAGTGTAAGTAGCAATCCCATCCTTGTTCTAACTTAGCAATTAATTAGTTTTCGGAAGGTAATGGGTAGCGAGCCTTAATTTCAGCTACCTGAGCACGCCAAATTTGTTCTTTCTCTGCCGTCTGATCATATTGCCATTCTAAGTAAAGAGGATCCGCCTCTTTCTGATAAGCTATTTTTCTTTTCTGAGAAATAGTAAACATCTGCGCATC